>CANOKL010000023.1 GCA_947566645.1 uncultured Lachnospiraceae bacterium
CAGTAACCATAAGGGTTACCGGACATTCATGAAATGACAAAGTGTCAAACTCAGGTGACAAATTTTTATTATTTTATGGTATAGTATTTATATGTGGAAATAATTAACTGTCATGTAACATAAAGCCATGAACAGTTATAATATGAAGTAAGTGTCAAAGGGTATTTTGACGCTTGTATCATAATATAAAAGCGAATGGAACAAGGGAGGACTTTATATGGACAATCAACTGGTATGGGAGGACGAGTATAATATTGGTGTAGATATAATTGATAAGGAGCATAAACGCCTGTTTAAAATCATTAACAAACTCTTTGCCTTCAGTGAGGAGGAGAAGAAGGGGCAGTGGGCATGTCAGGAGGGGATTAAGTTTTTTAAAGAACATGCCATGAAGCACTTCGGAGATGAAGAGCATTATATGGAATCTATTAATTACAGGAACCTTCAGCGGCACAGGCAGATTCACGAGGACTTTCGGAAGAATACGCTTCCTGCTCTTGAGGAGGAACTTGAGAGAACAGATTATTCTCCGGAATCTGTGGATCATTTTCTTGGAGTATGTACGGGATGGCTCATCGGACATACACTTACGGAGGATCAGGCAATTGTAGGCGACGGTACGAGCAAGTGGGAGAATCTGCTGCCGAAGGATGAGCATGAGGCTATTAAAAAGGTGATCCTGGAGCTTCTTTACGACATGTTCCGCCTGGAATCCCAGGTGGTCAGCGGGACCTATAGCGGTGAAAAGTTTGGAAAAGGTGTATATTACCGTCTGGTTTACAATACGGAAGAGGATGATAAGAAGTGGGAGATTATACTGGTCTTTGAGGAGCAGCTGCTTATTAAAACAGTTGGGAAGGTAATGGGCATCCATACGAATAAGCTTGATACTATGCTTGTCAATGCTGCCAGATATACGGCGCGCCAGTTCGTAGGGCGTGTCAGTGAGAATCTGCCAGAGATGAAGCTGTGTGAGATGAAGGAGGAGAACCTTCTCACATATGAGCAGTTCCGGGATGTATTCGAGAGGGAAAAGATGCAGGTCAGCCTGCTCTTTGACACAGGAGCGGGATATTTTGCATACTGTGTTATAGCCCCCCATCTGCTGCAGGACGGTGTAGGGACACCCATAGAAGCAGAGAATGCCATGAGTGAGATTGAGAGTTATCTCATGAAGCGGGAAAAGCCGAAGAAGCATAAGATTCTTGTGGTGGATGATTCCATGACCATGCGCCAGGGTATAAAGGAGATGCTAAGTGAAGATTACGAGGTCGCAGTAGCACAGTCCGGAATGTCGGCAATACGTTCTATTACTCTTGACAGGCCTGATCTGGTGCTTTTAGACTATGAGATGCCTGTCTGCGATGGAAGACAGGTTCTGGAGATGATCCGCTCGGAGGATGAGCTGGCTGCACTTCCGGTTATTTTTCTGACAGGACGTACAGACCCCGAGAGTGTCAAAAAGGTAGTTGCGTTAAAACCCGCAGGCTATCTGTCCAAGTTCTTAAAGCAGGAGGACATTAAGAGGAAGATTGATAAGTTTTTTGAGGTTGAATGTATAGGAAAAAGATAAAGATAGAAGCGTCAAAAGAATTTTTGACGCTTCTATCTTTTTTATAGGGTGAAAGAATTATGGCATATTTAGAATCCGTTACGGCCAGATTGCGCGTGCTGCCTTTGCTTCTACAACACGCTTCACGGCAATCAGGTAGGCTCCGGTACGGAGAGTTGTATGCTTGCTGTCTGCAATATTCCACACAGCTTCAAAGGCAGGGTCCATTATGTTTTTCAGCTTTTCGTTCACAGCTTCCTCTGTCCACATAACGGACTGGATGTTCTGCACCCATTCGAAGTAGGACACAACAACACCTCCTGCGTTGGCAAGGATATCCGGCACAACTGTAATGCCTTTCTTTTCCAGAATCTCATCTGCCTGAGAGGTAGTGGGGCCGTTTGCTGCCTCTACGATTACTTTTGCCCGGATTCGATCTGCATTATCAGAGTTAATCTGATTTTCCAGTGCAGCCGGCACGAGTACCGTTACGTCAAGCTCTAAGAGTTCACTGTTGGAGATACGCTTCATGCCCTCCTCCTCGTAATGTTCCAGGAGGTTTCTGCGGTCTTTGGAAAGATATTTAAGGATCTCCGGAATATTCAGTCCGTCTGGATTGTAGATGGCGCCGGATACGTCACTTACGGCTACGACCTTCATTCCTTCTTTATCCAGGAGCTTTGCAGTAATACTTCCTACATTTCCCATTCCCTGAATAGCCACAGTTGTTCCCGCCACCGGAATATTCAGCCTGGAGAGAATGTTTTTTGTTGTGAACATGACTCCGCGTCCTGTTGCTTCATTTCTTCCAAGAGCTCCGCCAAGTTCAATCGGCTTGCCGGTAACGACACCGTGGATGCAGTGCCCCTTGAGCATGCTGTAAGTATCCATCATCCATCCCATCACACCCGCATTTGTTCCAACATCCGGTGCCGGGATATCCTGCTCTGGTCCGATTAGAGGAGCGATTGCAGCAGTATATCTTCTTGTGATGGCGCGGATCTCATTTTCAGATAATTTGGAAGGATCACATACTACGCCGCCTTTTCCTCCGCCATAGGGGATGTTCACAACCGCACATTTGAAGGTCATCCATGCGGACAGGGCGCGCACCTCGTCAATATTTACTGCAGGATGGAAACGGATTCCACCCTTTGCAGGACCCCGGGAGGTAGAATGCTGTATACGGTATCCCTCAAATACATGTGTAGTCCCGTCATCCATGCGGACGGGAATCGACACCTTTAATTCGCGCTCCGGATACTTAATTGCCTCAATGTCACTCTCTGTGTAGCCCAGGATGGAGGCTGCATCCTCTACAACCTTTAATACATTGTCATAAGGGTTATAAGTCTGACTCATAATTTTTTATCTCCTTTATTTGAATTATTTTCTTTTATAAAACTCTCTGGCAGATGTGCCTATTAAGTGAAATTAAGAGCTGCGGCTGCTCATCAGCTTCTCACATCCTGCCAGCCTGATACACAGGACAAGAACAGCCATGGCTTCTTTCAGCTCCTGCTCAGTCGGGAAAGACGGCGCAATACGGATATTGCTGTCCTTTGGATCTTTGCCGTAGGGATAGGTTGCACCGGCGTCTGTCAGCACAACTCCGGCCTCTTTTGCAAGCTCCACGGTTCTTTTCGCGCATCCGGGAAGTGTATGAAGTGATACGAAATATCCGCCTCTGGGATGACTCCAGGATGCAAGGTGTGTTTCGCCAAGCTCCTTGTCCAGTGTATTTACTACAATGTCAAATTTTGGACGGAGCTTTCCCGCCAGAGCATCCATATGCCTGCGCAGACCGTCGGGAGTCTGGAAGAATTCTACATGCCTCTGCTGGTTGATTTTATCATGGCTGATGGTCTGTGCAGACATATGTTTTTTTAACTCGGCAATATTTGCCGGGCTTGACGCAATTAAGGATACTCCGGCGCCCGGGAATGTGATTTTTGATGTAGAAAAAAAGTAATATACCCGGTTCGGATGACCGTAGTTCTCACATTCATCTATTATATTTTTCAGGGCAATCTCTTCATAAATATGATGTACCCCGTATGCGTTGTCCCAGAAGATCCGGAAGTCATCCGCTGCTGTTTCCATTCGGGCAAGCTCACATACAACTTCGTCGCTGTAGCAGACTCCCTCTGGATTGGAGTGGAGCGGTACACACCAGATTCCTTTAATACTGGCATCGGAGCGGGCCAGCTCCTTTACGATTTCCATATCCGGACCGTCCTTTTTAAGGGGAACCGGGATCATCTCCATGCCCAGCTCCTCACAGATCTTAAAATGCCTGTCATAGCCTGGTACAGGGCAGAGAAATTTTACCGGGTGCCCGTTATATCTATGGTAGCTCCAGGGGGCCAGGCCGTCTGTCCCGAAGAGATGTAAGGCAGACATGGTGTCAAACATCAGATTCAGACTGGAGGTTCCGCCCAGGATAATCTGATCGGGATGAATATGAAGTAATTCGCCGAACAGCCTGCGGCATTCCGGAAGCCCTTCCAGGATTCCGTAATTCCGTATGTCAGTGCCATCCTCTGTCTTCAGGTTCTTGGGGAGATGCATCATCTCCATACTCAGGTCCAGCTGCGCAGGCGCCGGTTTTCCCCTTGCCATATTGAGCTTCAGATGCGCATCCTGGACTTTATGGTATTCTTCCATAAGAGAGGAATACTCGCCTCTGAGCTCAGATGGTGAAAGCTCTGTAATTGATTGCATAATCATGTTCCTCCTTGTACCCTGTGGGGTACGTGTTTGTTTTACTGGATTTGCCCTCATTATAGAGAGCGGTTTTTAAAATTTCAAATACAGATAATTGTATAGAAATTATAATTGAACAGTTATGAGCGCTGACAGATGATCTGAAAATCGGAGAATTGATTTGGTAATTTTGCACAGTGAAAAATGTCGGAATATAAGGAAATATAAGCGGATAGTTATAGAAGATATAAATGTTTCTGTATTTGCCAGTGAAAAAATTTTGTTTTAGTATGGAGATAAGGAAAGGAGGGAAGAACCTTTGACAAAGGAAGAGAAAAAGCTTATCTGTAATCGAATTATGACGGATGAACCGAAGATGGAGCAGCTGATTCTGAAGTACTTTACAGGCGGGGATTTCCAGAGGATTGAAGAGCGGAAGATCGGCGGCGGTGTAATAGGAGGAAAGGCCTGCGGACTTCTGCTGGCACATAAGCTGGTATCTGCGCATCTGCCAGAATGTGAAGAGTATCTGGTGCCCCATGATTCCTGGTTTGTGGGAACAGAGCTTTTTCGCAATTATCTTCTTGAAGGAAGGCTTATACTTGCGGGGACTGTGAAGGAACAATTTCAGAAGATGCTTGAGAGTTATGGGGATTCTCCGATTATAGTAAGATCAAGCAGTATTATGGAGGATGGCTATGACCATGCATTTTCAGGGAAGTATGCATCTGTCTTCTGTACCAGTCAGGGTACGGCAGAGGAAAAACTGGGGAATTTTCTAAATGCTATAGAAGAGGTGTATGAGAGTGTACGGAATGTATCAGCGCAGGAGTACCGCAGAAAGCTTCATCTGACAGAGAAGAAAGAGGAGATGGCGCTCCTTATACAGCGTGTGGCAGGACACAGGCAGGGAGATCTGTATTTTCCGGCGGCGGCAGGGATGGGATGTTCCTATAATCCTTATAAATGGATGGAATATCTCAATCCGGATGCGGGAATGCTGCGGATTGTTATGGGGCTTGGGACGAGGGCGGTGGAGAGGACGCCTGGAGATTACCCGAGACTTGTAGGCCTGGACCGTCCACAGGCAAACTTAAGGACAACCATCGGCGAGAGACATAAGTACTCCCAGAGAAATGTGGATGTGATTGATCTGGAGGAAGGCAGGCTGGTGACGAAGAGCCTTGGGGCCATTAAGGAGCTGCTTCCTGAATGGCAGAAAAGACTGCTTCTTAGCAGAGACACCGAGGCAGAGGATCTGCTGAGACAGAGAAGAAAATACCACAAGGTCTTTTTCGCTGACTGTCAGGGACTTGTAGAGACAGAGCATTTTATACATATTATGAGACGGCTCCTTAAGATGCTGGAGGAAGAATATGCCCGTCCGGTAGATATTGAATTTGCAGTGACAGGAACAGATGAAGGGAAATGGCAGCTGAATCTTCTGCAGTGCCGTCCGCTTAGGAGCAGGGAATCAGGGAAGATTCATATTCCGGAAGATCAGGATAAAAGAGTGCTTTTTGATGTAAGAAGAACCTCTGTGAACCGCTCCAGGTGGGAACGGATCGACTACATTGTCCATGTGGACCCGAGAGCTTATTATGAGTGCCCTTATGCGAAGAAGCCGGAGATTGCAAGAATTATCGGCAAGATTAACCAGGAATTTCAGGATGCGTCATGCCTGCTCCTTGTTCCAGGGAGGATCGGGACCTCATCACCAGAGCTGGGAGTCCCGGTATCCTATGCGGATGTAAGCTGCTTTAAGGCAATCTGTGAGGTGGCATATGGCGAGGTGGGCTATCATCCGGATCTGTCATACGGGAGCCATATGTTCCAGGATATGATTGAGGCCGATGTGTACTATGGTGCAATCAATGAAAACAGCAAGACACGCTTATACCAGCCAGAGCTTCTCAGGCAGAAGAATGGGATACTCAGGAAACGCTGGGAGGAAGAAGCACAGTGGAATCAGATTATTGAAGTCTATGATGTCAGAGAGGATGAGGCAAAGCTCCTCCTGGATGCAGGCCATGGCAGAGCGGTGTGTATCGTATAAGATACGATAATAATAAGTTGATTTTACTGAAATGAAGATGATAAAATATATACTGAATGCCAGATCAATCTGTCGCTCAGCATAAATGGATGCGCACAAGCCGCATGTCAAAAGCTTAACAGGAACCCGGAGGCACCCACAATGTTTTCTAATATGAATTATGTATATGAAGTTTATAAGGAGGGAAGCTTTTCAAAGGCAGCGGAGAAGCTCTTTATCTCCCAGCCGGCGCTGAGCGCTACCGTGAAAAAGGTAGAGAAGAAGATCGGCACGCCGCTCTTTGACAGAAGCAGAAGCCCTGTCCGCCTGACAGAATGTGGAAGAAAATACATTAAGATTGTAGAGAAGATTATGGAGATGGAAGAGGAGTTCGCCGGATATGTCAGCAATTTGAATGAGCTGTCCACGGGCAGCTTAAGTGTTGGGGGCACGTATCTCTTTGCGGCATATATATTTCCGGGGATCTTCAAGAAATTTCAGGAGATGTATCCGAATGTGGAGCTGAGACTGATCGAGGGACACACCTCGCAGCTTGAGAAAAAGCTTTTTTCCGGGGAGATTGACCTGATTATGGACAACTATCCGCTGGATGAAGAGCTGTATGAAAAGAAATATGTGAAGACAGAACATCTCCTGCTTGCTGTGCCTGCTTCTTTTCCAAGCAATGCGGCGGCAAAGTCATGGAGCTTAAGTTCTGCAGAGATCCGAAGCGGGGCACACATCAGGAAGGAGACCTACGGGGTGCCGCTTAAGATGTTCGAGGGGGATCCCTTTGTATTTCTCCGGGAGCATAATGATACGAGAGAGCGGGTGGAGGGAATCTGTAAGCGCGCAGGCATCACGCCGAAGGTTGCCTGGAAGCTTGACCAGATGCTTACCACCTACCACCTGACAGAGCAGGGGATGGGAGTTTCCTTCATAAGCGACACGGCAATCAGATACCTTCCGCCGGATCTGAATGTGTATTATTATAAGCTTGATGATCCGGCAGCAGAGAGAAATGTATATTTTTATTATCGTAAGAACAAGTATTTTACAAGAAGTATGGCTGAATTTATGAAGCTTGCGGCCTCGGAGATGGAAGAGGACCGTCAGGTATAAGGAATAGAAAAATGGTAACTGCGAAGGTATGGGGCAGTTACAGATCAGGAGTAAATGATATGAGAGCGTATGAAAGACTTTTACAGTATGTAAATGTATGGACGACCAGTGATGAGGCGAGTGAGACAGTTCCTTCAGCAGAACGGGAATTTGACCTGGCGAAGATGCTTTTAGAGGAGATGAAGGAGATCGGGATTCAGGACGTAGTGCTGGATGAAAAGTGCTACATCTATGGCGTGGTTCCGGCGACGCCAGGATATGAGGATAAGCCTGCAGTGGGCCTGGTGGCACATATGGATACTGCAACTGATTTTAGCGGTAAGGACATTAAGCCGCAGATTATAAAGGACTATGATGGGGAAGATGTTGTTCTTGGGACGAGCGGCAGGGTCCTGACAGTTTCCGAGTTCCCGCACCTTAAGGAGCTTAAGGGAAGGACACTGATTACTACGGACGGCACCACACTTCTGGGAGCGGACGACAAGGCGGGGATTGCGGAGATCCTGACGGCTGTGGAAGAGATGATCCAGGAGAATATTCCTCACGGGAAGATCTGTATCGGATTCACACCGGATGAGGAGATTGCCAGAGGAGCGAAGCACTTTGACGTGGAGAAATTCGGCGCACAGTATGCCTATACGCTGGACGGCTCAAAGGAGGGAGAGATCCAGTTTGAGAACTTTAATGCATCTACCGCATTTTTCACGATTCATGGGAATAATGTTCACACAGGTAGCGCGAAGAATGTCCTGGTGAACTCCCAGCTTCTTGCCATGGAGATCCAGTCCATGCTTCCAGAGGAGGAGAGGCCCGAGACAACAGAGGGCTACGAGGGCTTTTATCATCTGGTGAGCATGACCGGTACGGTAGACCTTACGAAGATGAAATACTTTATCCGTGACCATGACCGTGAGGATTATGAGAAGAGGCATGCGCTTCTGTGTAAGATCGAAGAGCGTATGAATGAGACCTATGGGGAAGGTACAGTAGAGCTGGAAATCGTAGAATCTTACCGGAATATGCGGGAAAAGATCGAACCATGCTTCCATCTGGTAGAGAATGCGAAAGAGGCAATTAAAGGTGTTGGCCTTGAACCAGATATCTCACCTGTCAGAGGGGGAACTGACGGCGCGAGATTAAGCTTCAAGGGTCTGCCCTGTCCGAATCTCGGCACCGGGGGATATGCATTCCACGGCCCTTATGAGCATATCACAATAGAGGGTATGGAGCTTGCAGTCAGGATTACGAAAGACATTCTCAGACGTTACGCAGAATAAGGAGAGGCTGGAGTTAAGAGAGGCTAGAATAAGGAGAGGCTGGAACAAGAAGAGATCAGAATAAAGGGAGATTAGAATAAGGGGAGATTAGAGTAAGGAGATGTCAGAATAAGGAGAGGTTTTAAAATGTCAGATACAAATAAGATAAAATGGACTGCCCTGGCCATGATGGGATTTTCCACGGTCTGGGGATTTGGAAATGTTGTAAACGGATTTATCTATTTTAATGGGATACAGGTTATCATCAGCTGGATATTCATGTTTGGGCTGTATTTCCTTCCATATGCGCTTATGGTAGGAGAGCTTGGTTCTGCTTTTAAAAATGAAGGCGGCGGCGTCAGCTCATGGATCCACGGTACAATCGGACCTAAGATTGCATATTATGCAGGATGGACCTATTTTGCATGCCATATTACCTACATTGCGAGTAAGGGGAGCGGCGGACTTAAGGCATTAAGCTGGATGGTTTTCCGTAATGCGGAGACTTACGATTCCTTCCCGACACTCTATGTACAGCTTGCTACCTTTGCAGTATTCCTGATCGGATGCTTCATTGCAAGCAAGGGACTGAATCCGCTTAAGAAGCTGCTTACACTGGCCGGGACCTGTGTATTCATTATGTCGATTCTCTACATTATTATGCTGTTTGCAGCCCCGCTGATTAATCCGGGCGCAGATTATGTGCATACAGAGTACAGCCTGAAGAATCTGATACCGAATTTTAATGTTGCATACTTTACATCCCTGTCAATTCTTGTATTTGCAGTGGGCGGCTGCGAAAAGATTTCCCCATATGTAAATAAGGTGGAGAATCCAAGTAAGGGCTTTCCAAAGGGAATTATTGCCATGGCAATTATGGTTGTAGTCTGCGCCATGTTAGGAACAGTTGCCATGGGCAGAATGTTCGACCCGGCAGTCATCAACAGCAGCGACGAGGCGTTCAATTCCTATGCGGCGAATGGCGGTTACTGGGCATTCCAGAAGCTTGGGGAATATTACCATCTGGGAGATACCTTCCTCATTATCTATGCCCTCTGTAACACGATCAGCCAGTTTTCCATCCTGATCCTGAGTATTGACGCGCCGCTCCGTATGCTGCTTGACAATAAGCACACCCGTCAGTTCATTCCGTCAAAGCTGCTGAAAAAGAACAAGCATGATGTGTACAGCAACGGAATTCTTATGGTCACCGTCCTGTCCGGAGCAATTATTCTTGTCCAGACTCTGGTACCTGGCGCAGCCGCTGTCCTGCAGCAGCTTACCAAGCTCAATTCAGTATGTATGCCGCTCCGGTACTTGTGGGTGTTCGTAGCTTACCTGGCACTCAGGAAGGCATTTGACAGAATACCGGCAGAATACCGTTTTGTAAAAAATCAGAAGATAGCCATATTCTTCGGAGGCTGGTGCTTTGCGGTTACAGCTGTATGCTGCCTGCTTGGCATGTACAGTGACGATCCGTTTACATTTGCCCTGAATGTTATAACACCAGTTGTTCTGACGGCGCTTGGAATTCTGCTTCCAAAGATTGCGCAGAGGGAGAAGAAAGCAGGGAATGCGAGATAACATGTATTAAAAGTGAGGTAAGAGAAAATGTATGAAGAGATCACAGCAGGTTTAATGTCCTTTATAAAGAAAAGTCCGACACCCTTTCATGCCGTAGAGAATATTGGAGGCATTCTGCGGGAGAATGGATTTCAGAGGCTTGAAGAGTCCGGAAAATGGGAAGTAAGGCCGGGCGGGAAATATTACGTAACCCGGAACGGTTCCAGTATCATCGCCTGGAGAGCAGGAGAAGAGCTGGAAGAAGGCTACCGCTTCAAGATCGCGGCATCCCACAGTGACTCCCCGACCTTTAAGATAAAAGAGAATGCGGAGCTTACGGTAAAAGATAAGTACATGAAGCTGAACACAGAGGGATACGGCGGAATGCTGTGCGCCACCTGGTTTGACAGGCCGCTCTCTGTTGCCGGGCGCGCAGTAATAAAGGAGAACAATGGTTATACCACAAAGCTCGTCAATATTGACCGGGATCTGCTGATGATACCAAACATGGCGATCCATATGAACCGGGAAGTAAATGAGGGCTATGCATACAACAGGCAGACAGACATGCTTCCCCTGTTCGGAGGAAGCGGCTGTAAGAAAGGTGATTTTAAAAAGCTCATCGCCAGCGAACTTGGCGTGGCAGAGGAAGAGATCTACGGAACAGACCTGTACCTCTATAACCGGATGGAACCATCCGTGTGGGGCGCAGACAACGAGTATATTTCCTGCCCGCAGCTGGACGACCTGCAATGTGCCTACACATCCCTCAAAGGCTTCTTATCCGGAGCCGACAAGCATGCCATAAATGTCTATGCATGCTTTGACAACGAGGAGGTAGGCTCCGGAACAAAGCAGGGAGCCGCGTCAACCTTTTTAGCAGATGTACTGTACCGCATCAACCTCAGCCTTAAGAAAGACGAGGAAGAATTCTACCGCGCCGCAGCCTTAAGCTTCATGATCAGCTGCGACAATGCACATGCAGTACATCCAAACCACCCGGATAAAACAGATCAGGAAAACTGCGTATATATGAACGAAGGAATCGTCATAAAATCCCACGCAGGGCAGAAATACACAAGTGATGCCGTAAGCATTGCCATATTCAGAGGAATCTGCAAAGAAGCAGGCGTACCCGTCCAGTTCTTTGCAAACCGCTCAGATATGGCAGGCGGAAGCACTCTTGGCAATATAGCCATGTCCCAGGTATCCATGGACTGCGTGGATATCGGACTGCCGCAGCTGGCGATGCACTCATCTTATGAGACAGCAGGAGTGAAAGACAGCTGCTACATGGTAAAAGCCATGGAGAAGTTCTTTGGGGACGGGGCATTTTGAAAAATGCCCCGTCCCAGATTAAAAATAGGGTGTCCCTAATTGAAGAAGGAGAAAAGAGATGGGAGAAACACAAGTGAAACAAAAACATCCAAGAGGGTTTTATGCCTGCTGTATTACGTTTACATTCGAACGGCTGGCATTTTATGGAGCAAAGCCGCTGCTCCTCTTATTTCTGATTACGACGATTGCGGAGGGCGGTCTTGGAGTTGAGAGAACAGACGCTGCTGTTATGGCCGCGAATCTGACGGCTTATACATATATGGCGCCGCTGATCGGCGGTGTTGTATGTGACAGGTGGCTTGGTGCGAGATATGCGATTACACTGGGCTACATTATTATGGCAATTGGTTACCTGGTGGGATGGAAGGCTACCGGACCAGGTATGGTGAACGCAATGATTATTCTGGTTTCTATCGGAACAGGTTTTTTCAAAGGAAATCTGAACGCTCTGATTGGAAGGCAGTATCAGAGCAAGGAGCTTCTGGATGCAGCATTTTCCATCCAGTATTCCTATGTAAATATCGGTGCGTTTGTGGGTTCTCTGCTTACCGGATATCTGTATCTGCATCTGTTCAGGCGCGGCGATGTGCTTGGATTCAGACAGTGCTTCGTGATGGCCGCGCTGTGGTGCGTGGTGGGCGCTGCATGGTTTGTACTGAACTGGAAAAACCTCCAGGGGCAGGGGATTAAGCCATTCAAGTATCTGACAGATGAAAAGGGAAATATCATAGGTTCTACGACAGAGGATAAGGGAAGCGCAGATGCAGGCAAGAATGAACCTCTTACAAAGCTGGAGAGAAACCGTGTACTGGCAATTGTGCTGGTATCCGCGTTCTCCGTGCTCTTCTGGCTGTTCTATTACCAGCAGGACCTGGCCCTGGTCATTTACATGACAGATTATGTGAAAATGTCACTTGGCTCTTTCGAGATTCCGCCGTCATGGATTACAACAACGTGGAACGGACTACTCTGCGTTGCACTGGGAGGAGTGATGGCTGCCATCTGGAAGAAGCTGGCTGCACGTCCCCAGGGCGATTTGAATATGTTCAAAAAAGTATCACTCAGTTTCCTGTTTGTAGGACTTGCATTCGGAGTTATGGTAGCATGCGAAGCAATCCGCGGCGTCGGTGCAGACGCATCTATAAAAGCAAGCGTAATATGGCCGTTTCTGTTCTCTACAGTCATCACGGTCGGAGAGATGTGCTTCTCGCCGCTGCGTAATTCCTTCGTAAGTAAATACGCGCCGAAGAAATACCTTTCACTCTTAATGGGTGTAATCGCAGTATCCACCTTCGGAGCCAATAAGCTAAGCCCCTTCGTACAGGCATTCATCGAAAAATTTGACGTATTCCCGGTATTCGTGGGAATCTTCGCACTGATGCTCGTATTCGCGGCACTCATCTGGCTTGCAAATGGAAAACTTCATAGCCTGGTAGAGGAATAAAAGTTGGGGACGGGGCATTTTTAGAAATGCCCCGTCCCAAATTGAAAATAGGGTGTCCCCAATTAAAAAACATGTTGACAATATTTTAATATTCCTCTATATTAGATATTAAATAAGAGGGAGTAACCTGCGTCATATGCAGGCGTTTGCGATGTCGTCAGTACGATGTGCGTCCGCAGCGGTGCAAGATTCTGTTGCTGCAGCTGAACATCCGTATCGCAATGAAATGGTGAGACTTTTATTGTATAATTTTTTATGCAATAGGGTCTCTTTTTATTGCGGTTTAAATCAGCCTGGCTTTCCAGTCTTTCACATTTTTTCGGCAGTAAATGGGAATGATAATATTTTAAGAGACTTTACTGCAGGAAGGGAAGGATATGTGATGTTGACAAATGAACAGGCAAAACGGAACCAGGAAAAGTATGGCTTTAATGAGCTTGCAGAGGGCAGGAAGAAGAGCACGCTTCAGATTTTCTTTGAGCAGTTTAAGGATTTCCTTGTAATCATCCTGATTATTTCCGCAGTGGTGTCTGGCTTTCTGGGGGACTGGGAAAGTGCGGCGGTGATTCTGGTTGTGATTACGATCAACGCGGTGCTTGGCACGGTACAGACCTTGAAGGCGGAGCAGTCGCTGAACAGCTTAAAACAGATGTCTGCCCCGGATGCGAAGGTGGTCAGGGAGGGACAGACCGTGAAGATCCCCGCAAGAGAGGTTACGGTGGGGGACGAGGTGCTGGTGGAGGCAGGTGACTGTATTCCGGCTGACGGAAAACTTCTTCATGAGGCAAGCCTGAAGGTGGATGAAAGTGCTCTTACGGGTGAGAGCCTGCCGGTGGAGAAGTCTCTTGAGGAGGCTCCGGAAGGGGCGGCTCTTGGGGATCAGACAAACCGGGTCTTCTCGGGAAGTTTTGTTACTTATGGGCGGGCATCCTATGAGGTGACTGCAATCGGGATGGAGACCGAGGTTGGGAAAATTGCAAAGCTTTTAGGGGATACATCTAAGAAAAAGACGCCTCTCCAGATGAATCTGGATGAATTCGGGAAGAAGCTTTCGATCATTATTTTAATATTCTGCGGCATTTTATTTGGGCTCAATGTGCTGCGCGGCGGATCCGCGGTGGATGCGTTTCTCTTTGCAGTGGCACTGGCGGTCGCGGCGATTCCAGAGGCTTTGAGTTCGATTGTCACGATTGTGCTGTCCTTTGGGACACAGAAGATGGCAAAGGAGCATGCAATCATAAGAAAGCTCCAGGCAGTGGAAGGGCTTGGAAGCGTGTCGGTGATCTGCTCTGATAAGACGGGCACACTGACCCAGAACCGGATGACGGTCATGGATTACTATGTGGACGGAAGAAGGATTGCAGCAGATGATATCCTTTCCGGAGGGGGAAATGAAAGACGGCTTCTTTGCTATAGTATGCTATGTAATGATTCTACGAATGAAAATGGAAAGGAGATTGGCGACCCTACAGAGACGGCACTGATTAACCTGGGAAGCCGCCTTGGAGAAGAGGCCAGGGAAGTCAGAGAAAAATATCCCCGCAAGTCTGAAATCCCATTTGACAGCGACAGGAAGCTGATGTCTACAGAACACCTCATAGAGGACAACTATGTCATGATTGTAAAAGGAGCGGTGGATGTTCTGCTGAAACGTGTCAGCCGTATCAGGACAGGAGACGGGGTAAGAGATATTTCCCAGGAGGATCTGCTTAACATCGAGCGGCAGAATACCGGATTTTCAGAAGGAGGGCTTCGGGTTCTTGCATTTGCATACAGGGAGTTGGAAGAGGAGAGGGAGCTGACACTGGCGGACGAGAACGACCTTACCTTTCTCGGTCTGATTTCCATGATGGATCCGCCGAGGGAGGAGTCTGCAGCAGCAGTCCGGGAATGCATCAAGGCGGGTATCAGGCCAGTCATGATAACCGGAGATCATAAGATCACGGCAGCGGCGATTGCCAGACGTATCGGAATTCTGAAGGATGCTTCAGAGGCATGCGAAGGAGCAGTTATTGAAAATATGTCGGATGAGGAGCTGCGGGAATTCGTTCCGGGAATCTCTGTCTACGCGCGGGTCTCACCAGAGCACAAGATCCGGATCGTGCGGGCATGGCAGGAGCGGGAGCATATTGTGGCCATGACCGGAGACGGGGTAAATGACGCGCCGGCCCTCAGGCAGGCAGACATCGGTGTGGCAATGGGCATCACAGGAACAGAAGTTTCCAAGGACGCAGCAGCAATGGTACTGACAGATGATAACTTTGCAACCATCATAAAGGCAGTAGAGAACGGAAGAAACATTTACCAGAATATCAAGAACTCCATACAATTTCTCCTGTCCGGAAACCTTGGGGCAATCCTGGTAGTGCTGTTTGCCTCCATTGCGGGCCTGCCAGTGCCATTCGCCCCGGTACATCTGCTGTTCATCAATCTCCTGACCGACAGCCTTCCCGCAATTGCGCTGGGACTGGAACCCCACACGGCAGCAGTCATGAGAGAGAAGCCGCGCCCCATGAGTGAATCCATTCTGACAAAAGCATATCTGCTCAAAATCGCGTCAGGAGGACTTGGAATCGGCATCGGAACCGCAGCAGCATTTTTAATCGGATACCGGAGCCAGGATGCGGCACTGGCAAGCACCATGGCATTCGGGACACTGTGCATGTCAAGACTGGTGTATGGATTTTGCTGCAAATCAGAAAAAACCGGGATCTTCTCAAAGAAAATGTTCAATAACAGATTCCTGATCGGGGCATTTGTAATCGGGACAGTGCTTCTGACAGGAGTGCTCCTGGTACCGGGACTGGAAAAAATCTTCCAGGTTGTGAGATTAGATGCAGCGAAGATGATGTGGGTGTACGGGCTGGCACTGCTGCAGCTGTTGAAACTGAAATTGGGGACGGGGTATTTTTAAAAATACCCCGTCCCCAATTGAAAATGACCTGTCCCCAATTACGTATATCGTTTGATGGTTTCTTTGAGGACGTATTTTTTGTCACTGTAGCGCCCCACGATATAGTTATTTGCTTTTTGCTCTAACTTATCGGGGAGTTTTTCAAGCTTTATTTCTTCTCCGTATTTCCTTTTGAGTGCGCGTTCGAGAAGGTAGTCGCACACCTGGGGATTTTTGGGGAGGAGGGGTCCGTGGAGGTAGGTGGCAATGACATTTTTGTAGACCACGCCTTCATAACCGGATTTGCCAGTGTTGCCCAGACCGAAGAATACTTTCCCGAGGGGAGTATGGTTTCCGATATAGGTGCGTCCGCCGTGATTCTCGAAGCCGACGATGGGGGTGGAAAAGAGGGGGCTGTTCAGGATGATGTTCCGGATCAGCCGTTCCGGCTCCCACTCGGTGTAAATGTCGAGGATCTCCAGGCCTTCGATCATTTTTTTGTCGGTTTTATAATACTTTCCCAGAAGCTGGTAGCCGCCGCACACTGCGAGGACGACGCCGTTGTCTTCCACATAGTTTTTGAAATCGGACTTGATTTCCTTCATATATCTGCATACTAATTCCTGCTCCCGGTCAGAGCCTCCGCCCAGGAGGACAATGTCTAATCTGGAAAAATCAGTCCTGCTTCCTGAGAGGAATGGGATTACCTCTGCTTCTATGCCGCGCCATTCAAGCCGTTTGCGGAAGCACTGGATGTTGCCTCTGTCACCGTACAGATTAAGAAGGTCGGGATAGAGATGTCCTATGGTCAGTTTCATGATGTGGCGCCTCCTTTCGTTATGGACTGCAGTTCAGTCAGCATATGGTTTGTCCGGTACAGGCCGGAATAGTTTACGATGACGTACAGATTTTTTGTGCCTTCGGCGATGAGCTTTTCCACAGTCTTCCGGAGATCCGTCGTGGAACTGCAGGGGATGTCCTCGTATTTGAGACGAAGCCCCATGTCGTGGCGCCTTGTTCCGTTGGTGGTGATGGTGGCGGCGTTGGCATTCGCAAGGTACTGGAAGTCTACGTCCCAGAGCCAGGAAATGTCTTCGCCGTCCTGATAGGTGTCATTGATCTGGATAATGACATCCTTTGGATCCGGGTCCTTTAGCACGAGGGAAATCTTCTGCTGGAAGCCGATGGGGTTCTTCGCAAGGTGGAGCTGCACGCGGGCGCCGTTTATCATGAAGACGCTTTCGCGGTTGTTTCCGTAATCAAAGCCTTCGATGGTCTGCTTAAACTTTTTCATTGGTGCCTGGAGGGCGCACAGTGCGGCATAGGCGGACAGCGTATTGTAAATGTTATAAGGCGACCGCGCCTGAGAGGCAATCTCCATTCCACCCAGGGTGAAAGAGTACATTCTGTCTGAAAGGATGGGCCTGCCTGCAGATGAACTGCCCTGCGTAGCGCAACCGGCGGATACGGCGGCGCGCTGTTCCTTTTCCATAATACTGGCGGATGCGGCGGCGCGCTGTTCCTTTTCCGTAGTACCGGCGGATGCGGCGGTACACTGGCCCTTTTCCATGGTACCGTCTGAGGGTTTCCCGGACGGGCATGCCGTATCATGCAGGACAATATTTTCCGCAGTGTAATCAGGCTCGGGCCGTTTCAGCCCGCAGTTCGGACAGTGATAGATGCCAAGCTGCCCATAGTGGAAGAAATCATAAGACAGCTTTTTCCCGCAGGAGCGGCAGAAGATGCTTTCCCTGATCTCAGAGCGGGAGATGTCGTCAAAGATCTGTTCGCTGATTCCGTATGTCACATAGGAATTCTTACAGTCCTGTGTCAGGGTATAAGAGAGAATATCATCGCAGTTAAGAATCAGCTTTGTCTCAGGCACACTTAACACAGCGGTCTTAATCTTATTATAGGTAATGTCCACCTCGCCGAAGCGGTCCAGCTGGTCCCTGGAAATATTGGTAAGAAGGGCGCAGTCCGGCTTTAGCTGCGGAAGAACTCTTACAGAGGCAATCTCGTCCACTTCAATGCAGGCATAATCCGCATGAAGACGCCCCTTCCGGTCCGTAGCAAGCACGAAGGCGGAAATGATCCCGTTGAGCATATTGGCTCCGGTCCGGTTGATAATCACCGTCTTTCCTTCAGCCTTCAGTGCATGGTACAGTATGCTGTTCGTTGTTGTCTTTCCATTGGTCCCCATGGTTACGATGGTCTTCTCGCGCACCATGCCGGACATGACAGACAGAATCTCTGGGTCAATCAGACGCGCCACATATCCAGGGAGTGTAACGCCGCTTCCGCGGTTCAGCTTCTTGATCAGCGTGCTCGTAAGCTTTGCGCACCGGATCGCTAATTTACTTCGTAATCTCATAATAATGTTTTGATGTTCCTTTCCATATTTTTAATTTGTGTCAGGCTAACTCATGTAGAGATTACTTACTATTATATATAAATTAAAGGATGAAGACAAGGA
This sequence comes from uncultured Lachnospiraceae bacterium, assembly GCA_947566645.1. Classification (GTDB taxonomy): domain Bacteria; phylum Bacillota; class Clostridia; order Lachnospirales; family Lachnospiraceae; genus CAPEBR01. The sequence continues at coordinate 18,386 of CANOKL010000023.1, forward strand.
AATTCAGAGTTAATTAAAAGTTTAGAAATATTCCATAGTGTATATGTTACAATATGTTTTAGGATTGTTGGAATAAATTTCCGCGAAGAAATAGGAGGAATTATGAATTTAAGTGATGAAACGGTAAAGAAAATCAGAGGACTGGTTGTGTTTACGGCACTTGTTGTAGCGTGCCTGTGGAAATATGAGGATGTACTGAAGATACTGGGGTTCCTGTTTAATGTCATGTTTCCCTTCATCCTGGGAGGTGCGATCGCATTCGTGCTGAATGTCCCCATGAGCTTTGTGGAAAGGCATCTGTTTTCAGAAGAGAAAACCAGGAAGAAGCCGGTCCTTAGGAAACTGGCACGCCCGGTCAGCATGACTCTGGTGCTCGTGGCAGTAATTGGCGTGATCGTACTGGTCATGTTTGTCCTGATCCCACAGCTTGGAAAGACATTTGCCAATCTGGGACAGAGCATTCAGGAATTTATCCCTAAGGTCCAGATGTGGGTAGAAGACATTTTCCATGGGAATAAGGAAATTATGGAGTGGGTAAATGAACTGGAATTTGACTGGGACAAGATCATGAGCACGGGAATTGATTTCCTCGGATACGGGGCGGGCAGCGTACTGGATTCCACCATAACAGCAGCGAAAAGCATTGTCAGCAGCATTACCACGTTCTTCATAGCATTTGTCTTTGCCATTTATATACTATTGCAGAAGGAGAAGCTGGGAGTACAGTCGAAAAAGGTCCTGTTCGCGTTCGTAAGGAAGGGGCGTGCAGAAGCCACGCTGGAGGTTCTGGCACTGACCTACAATACATTTTCAAGCTTCCTGACAGGACAGTGTGTAGAGGCAATCATTCTCGGATGCATGTTCGTGGTGACGATGGCAGTGTTAAAACTTCCCTACGCACTGCTCTCAGGCATCGTGATCGCATTCACGGCACTGATCCCCATCTTCGGCGCATTCATCGGATGCGCCGTTGGGGCATTCCTCATCTTCATGGTAGACCCCATGAAGGCACTGGTCTTTGTGGTGCTGTTCTTAGTACTGCAGCAGATCGAGGGAAACCTCATCTATCCCCACGTAGTCGGGAACTCCGTGGGACTGCCATCCATCTGGGTACTGGCCGCGGTAAGCGTCGGCGGCAGCCTTATGGGAGTCGTGGGGATGCTCATATTCATACCCATGGTGTCAGTGCTGTATGCACTGTTCCGGGAGGTCGTGAACCTGAAACTTATGGGGACGGGGCAATTTTAAAAATGCCCCGTCCCCGATTAAAAATGACCTGTCCCCAATCGCGCTTATTCTATGGGCAGTACCTTGTCGTTTAAGACGATTTCTTCGATCTGTTCTGTATTTACCAGGCGGTTGAATGTGAGTGTGGTCATGGTCTTCCCGTCCATGGGCTCCCTTGTAAGGGAATAGCTGTTATTTTCTGCATTGTCTTTTGTGTCGCAGATGACGTAGCTGCTTCCGTCCTTGAATTTGATCTCCAGGTGTTTCAGATTCCAGGGGTCGTATGCCTCTTCTGCGGTAAGGCCGGTTCCTTTTGACAGATCAAAGGATATGGAGATGGGGGAATATTCAACGTAGCCGTTTTCTCCCATATCTAATTTCTGTATAGGAATTGGCGGCTCTTCTGTCAGCGGCACGGTTTCTTCCTCCAGGTCGTAATCTTCTGGTAATTCTGCGCGGGGAGCGGAATATTTGTAAATCTTCAGTACTGGAAATTCTCCTTCCTGCAAGGTCTGGAAGGCAGCCATATAAGCGTAACAGTAGAACTTATCCTTTGTGCTTTTTTCTGTGTCGATATAGATATTGTCGCCGTATAAGTTTCCTTCTGTTGTTTCAAGCTGAAATATCCATGGATCATTTTCGTCAAAGAGTGCGCCTTTTGCTGCATTGGTTTCATCATTTCCGATTAGCAGGGTGACGCCGCCCTTCCGCTCTAATGTAAAATACATAAGTGCACTGTTTTGATCATAGATCAGGTTTTCTACACAGAGGGTATGCTCGCCAAGCTGCTTTTTGACGGGTTCGCTCATGGCGCCGCTGCCAATTAATTTTTCCGCTTCCGCCGGATCCACGGAAACATATTCATGGGAAGGAATTGTTACAGTGGTAGTTCCGCCTTTCTGGTTATCAATCTCTTTTGTGACTGCGGGGGTAGATTTTTTGGTTGCATTCCCAAATATCCCGTTAAAGAAATCTGGATTTGCTGCAGCATATACGCCTCCTGGAATGGCGAGGCAGCAGATGACTGCGATTGCGGCTGCAGTGTAGGAATGCCTGCGGCGCCTGCCCTTTGGCTGGTTCATGGCATCTGCCCGCAGCATGTCGTAGGTTTCGTTTATCCGTTCATTTACCTTGTCAGGTATCTGAAGCTCTTTGCTTAGGATCTGTTCCAGTTGTTTTTTTGATAATGTCATAATATCATCCCTCCTTAATTTGAAATGATACAAGTGTCAGAAGGCCATGCGCTTCATCCACGCATGAAAAAGCATGATCTCTTTTAATATGAGATGGCCTGTTCCAGCTTTTTTCTGCCTCTTCTGAGACGGCTCTTTACGGTATTTTCATTTAGCTCAAGAATCTCGGAGATCTCCCGCGTGTTAAAGCCTTCTCCATAATAAAGGAGAAAGATCACCCGGTCATTTTCCGGCAGTTCCTTTAGAAGTTCATGGAATTCGTAGTCACTTTCCGGAAATGGAACTGCAGGTTCTTCTGCCTGCTCTATGGATACGAATTTTTTCTGGCGCCGGAGCAGGCTGGTGCAGTGATTAATGAGGATTCTTGTGATCCAGGTCTTAAAATAGGACGCAGTTCTTAAGTCCCCGATATGCTCGTAGGCGGAAAGAATGGTATCCTGCATTACGTCTGCAATATCATCGTCACTGTATAAATAGCCGTGGGCTACCTTGTAAAGTGCGGCTTTATTTTCCTCAATCAGCTGTATGAAAGCGGCTGTGTCATTTTTCTGCGCCTTTTTTACTAATAGCATATCCATATGTCTCACCTCACTTTTTTCGGTTTGAGTGAAAAAGCTTTTTCTGTAATTACTTTACACTTATTAGACGAAGAAGTCTTCTGATTCGGTGCAAAAAAAGAATTTTTTTATTTTTATGTACAAGAATTGGATTGACATTGTGAACTTGAAGAATTATAATATAGATGGTCGATATATCGACAATCTATATATAGAAAAGGAATCATGCAGAAATAATTTGCCGGAGTGTACAAGTTTCTGAGAAGGGAGATGACAGTATGGCGGTTGATAAAAGTCTTATTTCTGGCAGCACTATGATGCTGCTTATGAAGCTTCTGGAGGGGAGGGATATGTATGGCTATGAGATGATAGAGAGTCTCCGCAGCCGTTCTGAGAACGTATTTGAACTAAAGGCCGGGACATTGTATCCGCTTCTGCACACTATGGAGGCGAAGGGCTATGTGGCATCCTATGAACGAGAGGCATCAGGAAAGACACGAAAGTATTATTCTCTGACAAAAGCCGGGAAAAAGCAGCTAAGGGAGAAAGAAGATGAGTGGAAGGTATACATGAAAGCCGTTTCCAGTGTAATGGGGGGTGTATGCTATGGAGAGGCATGAGTTTTTGGAGATCCTGACAGAACAGATTCGTACAAAGCGTGCCCGCCCATTTATTGCAAAGGAGATAGAGGAGCATATTGAGGATCAGAAGATGGACTTTATGGCAGAAGGAATGACTGACGCGGAGGCAGAGGAAGCAGCAGTCCGGGAGATGGGCGACCCGGTAGAGGCAGGGGTGGCGCTTGACCGTATACACAGACCCAGGATGAAGTGGAGCGTGCTGACAGGAATCCTTCTTATCAGTATTCTTGGACTGCTCCTCCAGATGACGGTTACCATGACAGCCTGTGAAGCCGGCTCTTTGGGCAGTCTGCTTCTGTCTGCGGACGGGATGGGAAAGCACCTGGCAGCTATGGCGGCAGGGATAGTGCTTATGCTATGCATTTGCTGGGCAGACTACACACTTCTGGGCAAATACGCAGTTGCACTTTGGATTGCTGTAAATGGACTTCTCATTTTATGCGCTGTACAAAGTCCTCTTATAAACGGAAGGCCGTTCTACCTGACCCATGCATCCTGTCTGATCATTCCTTTTTATGCCGGAATGCTGTATCATTTCCGCGGCCAGGGGATTAAGGGGATTATAAAGAGCATTCTCTGCCTGTGTATTCCGATGGCAATACTATCCCATTACCGTATGATTTCCTGCATCTTCATCATTGGGGCAGCAGGGATGATCCTTCTGCATGCAGCAGTCTGGAGGAAATGGTTCGGGGAAAAACGCCTGACATTATATCTCCGGCTATGGGGTTTCTCCATTATCATGGTTCTGTTGATGCTTGCAGCGGTTGCATTCATTTCAGGAGGAAGAATCCTGGCAGAGTACCAGGCCGAAAGGCTTGCCGCCTGGCTGTTCCCGGGGAAATACGAGGGCAGCTATTTCCTTCAATCCGTAAGGGAATCAGCCGAAGATGTAAAAAAGGAAGGAATCTACCTCACTTCCAACTGGATGGAAGAGATTAAAAGTTCCTATCTGTGGCTCTACCTGTTTGAATATCTGGGCACATGGAAAGGACTGCTGCTGACGGTACTGGTAACCGGATTCTGGATTTTCCTATTCGGCAAAGTAAGACAACAGAGAAATGAATTCGGACAAATGGTCGGACTTGGATGCGTACTATACCTAAGCATTGAGACAGTGATGTATATGGGAATGAATTTTGGCATTCTTCCTCTTGGCGCGGTGTTTATGCCGTTTTTCTCAAATGGAGGAGCATTTCTTCTAATTACGTACTTTTACATGGGACTTCTGCTATCAGTATTGGGGACGGGGCATTTTTAATTTTACCCCGTCCCCAATTGATTTTTTGTTGTCTTTTTAACATATTTCAGTTATAATTTGATTACATAACAAGTTAAGGAGATGAACTGATGGAAACGAAAGAGGGAAATAATGAAAAAGCTGTTTCTAGAATGAGAATGAAAAAGAGGGGAATTACGAAAAAGCTGGTAAGCGCGATTATAGTGACGATTATTATTATGGTTGCTGTACTTCTGCTTTTGGTGTATAACCGTGTTTCGGATGCGCTTCTTACCAAAAGCGAGGGCCTTCTCAGAGAGACGACGGATAAGGCTATCCAGGAGACGAGCGCGTGGATGAATAAGACGCTTACGATGCTTACGATGCAGCGGGATACGATTGAATACGAGAATATGGATATCTCAGAGATGACAGAGTATATTAAGCATACAGTGGATCAGAATGATGCGTATCCGGCCGGACTTTATGTAGCGCTGAAAAATGGTTCCTTATATCATGCAACATTCGTACCAGGCCCTGATTTCAATGCGTTGGAAAAATCCTGGTATCAGGACGGAATCCAGTCAGAGGATTTCATTCTCGGAGATGTGTATTTTGATGAGGACAGCCAGTCCTATGTGGTAGGTGCTTCCGGAATGCTGAGAAATGAGAGGGGAGCCGTACGCGGCGTCGCAGCTGCAGATGTGTATCTTAATTCCATTTCTGATATTGTGGGAGATATCAGGCTGGAGAAGACCGGAGGGATTTTCCTTGTGGATACCCGGACAGATACGATTATTGGGCACAGAGACCCGGAGATGACGGGCAGAGCTCTCAGCGAGTTTAGCGGGGATATGTATGAATATGCCGCGGCCCAGATAAAAAATGGTACATCGGGATTGTCTGTTTATGATGATAATGTATACATACAGGTGGCCCAGGTTCCGGACAGTGACTGGACAGCAGTCGCATATGTATCGAAGTCAGAGGTGCTTGGGGATCTGAAGATGCTGACTGGCATGATGGCATCTGTGGCAGTAGTATCAATCCTGGTAGCAGTGGTTCTTATCATCCTCCTTGTAAGAAGAATTATTGGCAAACCAGTAACAGAACTGAACTATGTAGCAGGGAGAATTGCAGAAGGAGATCTGAACCAGAAGATTAATTATCATTCCAAGGATGAATTGGGAGAGCTGTCAGATAATTTTGGAAAAACGGTTGTGCGGCTGCGGGATTACGTGGATTATATTGACGAGATCTCGGAAAAGCTCCAGGATATTGCAAGAGGCGATCTGGCATTTACCCTTTCCCATGATTATGTTGGCGAATTTATGAAAATTAAAGAGTCGCTTGAGGGAATCTCAAGAGCCTTCAACGAGACGATGGGGCAGATTAATACAGCAGCCAGCCAGGTGGCGGAGGGCGCAGGATATGTTTCGGAAGGCGCGCAGACACTTTCAATTGGATCGGCGCAGCAGTCAGAGGCAGTGGAGAATCTTGCAACACACATCAGCGAGGTATCTGACGGAATTCAGAAGACCGCACAGGGAGCAAAGAAGGCGAGCGAGATTTCCCAGAAGGTTGGCAGCAACATTCTGGACAGCAACGAAAAAATGCAGCATATGAATGCAGCGATACAGAAGATCAGTGCGAAGTCAACAGAGATACATAACATAATCAAGACCATAGAAGACATCGCATTCCAGACAAATATTCTGGCACTTAATGCGGCTGTAGAAGCAGCAAGGGCCGGTGAAGCAGGAAAGGGCTTTGCCGTAGTAGCAGACGAGGTACGTAATCTTGCAAGCAAATCCTCAGAAGCAGCAAAGGATACCACTGCGCTGATTGATCAGACAGTGGAGGCCGTAGAAGAGGGATCAGGCCTGGCGAAGGAGACCGCAGATTCCATGATGGCTGTGGTAGAAAATGCAGACGAGGTGAACAAGCTGATCGAAGGCATTGCAGAATATTCCGCAAAACAGGCGGCGGCAACAGAAGAGGTGATCCGGGGGATCAATCAGATCTCAGACGTGGTGCAGTCCAATATGTCAACAGCAGAAAAGAGCGCGGCAGCAAGCGAAGAGCTGTCCGGGCAGGCAAATATGTTAAGAGGGCTGGTGTCAAAATTCCGGCTGAAATAAAATGAATTGGGGACGGGGCATTTTTAAATTTGCCCCGTCCCCAATTCATTTTACCCTGTCCCGGGGACACCCTGTTTTCAATCTGGGACGGGGCATTTTTAAATTTGCCCCGTCCCCAACTATATGTACCCTCCCGGCATTCCGCCGCCCCCGCAGCATAATCCGCCGCCTCCGCAGCAGAGGTTGCATATGAGGTTGGCGATGCACAGTTTTGCGCAGAGGTTGCTTCCGCCCACAAATGTGGTCTGATAGGGTCCCTGGCGCTGCTGGTACCAGGTTCCGCCGCTTTCGAGCTGGCTTACGAGGGACTGGTACTGGTAATTGCCTGGCTCCAGCCGGAGTGCTTCTCTGGCGTGCTGCAGTGCCATGACGTTGTTGCCGGCGCCGGAATTGGCTATGGCGCTGTAATAGTACCATCTTGCGCTGCGGCCGGTGATTCCGTTCAGGAGATTGAGAGCTTCTTGATAGTGTCCGCTGTTAATGAAATTAGCGGCGGCCCTCATGTGAAGGTCTTCTTCATTTTCTGTGCCTCCGGGGCCTGCCTGCCGGTATTCGGCGTGAAAGCCCCGGAAGGGGCCGTAGCTGCCAAAGCCGCCGAAACCGCCGAAGTCATCATAATCACTCTGACCGAATCCGCCCTGCCGGTAACCGCCTTGTCCCTGGCTTCCCTGGCCGTAGCCGGAAGAGCCGTACTCTTTTTCACGCATGATCTGCTGGTAGGCCTGCTGTACATCTTTGAATCTGGCCTCTGCCTTGTCCTTGTCAGGATTGTTGATATTTGCGTCCGGATGGTATTTCCGGCTTAAGCTCCTGTATGCTTTTTTGATCTCTTCGTCCGAGGCATTCCTCGGTATGCCAAGGACGCTGTAAGGGTCTGTCATAGTGATCTGTTCTCCTGATTCATGTTCTCATGTAATGCGCTGTCCGTGTGCGCTTCTATATTATGAGTCGTCATATTCTTCCGTTTTTCTGTGACGGCTGTGTATCTGCACCAGACGCCGGAATATAGGATGTTGCGCAGGATGTCGGCGTGGAGCAGTATGGGGAGCTTCTCAAATTCGCGGGAACATTCTGCCATCATCAGTGTCAGAATCTGCCTGCAGCTTCCTGCAAAGTCCTCCTCCTTCTGGAAAGCTTCCTTAAGAGGGTTGTAGCACTGGGACTTTATGTCCTCCTCCACATCCTCATAAGCATCCATCAGATAAATGAATTTCCCAAGGAAAAATCCGATCCGGCGCAGGGAAAGCTCCCATTCATCTTTGCGGTATGCAAATATTTCCGCCATGATACCGCCGAAAAAGCCAGCCATCTTATCCAGGTCTGTCTCTCCTAGTTTCTCATAATATGAGAGTTTTTGCAAGTCAGAAGAAATGTGTGCGATCTTGTCAGGGTATTTCCTGGAAATGTCAGCTACCTTTGACTTTAACATTTTTGCCGCCATGTAGCTTTTTCTTTTGTGCTCATCGTCCCAGTCGTCTTTACATTTATAATAAGAAAATATAAGATTCATGGCCGCGGCATAATCGGTATAGAGATTCGTCCTTGCAGTATGCTTTTCAAAAGGGTGGGCAATACAGCTGACTGTCTCAACATCAGTTTCCGGCTCGTACAGTCCGGTGAGCAGAACGATCAGAAAGGTCATGTCGTAAGTCAGCGTCATCTGCCCCCGTCTTCCGTAATTCTCTTTTAAGCATTTACAAAGACCACAATAGTACGAGTGATACAGATCGTAGTCCTTGAACTTCATCTCAGCCTTGTTAATTGCAATATATCCAAACATGGTGCGCTCCTAGCTCTTTTTAATAAATGTTGTACTGCACTTCGGACAGCGGATTTCAATACGTCCTTTTCCCCTGGGGATGCGGATCTTCTGCCGGCAGGAGGGGCATCTGTAGATGTGGTGTGTCTTTCGCTGGGCGAGCATATTTTTCTGCCGTGCAAAAAAACAGCGCAGCTTGTAGGTTTTCTCCAGATAGACGCGGTTTTCTGCGGAACGCTTATAGACATTCCTGGAAAACATGCGGAAATACGTATAGATGAGGCATGCCCATGAGAGAACAGGGAAAATTCTGGCTGTCGTAAACCAGGAGACTACTGCCGCCGCAATCCCGATGCCAAGTACACACTTTCCAAGGGAATCAATCCCATATCTTCCGTACATAAAACGCATAAATCTTTCCTTCATAAAATAATCACTCTCCTACTTTCCGGTGGCAGGCATTCAGACCATCCGTTATACTCACACGGCATAATTCCGTATGCGGCTGTGCACATCCTGTTATGCTTAGTATAACTATCATCATACGCTGTCAGCCCGCAAAGTCAATAAACTACGAATTAAAAAAGTATAAAATAATTGAGGAAATGATATAATTTTGATACAATGGAGAAAGCAGTGGAGTAGAAATTCCCGATATTTATGAAAAAAGGAGGAGAAAGCCTGTGAGTGAGAATGGGACAGAGAATAAACCAGAAAAGAAACGCAGAAAAAAGAAAAAGGGAGGCATCCTGTCAACGATTATTCTGGTGATTGCGCTGGTGGTTTTCGGTGTATCTGCATTTAATCTGATTAAATATGGAAAGGGCTATGCCACGGGCCGTGCAGAGTACAGCAAGATCAGGGATATGGCGATTGAAGGCGGAGAAGAGGGAGAGGACGGGAAGCCTAAGAAGGAGTTCAAGGTGAATTTCAAGAAGCTCCTTAAGGTGAACCCGGATACGGTTGCCTGGATTCGTTTTCATCCGAAGCCGTCTGAGATTAATTATCCGGTTGTCCAGGGAAAAGATAATCAGGAATATCTCCATAAAACATTTTCTGCAAATGAAAATACTCTCGGCGCCATCTTTCTGGCGGCGGAAAACAGGGGGAATTTTATGGACCAGAACTCTGTGATATACGGCCACCGTATGAATGACCGCTCCATGTTCTGGCACCTGGAAGATTATACAGATCCGAAGTTTTATAAGAAATATCCATGTTTTTATATCTACACCCCTGACGGGGATAAAAGGACGTACCGTATCTTTTCCACTTGTGTTGTAGAGGATATGTCGGATACTTATAAGACAAAATTCTTCTCTGAGGAGGAGTTCGAGAGTTTTCTGAAAATGACGAAGTCTACGGCAGAATACGACACGGGCGTTGAGGTGGATAAGGATGATCTGATCGTAACCTTGTCTACCTGTACCAGTGCGGATGATAATCACCGCTATGTGGTGCGCGGTGTGTTAGAAGAACGCATAAAGCTGGAGGAGGAGTAAAAAAATGGACAGACGGATCTACGAGGTCGGGGATATTGTAACCCTGAAGAAGCCTCATCCATGCGGAAGCCGGGAGTGGGAAATCCTGCGGGTCGGTGCAGACTTCCGGCTGAAATGTATGGGGTGCGGGCATCAGATCATGACGCCCCGCAGACTGGTGGAGAAAAACACAAAGGATTTACGGAAAAAAGCTTGAAAGAAATGCCAGAGTATGGTATCATATTAATTCGTGATACATGATTTTCCGGAGAGAGGAAGTGTTCTCCGGATGTCCTTGCTCCCGGGGAGATACGGGGGCCAAAAGACCAGAAGGAGGTGCAAGAGGCAACATGAACAAATATGAATTAGCTGTTGTTGTCAATGCAAAAATCGAAGACGACGAGAGAGCACAGGTAATCGAAAAGGTAAAAGCATTAATTGAGCGTTTCGGCGGCCAGATCTCAGATGTCGATGAATGGGGTAAGAAGAGACTTGCTTACGAAATTCAGAAGATGAAAGAAGGCTATTATTATTTCATCCACTTCGAAGCTGATGCAGAGACTCCAGGCGAGATTGAACAGAGAATCCGCATCATGGAAGGCGTCATCAGATATTTATGCGTTAGACAGGAAGCATAAGCAGGAAGCAGAGAGGTAATTATATGAATAAAGTAATATTAATGGGACGTTTGACGAGGGATCCTGATATCCGCTATTCACAGGGTGAGACATCCACCGCTGTTGCAAGATATACTCTTGCTGTTGACCGCAGATTCAAGCGTAATAATGACGACCAGACCGCAGACTTTATCGGCTGTGTGGCTTTTGGAAGAAGTGCGGAGTTTGCAGAGAAGTATTTCCGTCAGGGACTGAAGGTTATTGTGACCGGGCGCATTCAGACGGGAAGCTATACGAACCGGGACGGCGTGAAGGTGTATACCACAGATGTTGTGGTGGAGGATCAGGAATTTGCAGAGAGCAAGGCGGTAAGCGACAGTAACGCGGGACGTTACCAGTCAGCACCGGCACCAGCGCCTGCACCGGCAGCACCGGCCTCTGATATGGGAGACGGCTTCATGAATATTCCGGATGGAATTGATGAGGAGCTTCCGTTTAATTAGTATAGGTTATACTAACGTTTCATTATTATGATGAAGGGCAGCAGTGAAGATACTCTGGCTGCTGCGATGAAAAGGAGGTAAAGCAAGATGGCTTTTGATAAAGGCAGTCGTCCGGAAGGCGGCTTCAAGAGAAGAGGCGGCGGACGCAGAAGAAAAAAAGTGTGTGTATTCTGCGGCAAGGAGAATAATGAGATTGATTACAAGGATGTAGCAAAGCTGAGAAAGTATATCTCTGAGAGAGGTAAGATCCTTCCCAGAAGAATTACAGGCAACTGTGCAAAGCATCAGAGAGCGCTTACAGTGGCAATCAAGAGAGCACGCCATATCGCGCTGATGCCGTACGTTCAGGAATAGTTTATCAATAGGTTTATTTGAGAAGAATGAGAGATGAGAAAAATTGGGGACGGGGTATTTTTAAAAATACCCCGTCCCCAATTGTAAAGGAGCATGGAAATGAAAAAGGTAACAAAATATTTATTAATCCTTTTTTTGGGAGCCTGTATGGCATTCATTGATAATTCCACTGAGGCAGAGGCAGCAACGAAAGATTCTCTGATAAATAAGATTCAGTCCCAGACAAATAACGTCATAGCAAAGGAATATTATGCAGATTTTGATGGAGATGGCAGGAAGGAACTGTTTGCCATAACAGGTCCAAAGGAAGGACCGAATCAAATCTGGTATGCTGGTTCAAAACAGGTGAAATGCGTGATGAATGACAGGGTCGCGGTTTACGACTCCCAGAGAAAAAGTATATGTAAAGTAAGCAGGAAACAGAAGTTGTTTATTGCAGAGTGCGGAGCGTTTGGCAGCGGTTCCTTTTCCAAGTGCTATTATGTAAAGGCAGGAAAAGTATACGAGGTGAAACATGCTGGCGAAGGCTTAGCACAGATTTCAGGAAAAAACTTTGCAGTACACCCAAGTGCATTCGATGCAATGCGTTCGGGAGGCACTATGGCGGGGCATACCTATAAAGCATACTATTTAAAATGGACCGGAAAGGCATTTAAAGAATACAAAGCGAAAAAAATTACAACAAAGAAATTGAAAAAATACAAAGGCTCAGAAAAAATATTACGGCAGATTAATAATCTGGGCTATAAGGTAAAATCAATTTATTATAGAAATAATGGCTTGATACATATTAATGTAGTCAAAACTTCCGGTTTAGACAAAATATATAATAATGTGACCTTAAAAGTCCGATCAAAAAAGGTCTTTCTGGTAAGCCATACAAAGAAAGGAAGTAATATCCTGGAGAAATCGGGGTATGGGGGGATTTATAAAGCATCGGGATTTGAAAGATTAACGTATAAATAAGTCAGTGGTATCACTGATTGGGCTGGTCGAAAGACCCTGGTCCACCGAACGGCGGGGAATTTCCCCGCTATTTTTGTTAGGGAAATCTGAGAGGGATGAAGAAAATTCAGGCGGATGGGGAATGAGTTGAAAGAAACATTGAATAGGCTTGATAGATGTTTTTATTTATATTATCAAGTAATAAAAATTATGATATTAAAAAATAAAATACAAATATAATATATTGACGTATTGAAATATAATGTGCTATATTATTACAATAACAAAGGTGCTATTAAAAATAAAATTTGTGGCAACAGGATACTGGAGTCGTGAAAGGAAGAGTATGAAGATATCAGTATTTTTTGCAGTCATCTTTTGCATTTTAATGACTGCAGGGTGCAGTGAGAAAGAAAAGAAGATTAAACCAGAAGAGAACACTTTAGACTTCACTGTAGATTCTGCAGAAGAGATAGAAATACAAGAGAGCGGCAGTGGAGGAATGGCGAACGGAAATTTAGATGATGATGAACCGGAAAAGAAAGAATATGCCTATAAAATTAATAACGCGAATATTTATGATATAAATAGCCCTATTGAGATCGATCATATAGTCTTTGAATATAAAAATACAGAATTTAGTAAAGAACTTAAGGCAGGTATTTCTTGTGATGATGTCTTATATTTCGATGACGAAATTGATGAGAAGGGAAGATTAAAAGATGGTTTTACCTATATTTATACGGGGCTGGTGATTCGAAATGAGACCGGAAAGGAACAGGAAGTATATCTGAGTGCTGGTGATTTTGTTGTCATTAATGAAGAGAATGATGTAATAGACATGTCTGAGGAACTAAGGTACAGGAGCGGCTATGAGAACCCGGAGAAAAAGAAAGACTATTACAGATGTAGTTTTAGCGAGGGAGAAGAAAAGGAAGTATTACTGGTCTATATTGTTCCGGATCATCTTTTAGAACAGGATAACTTATTATATAGTATCAATCTTTATGGAGAAGGCAGCAGCGATGAACTTAAAGCTTTTAAAATTAGATAATAAGATGAATCAGATGATTAGAATTGAGCTGAAGAGAGCTTTTTGTAATGTCAGATTTTTGTATAGCATTCTTGTGGGGCTTCTTATCGCAGGCTCGCAGATTTTTACCTGGGTAATACCTGCAATGGAGAAGGTTGAGTATTATTTATTGGGGAAAGGAGAATATCCGATCTCCGTTTTTAATACATGGATCGGAGCGTCAGGACATACATATCAGCTTACTCTTTACTTTATTATACTGCCTGTTATTTCCTGTCTTCCGTTTTCCGATAGTTGTTTTATTGAGCGGGAGAGTGGATATCAGGCGCATATTTTAACAAGAGTAAATAGAAATGCTTATCTTTTTTCTAAGAGTATTGCTGTTTATCTTTCGGGCGGATGTGCGGTTGTTCTTCCTCTTATAGTAAATTTATATGTTACCATGATGGCAATACCTTCTGTTATTCCAGAGGCCAGTTCAAGAACCTTTCCTATTTTTGAACATAGCATGTGGAGCGGAATATTTTATACACATCCCTATGTATATCTTGTGGGATATTTTGTGATTATTTTTTCTTATGCAGGGTTATTTTCTTTATTTGGAATGATTTCATCATTTTATGTGAGAAATAGGTTCGTGTCACTTGTAATCCCATTTATTGTGTATACACTGGTGAATTTTGTCCTTGGCTATACAGAATATTATAAGTACTCCCCGGAACTTTTCCTGCGGCCGGATCAACCGGCAGGTGCGGTGTTTTCATTTATTGTGATATTCTATATACTCGGTTTGTTAATATGCAGGATATTCTTATTTCGCGAAGGAAAAAAATATGATTTATATGTATAGAATGAAAAAAGGATTGTATCATTTATACAGTACCCATGTCATGGATTTTTTTGTGTCATCCGGAAGTCTGTGCATCGCTGCTTTTATATATTGGAAAAGCATGGTGAGAGATTACGGTGGAATGTGCGATTTAACAGTGGCAGATAATTTCATGCTGTGCTGGATGCCTTTTTTTAGATGTATATTACTTACACCGGTTGTCCTGGTGCTTGTGATGAGACTAAATCAGCATAATTATATGGTTAACCGGATCATCCGGTATAAGAGCGTAAGAGTGATGTCCAGGACACAGATTTTGTATCATGCAAGTTTTTTTGCATTACTGTCTTTGAGTCTTACAGTATTTATTGTATATATAGGAAAAGCAGATGCAAAAGGATGGGTAGATTTGTGCGGAGGCAGGAGTCTGTTTGTATATATGAATAATGGGATGGCGTCTGACGAAGTTTCATTTCCTTTTATTGTATTTGTATTCTGGTGCAGTTTATTTCTTTATATGGAATTACTTGAAGTTTGTTTTATTTTTTTCAGATTGATATTCAGGAAAAGGGTGATGGCTTTTCTGGCTGTATATATTATGTGCCTCATTGAAAATTATTTTATGAGATTTCCTGTCATTCTTGGCCGTGCAGGGGCAGGATATGAGCGGTGGGTTAACAGAGACTTCCGGATATTACAAACAATAATGATTCTTGTGGTTTTTATAGAACTCTGTGGCGTATTGGCGGATAGAAAGGACTATATAAATGTGGAGTAGTACAAGAAGAGGTATTATAAAGTACGACTTGTGTCAAGGACTTCGTGCCAATATGTGGAAGTTCCTGGCAGGCACCGTGCCCTTTTTTGGTGTGGTGATGATTGTGCAGGAGAGGAGTGTGTTATTTTCGACAGAGCCCTCTTTTTTTGAATATTTTATTTATCTGTTTAAGGGAATTAAAAACTATACTCCTGTTCCGGGACAGCAGTTTGAGGTTCCAATATTATGGATGATAGTGCAGGTGTCCATGGCCTTGATTATCTATGATTATCCTGTGGTTAACCTTGAAAAGTATGGGATACAGACAATAATAAGGGCTAAGAGCAGAGCGTTATGGTGGTTTTCCAAATGCATATGGGCAGCCGCCAGTGTGGTGCTTTACTATGCTGTTGGTATTTTGATCATTTTGGGAGCCTGTATGCTGACGGGAAAGATATCATTTATAGCGGATCAGGAGTGGAATATGGTAATGAATGAATTGGATGTTTCGTTAATTACGCATGAGCAATTGTGGTTAATCTGCATATGCATTCCGCTTATGTCGTCTATTGCATTATCC
Organism: uncultured Lachnospiraceae bacterium; assembly: GCA_947566645.1. Classification (GTDB taxonomy): domain Bacteria; phylum Bacillota; class Clostridia; order Lachnospirales; family Lachnospiraceae; genus CAPEBR01. The sequence goes on from CANOKL010000023.1 coordinate 34,222, forward strand.
TTATTGCAGCTTACTGGCAGCTTTGTCTTAAGTCCGGTTTATAGCTTTTTGCTACTTTTGTCTTATATTGTTATCTCGGTTTATTATAATCATTCCTGTTTTATGGGGGCGAATTCTATGATTTTAAGAAGTGAGTTTGCAATGCCAGGAGGAAACACGCTTAGTGGGATTGTAATAACAAATATTATTGTAATGTGTGCGGCTGTTTTTGGCGGATATATTTATTTTAGAAGACATGATATATACTGAGCGGCAGCGTACAGTATCATGCGGAACTATGCCGCTTTGCGGCAGTGGCTGGCGCGATACTCACAGCAGATTTCATCATCCATGAGTATAAGGAGAATTGTCGTGAATAATTTATTTCGGGACAGGAAAAACGTATAAGTAGTAGGAGAAAAAGATGATTATTCTAAAAAATCTGAATAAGGAATTAAATGGAAATGCGGTTTTGACAGATATTAACTTAAAGTTAAGCAAAGGAAAGGTTTATGGCTTGCAGGGGAAGAACGGTTCGGGAAAGACGATGCTAATGCGTGCGGTTTGTGGATTGATAAAACCAAATAGCGGATATGTGGAAATAGATGGGAAACGTCTGGGAAAGGAATCTGCATTTCCGGAAAGTGTGGGATGCTTAATCGAAAATCCGGCGTTTGTGCCCTATTATTCAGGACTTAAAAATTTACAAATACTTGCGGACATAAAAGGGAGGATAGATAGAAAGGACATCTGCCTTATGATGGAACGCGTTGGTCTGGATCCAGGGGAAAAGAAGCCCTTCCGGAAATATTCGCTGGGTATGAAGCAAAGACTTGGAATAGCCTGTGCATTTATGGAGGAGCCGGATATTATTTTGCTGGATGAGCCATTTAATGCATTGGATACAGAGGGGGTCGAAATGCTAAAAAATTTACTGGGAGAAGCAAAAGAAAAAGAGGCGGCTATCATAGTGGCATGCCATGATAAAGAGGAGCTGGAATTAATTGCTGATGAAATTTTTGTAATGGAAAATGGGAAAATTATGGAACAAAAAATACGTAAAGAAGGAACATGTTATGAAGGCATATCATAGAAAACGAATGATAGTTATTTTGTCCATTCTGATAGTGGGCAGTTCCATATGGAGATTTGTCTCGTTGAATGAAAGATATCCTGATCCAGGTGTTGTTGTTTACAAAGAAAAGGATAAAATAAAAGGTGGAGACATTGAAATCAGTGTTTCCAGTAGTAATCTTGTATCTATGGAAGAAATGCTGGAACTGCTCTCTGATCATAAGGATGAAATGATCAATGAAGATGAGACTTCTATGCCCCAGACTGAAAGAAAGGTGCTTCTGGTCCAGATAAATATAAAGAATACAAGTAGTACAGAACAGACAACAAGCTTAGTCAGATTTATGGCACAGGCAGGTGCGTGGTCAAATGGAATGGATCTGGGAGCATATTGTGCACTTAATGGGGTGGAAAAAACAAATATTCAGTTAAAACCTAAAGAACAAAGGAGTATGATGATGCCATTTTATCTATATGAATCCCAATTCGCGGGGGATGAATTTCATAAGGTGGACAGGAGAAAGTTTTCTTTAGTTTTATCTGTATATCCAGTAAAAAATATCGTTGAATTATTTTAAAATATTATGAAGGCTAAAGGGGAGGCGAAAGCGGTGATGAAAAAGAAGAAGGAGCTAAAATACTTTTCTCTTAGTAGTAAGGAGGAAGAGGCTATGAAGGTGCTTTGGAATTCTGACAAGGCATTAAGTGCTATGGAAATCGCGGAGGGAATTCCAGACAGAAGCTGGCCAAGTTCTTCCATACAGAATATTATGCGTAGTTTAGAAAAGAAAGGTGCTATTGTAGTTGACTCTGTTATTAAGCTGGGCAAATCTTATGGAAGAGTTTTCAGGCCTGCGCTTTCTGCAAATGAGTATGCTTCTATGCAATTTGAACGATTTTATCAGGGAAGTGACCGGAACTGCTTTTCTGTGCTTTCATCTTTTCTGGGGAATACGAGGAGTTCAAAGGAGGAGATTATAGATGCGCTGGAAAAATTACTGGAGCAATACCGGGAGGATGATATTTGATGATACTTTCTTACTATTCATTTGTAATGGCTGTTATCTGGGGTAATATATTTGTGGGTACAGTTTTTCTTGTTCGCAGATATAGAAATAATTTTTCGTTTTATCTATTATTTTACTTGTTGCTATTTTGTATCTTACGGGTTTTGATGCCGGTCGAACTGCCATACACATATACTGTAAACTCAGTTAAGATTTTACCGATTGTCCAGTCGTTTTTAAACTATACGTTGTTCCGCGTGAATTTTCGGGCGGTACCTGTATATTCTGTGATTTTGTTTATATGGCTGGGTACTGCTGCGGTTACGATAGTTGTACATATACTGCGATATTATCATTTGAAAAGAGCACTGGCATTATTGCCGGAGACAGAGGATAGCCGTCTTTACCGAATACTTTCTGCAATCGGAGCATACAGACAGAATAACCAGGGATTACGAAAAGTTTTCAGCAGGAAGCTATTGCCATCGGATATCAAAATAGCGGTCCATCCGGCGGTCAAGTCACCGTCTATTGTCGGAATCTGGAAACCGGTAATCGTTCTTCCTCATACAGATTTTACAGATGAAGAGTTACATTATATATTTTTTCACGAGTACATGCATTATCAGTATGGGCATGTATTTATAAAGCTTCTTACCGGAGGACTGCAGGCGTTTTTGTGGTGGAGCCCGTTAATAAAGCGATTTTTTTGCGAAATATCTTACGCGCTTGAGATGCACTCTGACCAGAAGGTATGTAATGAACTGGACAGAGAGCAGAAAGCGGAATATCTCCAGACGATTCTTAATGTGCTAAAGGATTCGGGTACGCATAGAAAACCATCTGCTACGACATGTAATATGGTTGAGCCGGGTGATTCGGATAGAATGGAGCAGCGCTTTCATATGATTTTGAATAAGAATTACTGCAAAAAAAAGAACAGGGACAAGTTCGCTGTCGTGGGACTGCTGTTTGCGTTTTTGTTTTCTTATGCATTTGTATTTCAGCCATACGGTGAGCCTTCGGAAGAGGATTATGAAGAGGGGATCATTGAGGGTACAATTTTACCGGGAACTTATATTGTGGAAGAAGGGGGAAGGTTTAACATCTACAGTCCGAAACATGAATATCTAGGTTTTCTTTATAGCGTTGAGGGGTTAGCTGAGTACAAAGAAGAGTATGGAAATCTGAAAATATATACTGAGGAAGAAGGGAGGCGTCTGAATCTAATAGATAACAGACAGGATACAAAATGAATGACATTGTAATATATGAATAGGAGGGAAATATATCATATGAAGAATTTACAGAAGAGTTTGCTGGTATTGTTTTGTCTATTCAGTTTATCAATTGCATCTGGTTGCTGCGCCCTGGCTTGTGATAGTCCTAATAATTATACATGCGAAAGTGCCTTTGGAGGCTCAGCTGAACCGTTTGCAGAAAAAACAGGGTATAAATATAAAATCAAAAATGGGAAGAGGTATAAGAGGTTATGGTCATACACAAAACAACAATGGATATGGCCAGAATGGGTTCTGGCATAAACATAAATTTGGGACGGGGTATTTTTAAAAATACCCCGTCCCAAATTTATCAGAAGTCGCAAAAGTACCATCGTATCTGGGATTATTCCGACCTGGAGGAAGGAGAACCGTTTGACGGCAGGGAATGGTATGTGCAGAAGATGCTCTAAAATGATGACTGATTTTGGGTGGCTCCCAAGCATTGGAATAATCAGTATCTTAAAAGAAAAGTAGAGGCAATTCGGAATGCCTATGCGCATGGCTGCACTTTTTTTGACACGGCGGAAGTCTACAGCCCGAACCTCTCCGGGACAGGGCATAATGAGCGCATTGTTGGCAAGGCGTTAAGAGATGTGCGGGGAAATGTGGTGCTTGCCACGAAACTGTTTTTAAACCGCATGGAGCCTGGCATTGGCGGAAGCGTCTACAAAGCTGTCCGCAGGCATCTTGAAAGTTCCATGAAACGGCTCCAGACTGATACGGTCGATCTGTATTATCTCCACAGGACTTCCCTGCTCTGGAGGAATACTGGGCATGGTGGAGCAGGCATATCTACTATAACCTGTATGTGGATGCCCCGAAGCCGGTCTATCCGGCGTTATATGAGATGGTTAAGGAGAAAGTGAGGTACTTAAGCATTTATAAGTCAAGCCAATCAATCCGGCTTCTGATCAGCCAAAACTTTACTACGGGAAAATGCATATTTTATTTAGATTCCGGCGTATAATATATGTAGTATATTGATTTCGTAATTAAAATCTGCTACAATAAAACTACGGGAAAATGCAACATTTCACAGAAGTTCGAAGTAAGGAGGGGGAAATGGAAGTTATTAAGCGGGAAATATATTTAAAAAGGCTGATTGAGCGTCGCGAAAATGGCTTGATCAAGGTAGTTACCGGTATTCGAAGATGTGGGAAATCTTATCTTTTGTTCAGGCTATATTATCAATATCTGCTGGATTCCGGCGTAGATGCATCCAGGATTATCCGGATTCCATTAGATGACGAGGATTATGAAGACTTGCGTGACAGCAAACAGTTAAACAGTTATGTGAAAAAGCATATAACTGATGAGAGCATGTGGTATGTCTTTTTGGATGAAGTCCAGATGTGTAAAGGATTTGAATCAGTACTCAATGGTTTAAACCGAAAGGAAAATCTGGATATTTATGTAACAGGAAGTAATTCAAAATTTCTTTCTTCTGATGTGCTGACAGAATTTCGTGGGCGTGGTGACGAAGTCCGGGTATATCCGCTGTCCTTTTCGGAATATGTTTCGGCATATTCCGGGGATAAATACGATGCATGGCTAGACTATTACACATATGGAGGGCTGCCGCTGATACTCAGCAGGCAGACGGAGGAATTAAAGGCAAAGTATCTGAATGACTTGTGCAGCGAATTGTATCTAAAGGATATCGAAGAACGTAACAAACTGCGTGGAGACAATGCTATGTCAGATCTGGTCAACGTCCTTGCATCGGCGGTAGGATCTCTGACGAATCCGACAAAACTGGCAAATACCTTTAGCAGCAATGGAATAGGTGTCAGCGATAAAACAATTGGCCTTTATATCAATTATCTGGAGGATGCTTTTTTTATCAGCAAAGCACAGCGGTACGATATTAAAGGGAAAAAGTACATTGCTTCCCCCTTTAAATATTATTTCACTGATGTGGGGCTGCGTAATGCCAGGCTTAATTTCAGGCAACAGGAAGAAAACCATATTATGGAGAACATCATCTACAACGAATTGCTGGTCAGGGGTTTCCAGGTGGATGTCGGTATTATAGAACACTCTGAACGCGATGGAAAAGGGAAGCTTGTACGCAAACGGCTGGAAGTGGATTTTGTCTGCAACCGCGGTAGCCAGAGATATTATATCCAGTCTGCATTTGCAATTCCGGATAGAGAAAAAATGGTTCAGGAAAAGAAATCGTTGGTGCATATTGGCGATTCTTTCAAAAAAATCATTGTCGTTAAGGACAGAATCAAATTATGGCGGAATGAGGAAGGAATTGTGGTGATGGGAATCATGGATTTTCTTTTAAATCCCAATAGCCTGGAATTGTAAATCAACATGGTGCGCAAAGAACATAATACCCCGGTTATCATTAAATACCCGTTCTGGCACCATTGGCGGGGCAGGCAAGCTATGTGCTTGTCTGCTTTATTAATAGTTGAAGAATTGAATATTGATAAATGCCCCGTCCCCAACTGTCCCCATTACGGATGCTTTCCGTATCCGACCCATCCGACCTGTCCGTCGGCATAGCCTTTTTTGCCATCCATTTTAAGGATGCACCACTGGTGGGTATACTGGTTTGCGTTGGCATGCTTCCATTTATACCCCATATACCCCAAAACCATTCCCAATGCGCGGGTGGCGCCTGCGCAGGAGTATTTTTTGGAGATAAAGACTCCGTATGCCTGGCTGTAATCAGATCCTTCCATTGTATAAGTGCATCTCTGGCAGAAGGCGGATACATAGAATGCAGCCTGGCCGACCCGGTCGATATCCTTTCCTTTTTTGGATACACATTTCGCAACTAATTTCGCAACTCTTTGTGCGTCCTTTGTCTTATTGCCGGTCTTTTTATTTGGAATCTTATGGCAGACGCCGTTCCATGCGATGATGTAATTTTTGTACAGGGCGGTTTTAACCATGTAACCATTTTTTTTGTCGAAATAATATCTTTTGTTCTTGATTTTTTTCAGACCTGTCTGCATGACGCCTCGTTTGTTAAAATAATATCTGGAGCCGTCTATGGTTTTCAGTCCGGTTACTTTCACGCCTCTCTTATTGTAATAATACCTTTTCCCCTTTACTGTCCGCCAGCCGGTGGCGGGCTGCTGCTGTTGGCCATCTGAGATGGTGACGGAGCTCTGGGAGGCTTCGGACGTCACTGGTATGCACAGACAAAGGGCGGTGCATAATAAGAAAATAATTGTGTTTTTTAAGAACTTCATAGGATCCCTCGCTTTCTCTCTTTTTATTTCTTCTAGCATAACCCAATAATATACTGGTATGGTTAGAGTATATCATATATGGGAATTGTCTTGTACTTTTTTATGAAAGCAGATATAATAAAAATTTTAATTTACGTGATGTTGGTCAGTTTATGGAATTTATAGGAGAAGAAGGTGCAATTTCAAAAAAGGCTGTAATTGCCTATAAGCAGAAGTTGGCAAAGAACTATGCGGTTACAAGTGCAAATTCCATGCTTGCGGCGGTAAACGGTATTTGAGATTTGCAGGATACCGGGATTGGACGGTGAAGTCTTTCAAGGTGCAGGCAAGCGCATTCCATGCCAAAGAGTGTGAGCTTACCGGGGAGGAATATATCCGGTTCACAGTAGAACATAGGAACAGCGAACGGGGAGCTTGGAACATTTTATTATCCGGATCCGGCAAAGGCAGATTTAGGAGGCGGTCCGGGTTCCGTAGCTTAAGTTTTTCTTAATCCCGGCATTTCCTATTGTACAGATACTGAAAATATGTTATCCTGTTTCCATCCTGTTTATCCGCATATCACGATACAAGTGTCAAAAGGCTATGTGTTTCATGCTTTCATGAAATAGTATGGCTCTCCACGCGAAAACACCGAGAAGCAGCTATTTTTCGTGGGAAAATGAGTGGATCCGGGTTTTAAGGCTTGTATTATATTATAGAAAATTTTAAGTTCAAGAGCGGCAGCATTCTGACTGCCCATAAGAATCTAAGCTTTTTTAGCGTCATGAATTCGGATGCTTCAGATCGAAGAAACATACCGGCGACAGTGAAGAAGAGAGAGTCTTTTGATCTTTTATGATCTTAAGAACGTATGAGTAAGGAATCGGCATGCCTGCTGATTTACAGGCGAATGGCAACAGATTAGCGGACTGTTGCAGGAATATTGGAGAAGAAGGGAGTAATAGTGTATGGCGAATGCAGTACAGGGGAGGAGCTATCCGGGAATTTTTGATGATGTGAGAACCCAGAGCGAGGTACTTCAGGAGATTCATGGGAATCCGGTTACCCGTGATGCCTTTCTGGGACTCGATAAGGAGTTTCAGGAAAGATTCGTTGAATTCTGCATGGGGATCCGGGGTGTAAAGATGACCTATGATCCGTTTTTTAAGAAAATATTTAATGCAGAGATTTATCCGGAGAGGCTCTCAAAATTCCTGACAGAGATTCTAGGGCATCCTTTAGAAGTAAAGAGAATGCTGCCGAATGAGCGTCAGAGAATTACGGACATGGGTTCTCTTATGATTCTGGATATTCTGGTGGAATTTGAAACTGGGGAGCTTGCAGATGTGGAGATTCAGAAGATTGGCTACCTGTTCCCGGGACAGAGGACATCCTGCTATACTGCGGACATGGTTATGCGGCAGTACGAGCGAGTGAAGGGAATGAAGGGAAAGCGCTTTACCTACCGTGATATGAAGAAGGTATATACAATTGTTATTATAGAAGACAGCAGCGGTGAACTTAAGAAGATGTCGGAACATTATATCCATCATGGGAAATATGAGTATGATACAGGAATTGAGCCGGGGCATTTGGAGAGAATCTGCTATATAGCACTTGATAATTTTCTGAATATCATGGATAATAAGAGAAAAGGGACAGAGATGAGCGAACTGGAGGCATGGCTGTATTTCATCGGGTCGGACAGGGTAGAGCATATCTATAAGGTGATCGAAAGCTATCCATGGTTCGCAGAGCTGTATAGGGAGATTAATGAATTCAGGTATCACCCGGAGGAGGCGATCAGTATGTTTTCGGATGCATTGAGAATTATGGACCGGAATACGGTCCAGTATATGATTGACGAAGAAAAGCAGGAGAGAAAGAAAGCAGAGAAGAGGGCAGCAAAGGCAGAGCGGGAGAGGGATGAAGAAATTCGAAGGGTGTCGGAGAAGCAGTATGAGTTGGATAAGAAAGAACGGGAAATTGAAGAACTCAAATCCACCATTGCCATGCTTCAAAAAAAGGCATGAAACATGCAGTTACTGATACAATGACTGTTATATCAAGTGACGGTGTACAGAGATGAGCGAACTGGAGGCATGGCTGTACTTCATCGGGTCGGACAGGGTGGAGCATATCTATAAGGTGATCGAAAGCTATCCATGGTTCGCAGAGCTGTATAGGGAGATTAATGAATTCAGGTATCACCCGGAGGAGGCGATCAGTATGTTTTCGGATGCATTGAGAATTATGGACCGGAATACGGTCCAGTATATGATTGACGAAGAAAAGCAGGAGAGAAAGAAAGCAGAGAAGAGGGCAGAAAAGGCAGAGGAAGAGAGGGAGAAGGCGGAGCAGGAAAGGGAGAAAGCAAAGCGGGAGAGGGATGAAGAAATGCGGAGGGTGTCGGAGAAAGAACGGGAAATTGAAGAACTAAAATCCACCATTGCCATGCTTCGAAAAAGGGTATGAAACATACAGACATTAGCTATTTGGATGTAATGGACTTGACGTATTAGGTGACAGTGAAGAACGGTTTGCTGTGGAAGTAGCAAACCGTTCTTAGGCTAGTTCATTTTCAGTTAAGGAAGGTTTAAGATATCGGTTCCTCACCGGCAGACTCTGGATTTGTCCCATCCTGTGAGGGACTCTCTGCTGGCTGTGTGCTGTCATTGTCCTGAGTCTTTTCTGCAGTTGTCTGACCCGGGTCTTTGGAATCTGCCGGCTGTGCTGCTTCTGCGGAATCTGCGGACTTTTGTTCAGTTTCCTTTGTACTGGCTTCCGAAGCAGAAGGCGTGCCTGCATAGGTTAATGTCAGCGTAATTTCTGCAGATTTTCCACTTCCATCATTTGCGGTTACAGTAATCTTTACTGTGCCGTCCTGTCCTGCCGGGGTTACGGTACCTGTATTGCTTACTGTGGCGATATTCGTATCGCTGCTTGTCCATGTGAAGGTCTTGCCCTCAAGGGAGGCTTCATTGCCCTTTTCATCAGTGTTTTTCAGTATTATTTGCTTTGCATAATCTGAATAAGAGGGACGTCCCCATACTTGTTTAGGATCTCCATATACGATCGTATCGTCCTCAAGGCCTGACGTTAATGACAGATTCCCCAGTTCTGTTCTTCCGGCTACTGTAATGACAATCTGCTGGTAATAAGACAAAGAGTGTGTACCATTGTCAGTAGCGCGTACATTGAGAACAATCGTATCGCCATTTTTTGCGTCCTCTGGGACAGTAATAGTTGCGGTGTCAGATTCAGCGCCTTTAATGTAAATGCCTTTGTTTGCCTCTGGCTCCTGATAAGTATCTGCCTCAAAATAATGCTCCCAGTTTACAGCCACATAATCACCATCTGGATCCGATGTCTTTGCGTGGAAGGTCAGCTTTTGCCCGGGGGCTGCTTCGAAGTCAAGGCCTTCTGCTATTGTCAGGGATGGTGTATGGTTTGCATCTTCGTATTTTGGTGTAATACACCAGTCTGCACGAGTAGCAAACTGATGCTGGATATCAGCCATAAAGCGCCAGTCAGAGCTTACAGTTTTATCCTGTAGCGGGTCATAGTCTTTTGCCGTCTGATACCAGTTCTGCAGCTTATTCGGACGATTCTCTACTTTCGTGTACCTTCCCGCAAAGCTGCCATATGCCATAAGATTCTCTAAGGATCTCAAACCAGTATTCATAAGTGGGAAGAAGCTTGGGGAATCTCCTTCGGAAAGGAAATCATACCGCTGGTATTTTCTGCCGCCCCACCAGTTGGTGCTATCTAAAAGATCCTCGTTAGAGCCGAACTGGCTGCCGTCCTCTTCACCCGGCAGGTAGGTTCCGTCGCCCCAGACTACATATTTGTCAAGTAATGGTCCATGTCCATAATCCAGATTCTCACGCATCCATGCACCGGACATTGTGCGCTTTGCTTCGCTGTCTACGCTGCCTGCAGAGTTTGACCAGAAATATCCATAGCTGGTTGCGCTTACCTGGACAAATTTAATTTCTGGCCAGTCCTTGCCGATATACTCATCATAGGTCTGATCCTGGGTTCCGTATGCACCGATTACCGTCTTGTCGATAATTTTTTTACGGATAGCATCCCACTGGTCGGTATTCTTATATTTTTCCTCGATGCTCTTAAGTGCGCGTGCAATGGTATTGGGACCGCCCCATGCCATGACATATAAGGTCCTTGGGTCATTATCCAGGAACGCTGCCTCAATTAATCTGGAGCCCTCTGTTTCCTCTCGCATATCGCCCTTGTAGGCAATGTTTCCGATCTTTATTTTGCTGCGGATAAAATCAGGTGTCGGGTATGCAGGGTCATGGGTGCGCAGATTATCGTATACGGCTGCGTAATCATCTGCTAATTCCATCATCCAGTCTGTTCCCGGCCAGCGGTAAGGCTTCTTGGAAGCTTCATCCGGGCCGTTTTCATCGCCAACCCAATGGTACTGTGAGCTGGTCTGAATGATTCCCTGAATATCAATTTCGTTACTGTAGAGAAGCAGGTGAATCAGAGAGTTCTGGTCATCTACTTCACCATCCTGGGTGATGATTGCCCTTGGCTTGTTGTTTGCCGGGTCGCTAGCTGTACGCGTTACAGTAATCTCAATGTTTCCTTTTATGGATTTGTCTGACTTTGATGTTGCTGTAATTGTAACCGGCCCTTCGCTTACGCCTGTTACCTGTCCTTTTTCATTTACAGTTGCAATGTCTTCACTTGAAGAAGACCAGGTAACAGTTTTAACTGTTGCTGTTTCTGGAAGCACTTCTGCCGCTAAAGTTATGCGTTTTCCAGCCTCTACGGTTGTATCGCCTGATACGCTGATACTGGTTGGCTGGGATGCGCTTGTTACGGTAATGACAATCTGCTGATAATAGGACAGGGAATGTGTTCCGTTGTCAGTTGCACGTACGTTGATTACCAGAGTATCATTTTCTTTTGCATCTTCTGGTACAGTAATGGTTGCTGTATCAGAATTTGCACCTTTGATATAAATGCCTTTATTTTCTTCCGGCTCCTGGTAAGAATCAGCCTCAAAGTACTGTTCCCAGTTTACGCTTACATAGTCACCATCCGGATCAGATGTCTTTGCGTGGAAGGTCAGTTTTTGCCCGGGTGCTGCCTTAAAGTCAAGGCCTTCCTTTATTGACAGAGACGGTGTATGGTTAGCATCCTCATATTTTGGCGTAATACACCAGTCTGCACGTGTAGCAAATTGATGCTGGATATCAGCCATAAAGCGCCAGTCAGAGCTTACCATTTTGTCCTGCAGCGGGTCATAATCCCTGGCTGTCTGATACCAGTTCTGCTTAGGATTATCGCGGTCTGTTTTCGTGTACCTTCCTGCATAGCTGCCGTATGCCATAAGGTTCTCTAAGGATCTCAAACCAGTATTCATGAGCGGGAAGAAGCTTGGGGAATCTCCCTCGGAGAGGAAATCATACCGCTGGTACTTGCCGATAAAGCTGCCGCCCCACCAGTCAGTGCTGTCCACAAGGGACTCATTTGTACCAAACTGGCTGCCTTCTTCTTCGCCTGGCAGATAGGTTCCGTCGCCCCAGACTACATACTTGTCGAGTAACGGTCCATGTCCATAGTCTAAGTTTTCACGGATCCATGCACCGGACATGGTGCGTTTTGCTTCGCTGTCTACAGTGCCTGCGCTTCTGGACCAGCCATAGCCATAACTGGTTGCGCTGACCTGAACGAATTTAATTTCCGGCCATTCCACGCCGATATACTCGTCATAGGTCTGATCCTGGGTTCCATATGCCCCGATTACTGTCTTATCAATAATCTTTTTGCGGACAGCATCCCACTGGTCAGTATTCTTATATTTTTCCTCAATGCTCTTTAACGCGCGTGCAATGGTATTGGGACCGCCCCATGCCATGACATACAGAGTCCTCGGGTCGTTATCTAAGAAAGCTGCCTCAACTAATTTGGATCCTTCGGTTTCTTCCCGCATGTCGCCCTTGTAGGCAATGTTTCCGATCTTTATCATGCTGCGAATATAATTTGGCGTCGGGTATGCACAGTCGTGGGTGCGCAGGTTGTCATATACAGCAGCATAATCATCTGCCAGCTCTGTCATCCAGTCTGTTCCCGGCCAGCGGTAAGGCTTTTTGGAAGCCTCGTCCGGACCGTCCTCATCACCGATCCAGTGGAACTGGGAGCTGGTCTGGATGATTCCCTGGATATCAATCTCATTGCCGTAAAGCAGAAGATGAATCATGGAATTCTGGTCGTCTACTTCTCCATCCTGGGTAATAATCGCTCTTGGCTTGCCTGTGTCAACTACCGTCACATGAGCCGTTGCTTTCACACCGCTTCCGTCTGTAGCCGCAATCGTAATATCTGTACTGCCCTGGGCCAGTGCGGTAATTGTGCCATCTGCACTTACACTTGCTGCGTATGGATCAGACAGAGTGTATTTCAACTGCCTGTTGGAAGCGTTTGACGGTGCAATGGTTGTCTCCAGCTTCTGCTTTGCTCCTGCCTCTAATGTAAACTCGGTTTCCTTTACAGTTATCTTTGATACCTTCACCTGAGGTGCGGCAGATGCCTTTACGGTAACCTGTACAGTGGCTTTTTTCTTGCTTCCATCTGTGGCGCTTACTGTAATCGTGGCTGTCCCGGCCTTCTTTGCAGTAATCTTGCCTTTAGAGCTGACGGATGCAACACTTGTATTTGAAGATTTGTACTTCAACTTCTTTATGCTTGCGTTTTTTGGTGTGATCGTTGTCTTGATTGTCCTGGAGCTGCCTGCATCCAGGGTAACCTTTGCAGAATCTGCCTTCAGCTTTTTAATCAGGCGGGGCTTTTTCACAGTTATCTTGCAGGAAGACTTGATGCTGTTTTTGCCTTTTACACTGGCTGTGACGGTAACAGAGCCTGCCTTGATGCCCTTTACCACCCCTTTGCTGTTTACAGAAGCGATCTTCTTGTCAGAGCTCTTCCAGGTAATTTTTGCCGAAGCTGCCTTTGGGGCTTTGGTTACCTTGAGCTTCTTTTGTGTTCCGACATAAACGGTTGCTTTTTTTGCAATGGTAATTTTCTTCACGGCCTTTGAAGCTGCTTCTGCCTGCAGGGTATTACCCGGGAGGGCAAGGGAAGCGCTTACCATAGCTGCAGTTAATACGCCTGCCAGGAATCGTTTTTTTCTCATTATTTTCTCCTTCCTTTATTAGTTATGTCTTTTTTGCAGTTACATGGATTATATAAATCATCTATAAACCGTCATCTGCCTGAAGCATTGTGGGAAATGACTTGATTTATAAAAAGGTTCACGTAAACTAAGACATAAATCCTTTTGCGTAAACAAAATATATAAAATGTTTACAGACTTTTGCCTTGCTGATAACGGATATTGAAAACATGTTTTGCAATGTGCTACTTGTGTAGTAGTTATCTGCATAGCCATTATAATATTAAAGTAATCGTTTGTCAATACGTATAAAAAAATGAAATAAATTAATAAAAACAGTGAAAAACGCACAAAATTCTTTTGATAAAATAAAAATATAGAAGGATGACTATACATTTATGATTTTTTTGAGGTGAATAGTCAAAGAGAAAGAATTTATTTTGCGAACTTAAAACGGATTTGGATTTTGATGGAGTGCATAAAAATAAACGTTTAATAGTGAAAACGGAGGAGAAATATGTATAATCTATGTTAAATATGAATTTAATATGAATATTAAACAAATAAAAGACGAAAATTAAAAAATAAACTCGATAAGAATAAAAGAATATTAAAATAAAATATATTTTTGCGTAAAAATAAGAGTGAATATTTTGATGTATGTTTACATGCAGATTTTTTGGATAGAAAGTGCCGTGAATATTGTTGTTCCTTTTTCTTTTATATAAACTATCTATAAGTGGATAAAGGAGCAGCTTGTAAAATAAATCCAACCCACTTATCTATTCGCAAAACCGTGCTAACGCACTCTTGCGTCTGCTAACGCAGCCGCTTTTTGCTCATTAATAAATGGGTTGCTGATTCACCAGGTGGAATAAATTAATGATGCCCGCCGCAGTGATGTTCTCCGCCGCAGCCATGCTCTCCGCATGTATGCCCTTCACCGTGAGCATGACCGCTGCATCCGGCATCCGGATTATAGGCAAGTTCACCTGCAAGCAACGCGGTCACTGCGTCGTCAGCGTTGCCTGATACACCGCCGTAGAGCTTGATATCTGCCGCTGCCAGCGCTGCCTGTGCGCCTGCGCCGATACCGCCGCAGATCAAAACGTCCGTATTCAAGGCTGTCAGCACGCCGGCCAACGCGCCATGACCGCTCCCATTCGTATCTACAACCTGCGAATCCAGAATCTTTCCTTCCTGCACGTCATAAACCTTAAACTGCTCAGTATGACCAAAGTGCTGGAAAATCTGTCCATTTTCATAAGTAACTGCTACTCTCATAATATAATCTCCTTTTTTTGCCTTATATTGCTGATAATATATTTGCTTGAAACAGTCATCCTGCCCGCAATCCGCACACTGACCGATGCAAAGCCGGT
This sequence comes from uncultured Lachnospiraceae bacterium, assembly GCA_947566645.1. Lineage (GTDB taxonomy): Bacteria > Bacillota > Clostridia > Lachnospirales > Lachnospiraceae > CAPEBR01. Next base: position 49,288 of record CANOKL010000023.1, read on the forward strand.
AATCTCCGCCTTTGATTCGAAGCGGCCGGCCGTCTACCACGGCATCTGCCAGCTTTTTTCTCGCACTTTCATAGATTCTCTGTACAGTTGTTCTTGCAATCTCCATGAAAGCAGCGCACTGCCCTTGATTGAGACCTTCCTTGTCGATCAGGCGGATGGTTTCATATTCGTCCACAGCTAAGATAACCGGTTCTCTTTCTGCTTCTACATCAACGGGTGAAAACTCCAATATCTGCGGAAAATAACATACTTTTCTGCATTTCACCGGTCTTGGCATAACATCCCTCCCTTAACGGCTGAATTGTAACCTTTACAAATCCATTTAAAATTCGCTTCGCGAATGGAATTTGCTCACTCCTGAACTATTTTCTTACGGCCTGCGAAGTAAATGCGCAGATCTATAAACAATTACTCATTATAGTCTTATTTAGAGCATATGTCAATAACGTAATTGACATATGTGCAAAACACAGATATAATAAGTTACTAGTACAGCGTTGCATAATTAACAGTTAATTACGCAACGCTGTACCAGGAGCAACATGAATAATAATTATCATAAAACAAGACGAGGAGGAACCGGACAGCATGGAGTTTGAAAATTATTTTCCTGTATGGAATAAATTAACTGAGAATCAGAAAAATCGTATTCAAGGCAGTCTTATTGCAAAGCAGGTCAGAAAAGGAACAATTCTTCATAATGGCGATATGGATTGTACCGGCCTGCTTCTAGTCAAGTCTGGCCAGCTTCGTGCCTATATTCTCTCAGACGAGGGGAGAGAGATTACCCTTTATCGTCTGTTCGACAGAGATATGTGCCTTTTTTCCGCTTCCTGTATTATGAATTCTATCCAGTTTGAGATAACGATTGAAACCGAAAAGGATACTGAGCTTTGGATTATTCCGGCCGAAACCTATAAGAGCATTATGAAGGAATCCGCACCTGCAGCAAATTATATCAACGAATTGATGGCTTCCCGTTTTTCTGATGTTATGTGGCTGATAGAACAGGTGATGTGGAAAAGTCTTGACAAACGTGTCGCCGCTTTTCTCCTGGAGGAATCTGCTATTGAAGAAACCGATACATTAAAAATTACCCACGAAACCATTGCCAATCATCTTGGCACACACAGAGAAGTCATCACCCGCATGCTCCGCTATTTTCAAAACGACGGCATGGTAAAACTATCCCGCGGCGCTATTATGATCCTGGAAAAAGGAAAGCTGGAAGCATTACAGAATGCATAAAATAACGCCCATCCTCAATATCATTTCAAAATTGAAGACGGGCTTATCTTTATTGATCCATTCCACACGCGGCGGCTGTTTCGATAAGATAGCGGTCATTCACCACTGCATCATAAAAACGAAATCCACCGGAAAAGTTATAGGCTTTATAACCATTTCCTTCTAATATGCGCGCGGCGATATAGCTTCTGAGTCCGCTTTGGCAGATTAGATAAACAGGTTTTTCCTTTTCAATCTCATCCAGATGCTCCCTAAGCTCATCTACTGGAACATTTTGAAATCCTTCGATATGCCCGCCGCTGTATTCTTCAGCTGTCCTGACATCCAGCAGAGTCACGCTTCCGTCTCGAGGCAGAACATCAAGGTCTTTCATGTGCCACTGTTTCAGAAGTCCTCTGGAAATATTGTCGATCATAAAACCGGCCATGTTTACTGGATCCTTTGCGGAGGAATAAGGCGGTGCATAAGCCAGATCCAAATCCTTAAGCTCAACTGCATTCATTCCTGCATGAATAGCGGCAGCCAGTACGTCAATCCGTTTGTCAACACCCTCATACCCTACAATCTGTGCCCCTAACAGGCGGTAAGTTTCTTTCTCAAAGACTACCTTCATCGTCATCACTCTGCCGCCGGGATAATAACCTGCATGGCTCATCGGTGAGAGGATCACAGTATCCACATTCAGACCCGCTTTGCGGGCATTGGTTTCATTCACCCCCGTAACCGCCGCAGTCATATCAAAAACCTTTATGACAGAACTGCCCTGACTGCCCAGATACCGGCTGCTGCCCCCGCAGATATTATCCGCAATAATCCGGCCCTGCTTGTTCGCCGGTCCCGCCAGTGAGATCAGCGCATCCTGTCCGGTCACATAGTGTTTCACCTGTACGGCGTCGCCCGCGGCATAAATATCCGGCGCAGAGGTTTCCATACGGTCATTTACCACAATGCTGCCCTTGATTCCCAATTCCAGTCCTGCATCTTTTGCAAGCTGTGTATCCGGGGTCACGCCAATAGCAAGAACTACCATATCTGCATGTAGAGGAGCCTCGTCTTTCAGAAGGACGTCTACGCCTCCGTCCTTTTCCTCGAAACCTTCTACCGTATATCCAAGAGCCAGCGTTACGCCATGCCTGCGCATCTCACTGTGAATAAAAGAAGCCATATCTGCATCAAAGGGATTCATAAGCTGTTTCGGCCGCTGTACGATCGTTACATCCATTCCCAGATCTCTAAGATTTTCTGCCAATTCCAATCCAATGAAGCCGCCGCCGGCCAATACAGCAGATTTAGGCTGATGCCGGGTGATATACTCCTTAATTCGGAATGTATCTTCTACCGTACGCAGGGTAAATAATTTTTCGATGCCAACGCCGGGAAGCCTCGGCTGTGTTGGTTTTGCACCAGGAGACAGAATCAATTTGTCGTAGGCTTCCTCAAACTCTTCGCCAAGTTCAAGATTTTTTACAGAAATAGTTTTTTTATCCGGATGAACAGCCGTCACCTCATGGTGAACTTTCATGTTAATACGAAAACGGGTGAAAAAGCTTTCCGGCGTCTGAAGAGTCAGATCCTCAGGATCTGTAATTACATCTCCAATATAATACGGCAGTCCGCAATTTGCATAGGAAATATATCCTGAACGCTCAAACACAGTAATCTCTGCCTTTTCATCTAATCTGCGGATACGCGCCGCCGCTGTCGCGCCGCCTGCCACACCGCCAACAATCAATACCTTCATCTTACCGCTCCACCTTTCCTGAATATGAGGCAATACCGCCAATATTGGTTACATTTGTATATCCCATACGCTTTAATATATTGACAGCCCGGCTGCTTCTAGAACCTGAATAGCAGTAGACATATAAAGGCGTCTCTTTGCTTTTGGCCGCCGATGATACTTTATCTATTGTCTGCAGCGGTACATTTTTGCTTTCTGGGACGTGACCCTCCCGAAATTCCTGCGGCGTACGAACATCCAGCAGTACGGCGCCTGAGACTGCGTGATACTCTTTTACACCTTGATTAATATCCTTCTGTTTAAACACATTGAATAATCCCATATATGATCCTCCTCGTAGTATCGCCAGTATTGTGTTCCCGGGACTGGCTCTCATAGATTAATTTACAAGTGATGTTTTTTATTTAATATAGCAGAACTTTTTCAAATCTTCTGTGATGTTATCACTCTTCTCCTGAAACTGTCCCCCGCCCAGTAATTGATTCCGTCAGATTCAGATCGCAATTATAGTTTTGGTGTTGATTTTTTCAGACAACCGCCTCAATCAGAATCCTATCGCCAAGAATAACCTTGTTCACACCAGCACGTTTATTTTTATTAAAATTAAAGCTTACCATATACCCACGCTTCAGACCATAGGCGTCCAGATATTCTAAAAGCTGTGACTCGCCCCGCGTGTTATACTCTGAGCCCCTCCAGATTTTTAATTCTACAATATATTGCTGTCCTCTGAAATCAATAATCACATCAGTTCTCCGGTTCGTCCGTGTCTGCGCTTCGATATAGTAATTACCCGTTCCGTTAATAATGGGACGCAGGTAAAGCAGGAAAATGCAGCGGCCATTGTCCTCCAGGAATTTCTCGTTATCCCCGCCAAAAAGCTCTGTATAATGTGCTGTGAATTTGTGAATTACCTGATCCATATCCAGTCTGCCATTTATAATAAACTGGTTCTTTTCTTCTGCGGCAAACTGCGAAATCACGGTATGTCGGGACTGCTCGGCCAAAAAGCCATTGTAGAGCCGTGTCTCGAAGATGCGGTTTGCCACAGCTATTGATCCATTTTCTGACGTGACGAAACCGAACATGACAGCCATACGGATTCCCATGTCTCCGGGAACATATTCCACGGTACGCCCTCGCAGCAATAAGTCCTCCAGCATTTTCTTTAACTCGGGAAAATCTAGTAATTTATTATCAAGGGATTCGAATAAGGAGTTCGCTTCTGTGAGCAGAATACGAAGAGCCGCCAGAAAGCCGTCCTTTGTCCAGGCATCCTTTTTGTCCGGAAATTCCTCGTTCCCTGCAATGCGTTCATCAATCAGCTTACAGAGCCGCGATACAAGAAAAGGATATCCGGAAGTATAGGTATGAAGCAAAGCCGCCAGTTTGCGGATATCCATGCCGGTTTGATAATCCTGCTCATATTCCATCAGCATCCCTGCGATTCCGTCTTCCGATAAATTCATATCTGCTTCAAAATCCGCAGCAATGTTCCACGGACTATTATACTGATGCATGCCTTCCGGGCGAACTCTGGCCTTCATGTTTTTCATGTCGCGGACTCCTGCAAGAATGACTGACTGAAAGGTAGGATATACGGAACGTTTTAAATATTTATCCCGCAGCATTCCCAGAAAACCTGCGAAAACATCATAATTTCCCGCCTGGTCGGCTTCATCAATTAGCAGTACGATCCGCCGTTCTGACTTCCCGCACATTCTGGATATGAATTCAGACAGGGTGAAGAGATCATTCTCGACGGTTCCTAAGACCTTTCGCTGATTACATTCATCAATAATATCTGCCGGGATCCCAAGGATATTTTCATAATGAAATGCATTTGTAAGTAAACCATAGAAGCGCCTGCAAAAGGCTGCCTCGCTCTGGAATACTTCCTTTGTCATCCCTTCAAGGCTGATTAAAAAGACGGCGTATGTCTCCTGAAGGTTTTCGCGGAGAGCCCACAGGGTTGTTGTCTTCCCGAATTGTCTTGCGCGGTTAATTGCAAGATACTCACCGTCGTCCACCAGGCTCTGGATGCTGGCCAGACATTCGGTAATATCTGCCATATAATGCTTCTGGGGCAGACATAGGCCGGTAGTGTTGAATTTTTTTCTCATATTGCCAAACTTCCTTCCTGCTATATGCTCTTGTTATACTCACGGCCGATGAGATCTGTCGTGAGTATCGCGCTAGCCGCAAAGCGGCATAATTCCGCATGCGGCTGTGCGCATCATGTTATGCTGTGCGGCAGATTTATCTGACGTTCAGTACAAAATAGCAATCGGTTTCTGCCTCTAACCTTGTGAAGTTACTATAGCATAAAAACGTCACGAGCGTCAAAAAGTATTTTTGATACAGGCTCTCCTTTTATTTTAGGCAAAATGGATAAAAGAATGGAAATATATTGTGCAATCTTCTCCCAAATATGGGCTTGTTAATTTATTATCAATGTGGTATGATAAACGAAAGCGACGGCAAAATGTGACAAACATTTTAATCCATGATCGCGGAAAAGAAAATATATAAAAGGAGAACAAAAACATGAGCTGTAAAGTCACAATTATTGGAGCCGGAAGTGTAGGCGCAACAATTGCGTACACATTGTCTGGGGAGGACATGGCATCAGAGATTGTCATGATCGACATCAACAAAGAAAAAGTAGAAGGCGAAGTCATGGACATTGAGCAGGGAACCTGTTTCAGAGATCCGGTATCCATCATTGCAGGGGACTATGAGGACGCGAAGGATTCAGACATTGTAATCATCACTTCGGGAATCGCCCGTAAGCCGGGTCAGACAAGAATCGAACTGACACAGACAAATGTTAACATTCTGAAGCAGATTACACCGGAGATTGTAAAGGCAGCGCCGAATGCACTTTATATTATCGTAAGCAATCCGGTTGACATTATGACTTATGTATTCACAAAGATCTCAGGAATTCCGGAAAACCAGATCATTGGTTCCGGGACAGTTTTAGATTCCGCACGTCTCCGCTGCGGTCTTTCCGAACATTTTAAAGTTGCACAGAGAAATATCCATGCATACGTATTTGGCGAGCATGGCGACACATCCTTCATTCCATGGTCAGCAGCAAGGATTGCAGGTGTGAATGTAGATGATTATTATGATATGATGCCTCATCTTGGCAAAACGGCAGGGAAGCTTGATAAAGAGGCTATGCTTACCTATGTGCAGAAATCTGGCGGCAAGATTATTGCAAATAAAGGTGCAACCTTCTATGCGGTTACGAGAGGCGTCTGCCGGTTGTGCAGCATACTCATGTCAGCATCTGAATCTGTAACAACCGTATCCTCCATGATGCACGGTGAATATGGAATTGAGGATGTATGTTTAAGCACGCTTGCACTGGTAGGACCGAATGGCATCCAGGGCAAGATCCCCATGACCCTTACAGAGGAAGAAGTAGGGAAATTAAAGGCAAGTGCAGACGCGCTGAAATCCGTTATTGCACAAATCGAGCTTTAAAACGGTAATAAAAAATTATAAGAAAGGACAGCGAGAACTATGAAGTACAGTTATTATCCGGGATGCACTTTGAGAACAAAGGCAAAGGATCTGGATGCTTATGCAAGAGCTTCTGCAGAAGCTCTTGGCATTGAACTCATTGAGATCGAAGACTGGCAGTGCTGCGGCGGAGTATATCCTCTTGGCTCTGACGAGATTGCTACTAAGCTGTCTTCGGTCCGCGCACTGGCTGCGGCGAAAGAGAAGAACCAGAGCCTGGTGACCATGTGCTCTGCATGTCATCATGTGATCAAGCGTGTCAATGATGATATGAAAAATGTAGAGGATATCCGTACAAGAGCCAACAATTATATGGAGCTTGATGAGCCTTATGCAGGTGAGACAGAGGTACTCCATTTCTTAGAGGTTCTTCGCGATAAAGTAGGGTTTGACGAATTAAAGAAAAAGGTGACGAACCCTCTGACCGGAAAGAAGATTGGCGCATACTACGGCTGCCTGCTTCTTCGTCCCAGCAAGCTTTTAAGCTTCGATGACCCGGAGAATCCAAGGATTATCGAGGACTTTATCCGCGCCATCGGCGCAGAGCCGGTCATCTATCCATACCGCAACGAATGCTGCGGCGGATACATTTCCTTAAAGGAAAAGGAAATGTCAAAAAATATGTGTGAAAAGATCATGGAGAGCGCAGAAGGCTTCGGGGCAGAGATGCTCATCACAGCCTGTCCGCTGTGTCTCTATAATCTGAATAAGAGTACAGGTGCGACTCTTCCGGTTGTTTACTTTACGGAGCTGCTGGCAGAAGCCCTGGGCGTGAAGGATGAAGTGAAAAAGGAGGTGCAGGCATCATGAGTTCTGAAAAGAAACAGGCAGAAATGATTAAGGAAATCAGCGGCGTCAATCCGCTGAAGTGTATGAAATGCGGCAAATGCTCTGCAACCTGCCCGTCCTATAACGAGATGGATATCAAGCCCCATCAGTTTGTATCCTATGTAATTAATGAAGATATTGAGAGCCTGGTAAATTCAAAGTCCCTTTGGAAATGCCTTTCCTGCTTTGCATGTGTGGAGAGGTGCCCACGCGATGTAAAGCCCGGGAAGCTGATTGATGCAGCAAGACAGGTTGTCGTGCGTCAGAGGAGCCAGGATTACCTGAAAGCAGACGAGATTCCGGAATTACTGGATCCGGAGCTCCCACAGCAGTTGTTAGTCAGCGCATTCAGAAGATACAGGAGGTGAAACCCAGGTGCAGAGAATAGGTGTATTTGTCTGCCACTGCGGAAGTAATATTGCCGCAACAGTAGACGTAAGTAAAGTAGCAGAGATGGCACTCATGGAGCCGGGCGTTGTCCATGCCGAAGACTACCAGTACATGTGTTCCGAGGCAGGTCAGGCGAAGATTGCGGCAGCGATTCAGGAAAAGGGATTAACAGGGATTGTTGTATGTTCCTGTTCCCCGCGTATGCATGAGACGACCTTCAGGAAGGCGGCGGAGCGTGCGGGTCTGAATCCGTACATGGTTGAGATTGCCAACATCCGTGAGCACTGCTCATGGATTCATAAGGATATGGAGGAGGCAACAAAAAAGGCTGTGATCCTGATGCGGGCAGCGGTTGCCAAGGTGAATTTAAATACGCCGCTTCAGGCAGGCGAGAGCCGCGTTACAAAGAGGGCGCTTGTGATCGGCGGCGGTATTGCCGGAATTCAGACAGCCCTTGATATTGCAGACGCAGGCTACGAGGTAGATATCGTGGAAAAGACGCCGAGTATCGGCGGGAGGATGTCACAGCTTGATAAGACATTCCCGACACTGGACTGCTCCGCATGTATTCTGACCCCGAAGATGGTGGAGGCATCCGCCCATGAGAAGATCACCATCTATACATATAGCGAAGTGGAGAAGGTGAGCGGATTTGTAGGTGATTTCACCGTAGACATCCGTAAAAAAGCAAGAAGCGTGGACATGAATAAATGTACCGGGTGCGGCGTGTGCCAGGAAAAATGTCCGTCCAAAAAGGCGCCCAGCGAGTTTAACAGAGGCTTAAATACAAGGAGTGCAATCTACACGCCATTTGCACAGGCCATCCCCAATGTTCCGGTCATTGACCGCGAGGCCTGTATTAAGTTCAAGACCGGAAAATGCGGTATCTGCTCCAAGGTATGCCAGGCAGGAGCCATTGACTATGAGCAGAAGGATGAGATCATTACAGAGAAGTACGGCGCGATTGTAGTTGCAACCGGATTTGATACGATCAATCTTGAAAAATATGACGAGTATGCATACAGCCAGAGCAAGGATGTGATCACATCTCTTGAGCTGGAGCGTGTGATGAACGCGGCAGGGCCGACCCACGGACATCTGGAGCGTCTTTCCGATGGGAAAGCTCCGAAGGAGATCGTATTTATCCAGTGTGTGGGAAGCCGCTGTGCAGACGACAGGGGCAAGCCCTACTGTTCCAAGATCTGCTGTATGTACACGGCAAAGCATGCCATGCTCATCCGTGATAAATATCCGGATGTGAATGTTACCGTATTTTATATTGACGTGCGTACGCCGGGCAAGAACTTTGATGAGTTCTACAGAAGAGCTGTAGAGCAGTACGGAGTGAATTATATCAAAGGACAGGTGGGGAAGGTTATTCCTCAGCCGGACGGGAAGCTTCTGGTACAGGGAAGCGACCTTCTGGACAACAGACAGATCCTGAAGGAAGCGGATATGGTAGTTCTGGCAACAGCCATTGAGCCGAATCCGGATGTGAGAAAGATTGCAACCATGCTTACAGCAAGTATTGATACCAATAATTTCCTGACAGAGGCACACGCGAAGCTTCGTCCGGTTGAGTCACCCACAGCAGGTATTTTCCTTTCCGGCGTATGCCAGGGACCAAAGGATATTCCTGAGACAGTGGCACAGGCAGGAGCCGCAGCCGTAAAGGCAATCGGGCTTCTTGCAAAGGATAAGCTGATGACCAATCCGTGTACCGCACAGGCAGATATCCTGCTCTGTAACGGATGTTCTACCTGTGAAAATGTATGTCCGTACGGCGCGATTACATATGAGGATAAAGAGGTGAATGACCACGGCATCCGTGAGACGCGCCGGGTAGCAGTTGTAAATAATGCTCTCTGCCAGGGCTGCGGTGCATGTACAGTTGCATGTCCGTCAGGAGCCATGGACCTGCAGGGCTTCTCAAACAGACAGATCTTAGCGGAGGTGGATGCAATATGCCGTTAGAAAATAAAGAATTCAAACCGAAAATTGTAGCGTTCTGCTGTAACTGGTGCAGTTATGCAGGAGCTGACCTGGCAGGAAGCAGCCGTCTGACTTATCCTGCTGACGTAAAGATTATCCGTGTTCCCTGCTCCTGCCGCGTGAATCCCATGTTCATCCTCAGGGCATTTGAAAAGGGAGCGGACGGAGTGATCATGTGCGGATGCCATCCGGGAGACTGCCATTACAGCACCGGAAATTATTACGCGAGAAGACGTATGACTTTGTTATTCTCCATGCTGGATTATCTTGGCGTGGAAAATGGGCGTACACGCGTAGAGTGGGTATCTGCGGCAGAGGGTGTGAAATTCTCTGAGACAATGAACAGCTTTGTGGAGAAGATTTATTCTCTTGGCGAAAATGTAAGATTGGGGGATTTAAGATGCAAGAGCTAATTAACCGTGCAAAAGAACTGCTGGCAGACGGAACTGTGGCACGGGTTCTGGGCTGGAAAGCCGGAGACTTGCCTTATAATCCGGAGCCGGCTTACTTTGAGAGCGCAGAGGAGCTTAAGGATTTTGTATACAACGGCTTCTGCGGCGCGAATTTAAGTAAATATATGATAGAGGCTTCCAAACTGGAAGGAAAGACCATGGTCTGCTTAAAGCCGTGTGATACCTACAGCTTTAACCAGTTAATCAAGGAGCACCGGGTAGACAGAGAGAAAGCTTACATTGTAGGCGTTGGGTGCAAAGGGAAGCTTGATATAGAAAAAATCAAAAAGCAGGGCATCAAGGGGATTGAGAGCATTCAGGGCGCAGAGATCACAGACGACGCAGAGACTCTGACGATTCAGACCCTTTACGGAGAAAAGACATGCGCCTATGCAGATGCCATGCTGGAGAGGTGCCATGTCTGCAAAGGTAAGGAGCATATGATCTTTGATGAGCAGATCGGCGAATCAAAGGAGACAAAGGACGCAGAGCGTTTTGCGGAGGTGGAGAGAATCGAGGCCATGAGCCCGGAGGAGAAGTTTGCATATTTCCAGAGTGAATTAAGCAAATGTATCCGCTGCAATGCCTGCAGGAATGCCTGTCCGGCCTGCAGCTGCCGGAAATGCGTCTTTGACAGCAACAAGTTTGACAGCTCCCAGAAGGCAAACGTGGATTCCTTTGAAGAGAAGATGTTCCATATTATCCGTGCCTTCCATGTGGCGGGAAGATGTACGGACTGCGGCGAGTGCAGCCGTGTATGTCCCCAGGGAATTCCGCTTCATCTGTTTAACCGTAAGTTTATCAAAGATATTGATGCGCTGTACGGTGAGTACCAGGCCGGAGCAGACACTGATTCAAAAGCACCGCTTACCAATTACACGTTTGAGGACGCGGAACCAAGTATTGTAGGAAAGAGGGGATAATGTATGTATAAGATAGCAAAAGAAAATCTTTCCGCATTATTCCAGAAGATCGCGGAAAGCTCTGAGCTGTATCTTCCGGTGAAGACAGCCGGACAGACGAACTTTGCGGCGTGGAATGCGGACGCAGAGGTAGATCTTGACACCTTAAAGACTGTAAAATCGGCAAAAGACGCATTTTTCCCTCAGAGCGAGGGTCTCTATACCGTAAAAAAAGAGGGGAAGAAGATGTCCATAGAGCCGGAAAGCTTAAAGGAACAGGACTTTGTTGTATTCGGTATGAAGGCCTGTGACGTGAAGGGCCTGGAGGTTCTTGACAACGTATTCCTGGCTGACCCGGTGGATACCTTTTATGCAGCGAGAAGGGATCACGGAACCATCGTAGCTTTTGGCTGCCATGAGCCGGAGGAGACCTGCTTCTGCAAGGTGTTCGGCGTGGACGCGGCGGCTCCGGCATCGGATGTGGCTGTATGGACCGTGGGGGAAGACCTTTACTGGAAGGCGCAGAGCGAAAAGGGCGAGGCGCTCACAGAGAGGGTAAAGGAGCTTCTTGCTGACGCAGATGCTTCCGGAGAGGCAGAAGTCGAAGCGGAAAAAGAGGCGATACATAAGATCGTGGAGAAACTTCCCTATATGAACCTTTCTTTAGAAGGATGGAACGGAGACGCTCTTTCCGAGAAATTCGATTCTCCAGTATGGGAGGAATTATATAAGCCATGCCTGGCGTGCGGCACCTGTACCTTCGTATGCCCCACCTGCCAGTGCTATGACATCAAGGACTACACTGCAGGAACTACTGTTTCACGTTACAGATGCTGGGATTCCTGTATGTATTCAGACTTTACAATGATGGCACACGGCAACAACCGTACAAGCCAGATGCAGAGGTTCCGTCAGAGGTTCATGCACAAGCTTGTGTACTATCCGGCAAATAATGACGGAATGTACTCCTGTGTGGGCTGCGGCCGCTGTGTGGAGAAATGTCCCCAGGCCCTTAATATTGTTAAGGTAATCAAGGCATTTCAGAATCAGGGAGGTGAAAAATAATGGGTGAATGTACATGTCATAAAAATTATACATTAGATACTCTGATTCCAAAGGTAGGCGTGATCACTGACATCCGCCAGGAGACGCCGGATGTCAAGACCTTCCGCGTCAACGCGCCGGAGGGCGGCAAGCTCTTTGAGCACATGCCGGGACAGTGCGCCATGGTCTGTGCGCCGGGAATCAGCGAAGGTATGTTTT
>CANOKL010000024.1 GCA_947566645.1 uncultured Lachnospiraceae bacterium
CCAGAATCATCTGTCCTCTTCCGCCTACGTCCGCCCAGCCGGTAAATGCATCAAAGCTGTTTCCCCACTGTGCCCAGTCTGCCTGCCACTGCCCTCTGCGCCTGCCGCTGATGTGGTCATTTGTCCAATTCATTTCTGGTCCTTTTTTTCCATTATCCCAGCCGCCGTTGGCTACATCCTCATTTACACGCATCATATCGCCGTATTTCAGCTCATTTTCTGCATGGTTATACTGGTTCGGCATCACAAGACTTAACAGAAGTCCGTACTCTTCGCATGCCTCGCTCATCCATCTAAGGGCTGTCACATACCGCTCCGTACCATAAGCAGGCTTACCATTCTGAATCCCATCCCCATTAATGCCATTCTCATACCATCCAAGGAAGTCCACTCTTAAAAACGAAGCGCCTGCATCCGCAAAGTGCTTTACATAACCCTTGATGTACTGCTCTGCTCCCTTTTTCTCCGTATCCAGCCAGTAAAGTGCCGGTTTTCCTGCCTTACACCACTCTTCGCCTGCAAATGCTTCAACTATATTCTGCTCTTTAAAATTGCTGAAATGTCCAAATTCTTCATTCACCAGGCTCTTTACCGGAATATTCTCCGTACCCGCAATTGTTGCATCAGAATTATAAGCGGCTGCCGTCACCCACAGCGGGTCATAGTAAATCCCAAGTGTCATACCTTTTTCCTTAAGCTGTTCCGCCATTCCCTTCCAGTCCTTCTTCCAGGAAGAATTATACTTTGTCACATATCCGTTCTCATTAATAGTCTGGGCTCCTTCAACCCATCCGTCTGTGGACATCATGTCATATCCCGCATCCACAAACCCTTCTGCTGCCATCCACTTTGCATTCTGATCCCAGCGCTCCTCTTCCAGATAACGGTCGTTTTCAAAAGCGCTTTCATAAGCCATCCAGTAAAGCGGTCCTGTACTGTTTTCATCTTTTTCAGGTACGCCCGGATCCGCCGGCGGCTCTTCCCCTGGATTTACCTCTCCGGCATCCTCTTTATCATTTCCTGTTCCTCCCGGGTCAGCGATGTCTGACGCCCATGCTGTGAGAGGAACATTCAAAAGCATAACTGCTCCCAGCAGTGCTGCAATCACTTTTTTCCTCACAATAATCTCCTTTCCTGGTTTTGTATTTTATATTTCTTTTCCATGTATCCTTTCTCACCTGTCTATTCCCATCTATCCTTTTACTGCACCTTCGGTGACTCCCTTTACAATGTGCTTCTGACAGAGAATATAGAATATAATAATCGGAAGCATACACATAATAAGACCTGCCGTTGCCAGATCCCACTTCTTACTGAACTGTCCGAAGAACAGGAAGGTCTTAAGCGGCAGTGTCTGCCATCCCGGCTTATTAATCATAAGCTGCGGGAGCAGGAAGTCATTCCAGATCCACATAACATTCAGGATTGCTACTGTAACCATAATTGTCTTTAGAAGAGGAAGGACTATCAGAAAAAAGGTCTGCACCATATTGCAGCCATCGATTCTTGCAGCTTCCTCAAGCTCCAGAGGGATATTTTTAATAAACCCGTGGAACAGTATGATGGAAAGACTTGCCCCGAACCCAAGATACATCAGAATCAGGCCCTGCCGGTTCATCATATGCAGACTGTCCATCAGCCGGACAAGGGGCAGCATCACACACTGAAAAGGAATCAGCGTTGCAGCAGCATACAGCATAAAGATTACATTACTTGTTTTTGTCTTATATCTCACCAGCACCCAGGCTGCCATTGAGCAGAACAGCAGAATCAGCACCGTAGAGCACAATGTGATTACCAGAGAATTCATAAAGGACTGCACAAATTCCAGCTTTACAAATGCTTCCGGGTAATTCTTCACTATGAATGTGTCTGCATTCGGTGGTGCCAGAACATTCAGATATATATCTTTCAGAGTTTTAAATGAATTGCTGAGCAGAATCAAAATCGGTGAAAGAAAAACGATTGACAGAAAAAAACCTGCGACTGTCAGAAACAGATTCAAAAAACTTCTCTTCTTTTTCATTACATCTCTACCTCCTTCTTCTTACTAATATTAAGCTGTGTAAGCCCGATCACGGATACTACAACCAACAGGATTACTGCCTTCGCCTGCGCCGTTCCCAGGTGGTTATATTTAAATGCCGTATTATAGATATTAAGGGCAAGCATCTCTGTACTGTTGAACGGCCCTCCATTCGTCAGTGCGAGATTCTGGTCATACAGTTTAAAACAAGTAGTAAGAGACAGAAAGAGACCTATCGTAAATGCCGGTGCAACTAGCGGGAGAATAACACGGAACAGCTTCTGTATATAATTTGCTCCGTCAATCTCTGCCGCCTCCAGAAGATAGTCTGGTATGTTCTGAATCTGTGCGATGTAAATGATCATCATGTATCCTGCAAGCTGCCAGATAACCAGTATCAGCAGTCCCAGGAAACTGGTAGTCGTATCTGAAAGCCAGTTCTTAAAAAATTCTATTCCAGTCGAATTGTAGACTGCACCGAATGCCTGTACAAAAATAAACTGCCACGTAAAGCCCAGAAGAATGCCGCCTATCAGATTAGGCATGAAAAAAGCTCCCCTCATAAAGGTTGTCCCCTTTGCTCTCGAGGTTACAAGCAACGCCAGCAGAAAACCTGTCAGATTCACACAGATAACTGCCAGTATGGAAAATACCGCTGTAAACAGAAATGCATGAAGGAAATCAGCATCGTCTGTAAAGATCTGAATATAATTCTTTAGTCCGACAAACCTGACCTCCTTACTGATCCCGTTCCAGTCCGTAAATGAATAACCGAGCCCCCACACCGCCGGAATGAGCACAACCAACAAAAACATTACAAATGAGGGCATAATAAATAGCCAGAATCCTAACTTTGATTTTTTCAATCCCACTTCCTCCATTCCCTGTAATATGAACGGATAAGCAGATGGAGAGAACTCCTGTCTCTCCATCGCCTGTATCCCGAAACGTATTTCCCGTAACAGTTCAGTTCCTTCACCGTTACTATTTTCTTGCTTCTGTCCAGTTATCCTGTGCACTCTTAATTGCATCTTCCCAGGATTTTTCTCCGCCAATATAAGACTGAATCTCTGCTCCCAGGACATTCTCCGCCCAGCTTGTAGGACATCCGTTAAATACCCACGGTGCGATAGTTCCGGCATTTGCCGCCTCGCCGACTGCCTGTCCCAACGGGTCAGACGGCTTTGTATCCCCGTAATTTGTAAAAGGCGGGATGAATCCGAAGTTTTCTACTACAATCTGCATTCCCTCTTCAGACTGGTACAGCCAGTTCAGGAAATCTTTTGCAATTGCCTGTGTGTTCTCATCACTCTGGCTGTTTACCGCCCAGTACATCGGCACGCCTACTGGAGTATTTCCTTCTGATACACCTTTCAGCGGCATCGGAATAATCCCAAGCTTCTGTGCAACTGCTGAGTCAACTTCATCAATAATCGGATATACCCAGTTGCCCTGCTGAATGACTGCCACACGCTCGATTGCCAGTCCGCCGCCTGCCTGCATGGAATAATCTACTGCATTAAGCGCTGCCGGATCGTCTGCACTGGTCGTATATTTTACCTGAAGGTCAATCAGATCTTTTAATTCCTGTCCATATTTGAATGTCACTTCCTTCGCATTAAATGCTTCCGTACAGTTTGCAAATTCCTGGCCCAGGGCAATATTTCCGGTATGCATTCCAAGTACCCATTTTTCTTTTGCCGGATACTCAATAACTGCTTCGAGTACCGGGAATTTGTCTTTCAGCTCACCTTTATCAATCTTATCTTTCAACTTACCAAACGCTTCATCGATATCCTCATATGTTTTAAGCTGTGTGGCATCTATCTCTGCCGCTTCAAATATCTCTTTGTTATAGACGAACCCATAACCTTCAATTGCCAGCGGCATACCGAATATCTTCCCGTCTGCCGTAACATCATCAAGAAGTCCGTCTACTGTATTTCCAATCCAGCCCTCTGCGGACAGATCAGCCAGATTATCTTTCCAGTCAATAACATCCTGCGGACCGCCGATATTGTAAATATCCGGCTGGTCACTTCCCTGCATCTTCGTACGAAGAGCTGCCCCGTAATCATCTCCTCCTCCGACTGTCTCCAAATTAACCGTTACACCCGGATTCAGTTCCATATATTTCTCTGTAGCTGCCTTCAGTGCGTCATTAATCTCTACTTTGAACTGGAAAATATCAAGGGTACCTTCCAGGCCTCCTGCCTGTTCTCCGGCCTCCGACTCGGTTCCTGCACTTTTGTCTTCTGTACCCTCTTTACTCTCTCCGCTGCTCTGACATCCAGTCAGCATTCCCAACGTCATAGCTCCTGCCAACAATGCTGCCAGCATTCTCTTTCTTTTCATAATCATGCTCCTTTCATTTCCTCATTGTTGTTATAACTTTTGCGCAAAAGCTTTTCACGTTTTTTATTATAATACTATTTTTAAAATTATGCAATACCTTTTGCGAAAAAGGTCTATTTTATACAAATTAATCAATTATATTTTGTGCATATTTACATATATACCCATCATAAAAAAGGCGGTCAATAATCAGATTATCAACCAGCCTTTTATTCATAATTTTCCACAAAATGTCTCAAATGTCTCTCTATAAGTCACTGTTCTGTCTTTATATTTTTTACAGAATCTCTTATCACCAGCTTTGCGTCCAAATGTATATTTTTCACATCTAAAGTCCTCTTTTCAATCATTGCCAGAATCTGTCCTACCGCAATCCTTCCTTTTTTACCCGCATCCTGCTGTACTGTCGTCAGGCGGGGCCTGACATTCCTTGAAAAAATATTATCATCAAATCCCACAACTGAAATGTCATCAGGCACTCTTACACCCCTGTCATAAAAATAATTAATTGCAAGAGAAGCATAATAATCCGATGCAAAAAACAGCGCTGTAAATTCATCTTTCCTTTCGTACACAGCATCATAACTTTCCTTAATACCAGATTCCCCATATTTTATCCTAAAGAACGAACTCTCCCGCACCGGAAGGCCATGCCGTTCCAGTGCATGACAGTATCCAGTCCATCTTTCAAAATCTACCCCCACACGGTTGTCCGCCAGAAAAGCAATTTTCTTATGCCCCTGGTCAATGAGATATTCTGTAATCTTTTCTGCATATTCCCTGTCCTTCAGCCCCACGTTATTATAGGAATCCTCATCATCCAGGAAATAACAGTCTACAAAAACAACCGGAATTTTCGCTGTTTTTTTGATTTTTTTACATTCATTTGCACCTACTCCAAGTACAATCAAGGCATCTACATTCCATATAGTCGCCATTGTCAGAATCTTCTCCACGCAGTCTGATGCATACAGCATCAAGAAAAAGCCTGCCTCCCTTACTTCTGCTTCGATCATACCTATCAACTCGCTGTTAAAAGGATCCTGAACCGCATTCTTCCCCTCCATTACAGGATACCGGATAATAAGCCCGATGATTTTTGAAGAATTGCCTGCAAGTGTACGTGCACTCATATTTGGAATATAATGCATCTCTTCCAGCTTTTCCTGGACACGTTTTATCGTATTTTGAGACACCTCCTTCGTATTTCCATGAATTACATTGGAAACCGTTGTCGGACTGACCCCCAGACAGGATGCAACTTCCTTAATTGTTACCATATCTCTCTACTCCTTCCTTTGTAAAACCAAATCACTTTCTTGCGGACTTTACCCTGGTATTCCAGAATCAAAACAATTCAATCCCTATTGGCAGCTTCTTTTTCCTCTTAATCTTAGCATAACTCATACTTTATATCAATGTTCCCAACCCATTTAAAAGTCGCTTTCAGTGGGTTACATGTCACGACCTGACCAAGATTACATAATCTTCGGAATATAATCTAATTTCCGCAGCTTTCTCCCACGGCCCGCGACTCAAATACACTTTCACCTTCTCCTCATTTATTTCATCCTCTGCCTCTCCACAAGCCCCGCAAACACCCCGTTTTTCGCCATCAGCTCATCATAAGTCCCGTCCTCCCTGATCTTCCCCTTCTCCAACACAATAATCCGGTCGCACTGTCTGATTGTGGACAGACGGTGTGCGATCACAATCCGGGTACACTTAAGGCTCCCGAGTGCATTGGAGACCGCCTTCTGCGCCAGGTTATCAAGGGCGCTGGTTGCCTCGTCAAACATGAGAATCTTAGGCTTCGGCGCAATGGCTCTCGCGATGAGGAGCCTCTGTCTCTGCCCGCCGGAGATTCCCCCGGAGCCTTCCGAGATGAGCGTACTCATCCCCATGGGCATGCGCCTGATGTCCTCGGCGATGCCCGCAAGCTCCGCCACCTTCCACACCTCATCCGCGGTAAGAGACGGGGCATTCAGGGTGATATTTGAATAGATATCCCCCTGAAAAAGCTTTCCATCCTGCATAACCGTGCCGATTTTCCTCCGCAGGTCCATGGTCGCGAGATCCTTCCCGTCATAAAAGACAGCACCTTTATCCGGCACTTCAAAGCCAAGCAGCAGGCGCATCAGTGTGGATTTGCCGCACCCCGATTCCCCCACAATGGCGACATACTGCCCGGAGCGGATTTTCAGTGAGAGGTCGTCAAGCACAAGGGGCATGCTCTTATGATACCGGAAGGATACATGGTTCAGCTCAATCCCTCCCGACAGCCTGGTGATAACCTCCTTCCCCCCGGATACCTCCGGAACCGCCTCCAGCACCGGCTTTATCATATCCATGCCGGGTTTCAGACGCGCTGCCGTCACCATGGTCTTTGAAAATGAGACAAATGCGGACAGCGCCATGCCATACGCCATGCTGAATGCATAGTAATCCGCCTGCGCCAGTCCCGCCTCCGCCGCCCGGCGGTAGATCACAAGCGTCCCTGCCAAGGTAACGACGCTAATGAGCACGTCAGACACCTTCAGAAGCAGGGGTGGATTATAGGTAAAGGCAGCGCCCTTCGCATAGAGACTTCCCCATCTTGCAAACGCCCTCTTCCCGGCTCCCGCGAGCTTTAGTTTCTTAGACAACGGGGATACGAAAAAGGCTGATGAATATCTGGAGGAGTATCTGAAGACGACACAGAGCTATGAGATTCAGAAGCTTTGCAGCAATCCGGTAGTCAACATGCTTCTCTGCCACTATCTGGCCCTGGCAAAGGAAAGCCGCATTGATTTCCGTGTACGCATAGAAATACCGGAAGAGCTTCCCATACAGGATATGGACATCTCCGTTCTGCTGGGAAATCTCCTGGAAAATGCCGTTACAGCATCCTCCCGGATTCCTGAAGCCGGACGCAGTATCCGGCTGAATATGATATGTGTGGGGAAAATGCTCGCCATTACGGTTGATAACAGCTTTGACGGAATTGTAAAGAAGGACAGCGAGGGAGCCTATCTCTCCACCAGACACAGCCACAGGGGCCTTGGGCTTAAGAGCCTTACAGAGATTGCAGAACAGTATGGAGGAGGAGCCGAGTTTTCACACGATAAGCAGACCTTCCACTCCTCCGTGATGCTGGGGCTTGACAGAAAGCAATACTAACTTTTCTCAAAAACAAGGGCGCGGAACGCGGCAGTCTCATCCCCGTTTTTGCAGGAGAACTGCATGTCGGTTCCTTTTACAGGGGAGAATCCTGCGCGTTCCAGCGCGCAGACCAGTCCGGCATATGCACTTTCATCCTCGAAGCGCTCCACGCTGACCAGATGTCCCTGATGTTTCACAAGTGCGGCAAGTTCCCTTGCGTACTTTCTATGCCGTTTTGTCTGCTCCTTTACGGACAGCGGCGCCATCTTCGCCTCTTCACAGAGAGGCCTCCACGCGACATTTTCATGCACGGTACGGCAGGAAAATAATGTGTCGCACTTCTTCCCCGGCACTTCCGAAGCAGTAAAGCGGACATTACTGACCTGAAGCCTCTCTGCAAGCTCCTTAGCCACAGAAACAGCATTCCCGGAAAGCTCCAGTCCTGTAACATCCAGTTCCGGATACCGCAATGCAAGAAAACAAGTCAGAATCCCGTTCCCACAGCCAATATCAAACAGATCTCCCACAAAAAAGCGTTCACATCCAGACAGATACTCCATAACCCTCCGGAAAAACACACGGTCATAAAAAGAAGCTGCCAGAAGGCTCATCCTGAGACTCTGGTTCAGGTAATCAACAAGCTCCCCCTGGCGGCGGAGGAACTCTGTTTCACCGGTTCCATATAACAGCCGCTCCTCCGACTGGTCAAACAGCTCAGTCAGCCGCTCAATGTGCCTCTCCCCTTCTTCTTTTCCATATGTTTCGATCAACGCTATATCCAGCTCAGTAATCCTGCAGATGCCGATCCTTGAAAGATATTCTTTTATTTCCAAATCCAATGAAGCCCTCCTCCTTTTCCCCTAAGCTTTTGTTCAACTTATGGTAATTAAATATGATCGAAACCGATTTATTTTCATACAACCGCTTCAATCAGAATCTTCTCCCCCAGTATGACTTCCCGCACTCCTGTCTGCTTTTTCTTATTAAAGTTAAAGCTGAGCATATAACCCTTGTGCAGATGGTAATCATCAAGATACCCGGCCAGCTGCCTTTCTCCACGCAGATTATACTCATTTCCATGGTAAATTTTCATTTCTATAATATACTGCCGCCCGAGGTAATCCACAATCACATCCGTACGCCCCATACTTCTTGTTCTGGATTCTATATAATAATTGCCAACCCCATTAATAATCGGCTTTAAATAAAGCAGAAAAAGCCGCCGTCCATTCTCTTCCACAAACTTATCCGTACGGTCTGAGTAAATGTCCGTAAAATGCTCTACAAACTTTTCTAATACTAATTCCATATCCAACTCATTTCCCCGGATAAACTGATTTTTTATCTGCATGGATGCGGAATAGGTACTGCTCCCCAGCATCTCTTCTGTCAGATAATAGTTATAAAGTCTCGTCTCAAAGATCCGGTTCGCTACAACAATCTGCTCCCCGGCACATTTTATGAAGCCAAAGCGGATACCGATATCCATCGCTGGATAATCCGGGCTGTAGGCAATACTTTTTCCGGTAAACAGCAGTGTATAAATCATCTCCGACAGCTCAGGAAATTCATCCAGCTTCTTGCGTACATCATCGAACAGCGTATTGGATTCCTGAAGCAGAAGCTTCACTGCCGCCTGAAATCCTTCCCTTGTCCACGCAGAAGCTCTGTCAGGAAATTCCCCGCTCCCTGCAACCTGTTCATCCAGTATCTTACACAGCCTGGATACAAGGAAAGGGTAGCCGGACGTATAGTCATACACCTGCCGTGCAATGTATGCTATGTCCATGCCTGTATGGTAATCCTTCTCATAGTCCTGAAGCATTCCCGCGATTCCCTCTTCCGTAAGGCTCATGCTTATGTTAAAATCAGCTGCAATATTCCATGGGCTGTTGTATTTGGATTCCTCCGGGGCATGAAGCCTTAATTTTAGATTTTTAATGTCATATACCCCTGCAAGAATTACTGATTTAAAGGTATGGTCCCTCCCACCTCTCTGTCTCAGATACTTTTCTCTCAGCAGGCCCAGAAAGGACAGGAAGATCTGATTGTCTGCATTTTTATCCACTTCATCAATGGTGAGAATCACCTCTCTCTCACTCCTGCTGCACAGAGTTGTTATTCTCTTTCCAAAATCCCGCAGCGGAAACTCCTCTGAAACCGGAGCCTCCCACACCCTGAGCAAATCATCCGGAACTCCCTGCGCTTCCAGGCGGTCTGCGATGTCCATAATGAGTCCTCTGGCAAGCGTTCCCAGTGACCGGAAATATTCATCCGCTGCTTCGAAGCTGATATCAACCACAATATACTTCTCCTTAAGCCTGTGGTACAGAAGTTCCAGTGTCGTTGTCTTCCCGAACTGGCGGGCCCGGTTCATTGTAAAATATTCCCCCGGCTCAATATACCGGTCAATGATCTGGTCAAGCATATCCGTAGTATCCGCCATATAATGGAGAGATGGTATACATATACCTGTGGTATTAAACTTTTTACTGCCTGCCATATAACACCTCCGAAATTTCATCTATATTTCCGTATTCTGTCTTCAGAAATCTCATGTAACCATATTTTTATTATAGCAAGATTTACGGAATTAACAACACTTTCTAACCGATTCACCATTCACAAATTCTAATCCATACAGGTAGAAATTTTTTCCGCTTTATGCATTGTGTATTTATAAACTGTATATAAGATCATTCCCACTCCCAGCAGCATAACTGCAAGAATTGCAAGGGCTTTTATCTCTAACGCACTGATCACTCCATCATTCATAAAATCCATAACAAAGGCAAAAGCAAATCCAAGAACACAGCCGATCACTCCCGGATACTGTATGATACGGGTAATTTGCTTTTTCAGCACATTTCTCTTATAACGCGTGTCTGCCCCAAGTTTTGTCAGACTTACAAAAAGTTCCTTATTATCTGCTGCCACAGAAATACTTCTCACATATGCCATTACACTGACTGCTGCCAGAGATATAATAAAGATATAAAGACATAACATTACATAAACGCTGATCATCTGCATGCTGTCCTGCACAGTAATAATATTGAACGCAGGCGCATATTTCCAATCTCCAAGAAGTATATTGTTGTCTATGGTCATATTGATTTTATCCCCATACACGTACTCTTCTCCCGCCTCATCTGCTATTTTCTGCGCCCATATATTCCAATAGCCCATATGGTTGGAACGGTCTGTAGCACGTTCTACATACTGTGCAAGAAGATCCCTGGCAAAATCATAAGAATCCTCTACATTTGCTGCGTTAAAGGAAATAATCGTTTCCTTATACACATCTTTCACCCCTTCTGTCATCTCCCGATACTCTTCATCACACACAACATAGGCAAATGGTTCGCTGATCGGCGCCAGAACATCACTCTCCACGGTTCCTCCGCAGGTGAGAGGATATATTTTCCCGGTATCCGGATTCATGGCTTCCTGTAATCCGTCCTCATACTCAAAAAATCCTTTATAACCGGTTGTCGTAACGGTCTGATAAGTGCCTGGCTCTATCTTGATTTCCTTGCCAGACAGCTTCTCAAAATCACTCTCTGAAACAAAAAGAGAGGTCATCTCTCTATCTCTGTAAACTTCAATATATCTGCTTGTCTCCTCATCAAGATCTTTCGCACGATAGGAAACAACAAGGTTAGCTGCTGTATTTTCCGTAAAATCAGTCACTTCGATTCCGTAAGCAGAAGCAGTATGGTCAATCTCTTCTTTTCCTATCTGATCTTCCAGGACAGGGTAATGAAGGGAAAAATCCTTGCTGTTTTCTGTATGTACCGCACCTTCTGCAAGCACATACTGCATTCCGTAAAAAGCAGCAAAACCGCATACAAATATAAGAAGTGTCATCACGCACATATTCTTTGTCGCTGACTTGGCCGTAAAACGCATAAGGCTGATCGAAACAAGATTTCTATAGTATTTGCTTTTGTTTTTCCTGGCGCGGCTCTGAGCAACAGCTGACAATAGAATAAAATAAATTCCTACAAGGGACAGCAGATAAAAAAGATTTACGATTCCCGGAAGTCTAATTCCAAAGACTTTGGCCGCCACCTGCGGAAGACCAGCCCCAAGAAGAATTCCTATAACTGTCAGCACGACACCCACAGGAAACGTCCAGCCTTTAATCTCCTTTACCATTTCTGTTTTCTGCTGTGTACGGAGAATCTCCATAATATCGGAGCGGTTAATAAATCGTCTTCCTGCAATCCCCAGAACACAGGCAAGGACACATGCAAAAAGAATCCCCGGAAGAAACCCAGCCGCCCCAAACCGGTACGTCATCTGCTCATTGGAAATGATAAACAGCTCAAATAATTTCCAGATCAGGTACGATGCCGGAACCGAAAACAAAAGGCCCAGAAAAGAAGCCAGCGCTGTCACAACAGAAAGTTCTTTGAAAAGGAGCCTTTTCAGCTGTCTTTTTTCTGTTCCCAATGCCATTAAGATTCCATACTCTCTCGCCTTAAACCGGAAGAAAAGACCAGAGGCATACACGGTAAATACAAAGCATCCCACTGCGGTTACCCCCAGAAGAAGAGATGCTATTTTTCTTGTATCTCCTCCCTCGGGAAGAAATGTCTGCACCGTAGGTCCAAAATACATCAAACAAAAGGATGTCACAAGAAGAACCGATAAGAACACGCAGAAACTTAACAGATAATACTGTCCCTTTGTGTTTTTCCGAAGTTTTTTATAAATTCTATTCATTGTCCTCATCTCCTCCAAGCACTCTCAAAATATCCAGAAGCTCATCCATAAATTCACGCCGTGTTCCTCTCCGTTTCACTTCCTGATGAATCTGTCCATCCTTTAAAACAACAACTCTGTCGCAGAAAGAAGCTGCATAGCTGTCGTGGGTCACCATAAAAATAGTCGCGTCGATCTGCTCCTTTGCCTGTAAAAAGGCGTCGATTACTGCCTTACAGGATCTGCTGTCAAGATTTCCGGTCGGCTCGTCTGCAAGAATGATATATGGGTGATTCATAAGCGCTCTTGCAACTGCTGTCCTCTGTTTTTCGCCGCCTGATATTTCTGCCGGGTACTTATCCATAATCTTCTTAATTCCAAACAGGCTGCATAATTTCTCTGATTTTGCTTCCATCTGTGCAATCTGCTTCTTTGCAATAATCTGTGGAAGGCATATGTTTTCCCGGACTGTAAGACCATCCAGAAGCATAAAATCCTGAAATACAAATCCCAGCTTTTCATTCCTTACATGGGCAAGCTGGCGCTCATCCAGGCTGGAGATATCCATATCTCCCAACCGGATATTTCCGCTGTCATGGGGAATAAAACAGGAAATACAATTTAAAAGAGTTGTTTTTCCGCTCCCGGATGGTCCCATGACCGCCACAAATTCTCCTTTTTCTACATGAAGTGAAACGTCCTTTAATACCGGATATGTATTCACGCCATTTGTGTAACTTTTGTTCAGCTTTTCTACCTCTAACATGCTGCATCCTCCCTTGCTGGTTGTGTTGGTTCTATTATAAGAAAACAGGTTAAATTTCTCTCGTCCCATAATGTCATTTTTGACATGGATTTTGTAAAGTTTGTGTGATATTATGATGTAGGTGTCAAAAACACGCTTTCGTACATCTTTGCATTAATCCTGAAGTAATAGTGCCCGATACGAAATGTACGGTTAATGAGTGTGGGTTGTATTAGACACCAGGGAGGTTCCATCATGAAAATAGCAATCTGTGACGATGACAGGCAGCTCCGTAAGGATCTGCATCATTTGATCGAAGTCCAGCTTGACCTTATGGCAGTCACCTATGAAATAGAGGAATACGAATCAGGAATTTCTCTTCTTGATCATATTGATAAAAAAGAACCGGACATTCTCTTTCTTGACATTGAGATGCCGGGAATGGGCGGAATGGACACAGCCAAAGCCCTCCGGAATCTTGAAAAAAAGATGCTGATTATCTTTATCACCGCATATCCTGACTACGTTTTCCAGGGATACGAGGTACATGCCTTTCATTATATTTTAAAACCATATAAAAAAACGAAATTAAAAGAAGTACTGGAAAGTGCTGTAAAGGAACTTGCTTCACAGGAAGACCAGTTCTATATAATACAGCAAAAAGCCGGAACACTCCGTCTGAGCCTTCGGGAAATCGCCTATTTTAAAAGTGATAAACGTAATGTATGCGCAGTACAGAAAAGCGGAGAGCAGATTTCTTTTTATAAAAAATTAGATGAAGTGGAGGAAGAGCTTCCGGATTATTTTCAGCGCATTCATAACCGTTATCTTGTAAATATGAACTATATTTCCAAGGTGGAAAGTTCTTCCTGCATCTGCGGCGGAGAAGAACTTCCCGTAAGCCGTACTTACAAACAGCCTCTTGCAGTCTCCTTTGCAAGAACAATGTTAAATTGAGAAAGGAGCATCCTTATGGGTACATCCGCCATTATTTTTATCTTTGACAGGCTGACAAATATCATGCAATTTATTACCGGATATTTCTTTATGAAATGTATGGACTGCACGATGAAAAAAAGAAAAGGACGTTTCCCCTTTCTTTTTGGACTTGTACTTTATTCCATTATATCCACTCTGGTAATCTTTCCAAAAGATATGACCAATATTTCCTCTGCGCTGCTTTTATTTGCCCTGGCAAACTTTACGCTTTACAAAGGAAAATGGCTTGTAAAACTTTCCATGATCC
Organism: uncultured Lachnospiraceae bacterium; assembly: GCA_947566645.1. Classification (GTDB taxonomy): domain Bacteria; phylum Bacillota; class Clostridia; order Lachnospirales; family Lachnospiraceae; genus CAPEBR01. The sequence continues at coordinate 14,224 of CANOKL010000024.1, forward strand.
TTATTTTTCTGCCGATTGCCGCCTCCGTCAATCTTCTTTATATAGACATCGGAGGGTTTGTCTTCATGCAGTTTTTTACGGAAAAAGATGAAACTGCAACTGCCATTTTTTCTACAGTTACTTTTGTTGTACAGCCTGTTTTCTGGAGGACTTTCTACCGCTTTTTCAGTCCTTCCCTGAAAAAAATCCAGAACATATTTACAGACAAGGCATGGGGCATTGTGGATGTGATCAGCCTTGCTTCCTTTTCTGCATTATTCAGCTGTATTTATCTTGCACCGGAGCATAAAACCTATTTCATCTGGCCATGTATCGCTGCCTGCCTGATTACCAATATCGGAAGCGTACGTCTTGCCGCATATCTGGCAGACGGGCTCCATGCAGATCTGGAACGGAAAAATCTTCAGTTACAGAAAAATTATTATGAAGAACTGGAACACAACCAGAATCAGATCCGTCAGTTCCGCCACGATATGAATAACCACCTATCTATTGTAGGAAGTCTTCTGGATGAAGGAAGCCTTTCGGAAGCAAAAGAATATTTCAGCAGCATCTCCGGATATATGCAGACCGCCAACCGGAAATTTTGCCAGAACAGCGTAGTCAATGCTGTAATAAACGCAAAATACCAGATGATCACAAACGCGTCCATCGATGCCTTTCTGAATATAGACATCGACAAAATGATGTTTATTGATGATATGAGCCTTTGTACCATCTTTGCAAATACATTGGACAATGCGATTGAAGCCTGCCGTAAAATAGAAGAGCCCGCAAAAAGGAAACTGGAACTGAGATGCCGTCACACCGAAAACGGATACTTCAGCTTTGAACTGGGCAACAGCAAAGTCAATGAAATCAACGAAAAAAAAGGGCGCTTCCTCTCCGATAAAGAAGACCAGAGCGCCCACGGAATCGGTATTTTCTCTGTAAAAGAAATCGTGGATAAATACGATGGAACACTGGATATTTCTTATAATAAAGAGTGGTTTCAGGTTGTGATTTTGATTGGATAAAGCTAATTAGCTTCTAAATGCTCTGAAAGAGAGGTTAAGGCAGGACACCTTCCTTTTTACGGGAACATATCCTGCCTAACTTTTTTATTATAATTCTGCTTTGGTATATTTTTTCATTCTTCCGATTTTCTCCCATTTCTTTGGAAATCCCATTTTGTCAAGGACCTCTTTATGTACTGGATGCTTTCGGAAACACACTTTTAATTCATGAAAAAATGCTTTAAATTCATCTTCCGGCAACAAGAGCTTCAAAGTAATCAACTGTGCGAACAAGTCATTCTTTCCATACATGTATCGCCCAGATTCTCTCAGTAAAGAAAGTCTTTCATGAAGCTTCATATCGCATAAAGCATCCTTGGTTCGAAAGTCGAACAACCGATCATTATGAGCGCACACATTTCTAAACTTTGTCATGACTGCTAACATCTTCGTCATCTCATTGATTTTAATCGGTCCAAAATCCTGACAGACTTGTATCTGCACCCGCCCTTTTTGACAGCTATATATTTTAGATAACTGCCCTATCGTCAATACATTGAACAGCACCCACAACGGTACATATTTATATTTTATCATATAGTGACGAATGTATACATAATCGCTATCGTTTCTAAGCTGACCTTTCATAATTTTCAACATATTCTGAATCACAATCTTTTTCTTTCCCGAATAATCATAATGTCTAATGTCCAGGTAATCATTTTGCATATCGCCATACGAAAGACAAAAATGATACGATAAAGAAGACTTAATATTTCTCTCCACCATTAAGATATACTTTATGAAAATACTCCGCAAATCATTATCGAATTGATACAATTCATAAATATCTCCAAAAGCAACCCCATCTTGAAATTGATTCGTTACTGGATTCTTATATGCCTCTTTATATCCATTGATTAACGGGAAATATCCTGTTTTAAACAATATCTTTTTGGCATATTCTTCATCCTGTATTGCCAGATTCTTTTTCTCTTTTAAAAAGGCAATCTGCTCATCATATGTTAAAAACCCTTTTTTCTCCATTTCCCCGCCGCCTTTGTACTTCCCGTAAATAACGAAAGGCCCCCGCAGGAGCCTCCCGGACTACGGGCTTCTCAAGTTTCCGTAGTGCGATCACTAGGTATAGTATATCCTCAACAACCACTTTTGTCAAGAAAAAACCATACCTCTGTTATTCTATGAACAGCATTTGTTTTTTATGCATTTAACGGTATTTCCAGATAGCCGTCCTTTTTCCCATTTACAGGTGGAAATTTTGCCAAAACGGCGTAGTCATTCATAAATTTATACTTCATCTTTACCTCCTATTGAATCATCCGTAATTGGAATAATAATACTTATCATAAATTCACTATCCTGAGCAACAATAGATAAATGTCCATTATAGATTTGTATAACCCTTTTTACATTAATAAGTCCATATCCGTGAAATGCTTTATTATTTTTAGTAGTTTTTATTGTATTATCAAAATATCTCATACTGTTCTTAATTACTATGGACAGAAAATCTCCTTTATATTGACTTTTAAAAATAATATATCTCTCTTCAATATCCACCTTTTCACAAGCTTCAATAGCGTTATCTAATAAATTACCAAATAGAGTAGTTATCTCTAGTGGTTGCATAAAAGAACCCTTTGAAAAGTCTACATTACATTCTATCGTGATTCCCAATTCTTCTGCTTTACAAATTTTATCTGCTAAAATTATATTTAAAAAAACATTTCCTGTTTCATAATATGAACCGTATTTTTTGATTTTTTCACTAATTGTTTTATCAATTGCTGAATTTCCAGTTACTAAAAAGAAATTTTTCAAATCATGATAAATCTCTTTTACTTTTTCCTCTTCTTCCAAACGTTTTAGATAATATTCATTTTTCATTTCAAGTTGACTTAAGGCTATTTCCTCCTCTCGCTTTTTTCTCTGTGTTAAAACATATTGGTTAGTAAAAATTACATTGCTTATAAATGCCATCAGTATACATACAATACATATTATAATCATAATTTTATACCTTGTTTTTCCTACTTGTGGCATAATAAGATACAAACATTCTAAAACTACTACAAAAGAAAAAGAAAAAATAATAATAGGCAAGCCGTCTTTAAATTTTTCTATTCCTTTAATGTTACTAATTATTTTTTCAACTACAAAAGAAAAGAAAAGTAGCAATGCTTTTGCCATCAATATTACACTTAAAGTAAATTCAAATGCACTATTTAATGATGTTGTAGATGCATATACAGTTCTTCCCACCAAATCCCAACTTTGAATCGCTATTATTTCACTTATATCTAATAGAAAAAGATAAATCACTCCATATATAAATAAGCTTTTAACATTACACTTGTAATATAGTTTCCCAATTAAAACAACTACTATTTCAAATATGAGAAACTTGACCCATACATCCAAGTCTAAATATGTACAAAATGATGCTTGACTAACAATAATAATATAAAAACAAACTTTTTTTATTTTTGATTTTTCTTCTTCATTTGCAAGTAACAGGAAAAAACACCATGTCTCAAAGCAAGTAATAAGACTATCGAATAATATTTCATGTAGCTTCACTATCATATATTATTCCCCCAATATCTTGCCAATCTTTCCATAAAATCTTTCTTCTTTGATTTCCCAATTGGAATCATCACACCTGATGAAAGCTTGATATCCATCTTTTCAATATTTTCTACATAAAGCAAATTAACAAGATACGAGGAATGGCATCTGGAAAATCCATATTGCTTAATCTTAGATTCCATCTCTTTGAGTTTCCAATAGCAAAGGATGTCTCCCTCCGCAGCATGTATCATCAAATTTCGATTATAGGTTTCAATATAACTAATTGATTTCAGCAGAATCTTATAATTTCCATTATCATTGTGAACTGTTATAAAAGGTTCCTCCCGTTGTGCTAATTCTTCTATCCAACGATCCATCTCCATCATCAATCTTTTCTTCTTGATTGGCTTAATAATATAATTCGCTGCATTGACCTTATAACCGTCTAACGCATACTGTATCAGTGAGGTCAAGAAGATAATTATAACTTTTTTATCCTTTCTCCTTATTTTTTCCGCTGCTTGAATTCCATCAATACCAGGCATCTTAATGTCCAAAAACAAAATATCATAGTTGCAGCTATAATTTTCTACCAATTCATCTCCGCTATAAAAGGTAAATATGCGAAGCTCTCTATCCCTTTCTTTTGCATACTCTTCTAAACTTAATTTCACAGCTTCAACCATTGCCTTAGAATCATCACAAATTGCTACTGTAATCATATTCTTTACCTCTACCGTCATATCCTTCTGTATATGTAAACATCCTTTACCCCTTCATCAAATACCTTCCTCTGAATCAGATAGTCTGTTATTCTTCCGGTCATTTCCCTTATCACTTTTTCGTACCTCTTTTATTAATACAGCTCTTGTGCCCATCAATACCACAGGTTATATTTTCTCTGGCAAATTTCCCTTTTGAATCAGGCACTTCCCGCCCCTCCTGCCGCTCATACAGATATATCTATCTGCATTATTCAATATCCTATTGACAATCTTTGCCTCATACTATGGAAAAGTATACCATAAAACCAAGCCATAATCGAGTATCTCAAAATCTAACATATCATATGTTACTATTCACGGACTAACCGTCCGCTCATAGTAACGATTCAAGGCGGCATTCCGAGTTTTGCTACGTGATACGTCTGATCTCAGATATATCCCCATTTTGCCAGCATTTACTTTATTCCTTCTTCCAATCTAAAACAATACTTTCCTGGCGTCCATCTGGGAAAACATATGTAAATCTACTTTCCTCATCATGACAAATATAAAAGAAAGATCTCTCAGCTCCTAAATTATAGCTATATTTTTCTTTTGAGCCCTGAGCCAGCAATGTAAAATATTCAAAGCACCCGTTCTGTTCAATCTGAAGGCTTTTCATCTGGTATTCCAAAATCTGATAAATCTGTTGTTTCTTCAGTTCCTTTTCAGATATCTGCCTAAAACGGAATACACTCTTATCACGGTTACTGTTTAATACCTTGGTCAGATATTGAGTATATTCTACCGGCATAATAGCGTCTGCCGGAATATCCATTTGTTCCTTAGAAGACTCCTTAATCTTTTGTAAAAGAAGTGTTAACACTTCTGGTGAGATAATAATAAAATCCGCCACTCCCACAATACTCAGTTTAAATTCTTTCAAATTCCTACACCTCACATTTTGCGATTATAATTTTGACTGCCTCTTTCCTATCAGCATATCGTAGTCCAACAATACACTTTACTTCTTTTAATGAGATGCGGTATCCAATATACTGGTATAGAACCACTGCCAAACAAATCACCAAATCAAGTACTGCCGCCTTTACTTCATATGAACGGAAAACCCCATCATTTTGTAAATATGTGACACATTGATACAAATAAATAATGCAGACTCCAATAAGTGTTGGAAATGCGTAAACCTTTTTCAACTGCTCTTTGACACATCTTAAGACATAATTATCATTTGCCCCCAACTTCCGGATATCATCGTAAACCTGTTTATTATTCAGCCCGATTGTCTGACTTCTCGTATATCCAATAATTCCAACAGATGCAAGCATTACGATTGCAACAAACGCAAACAAAAGAAATTGTACCGCATATTGCAGCAACATGTTTTTTTGAAATATAATTTTAAAATATGGCTCATATTTCCAATTCAAGTCTACTTCCGGATGTTCTGGCTCCAGCTTGATGTGTTCTCCTTCGTAATATTCGTCCCCTGTCAATAATGCCTGCTTTTCCAGATAGGCATCATAAAACAGTAACACTTTCATATCTTCACTTGCCGCATTGCAATATTCCTCATAGAGTTTTTTAGAAAAATCATAAGATTTGTCTAAATCATTCACATTAAACAGCACCTGCCGGATAACATGCTCCTCTGAAATCCCCTTTTTTAGTTCATTATAATCTTTTTCACTTATAACGAACCGCGAAAAAGTGTCCCAACCATTCTCCACAATCAGCTCATTGAATACTGTCGTTCCTGCATAGCGAAGTTCTTTTTCTACCCCTGTCGCATCATTCTTTGCTAAATCCAGATCATCAAATGCAAAAAATATGGTCTCATCCATTTCCGATGAGCGAATCATTTGATAGGTACCCTCTTCGATTTCTATATTGGTCCCCATTGCTTTATTTAGTTCTTGATCACTCACAAACTGTCTATAATAAGCTTGTTTCTCATACTGCTCTATAATTTTCCCATTGTCATCCACATCATCACGGTTTACTCCGCTAGATAACAACTCTATAAATGGAATTTCCCGATAGCCTTGGATATTGACTTCAAACTCCTCAGCCAAAGAATACACTTTCTCTTCTTCCATCCCCTTTACAGTTCCCGGCACTCTATAGGATACATCTACGGGGTTTTTATCCGCCTGATTCTGCCCTTCCATCATATTAGTAGGAAGATAAAACGACGCGAACAAAGATCCAATAAGCAAAAGAACAATAAGTCCCATATTTCTTACCATCGAAATCCCCTGGAATTTCAACATTCCATATGAAATGATATTCCTATAATATTTCTGCGGATCTTTCCCGCGCCTGTGAACTACGATGGAATATACTAAAATCCGATAGATTCCTATCATACATAATCCGTAAAAAAGCATGAACAGGCTGCTTAGATACTGCTTAAATATATTTGCCCATAACACAGGCAGCACATATGCCATAAAGACTCCAACCATAAGCAAAAAGATTCCAGATATAAGGTATTGCTCTGTAACCTGCTTTTTAATCGGTTCGCATCTTCTCTGCTCATTTATAATATCCATGACATTTGACCGGCGCAGAAAAGAAAGCGTCATCATAAGAATACATAGAAAAACACAGGCAGAAAATGCAAGTGCATATAACACTCCCGTCAATGATATCATAAAGGTAATTCCATCGGGTGCAATGCCAAGGTTTTCCATCACTTTCCCAATCATCATTGAGAACACATTACCTATGAGTATCCCGGCAACCGTTGCACTAAGTCCAAGTGAAAATACTTCTTTTAGCAACGCATTAGACATATGTTTCTTTTCTGTCCCCAACGCAAGGAACACCCCTAGCTCCTTGCTTTTATAACGCAAAAATAATCCCATGGCATATAATACGAAAACAAAGCATCCTACCACTGCAATCCCAAAAATCAAGTAAATCTGTTTCCTTGAATCCCCGCCTTCCGGTAAGGCAGATTGTATATAATCACTAAACAATATCCCAAAAAAGGAGGACACTAACAGATTGGCAAACGCAATGCACAGCCAGAACTGTTTATATTGTTTATGATTTACTTTCCGCAACTTTTTTAATAAGTTAGTCAGCGTCATTTTCATCACCACCGTTCAAGTCTTTAAAAATATTTAATAACTGATCCAAAAATACTTTCCTATTTCCTTTATGAATCATTTCTTTATGGATCTGTCCGTCTTTCATCACAATGACACGGTCACAATAACTGGCGGATATACTGTCATGCGTCACCATGAATATAGTAGCCTCCAGTCGCTTCTTAGCTTCAATAAAAGCCTTTATAACTGCTTCACTGGACCGGCTATCCAAATTACCAGTCGGCTCATCTGCAAGGATAATGAGCGGGTCGTTCATAAGAGCTCTGGCTACAGCCGTCCTCTGTCTCTGGCCGCCGGATATTTCTGCCGGATATTTTTCTGCGATCCTGTCTATATCAAACATCTGCAGCAGCTTCCTTGCTTTTTCTTCCATTGGCTGATATGGTTCCTCATGAATGACTTTTGGCACACATACATTTTCAAATACAGTCAGTCCGTCTAGCAGCATAAAATCCTGAAAAACAAACCCCAGTTTCTGATTTCTGATTTCTGCAATTTCCTTTTCTCCAAGCTCCGCTAATTTTGTTCCATCTAAATCAATTTCCCCACTGTCATAAGGAATGAATGAAGAAATACAATTTAAAAGTGTGGATTTTCCACTTCCAGACGGACCCATTACAGCCACAAACTCACCTTTCTTAATGTCAAAAGATATGTTCTTTAATGTCTGGTATTCCTCACTTCCATTTTTATAACTTTGGCACAGATTTCTTACACTTAACATTTTCATTCCCTCCCTTTTAATATGCGCTCGCCAGATTGTTCGCGCTCACTGGATAACTGTTTGACGATATTAAGATATCACCCAATTAATCTCATGTATACAGCAATTGCCTAATCCACTTCTCACATTGCCTAAAATGACTTTAACAATTATACACAGCTAATTTGGGACGGGGCATTTTTAAAAATGCCCCGTCCCAAATTAGCTTCTTTTTGAAGTTTTTGTGTTTCCTCTTGCATTCTCCTCCAAAACGTACTACAATAGATAACTGTTTAAGGGGAAACTAATTTATTAAAATATTTTCAGGGGAGATTTTTATGAGTATCAGAGACAGAAACAGATTGTTTACAGACAGCTATGACCAGGATGACAATTACAAGGATGTCCTGTCTGTCCTTTCACAGCTTGATGATAAAGCTGACATTGATTATGTCAAAGAAAATTATCAGTATGAGCAGAAATGCACTTCCCGGCATCCTCATGTGGATTTTCATCCCCTGCAGAATGCAGCGAAGTTCTTCCAGTGTCTCATACAGAAAAGATGTGCCTGAAAAGGGGTAGGTACTAAGAGAACATACTAAAAGGAGACATTCCAGGAGCTATGAAAGCTCCTGGAATGTCTCCTTTAATGCCGGGTAGATTTTTCTGAATTTCTGATATCTTTCTTCGTATTTTGCGGTCAGTTCTTTATCCGGTTCCACGGTATCAATCACCTTCACAAGCTTTTCTGCCGCTTCCTCCACACTTCCATACTCACCGCAGCCCACTGCTGCCAGTATAGCCCCGCCGTAGCCCGGGCCTTCCTCGCTTTCGATTATATCTACCTTAAGATTCATGACATTCGCGATGATTTTCTTCCAGAGCGGACTCTTGGCCCCGCCGCCGCAGATCTTTGTGCGGCTGACCTGAACGCCCAGACTTCTTGCCACCTCAAGGGAGTCCCTGAGTGCAAATGCCACGCCCTCTAATACTGCCTGTGTCATATCCTCTCTTGTTGTATCCATCGTCATTCCGGTAAATGTTCCTCTTGCCTTCGGGTCATTATGGGGCGAGCGTTCTCCCATAAGATACGGAAGATAGAATACCTGGTTCTCTCCAAGCTTCGTAATTCCTGCCTGCTCGGCGGCAAAATCTGTTGTCTTAAGGATCTCTTCATTCCACCACTTATTGCAGGATGCAGCGCTTAGCATGCAGCCCATAAGATGATAGCGTCCGTCTGCATGGGCAAAGGAATGGAGGGCGTTATTTTCATCCACTCCGAAGGTTTTGCTGGAGATAAAGACGGTTCCAGAGGTTCCGAGGGAAATGTTGCACATACCGTCTCCTACTGTCCCTGTCCCTACCGCTGCTGCTGCATTGTCCCCCGCTCCGGCAATAATCTTAACCTGGTCTGAAAGTCCTGCTGCTTCTGCAAGCTCCGGCTTCAGGGTTCCTACCACCTCATAGCTCTCATACAGCTTCGGGAGCTGCTCTTTCGTCACACCGCAGATTTCCATCATATCTTCCGACCAGCATTTATTTTTTACATCCATAAGGAGCATGCCGGAAGCGTCTGAATAATCCGTACAGTGTACGCCGCTCAGGCGGTACGCCAGATAATCCTTCGGAAGCATAATCTTCGCAATTCTTGCAAAATTCTCCGGCTCGTTTTCCCGCATCCAGAGAAGCTTTGGCGCTGTAAAGCCTGCAAATGCAATATTTGCCGTATACTCTGACAGCTTCTCCTTTCCGATTATCTGGTTCAGATAATCCGTCTCCTTCGCCGTACGCCCGTCATTCCACAGAATCGCAGGGCGGATCACCTGGTCGTCCTGATCAAGGGCGACTAATCCATGCATCTGCCCGCCAAAGCTGATACCCGCCACCTGTGACCGGTCGGCTCCTTCTAACAATTCGGCAATTCCTTCCATCGTCTTCTCATACCAGTCCTCCGGTCTCTGCTCCGACCATCCTGGATGAGGGAAAAATAACGGATATTCTTTTGATACGATCTTATGGATCTTTCCTCCGCCGTCCATAAGCAGAAGCTTGACGGCTGAGGTTCCAAGGTCAATTCCTATATATAACATTTCTTCCTCCTGCTACTTTATTTCCATGGGTTTTCTGTCGGATATCTCATACCTGCGGGCTGGTTATAGCCAATCTCTTCTACCGGGACACCGATATACTTAAACACCTCAAACAATGCCTTCCCGTGGTTTCCAAATGCAACCGCGCCGTGATGCGGATAATTTCCTTCGATCAGCACATGGCGGTAGAATCTGCCCATCTCCGGAATCGCGAAGATGCCGATTCCCCCGAAAGATCTCGTTGCCACCGGAAGCACCTCGCCCTGGGCAATATATGCGCGGAGCTTACAGTCAGCCGTGCTCTGCAGACGATAGAAGGTAATATCGCCAGGCATAATATCTCCTTCCAGGGTTCCCTGTGTTACCTCCTCCGGCAGCGCCCTTGCCATGATCAGCTGATACTTCATCTCACAGAAGGACAGCTTCTTGGATGCTGTATTTCCGCAGTGGAAGCCCATAAATGTATCCTTATGTGTATAGTTAAATTTTCCTTCGATATCTTCTTTGTACATGTCTGCCGGAACATTGTTGTTAATATCCAACAGAGTCACAATATCCTCACTGACTACGGTTCCGATAAATTCACTTAAGGCTCCATAGATGTCCACTTCACAGGACACCGGAATCCCCTGTGCAGTCAGGCGGCTGTTCACATAGCACGGCACGAATCCGAACTGTGTCTGGAATGCAGGCCAGCATTTTCCTGCAATGGCAACATATTTGCGGTATCCCCGGTGTTCTTCAATCCAGTCCTTAAGAGTGATCTCGTACTGGGCAAGCTTCGCAAGAATCTCTGGCTTCTTATTTCCTGCTCCAAGTTCCTCTTCCATCTCCTTTACCAGTCCCGGAATCCTCTCATCTCCTGCATGCTTATTAAATGCCTCAAACAGATCCAGTTCTGAGTTTTCTTCAATCTCAACGCCAAGGTCATACAGTGGCTTAATCGGCGCATTACATGCCAGGAAGTTCAGCGGTCTTGGCCCGAAGCTTATAATCTTCAGATTGCTAAGCCCGATGACTGCTTTTGCAACCGGGCGGAACTCGTGAATCATATCCGCGCATTCCTCTGCAGTCCCAACGGGATATTCCGGAATGTACGCCTTTACATTGCGGAGCTTTAAGTTGTAGCTTGCATTTAACATTCCGCAGTATGCATCGCCCCTGCCCTGGATCAGGTTGTCCCCCCGCTCCTCTGCTGCTGCAATGAACATCTTCGGTCCTTCAAAATGCTTTGCAAGCAGAGTCTCTGAGATCTCCGGCCCAAAGTTCCCAAGATAGACAACAAGTGCGTTACATCCTGCCTTCTTAATATCCTCCAGCGCCTGGACCATGTGAATCTCACTCTCTACGATACAGACCGGGCATTCATAGATCTCCTCTGCTCCGTATTTCTCCGTGTAAGCCTTCATGAGCGCTTCCCGCCTTGTAACGGACAGGCTCTCTGGAAAACAGTCTCTGCTTACTGCAACGACTCCGATTTTTAATTGTGGCATGTTGTTCATAATAATCTACTTCCTTTCCTTTTATATACTTTTTTTACAGTCAGTGCGGCTTAAAGCCTGCACTCACTCCTAAATCACATTCTTACAGAATGCGCAGCTTACGCGCATTCCTGACCCATGAATCGTAACTGCGAATCTTTGCTACAGTTCAATATTCTCTCCCTTTAGCCCGCAGAAAGCGCCTTCGATTCCCGCCTCCTCATGGGCAATGAGCCATTTATTCTTTGCTGTAATAAGACGCTCCTCACCCGATTCTCCTGCCGGAAAATCAAGCTCCGTATTCGTCCCTGCCGGGAGCACTACAACTGCCCGGAAGCCTGTCTCTGATGCCATGCACGGCGCATAATGAAGCGTTGTGGCATACATCTCCACCGCAGTCCCTGCCGGAACAAAAAATGCCTCCACATGTGAAGTATCATATGTATAATCCTCTTCCACATCCTGCTCCATGCCCACCAGGAGAATCATATCCGTAACCGCGACATTGATCTCCGAAGAACGATGGTATTCCAGGGCATTGAGCTTTTTGTTCTTCCCATTGCAATATCCAATCTGTATCGGAAGGCCCCCAAATGCCCGGGTTTTGAATTCCTGCGCCGCCGGAAGCGCCTCCAGCTCCTCTACAGACGGCACATAGACCACCTCATCCGGAAGCGGCGTATGCTTCATTGCCTCCAGAAGGCCTGAAAGAGAGTATCTCTCTAAGACACGCCCATATTTTCCAAAAGACTTGTCCGTAACCTTTTGTACATCCATGCTATTTTCCCTCCTTGCCTGTTTGTAAATATCATAGCAGACCGCTTTATCTTTCTCGACCTATTACTGGTCAGATTAAGGGTCATTTCTTGTCCTTTTTTTATTGAAAGAAAGACTTTACACTAAAATCACCAGTTGATATAATGATGATACAAGTGTCAAAAGGTCATGCGTTTCATGCTTGCATGAAAAAGTATGATCTCTTGGCACGCAAAACATCGAGAAGCAGCCATTTTTCGCAGAAAAATGAGCGGATTCGAGGTTTTTTAGGATTGTGGGACTGCGTTAGCACGGAACAATCAGTGTATCAGAAACGTCAAAATACTTTTGACGCTTACATCATATCAGATAAACGTTTCTCAATAGAAAGCAGGTGAAAGTATGCCCGGTATATCAGATATTGTAAAGGATTCTGTCGTAGAGTTTTCCCGGCTGCAGAACTGGATACTATCGGCAAAAAGTAATAATGATATGCAGACATATAATATGATGTTTGAACGTTACAGGGAATTAAAAGTTATTCTTACGGTTGTTGGTGTTAGTCTTGCAGAACTCGACCGGATTAAAGAGTAACACAGACCATAACAACAATAACAAAAAAGGGTAAAGTCTCTACTAATCTTCAGAGGCTTTATACCTTTTTTATTGTTGACAGTTCCTAAAGCAACGAGCCAGGCATCCGTGTCTGCATAGTTCCTTGATCTTCCGATCTTTTTAGATTCGAAGAGCGAATGCGTAATGGAGATAAAACTTATGGAATCAACACAGAAAATTTTACTATTGGAGGATGACCAGAGCCTGAACCGCGGAATCGCCCTCACCCTTGGAAAGGCAGGATATACTGTAACCCCCGCATTTACACTGGAAGAGGCTTATGCCTGTCTGGAGCAGGACAGGTACTCCCTGATCATCTGCGACATCACCCTGCCAGACGGCAGCGGCCTTGACCTTGGCCGGAAGGTCCGTCAGAGCAGCAATACCTATCTTATCTATCTGACAGCTCTTGATTCTGAGATTGATATGGTAAATGGATATGACGCCGGGGCTGATGATTATATTACCAAGCCATTTTCCCTCATGGTTCTTGTGTCCAAGGTCAATGCACTCATGCGCCGGATTGGCGGCATACAGGAATCCGGAAGTATTCTGACATGCGGGGAACTTACGGTGAACTGCCGGGAGATGAAGGTATACAGAGAGGGACTGGAGGTTGCTCTGAGCAAGAAAGAGCTGCAGCTTCTCATATATCTTCTGGAGAATGCAGGACGAATTGTGTCAAAGGAGAATATTCTGGAACACATCTGGGATGTGGACGGGCAATTCATAGATGAAAATACGGTAACTGTCAACATCAGCAGGCTGAAAAATAAACTGGAGACAGATGCAATCTCCAATGTACGAGGATTGGGATATATATGGAGCGGAAACGTAATACGAAAATAAAAAAATACCTTATTTTTTATCTGATATTCTTTGTTTTTTTCTCCTTTTTTATGTTTTTACTTGCAAGACATGAAACCTCCCTGGACCGTCAGAGGATGCTTGCCCTCATAAGCAGCCATCCTGAGCTCGAGGCAGAGATCCTCTCTGCCTGGGAGAAGCCGGACAGTCCCCTTCCTCTCAGAGAATCCTCATCTGATGATATGGAGCAGACCAGCCGGATACTGGACCGGATTGAAAAGAAATACGGATATAGTACTAATTTTCTGGAATCTGTAAAAGAATTATGGATATTCTGGGGTATCGGTCTATGCGCAGGCACCTTATTGACTGCCGCTCTGTGGTATCAGACGCGGAAGGAAGAAGCAGCATTTCAAAACGGTCTCCAGGACTTATATGAATGTCTGGAACAGTTTCGTGAAGGCTGGTTTACAGATATTCCGGATTACGAGAATAATCCAGAGACCAGTACAGGGGAATGGATGCATATATGGGAATCTCTTAGGGAACTTGGCATCTATTTTGAAAGTCTCAGGCAGTCTCTTAAGAAAGAAGAGAATCACACAAAATCCCTGATTACAGACATTTCCCACCAGTTGAAGACACCCCTTGCTTCCCTTAAGATGTGTCATGAGCTGGCATCAGCAAGCCAGCTCTCACAAGACGAGCAGAGAGAATTCCAGGAACAGGAGGCGCGTGAGATTGAGAAACTGGAAATTCTGCTGAAGGAACTGGTAAATCTGTCACGTCTTGAGACAAACATGATTCAGCTTGCCCCCGTCTCTGCAAGCCTTAAGGATACGATCGCCAAAGCAGTCAGCCAGGTTTATATGAAAGCAAAAAATAAGGATATCACAATCCAGGTGGAGATGGAGCAGGATCTGGCCATTACCCATGATGCAAAATGGACAGGAGAAGCCCTTGTCAACATTCTGGATAATTCCATAAAATATTCCCCAGAGCATACAGCTGTTACGCTACGCGTAACAGCCCTGGTTCGTAATGTCCTGATTGAGATCGAAGACGAAGGGATAGGTATCAAGAAAGAAGATTTTGCCAAAATCTATCAGAGGTTTTACCGTGGAACTCTGGCTAAGAACATGTCAGAAGAGGGCGCAGGCGTCGGATTGTATCTCGCAAGAATGATACTGGAACGCCAGGGAGGAACCATATCCGCAAAGCGCCGGACAGGGAAGGGGACTGTGTTCAAAGTTACATTGCCTCATCATTCCAGAACCCCTGTATCTCCGAATAATTTGCTGCCATTTACTTACTCCTCCAATTAGGGAACTTTTATACTATTAATACTAACAAAAAGTTCCCTAATTATCAATTATAAAACCCTTACAAAACTGTTATAGTTCTTGTAAGGGTTTTGCAATATATGGACATTATAATAAAAATCATCAATCAGTCAAACCACGGAGGTAGCTATATGAAAACAGACAGCAGTAAAATATTAGTCTTAGAGGATCTGGTAAAATATTATGGTTCAGGCGAGAACCTGGTGCGGGCGGTTGACCACACCAGCCTGGAGATTGAAAGGGGGAAATTCACAGCAATTGTAGGCCGTTCCGGCTCCGGCAAGTCTACGCTCCTGCATCTGATCGGCGGACTGGACAGACCTGATGAAGGAAAGGTATGGATTGAGGGAAAGGACATCTTCTCTCTGAAGGATGACAGACTGGCCGAATTCCGGAGAAAAAAGATCGGCTTCATCTTCCAGGATTTCAATCTGATCCCCTCCCTGAATGTATGGGAAAATATTGTGCTTCCCCTTGGATTAGATAACCGGAAGCCAAAAAAGCAGGATATAAAAGAAGTGATCAGCCGGATTGGGCTGACGGACAAGGAAGAGACCATGCCAAACGCTTTGTCCGGGGGACAGAAGCAGAGGACAGCCATTGCCAGGGCACTTGTGACGAGACCGGCGATCATCCTGGCGGATGAGCCTACCGGGAATCTGGATTCGCAGACAGAGCTGGAGGTCATGAGCCTGATGAAAAGCTGTGTGACGGATTTCGGACAGACGCTGGTCATGATCACACACGATGAAATGATTGCGCAGATGGCGGACCGGGTAATTGAGGTTGCAGACGGTAAGGTGGTGAATTGCTGATGAAGATGACAACAAGAGTCGCATTCGACAACATGAAATATGGAAAGAGTAAAAATATCCTGATTGGAATCGCAATCTTCCTGACAACCATGCTCCTGTTCATAGTCCCCACAGTAGGGAAAGGATTTATTGACCTGCAATTTGCGGCTACAAATGAACTGTACCCCTCATGGCATGCCCTTTACCGGAATGTAGATTCTGACACTGCCAGACAGTTGGCGGCACATCATGATATTTCCAGATATGGCCTCCGAAGCGATGCCGGATATTTTAATCTTAAGGATGCCAGAATTTCCATGATGTATATGGATAAGGAAGGCATGGAATTGTACAGGATAAATCTTGCAGAGGGACAGTATCCCCAGGAAGAGGATGAGATTGTCATCTCTCCCGGAATACTGCATGAGCTTGGCCAGGAGGGCGGCATAGGCGACACCATCACAGTCCCTTATCAGATCTTCCGGGGCGGAGAGCTGGACCTTACACAAGAAAAAAATTTCCGGATCTGCGGATTCCTTAAAGATAGCGACACAGGCCTGGAACAGAGGATCTATACATCCCTTATATCAGAAGCATTTTTAAAGGAAGAGATTCCCGGGGAAGAACTCTCCTACCGTTTCCTTCTTCAGATTAAGGATACCGGAGATCCTACAACGGATGATCTTGAAATAAAGATCAACAATATTGCAAAACAATTTGGAATCCCGGAAAATGACATCAATATTAATAGTGATTACCTGATGGCAAATTATGTGGATCCCTCTACGCTTCCGGCAATTGTTATTATTATGGTCATCATCATGCTGGCAGGCGCCATCACGGTCTACAGTATCTATTATGTGTCCATGAGCCAGCGGATTCAGGAATTCGGAAAACTGAAAGCCATCGGCGCTACAAGACGCCAGATCCGTCAGATCGTGCTGCGTGAGGGTCTTTGCATTGCTGCCCTTGCCATCCCGGCAGGACTTCTAATTGGTACACCGGTATCCAAAGCAATCCTTAAGGCATTTACCGTCTTTGCCAACAGAGACAGCCAATATATGAGCGTGCTCACAGAACTCCTTGAGACCGGGAAGGTGAGCATCTGCTCCTGGTGGATTTACCTTCTTGCTGCCATCGTAACGCTGGGCACTGTGTACTTTTCTCTTGTCAGACCCATGCATGTGGCGGCAAAGGTCTCTGAGGTAGAGGCAATGCGCATGCAGGATACAGGGAAAAACCGGAAAAGCTGCAGGAAGGGATATGAGTATCTGTCCGTCAGCCGCCTGACCTGGAGAAATCTTACACAGAACAAGAGAAAGTGTCTGATAACAATCCTCTCCATGGCTGCCACCGGAATCTTTCTGATGGTAGTAGCCACCGTCACGTCCTGCGCCAACCCGAAAGAAAGTGCAGGCAGCTCCATTGTAGGCCAGTATGAGATTTCTCCTGTTATAGAAGAAAACAACAAGGAGCATCCTGAACGGAAATGGACGGAGATACAGCAGAATAATCCTATGGATGAAACACTGAAAAATCAGATCGAAGAGCTCCCGGGAGTAGACCGGGTGGATGCCTTCACAAACATCCAGGTAACAGGAGACCCATTTGACGAAGCAAATGACGTAAATTTCATTAATGGAATTCCAGAGGAATATGCCCGGGAGTTAGAAAAGGGCATCACCCGGGGGAAGGTCACCTATGAGGAACTGAAATCAGGAGATAAGGTTATTATAGACCGCGCCCTCCTGCACTGGTATCCGGATCTTGATATAGGGCAGAAGTTAAACCTGACAATTTATGACGGGGACCGCTCCTACAATAAGGAAATCGAAATTGCCGCAATCGGAAATTACGGAAGCGGTCTAACCAACTATGCCTACCTGCTTATGGCAAAGGAGGCGGCAGACAGCTTATGTGAAAATAATTCGGTCTGCTTTTACCATGTGATCGCAGACCAGGACTATGACCCGGCATTGGAAAAGTCCCTGAGGGATATCGTAAATACATCCGGAAGACTGGAAATGCGGACATGGAAAGAACAGTATGACCATTATAAATCATCCATGACAATAACCAGCGGGGCCTGTTATGCATTTCTTGGCGTACTTGCCGTAATCAGCATCCTGAACCTGATTAATACCATGATCAACAGCGTCCATGTACGAAAAAAGGAGCTTGGCATGATGCAGGCAATCGGAATGTCCGACTCACAGCTTATGAAAATGCTGCAGATGGAGGGACTGTTCTATACACTCGGCACACTGGTAATATCCATCGGCCTTGGAAGCCTTGCCGGATATCCGGTATTCCTGTATGCAAAAAAAGACGGATTGTTCGAGATTACGACCTATCATTATCCATTGACAGCCGCCATAATTATATCCGTGGTGCTTCTGCTGATACAGGTTCTTCTCGCAGTGGGGCTCTCCCGGTCCGTCAGGAAAAACTCCTTGATCGAAAGAATCCGGTTTAGTGAATAATCATAAAAGATTATAATGTGAAAATCAGTTCTATTCCGAATCCGCTTTCAAAAGGGAGCCGGGAGGTGAGGTGAACTTCTATACACAGCTTTTCCGCATACTTACGGACAAGATATAATCCCATACCGGTCGCTTTCTGCCGATTAGGATAGTTTCCCGTAAACCCCTTATCAAAAACAAACGGCGCGTCCTCGGCGGGCACTCCTTTACCGTTATTGTGAATGGCAAGGCAGATTTTATCATCCGTCTGCCGCATAGCAATAGATATTCTGCCGGCAATGCTGTCCGAGTATTTGACAGCATTGCCAAATAGCTGAGACAAAATAAACAGAACGATTTTTCGGTCTGAGACGATTTCCAACGGAAGCAGCTCCTCTGTCAGTAAAATCTTTTTTTCATTTATAAAGGGACGATATTCCGAAAGCGCCTCCCCTACACATTCATCCAGTCGGAAATGTGTAAATTTGATATCAGAATGCTCCGCCTGCAGGCGGGCATAATATAAAATCCGTTCCACATCCTCGTTTAGCTGGTGCTGGATGTAATTCATCCTTGCGTAAACATAGGGGGAAATTTCATCACGGTGATTATTGCATACCAAGGTTAAAAGAGACAGAGGTGTTTTGATTTCATGCACCCATGCTTCAATATACTCCCGGTATTCAGATAGTTCCACCGCCTTCTCATTGACAAGTGACTGTTCGGAAAGAAAACGCGTGCAAAGCTCACGTACTGTTTCGTTATTATCAAAGTGTTCCAACAGTCTTTCCTGTGCTTTTTCGTCAGGATTCTCAAAGAAATCCCCAAATGCCGCCTCCTCTTTTCTCCTCCTGTAAACCTCTGCAGACAATCCTGCCGCCAGGACAAGCAGTGTAAACAGCAGCAGAAACAAAGACATATACCGGATAGCTTCGCGGCGTATAATCCATGTCGCAAATATAAAGACAATATCCGTAGTAAAAAGCAGTAATATCCAATACCATGCCTGCCTGATTAACCGCTTCATATACCGCCCACCTCTAAAACATAGCCCTTTCCTCTGATGTTTCGGATCACAACTTCCATACCAGTCTCCGACAGATTTTTGCGGAGTCTGCTCATATTGACCTGCAGGATATTTTCATCCACAAATTCTTCCGTACCCCAAACTGCGGAAAACAGATCGCTTTTGCTGACAGTATCCGGATACCGTTCTATCAGCAGCTTCATAATTTTCCCTTCTGTTTCCGCAAGGATCAGAAAACGATCCGCACATACGAGCTTGTAGGTATCTGTATCCAGAGACAATCGACCGACGCGGAGCATGGCGCGCAGCCCCTTGTCATAAGTTTGCAACAGCCGCTCTGCTCTCGCAATCAGGCGCCTGGGATGACAGGGCTTTGTAAGAAAGTCATCTGCCCCCAGACCGAGCGCCGTCAGCTCATCGGAAAGAGTATCCCGTGCAGTAAGGATCAGAATCGGAAAGGACGCCTTTATCTTAAGGCTCTTACAAAGCTCATAGCCGGATTTTCCCGGAAGATTCACATCAAGTACGGCAAGATCCGGACACAGCGCCGTCACTTTCTCCTCTACGTTTTCAAAAGATGCCGGGCCCGCCGCGTCATAGCCTGCTTTTTGAAAGGTATGAATCAATTCCTCTCTTAGATAAATGTCGTCCTCCACGATTACGATCCTTTGCACAAGATCACCTCCGATTTGTTATTTCAATACGGCTTACCTCGCGGCTTGCTGTCCGCTTGACAATACCGATGTACACGATCTCCACTGCCGCAAAAATTACCAGCGCTATTGCCGAAATCAAGGCCACAGTAGAAACAGACGTCCCGACCGGCAGCTTTGTAAGGCTTCTGAACATGGTAAATATCGCCGCCGCACTGCTCACAAGAGCCGTGCCGAGTACAAGAACAAAGTATATTCCGATCTGTTTTTTTACTGAGCGGCACATAGACGGCGTATCCGCTCCAAGCATAGTCAGCGTTTCGTAGCGGTGCTTCGTCTGGCGCTGACTGATCAGATATTTGAGTCCAATGACCGTATTGGCAATCAGCCAGAAAAGAACGCCCAGATATATAGTCAGATAACTTGCCGCCACCGTATAAAAAAGATTTCTTCCGATTCCGCCGAGATAGCTGTCATATTCAATGCCTGTATCCTCAAGCATAGCATCCATTTTCTGTATTGCCTGCATCAGTCCTGTGTCATCCACGATTTCATCTTTCAGATTTACATTTCTGCAGTATGCCTCCGGCTCCCTTGCAAGCTTTGTAAAAAGCTCATCGGGTACCACCAGCGCCATATACAGTGTGATCGCACGGTCCGCCACTACATTATCCATGCAGAGAGTGGGGCGGATACTATAATTTACACCGTCAATGCCTATTGAAATACCACCGCTTATCGCCTTTGTCAGAATAGAGCCGAAATCACCGTCGTTCCCTATAGAGGTGTAGAGCGCTGTTTCGTGATCTGCAAGCTTCAATTCTTCCTTGCCCATATTTTTCAGAATACGGTTGTACGAACTTTCCCCTATGACATAATCTATTTCAAGATTCTCAATGATATTGTCAGAATCCTCAATGGTGCGAAGTGCCTTTACAAATTCTCCTGTATCAAATGCTTTTTCTTCATCGCGATCGTATCCGTCCTTTACCGCAGATAGATAAAGCGGGTAAGAATCCTCCACCATTTCGTCAATATCGTTCTTTTCCAATACAGCGTTCATTTCCGTCTCCGTCCCGAACAGAGAAAAATCAACGGAGCGCTGGCTGCCGGAGTGTCCGAATCCCATAGAAACTCCGTAGGAAATGCACGAAAGCGCCATCAGAAGCAGAAGAGATGATATCGCGAGTGACTTATGCTGTGACAAAACATTCTCCTGCACCTGTCTCGCTGTAAAAGTTTTCAGCCCTGCGGCATTGGGACTTTTGCGGCGTATATATTGCCCGAGAAAACCGCCAAGCCCTCGATACAGAAGAAAAGTACCGAGAATTCCACAGACAATAACGGCAAGCATAACGGCCATGCGCAGAGAATGCATTTGAAATATTCCTAAGTAATATGCCGCAATCAAAAGACCAATCCCGAGAGTAAAGCATGCTGTACTTCTCACTCCTGACAGGGGAGCCTGCTTTTTTTCAGAGCCGGAGCGGAAAAATTCCGCTGTTTCGGCTTTGACGAGATTCATACAGATTATCAGCATGGACAAAAGCTGTACAAGAATAAATCCGCAGACAGTCCATAGCATCGCGTCCGGCGAAAAGGAAAAGTGATGTCCGATAATACCCAGCCCTACGATCTTTGCCGTAGCGAGACTGATTCCTTCGGTTAAAAACAGAGCGATGGGGATTCCGGTCAGAAGCGATATCAGACTGCTCCAAAGCGTCTCTGCAAAAAGCATGAAGAATAACCGGCTGCGTTTCATTCCCAGCATCAGATACAGACCGAATTCCCGTTTTCGGCTGTCAGTCTGATATCTGCAGGCAAAATATACAAGAAAAAATACAAAAAACAAAGAAACCGCATATACCGCCGGAAGCATCCTCATAAGTTTTCCTACCGCGTCGCTTTCTACTGTAGCAAGATAACGCATTACATCCTGCTCTCCGAGGGAAAGTAATGTATAGAAGGCTACAATTGCAATTACAAGCGAACCAAAAAATAATCCATTTCCTTTTCTGTTTTTGGCAGCGTTACGCCACACTTGTTTACAGAACATTTGCGCTGCCTCCTCCCAACTGTGCCATGACTGTTACAATTCGCTCATAGAAAGCAGAGGTAGATTCTGCCTGTCTGTTTCTGCGCAGTTCATGGAAGATGTATCCGTCCTGGATAAAAAGAATACGTGAACAGTAGCTTGCGGCATTGGCATCGTGGGTCACCATCATGATCGTTTTATTCTGTCCGATATTGATGGAGGACAGCTTGTCCATCAGTATTTTGGAGTTCTTGCTGTCAAGAGCGCCGGTTGGCTCATCGGCAAGAACGATATCAGGATCGGATATCAGTGCTCTTGCCGCCGCCACGCGCTGTTTCTGACCGCCTGACATCTGCGACGGAAATTTGTCAAGCACCGCCGTGATATCCAGCATGGAAGCGAGAGCGGAAATATCCTCCTCGGCCTGTTTTGCCGTAATTCCGTGCAAAGCAAGAGGCAGGGTGATATTCTCCCTTGCTGTCAGATTGTCAAGCAGTTCAAACTCCTGAAACAGATACCCGATCTCACGGCCGCGGTAATCCGCCAGCTTTCCGCCGTGAAAGCCGGAGATGTCCTGACCGCGCAGGACGATTTTTCCGGAGGTAGGCTTCAGCATGGTGGCAATGCAATTCAGCAGCGTAGTTTTTCCAGAGCCGCTGGCTCCCATGATTCCTAAAAACTCGCCCTCCAGCACATCAAAGGTTATCCCTTTCAGCGCCTGGGTTCTGTTGTCACCTTTACCGTAAATTTTCGAAAGGCTTTCGACCTGTAAAATTTGGTTTTGTGTGTTCATAAAAGGTTCCTCCTTCCTTTTCTGACATCAGTATATCAGAGGAAGCAGGCAACTACCACTTACAGCTATTGTAAGGTTTATGCCATGCCAAAGTGAACAGATACATCTTTCCTTTCTCCGTACAAAGATGGCTTTATCATAATCCGTCAGATTCTCTTTGGAAGTTTGGGTAGGAGTTTGGGTAGTTTCCCAGATAGCTGACGCATCATCCCGAATCATTTCCTGAGCTTCCGGTATTGAGCCTGATGTTTTTCTTGCGTCTGGAAGAAATGATCCCTCTACTATTAGGGTGCAAAAACTCGTAGAATCAATCTGCGAGTTTTTTATTCGGCTAAGCCGTGAATAGTAACCGCGCATTATATTCAGAGCTGAAAAAGCACAAAAAGGATTGACAATTTTCCCACCCGGTGATATGCTGTTAAGCAAAGAGAAGCGGTTTTGTACCACTGACTATTTATTAGTCCTAAGTGGGTTACTCGCTTCTTTTTTTATATCCACTAGATCATACAGATACATCTTTCCTTTCTCCGTACAGTTTACCACTAGACAGCCGGAAAAAATATTATAAGTTTCTGTTTTCACATCATTGGCATATATTGGCATGGCAAAACGTGTCGTGTAATAATACCAACCGTTAGCGGCATCTCCGGAATGTTTCTCTTTTTGATTCTTCCGGAATCTTTTATCCGAGGCAATCCCCACCATCTCCCGGATGCCCTGTGCAGCATTGGCTTTCGCCTTTGCCCTGCCGCCTTTCATTTTCCTTGTATATTTTGAACCGGCGTATTCATCTGGAAAATCTTTTCCCAAATAAATAACGTCGTCAGTTCCCGCTATTTTCACCGTTCCTCCGACAAAACGTTCCAGATACTTCTCCACCTCATTCCAGTTAATCTTCTGTTTACCCACAAAAATAATATTAGGCAGAAGAACAACCTTATTTCCGTTTTCATCCAATGCGCTTTCCAGTGTTTTCATAACATTCCTCCCAGTCGTATTGGGACTATTGTAACACACACAGTTACCATTACACAATTCCCTGATCGAAAGAATCGGTTTAGTGAATAACCAGTTATTATTCATGGCTCAGGAAAGAACTGAAAATGTCACAATATTAATCATAAGCTCCCAATATCCATTATGGCTGCTGCCAACCCGTTTAATAATTCCCAGTCTTTTCATTTTGTTCAGATAATACTTCACCCGACTTACCGTCCAGCCAAGCTCTAACGCAATCTGTTTCTGTGTAAGCCTGGGATCATATTGAATCATTTTTAAGATGGCTTTATCATTATCTGTCAGATCTTCTTCGGGAGTTTGGGTAGTTTGGATAGTTTGGGTAGGAGTTTAGGTAGTTTGGGTAGTTTCCCAGATAGCTGACGCATCATCCCGAACTATTTCCTGAGCTTCCGTCATAGCTGCCCTTCGATACATATTCGCCCTGAAGTCCCCGTCAAAATCAACAAGCTTCGGTTCTGGCAGGCCATATTCCCTGCACTCACGAAGAATTTTCGGAATGCCTGTACCCCATTTTTCTATAATCTTCATATATGCAAATGCATTGGCTATCGCCGGTACTCACTCGGCGACATCCCGTACCTGGCCTGAAATGCCCTTGTAAATGCCTTGCTGCTTGCAAACCCGTGATCCATCGCGATGCTGCTTATCGTATGATCTGTATTGACCAGCTCCTGATATGCGTATTCCAGCCGTATACTCTGCAGATAAGCCTTGTAATTAATTCCTGCATACTTCTTTAGCATCTTCGACAAATATGCCGGAGAATATCCAAAAACCTCTGCCAGAGAATCAAGAGACAGATCTGCTCTGTAATTCTCCTTCATATAATTCGTAATCATGGAGAGTGCCCCCAGCCTTTTATTCGCTTTCAGCATATCCTGGCTAACCTCTGACTCCCGGTATACCGAGACAAGAAGATACAGCAGCATATAATACCGGCTTACTACCTTCATCTCATAACCGCACTGCTTCTCACAATACGTCGTGTACATATCCCGAATCAGCTCCATAACCTCAGCATCCTTCTCACATCTGTCATGAGTAAAACGAATAAACTGCTCTGCTGTATAATATTTTTCAAAGGTCTTAAGCGGAATCTGAAGTACAACCGTACAATTCCGGCTACCTGCATCAATGGAATGAATTTCATTGGAATTTACGAGCATAAATTCCCCGGAACGCAAGGGATGCACCTCCCTGTTCAAGTAAAAATCCAGGCTGCCCTCAAAGACTGCAAAGATCTCCACTGACCGGTGCCAGTGTTTGTCACGGAAATAATTTCCGCAGGCTCCCTCAAAGAGAAACATCTTAAAGGGCAGATCTTCATTTGGCATAATAAGCTCGTGGCTGAATTCCATATATCATATCCTCTCTAAAACAACGATAACCCCTTGACAGGGGTTACCACAACATACAGTTGAATGATATTCAGTTAACGTCCCGTCATTCACAAAGACTAAACATCCATCGAAACCACAAATTGATTTCTTGTTATATAAGTATATGCAAGACTCATAAGTTTGTCAACCGGCAAAACCCCCGTATACAAGAAATTTTTGTTACGTTACTGTTTTTCATTCTTCAACTCACCTCCTCCCTAACCGGAATTACAAGATTGACAATAAACTCTTTTTTCTCTTCTTTTATATCAATTTCTCCGCAGTACTTATGGACAGCGTTCGTCACATTCTGCAATCCATAACCATGGATTATCTTTTTCGAAAGATTAGCCGACGCTTGATCTGACTTATTATTCCTGATACAGACTGTCAAAAAATTATTCTGACGCTTTGCGGATATATATATATTTCTTTTATCTTTCTCCTTAATCATACTGCATGCCTCAATTGCATTATCCAATAAATTTCCAAATATTGTACTAATATCAAAAGGTTCAATGAATTCCATTCCTCCCAGCTTGATATTATTTTCAATAACAATACCCTCTTCATCTGCCTTTGCTATCTTATCGCGCATTATAATGTCTAAGAATTTGTTTCCTGTCCTGTAATAATCCTCATATTGCGTAATCTCCTTTCTAATCTTCGCTATCTCCCCCTGCTCTTCATAACTCATATTATTACTTTCGAGTAATAAAATATGATTCTTCATATCATGATAAATCTCTTTAACCCGTTCCTCCTGTTTCAATCGCTCCTCATAGTACTTCGTCTGTATTTCCAGACGATAAATCGCCATTTTCTGCTCTTGATCCTTCCCTTCTATTTTTAAATATTTTTCCAGAAAGATAAGGTTCATAACAAGTGCTGCCAACATTGTAGCAGAACAGAACAGCAGTACATTACTATACATCTTCTTTTCTACGGAGGCGACATTAATATATATACATACTCCAACAATCATATAGCCAATATTGGAAAGTATAAAGTACAAGGACATTTTTATATTAAATCTCTTCCTTGCAACATCTATTATTACTTTTTGCGCAATGGCCAGAAGTGTTATATATATTATCTTGCTTAAAATAATATGCATAACAGGAAGCAGATGAGCCTTTTCCGGCACCTTACCTATATAAGTCAATTCACCAATTAGAATGATTACCAATTCGCTAAGCCCTAACAGGCATGTACTTATTCCCATATAAAAAATGGATTTTGAAATTGATAATCCAAGAATTAGAATTCCTAATAATATTGTAATTCCATATCCAAACAACGCTTTTATACCAATTTCAGAGAGGGTAAAGATTCTGGTATAAGTACAGATAGAAAATACAAATAGAATTAAAAAAAGAATCTGTCTGTTCTTCTTTATTTCCTCGTCCTTTACTATGTACAAACAGCCACAACCTTCAATTGCGGTAAAAACAATATCCAGCACCATATCACCCCGATTCTTTGTACTCTCACTATTGGTCTCCTTTCATTTGATTCACTTTTGTTCTCCTCCTTTTGGAATAATAATATCAACAATAAATTCGTTTTCTTTTTCTTGCAAGCGCCAGAAGCATGGCCACACAGCATATTAAAAACAGTATATTATATTCCTTCTCATAAATATTAATCGCATATACGTAAATACATACGGATACAGTCATATATCCAGCATTAGAAAAAATAAACAGAGCTAAAGATTTAATACAAATCCTTTTATTCATAATGTCAGACATAATTTTTTCCACATTTACTATCAAAGTAATGTAGATGATTTTGATAACAACACAATACATTGCCGGAAGAACAACTTTATTTCCTAAATCATGTCCCTTTCCAAATAGATTCCCTATTTGCACAACCACTAATTCACTTATAACCAATAAAGTCACACCTACCCCCATATACATTATGGACTTTTTCACGGATATCTTTAATATAAGACTGCAAAAACATATAGGAAGCGCATATGTAAATATTGCTTTTAATCTGAAATCAGCAAGCGTAAATAGTGGTGTAACGAGGCAGAAGACTGTAGTTAATACGACAAGGAAAAAAAGACCTCGTCTTTTCGAAATCTTCTTTTCACCTGACAGATACAAAGACCATAAGAATCTATTACTGTAAAAATAATGTCTTGAATCAAGTTCATAGTCAGCCTCCCAAATATTCTGCCAGATGCTGCATAAACTCTTTTTTCATGGCACGTCCTACTGGCAATTCTTCTTTTGTAATAAGAATTACCCCACTCCCTTCTATACTATTGACATAGGACATATTAATCAAAATACCTTTATGAATTTGGGCAAACCCATAAGGTTCCAGTTTTCCTTTGATTTGCTTTAGCTTTTTATAGCATACTATTGACTGATTTTCCACATGTACCAGTAAATTTCTATTATATGTTTCTATATAGCGGATCGAAGCAATCGGAACCTTAAACTGTCCCTCCTTGTTCTCTATAAGAATACATTCCTGTCTTTTCATTCTATTTTCTTCTATCCAATTATCTATCTCATGAATCACTTTCTCCTTCTTAACAGGTTTAACTAAAAAGTTTGCTGCATTTACACGGTATCCGTCTAATGCCCGTCCTAATATTGATGTCAGAAAAATAATTGTTACGTAAGGATCTCTTTTCCTTATTTTCTCGGCAACTTTTACACCGTCAACAAACGGCATTTTAATATCAAGAAATATAATATCAAACTGACAGCTATATTTATCTAAAAGCATCACACCATCGTAAAATTCTTCTATACAAATCGTTTCCCCTATTTCTCCGCTATATCCCTCTAATATTTTCTTAATTTGACAGACAAAATTTTTTTCATCATCACATATTGCTATTCTAATCATAGTGCAAATGCCCCCTCTGAAATCCCAAATAATCTTTTTGCTCCATTATCATTGCTCACTCAGCCGGTGAATATCTTATTATTTTATTCTTAAGAAGACCAATGATCAAGACATTCTAATGCAAAACTCCTCTCTATTTTCAGAAATTCCTTCTGTTCAAAAAGTGTAGTGAAATTCCTATAGACACCTGCATCATAATTATACTAAGCCCAATCAAGATTAATGAGAAAACAGGGCTAATACTCGGAGTATAGTAAACAATATTTAAATCTGTCAGGCGATCCAATCCCAGAAGCCCCCATGTCGGGATAAAAACCATTACCGCAATCAGTGCAACCTTTATTTTACCATATGAAAAGCAGAAATATAGCGCAAAAAATATACTCAGAATAATTGATATAATAAAAAACACAATTGCAGCACAGGAAAAAGTCAGCTTATATTTAACCAGCGTTATTCCTGGTATTTTAATAAGAAACATAACTTGATAGCAGAGCATGGCAAAAATGTATACCAAAATTGCCAAAAGGTATTTTGCTTCTATAATATTTCTTTTTCGATAGGGAATTGACATCAAGTAAAGATTTCCCTTATATTTATCTTCCATGGAGAAGATGCTGCTAAACAGGAAATAGCACGCAAAACTCACGCTAACAAATAATGTATATATACTGCCAAAATGTAGCGTTTCCTGATTGCTAAAGAAAATCAATATTCCAATAACACAGGCTAATGAAAACCAAAAATAATTTCCTGCCAATAAGACCTCTTTTTTCAACAAGCAAAGCATCTTCATATTACTGCACCTCCCTGCTAATAACTTCCATCATTACATCTTCAACGGTCGGATGTCTCTTTCCTAATTCAGCCAGGAAATCTTCCTTAGAACAATCTCTAAGTATCTTCCCATTGTTGATTAAAATAATATGGTCTCCAATCCGATCTATATCCGAGGTAATATGCGTAGAAAAGAATATGGTTTTCCCCTTCTGTTTCTGCTTCATAAGTTCATCGCAAAAAAACTGACGTGTTTTCGGATCAAGCCCACTGGATGGTTCGTCAAGTATAAGTAACTCTGCATGATGTGACAATGCCAGCGCCAACCCATATTTCATTTTCATTCCCTTAGAAAGCGTCTGAATTTTCTGGGTTCGTGAAAGTCCGAATTTATTCAGATATTCAGAATATGTTCTTTCATCCCAGTTTGTGTAGGCTCCTGCAATTATACTTTTCATTGCCTCCAGTGTAAGTTCCTCATAAAAGCATCCACTATCAAAGACAACACCAATCTTATCCTTATAGTCCCGCTCATTCTGAACCAGGGTAATCCCGTCAATTGAGATTTTACCCGATTCATAGGGGACCAGACCCAGGATACACTTCAATGTAGTCGTCTTACCTGCGCCGTTATTTCCTATAAAGCTTGTTATCATCCCCTTTTTTAATGAAAAAGAAATGTCATCAAGACTAAAATTTTGATAGCTTTTTTCTAGATATTTTACAGTAAGCATAGCATCTCCTTCAAATCATTTATGAAAACAGAAATCTCTTCATCTCTTCTCCCAATATATCCCTGTACCATTTGCATTGTTCGCCCTTTTCTCTGCCCGCAGCAAATCCCCGCATCAGGCATGATGTACAAAAGCCTGGGATTGCGTTTCTACATTTTTTATTTTATTCTATTTTCTTTAAAATGAAATAGATATTGCCTAAAAGGTACTTTAGAATGTCTAAAGCACCTTTTTTATGCTAAATGCAGTATGGTTGATCTTCTTCTGGACACACGTCAGGCAGGCATCCCCCTTGCGAGATATGCCTGCCAAAACAATGGTATTTTGACGCTTCTGATACACAGATTGTTCCATATATCAGAAAGATATCGGAAAGGAGATATTTTGTCATGACAAATCGTGAGATTGCGAAAAAGCTTGGTATTTCTCCCGCTGCTCTTTCTCTTGTTATCAACCACAAGCCTGGTGTATCCGAGGCAACAAGAGAGACTGTACGGGTCCAGCTTAGGGAACTGGGCTATGAACACCTAATAAAAAAAGCCCCGGCTGCCCCGGGGAATCATCTAAGCTTCATTATATATAAAAGACATGGTGAGATCTTAGATTCCCACCCCTTCTTTCTCCTTCTAATGGAGAACATTGAAAATCATGCAAAAAAATACGGCTACAGCATCCTGCTGTGTACCGTTGACAAGCGCCGTCCCATTGAACCGCAGATTCAGCATCTGTGCCAGCAGGACTCCGAAGGAGCGATC
Organism: uncultured Lachnospiraceae bacterium; assembly: GCA_947566645.1. Lineage (GTDB taxonomy): Bacteria > Bacillota > Clostridia > Lachnospirales > Lachnospiraceae > CAPEBR01. The sequence continues at coordinate 44,756 of CANOKL010000024.1, forward strand.
ATTTTCGCCACAGAGATGCACGCGGAAGACCTCATGCCCTTTTTCAGTCTTCCGTTTCCCTTCGTTGTAATGGATAATGATTTTACACAGCTGACATGCAATACCGTTTCCATTAATAATCAGATGGGAACCTTCCAGGCAGTCGGGCATCTGATGGACAGGGGGATCTCGCGTATCGGCTATTTAAAAGGAAATATCCGCATCAGCAGCTTTATGGAACGTCAGCGGGGCTATGAGGATGCCCTTGCGCATTATGGCAAAGGCTTTATCCCCGGTGATATTATAGAACTGCGCCACAGCGAGGAGGGCAGCTACCGTGATATGCACCAGTATCTGAAGCAGCACCCCGATCTTCCAGAAGCTTTTGTCAGTGATGACGATACCATTGCTTCGGGTGCCATGAGGGCGCTGTCCGAATATGGCTGCCGGATCCCTGAGGATATTTCAATTATTGGATTTAATGACCGTCCTGCCTGCGAAGTTACGACTCCTCCTCTTACATCGGTTAACGTATCAAAGTATGCCCTCTCTGCTGAGACAGTAGATGAACTGATCCGCCTGATTGGAAATCAGGCGCAGCCGGAAACACGTTCCAGGAAACTGCGCATCGGCACGAAGCTGATAAAGAGACAGTCCGTCCGCTGAAAAAACTAAGGAGGTATTTCAATCTCCCGCGGGGCAAAAATGCAAACCGCTATGACAAGGCCTTTCAGGGGGAAATCCGGCAACTTTTAAATACCGATCCCCCTGATGGGTCTCTCAGATGGACGGAGCCCTTCCTTTCAAAATATACGGGCGTCCCGCCTGACGTTATATGGCGGTATCTCCGCAAAGAAGGGATTTCCAGGTGGAATTATTTCATTTTATAATAACTTCCTTTTAATTTACCTTCTTTTTTCAATACCCCTGCCTCTACCAGTTCTTTTAAGATTTTTAATGCACGGGAATCTTTCACATTCAGCAGATTCTGGACTTCTTTATTCGTTATTATCCCTCTTTCCTCTATATACTGAATAATTTTTTTATAATTATCATTTGATTTATCCGTACTTTTCCTTACTTTTTCCGTACTTTTTTTCGTTTTATCCGTACTTTTCTTTACTTTTTCCGTATTATTTTGCATTTTATCCGTACTTTTTTGCATTTTATCCGTACTTTTTCCAATCCTAGTTTTATCCGAAAAACGGAATAAGTTTATGCGAAAACTTCCTGCAATTTCCATTAATTCCGGTTCTTCTAACCCAAGTTCCCGGCATCTTCTGATAATCCTCGGAATCCCACTGCCCCAGTGCTCCATAATATTCATATAAGTAAACGCATATACCAATGCCCGATTCCTTGGTATGGAGATCCCTTCTCTTATATCTTTCAATCTCAAACTTCCAAACAGCATCCCCGGAGAAGTCACTTCCACACGATCATCATACACTGCCACTTGTATACTTGAGGGATGCAGATAGCTTCGATGAACCACAGCATTACAAATCATCTCCCTGATACATTCTGTTGGTAGTTCAAATATATCGGTTCTGTATAACCCATTAATCTCCGAACCCATATTTATATTGCGCAGGACATACTCATATGCCGCATCCAGCTGTGTCACAATATCCCCATTGTATTCTCTCCGATCAATAAACACATCTCTGTCTTTCCCCTTAAATACAGCACATTGTATTGTTGCCTGCGGAAATAAATTACTTGTCATAAGCAGAAAAGCATTTGTTGGATAGCACTTATCCCCCTGTTTAACTAAAAATCCCCAACTTAATAAATTTTGTTTTGTCGGGCGATAAATTCTCTCTGACGCCTCCTCAGAATTACAATGTTCTACCGCATATTGATACATTCTATCACACAAACGGTTAATTTCATTCTCTGTAACACTTGCCTCTGATGCTGCATAGGTCTGGTCAAAACACCGATTGACACCCTCAAATTCTAATTCCTTAAGTACAAACGAATCCGCTGGTCTGGTAGTTCCTGACACTCGTATATAAGTTCCATTTTCTTTTCCTTTTGCAGTTAGATAATATGGACGCTGACTGCCTGGCATTATATTTACCACAATTACAACCTTTTCCTCAATAGAGGCCAATGTCACAATTGGCATTATCATCGGTGTACAACTGTCACAGATTGCCGAAGTAATTCCATCCATTATAGAGAAAGCATCTTCCTGGTTGATTCCCAGAACTTTAAATGTACTGTCTTCCACACCAAACACAATTTTTCCCCCACTGCCATTTGCAAATGCAACTACTGTTTTCATATAAACTTCACTTTTTTTCGGAACTTCCTGTTTAAACTCAATATACTCTGATTCTCCTGACATGATATCCTCTACAGTCATTGAATGTCACCTTCTTCCCCTTCAAAATACACCGACTACATACCATCATATAAATCTTTACTAATTCAATCCCTTCAGATATCTTATTACTTTATCTTCTATCTCCTCTTTCGTAAAATAATCTAAAATATAGGTGCCTCCCAAAACATTCAGATACTTTGTTGCTTCATAATAAATATCTCTCTTCCTGCGCCCTTTTAGTACAAATCCCTCTTTTTCAAGCTTATAAAAGTGCAATGCTGATAGTATGGTTTCCCAATATAATTATTAGAAAATATTACAAGGGTCTTTGTAGCAAAATCATTCTCCAAATACTTTGTCAGTTCAAATGGATCCCTCTTATCCTTGTCATATGTCAAACGTCCAATCCACCACAGTTTCGATAAGGGATTTACGACTCCTCTTAGCTCCCGGTAATAATACCCTGTCGGCAACAGACCTTATGACGCGTCTCGGGCTCCCACACAGGCCGACTTTCCTAGTACAGCTTTTATTCAATCTTGAAGCAATACTACCTAATATTCGTGTCATCTGCACGTCTCTTAACCTAGACGCAGCGAACTGCGTCTAGGTTAAGAGACGTGCAGATGGCGCGGATAGCGAGTGCTTATTCCTCAAGAATTAATGCAGCGCTGTACTAATTCAGAAAGTTATCTATAATGACACTTTCAGCCTCTTCCTCAGTCATTCCCATGGTTCTGAGTTTTACAAGCTGCTCATCATTAATCCTTCCGATCGCCGCCTCGTGTATAATAGCAGCATCCAGGTGCTTCGCATTGATTTCCGGAATAGAGCTTACCTCCGCATGATCCATAATAATCGAGTCACACTGCACATGGGCATGGCAGCCTGCATTTCCTACTGCCTTTGGGTGAAATACCTGCTTCGAGCTCCCTTTAGCAACAGAACGGGATACGATCTGGGCAGAACTTCCCTCTCCATTCATCTGTACCTCCATGTTAGAGACAGCTGACTGATTGTCGTGGGTCATAAGCTTCTCCACAACATACAGCTTCGCGCCCTTGCCCATGGAGATATTTGTCTCTCTCTGAGTGGAGTCTACGCCCTTGATCTGTGCTGTATCAAGAGTGAATACCGAATCCTCCTCCATATAAATATTGGTCACCGGATTCAGCACTCTTGCGCCGGAGCCTTCCCCCTCGCCGTAATGCTTTTCTTCATAACGGACATTCGCTCCCTTTGCCACATGGAAGGAGTGGATGCCGTCGTGCCGGCTCTCATTGCAGCCGCTGTTGTGGATGCCGCAGCCAGCGATGATGGTCACCTCGGCCCCTTCGGCGACAAAAAAGTCATTGTATACGACATCCGTCATGCCGGACGCATCTACTACGACAGGGATGTGCACCTGCTCTCCCTTTGTGTTGCTGTCTATATATACATCAATACCGGGCCTGTCTTCCTTCTTCTTAATCTTAATGTGCTCACTGTCGCCGTGGCAGAGGGCAATTCCGTTGTGTCTGAGATTGAATGCACCCTCCTGGCGAAAGCCAGATTCGTCAATCTGTTTAAGTATCTTTTCCGTAATTTTATCTAAAAGCGCCATATTTTTATCCTCCTATTCTGACCGCTCCGGGGCCTACGCGGCCTAGGACGGGTGAGCCTCGCCTTCGGCTACGTTCCCCTATCTTGACCGCTCCCGCGGTTGGGGACGGGTGAGCCTCGCCTTCGGCTACGTTCCCCCGTCCCCCTCTTGTCTTCCGGTTGTTTATTGTGGGAGGCAGGTGCAGGTGCCGGCGGGGTTCATGAGGGTTGGAAGGATGTCCTCTTTTGGTCCGATGGCGCCGATTCTGCCGTCCTCTATTACCATGATCCTGTCTGCCATCTGTATAATTCTCTCCTGGTGGGAGATGAGGATCAGACTCTGTTCTTTCTTTTGGTGTATCTTTTCGAATTGCTGTACAAGCATTGAAAAGCTCCAAAGGTCAATTCCTGCCTCCGGCTCGTCGAAGATGCACAGCTTATGAGGCTTTGCAAGTACGGTTGCAATCTCCAGGCGCTTCATCTCACCGCCGGAAAGTGTTGCGTCCACCTCTCTTGTAATGTATTCATTGGCGCATAAGCCTACAGCGCTCAGCATTCTGCAGCACTCGGGCTTTGTAAGTTCCTTTCCTGCTGCAAGGGACAAGAACCGGATAACGGTCATCCCCTTGAATCTCGGCGGCTGCTGGAATGCGAATCCGATTCCCACATTTGCCCTGTGGTTGATATCATAAGAGGTGATGTCCTCTCCGTCCAGAATAATCTGCCCGTCGTCTGCATCCTCAATTCCCATCAGCACCTTGGCCAGGGTGGACTTCCCTCCGCCGTTGGGACCGGTAATAACCAGCATCTCTCCGTCTGCCACCTCGAAGCTTATATTTTTTACAATACTTCTCTCTATTCCATTTTCATTTACCTTGAATGTGAGATCTCTAACCTCCAGCATATCTTATATCCTCCTAAAATCAGTAAGGGTTCAACGCCTTCACAGTTACCTGCAATTACCAATTATAATCCATCCAGAGCGGAAGTTCAAGTAAACGTTACCCTAATAATTCAATCCTGCAGGAATGATTGCTATTCGCGGCCCGGGAGGCCGCTCATAGTAGCCTATATTGGTCTACCTGACCTGTCTTCGCTCGACTTCCATCATAAGGAGAATTCTTTCACACTCCACCCCATCCATTGCATCGACCCCGATAATCTCATTGAGTCTCGCAATCCTTGGAAGCAGCGTATTGCGGTGCAGCTTCATCTTCGCTGCAGTAGAGGCCACATTGCGCTTCATCCGCAAATACCAGTACAATGTTTCGTAAAGTTCTTTCCCTTTCTCCAGCTCCTCCTTGTCCAGAATCCCCAGGTCTCCCGGATAGATCGACTCCTGCTCCATCCGTTCACTCATAAAGCCTACTGCAAGCTCATAATAATAATTTTCAATCAGCCTTACGTTTTCACGTTCCTTCTTTTCACCGGCAATCCGCATCATCCGTTCCAGTAATTTCCCATTTTCTTCCTTGCATGACACATCATGAAAGCCATTGCCGACCATAACCAGCCCGTCCAGCTCCTTCATGCATTGCCGGCAGACGGCAATCAGCCGGTTCCGCTCTTCCTTCCCTTTCATACAGGATACAAACATTTTTTTCCCTTCCGGGGGCTTTGGCCTTCCCTGGAATTCATCATCGTTCTCAAGTGCTTCATAGATTTTCTCCAGATCATTACCTCTCTCTCCATAGAGCCAGAGATAATCCGGATGCGCCCTGTCCTCCCCCTGCCGGAACTGTTTTCTCATGCTGTAGCTCTGAAGAAGAATATCTGCCAGCTGCTCTGCCGCCTTTTTTGACTTTCCCGGCATCACGTATGTGACAATTTTCCCCAACCCGTCGGGATACTCTCTTTCAACCTTTTCTGCCCCGGTTTCCCATCCCGGCTGCCCGTTCCCTACACATGAAGTGCAGTGGTTATGCTGATCGTATTCTCCGACCGGAATTTTCGTATACTGCCAGATATCCTCCAGTATTTCCTGCTCCGAACTTCCAGTATTTCTTCCTGATAATACAATCCTGTAACAGCAGTTCATGTCAATCTGCTCCTCATCTGATTTTTCTGCCTCTATCATTTCAATAAACGCTGCCAGTCTTGTGGAGATCTGTCCGAAATCCGCATTGGAATAACCTGTATCAATGGGAATATAAGGAAGGTGCTTTTCCTCATTTACAAATTTCCGTATATAAAAAGACTCTGCACCTGTAGCGTGGCAACCCGTCAGAATCACTTCTACCACTCCGTCCACATGATATTCCTCTATAATCTCGCCGAGCAGTTCGATCCGGTTATCATTCGGCGTCATAATCGAACATCCTATTGACAAATATTTTCTGGCGATGGCATCATATATATCATCTGCATCCTCTTCCACCATTGTCGAAATCGCACGCACGCCGCTGCAGTTCTCGGTTGCCACCACAACACCGCCATTTTGCTCTATCGCCCGTATCACCTTCAGACTGTCCCCTCCAATCGGACAGCCTGTCACCAGTATACGCACCCTTTTATCCAGCTTTTTGCCCTGTCTGTACTCCTCCAGAATCTTATTTCTTACGCCCTCCACCAGCTCCGGCGTCGTGCAAAAGTCAAAACGATATTTACTTCCGATAACCATCTTCTGTATGTCTTCTCCTGACACAGGAGCCGGTTCAAGCTTCATTAACTCACATAAGGATTTCAGTGACATGCGGATCCGGTTATTAAGATGAACCGCATCACGAATCATCTTCTCCGTGATGAACACATGAAAGAATTCCTCCAGATATTCCTTTGCCCGTATGACTTCTGCCTTCCAGAACTCATATCCCCGCTCAGACTGGCTGTTCGGAAGTTCCATAACATGAACCGGCTTGAACTCCATCATCATCTCATACATCTTTTTCTTTCCGTCACACGTTGTCTCCCCGATTACCAGATCTGCAAAATAAAAAAGCGGGCATTTATCCTCAATGGCAAACCCGTAACTAGACTTTACAAGCGGGCACATACTCTTAGGCAGGACCCGCTCAGCCGCAGGAATCGTCTCCTCGGCAAAGGAACATAAAGCAACCGGAATTGCTCCGGCAGCGATTGCAAGCTCCGGCGGAAAATAGGCACAATACATTCCAACTACTGGAATTCCCCGGTCCTTGTACTCCTTGATCTCCAGAAATGATTTTTTCTTCTGCTCTCCAAATTCCTCAAATATCTCTGGAAGCTCCCATTCAATCTTCATAATGCGCTCTTACTCCTTATATTCTGCCCTGCTGCATCATTCATCATGATAAATGCCAGTAATCCTCTGGATGTCTCATAATCATTCATATCCCCGTCAATAATTTCCCGGATCCGTTTTAGCCGGTAAACCAGCGTATTCCTGTGAATGTGCAGCCTTTTTGCCGCTGCGGTAACATTATTCTCACAGAGAAGATAGACCTTCAGCGAATAATATAATTCCGTATTGTTTTTCTCATCTTCCAGAATCAGCTGTTCGATGGAATAGTCCGTCAGCCCTGCCTTTTGGATCAGCGGAACTGTGTACGTATACATTCCCCGCATCATCCAGTCTTTTTCCTTCCGTACAGGCGCTGTTTTCTGAGATTCCTCTGCACATGCCATTCTCTTCAGAATATTCTTCTTACACCTGCACAGACTAAGCTTTGAAAACACATCACTAATACAGCATCTTTGCTTTTCCGCCTCTATCCCCGCACAGATTACATCCGAATCCTGTTCTTTCACCAGATACAGCAATATAAAAACTGCATCCCGTTCTTCATATACATGTATACAGTTCCATATACTGCGGATTCTGGCAACCAGTTCCTCTGCCCTTCCGTCTTTTTTACAGAATAATATAACAATATATTTCCCCTCCGGACAGTAATCCTCCTCCGCTGCTTCCGTGAGTTCATCCTCAAACAGCATCCGTCCGATTATGTACTCCTTAAGCGGCTGTTTAAAAATAAATGCTTTCTGTTCCTCTTCAAAAAAACGTTTTACATTCTCTGCCAGAACCAGTCCCAGCTTTTGAAACTGCTCTTCTCCCTCTTCCCCTCCATATACAAGGACAACATGCCCGATAACCATTTTTCCTCCATATACCGGAGTTACGCAGCAGGATTGTCCATCCATCTTTTCTCTGCCATAAATGGCGACATAATCCTCAAACGTAAGATAGGTCTTTCCTGCAGATACCGGAAAAACCATGCTCCACAGGTGAGAGCATGCCATAAGCTTCCCCGTTCCTGTCACAAACGCGAGTCCTGCATTCGTATATTGCTCTATCCGCTCTGCTATACTCAGAAGAACCGGCTCTTCAAGCATAGCCTCAAAGATAATCCTGTAACAATTCTCAATTTCGAACATATACATCAACTCCATACGAATATTATTTCCCAGAAAATTGTTTCTGTCAAATAGATTTTAAATAGTAACGCATACATCCATAATATCCTATTGCTGCAAATACCCCTGCTGCTTTTGAAAGTACATGATCATCGAACCGGTATTCCGGACTGTGAAGTCCAGGAATTTCCTTCTGATCTGCAGGGCGGATCCCGATAAACATGTATACAGACGGCACTCTTCTGCTATATTCCGAGAAATTCTCACCCCCCAGATTGTCCTCCTCAATTATATACACCTGCTCCGATCCGCAAATCTTAGCAGCAGCGCTTCTCACTCCGTCCAGAAGATTCGCGTCATTCTCTACAGCGCTGCCATGAATCTGTACATCCACATCACAGAGGGCTCCATATACATCACAGACTGCCTTTGCTTCTTTCTCCAGTTCCCGCCCCATCGTTTCCAGCGTCTCACGCCTGGCTGCTCTCATGGTTCCTCCGAACTCACAGATCCCGGGAATAATATTTCTCACTCCCGGATCTCCGGCCTGCATATAAGTCACAGACATAACCTTAGACTCCGTACCGCTGATTTTTCTCGCCAGAATCGCCGGTATATGCTGATAGATCTCACTCGCTGCAGCAATAGGATCGATTGCCTGCTCTGGCCAGGATGCATGTCCTTTCTGCCCGGTAATCTTCACCCGGAATGAACCAACACCGCCAAACGCGCACCTTCTGGCAATTCCAATCCTTCCGCTCTCTATAGACGGCCATCCATGGGCAGCAAACGCCATATCAACCCCGGGCGACTCCAACACCCGGTCTTCGTTTATCAATGTGTCCGCACCTTTTCCAACTTCCTCACCCGGCTGAAACACAAATTTAATACACCCGCCCCATTCCTCCCGGATCTCTGACAGAATCTTCGCTGCACCAATAAGCCATGAGGCATGGCCGTCATGACCGCACGCATGCATGCATCCTGGGTTTTTAGATCGGTACTGTGTCTCCACCTTCTCTTCAAGGGGAAGCGCATCAATATCTGCCCGTAAAAGAACTGTTTTTCCTTCTCCCTTCCCTCCCCGCATAACCGCAATAATTCCGCTGCCCCCTGCCTTATGCTCCTGCACCAGAAGTCCGGGAATCTTCCTTAGCTCACGGCTGATAATTTCATGGGTTTTCGGAAGCTTCATTCCGAGCTCCGGATACTGATGAAGCTCACGCCTGATCTCTATGAGCTCCGGTTCTATCTCCTTTGCCGTCTTTTTGATTCTTTCCATCACAGTTTTCTCTCCCAGTTCCGCCATACTGCCCACCTCTTTCATATACACTTTAAGGCCCGCACCACTATGCGGACCTTATTTTATACATATCTTATTTCCGATTTACAAAATTCAGGAACTGCTGAATCCTGGGATTCTCCGGATGATCAATAATCTCCTCCGGAGTGCCGTCTGCTGCAATATGACCACCGTCCATGAACAAGATCCGGCTCGCAACCTCCCTTGCAAATCCAATCTCATGCGTCACAAGAATCATAGTCGTTCCATCCTCCGCAAGAGATTTAATCGTATTCAGCACTTCGCCCACAAGTTCGGGATCCAATGCAGAAGTCGGTTCATCGAACAACACTACATTGGGATTCACGGCCAGGGCTCTCGCAATTCCAACCCTCTGCTGTTGTCCGCCGGACAATTTAGACGGATAAAAATCCTTCCTCTCTCCCATACCAACCTTTTCAAGTAATTGAATGGCAGTTTTTCTTGCCTCGTCCTTTGATTTTTTCTGGACAACAACCAATGCCTCCATAACGTTTTCAAGTGCTGTTTTATTTTTAAACAAATTATAGCTCTGAAATACCATAGAGGTATGTTTGCGGAGCTCCAGAACCTCTCTCTTCGTATGCTTCTTTGCATCCACCGTAACATTTCCAATCGTAATTCGTCCTTCTGTCGGAACTGTCAGGTAATTCAGACACCTCAGCAATGTGGATTTTCCGGTTCCCGAAGGCCCGAGTATTGCAATTACCTCATTTTTATTGATCGTTAAGTTGATATCTTCCAAAACCTTTGTATCTGCATCAAATTCTTTATAAAGATGCTCAATCTTTACCAGTTGTGTCTCTGTTCCCATCTTTTTCTCAATCTTTCTGATTTACATTATTCCTGAATCAACTGTGTCATATCTGCATACATCCATTTTTCAGTGATCTTTGCAATTGTTCCGTCGTCGAGCATTTCCTGAAGTACCTTGTTAAGCTCATCTCTGAGTGCTGCTCCTTCATCTGTCTTAGCCAGAAAATATGCCACGTTATTTGCCATCAGGTTTTCCTCAAAGAACCGGAAATCCGCGCCCTCATTATTGTGTGAAAACGCATTTACGTTAGTGGTAGTATTGGCATACGCGTCAATTCTTTCAAGCATCAGGTCATTCATACCTACCGCACTGTCTTCATAGAGCTTCACTTCAAATCCTATCTCTGCACCAAGATCTTCAATAATGGTCTGTGCTGCCTGTCCATTCGTACAGCCGACCACCTTACCCTTAAGATCCTGCACGGTCTTATAGCTGCTGCTGTTATTTACAATCACACACTGCGCGTCCCCATAATATGGAATAGTTGCATTATACTTTTCTACTCTCTCTGGTTTTACTGCTGTACAATTGGCAACTACATCCGCACGTGCGGTATCAAGCTCTCCCCACATCGCATCAAACGCCGCCTGCTTTACTTCTACTTCCCAGCCTGTACGTTTCTCAATCTCGGCCCACATCTCAGCATCAATTCCGGTCCATGTTCCATCATCTGCAAGAAGTGTATAGGGCTCTCCTGTGCCTGACGTTACAAGTGTTACTCTCCGGTCCGAATATCCTGTATCCGTTCCCTCATCTGAACTGCCTTCTGACTCTTTCTCATCTGTTCCGGAATCTTCCTTACCAGACTCCGCCTTGCCAGAATCATCAGAACTGCTGTTTCCGCATCCAGCTGCTGTCATTGCCATTGCCGCTGCCAGTAATACTGCTAACAAACGTCTTTTCATAATTTTTTCTCCTTTTCTTTCATAATAATCCTCTATATCTTAAAAAGAAACTTCCAGGACCACACAAGCATATAACCTTGTTAATCTAAGGAACTGGAACATCTTATTAAGAACATGATCTAATACATCGTTGAACACTTCTTTTCCAGAAACTTATGTACTAATCCAAGTATAAATATAATGACCCAGTAAATAAGCATAACTGCCGCATAAATTTCAAAATATCTGAATGTTCTCGCGCCCTCAATCTTGGCTGCCCCCATAAGGTCCGGAACGCCGAGCATAAATGCCAGTGATGTCTGTTTAATCAGATTAATAATATCGTTAAACAAGGGCGGCAGCGCAACACGCACCGCCTGTGGAATAATGATTCTGCGCACTAACTGCAGATTCGTCATTCCCAGAGAATAGGCCGCCTCCTTCTGGCCTTCATCCACAGAAAGAAGAGCCCCCCTGATACTCTCGGACATAAACGCCCCCATGTTCAGACTCATCACCACCGCAACCGCAATCAGCGGCGTCATATCGCGGACAAAAGCACTGTAAAGGGCAATTCCATAATAAAAGAAATACAGCTGTGCCACAATCGGAGTTCCCCTCATAATTGAGACATACACCCTTGTGAACTGGTAAAGTGCCGGTATCCTGTAGTAGCCGATAACGGCAATAATCACTCCAACCAGCAATGCAAAAACCGTTGCCGCTAATGTCAGCTCAAACGTAACATTAACTTTACTTGCAATAACTGGAAGAACCTCCAGAAAATAACTTACTTTAAACATCTCATCTTCTCCAGACTCTTATTAGACTTTTTTCTACAGCTTATTTTAACTTTTTTCGCATTTTTTTCATCGTCATTCATATACAAACGGAAAATTTTATTTTGTAGCATTTGCACATTTTCTATGAATGCTTGTAATTATAAGCATTTTCTATCTCCAGACGGCTCCTTAGGAACAGTTTAAAGGTCATGCATTTCATATTCACATGAAACGCATGACCCTCTTGCTATACAATCGTACAGGTGGAATGCTGCTATTTACATCTTTTCATACTTCTTCTTAAGCCTTCGTATTCCGATCCCACAGTGGATAAACAGACACACATACACGACAAACAACACCAGGAAAATTCCTGCCAGCACCTTTGCCGCCACATACTCCTCCCTGATGCTTTGCGATACCTGAAGCAGAAGCTGCGGCATCACGCAGCACAGGAACACAATCAGAAGAGGAACCATCCTCCGTTTAAAAATTCTCTGCACCATCTCCAGCCTTGAGTAGTTATCACTGAATATTTCCAGATCCTCTTCTGCCGGTTCCACCGGCTTTCTGAAATAGCTAAAGCCATTTACTTCAAAGAGGTATTCCCATCCATAATCACGGTACAGCTGCAGGTATTCTGTCTTTTCCCCTCTCTCTGCCTGGTCAAAATCCAGCCTGTATACAACCTCTTCGGGAGTGCATTTGTCAAAAAAGTAGAAACCCGGCAGCACATATCGCCGGAACTTCCATCCAGCCCTGTGCTGCTCTGTCAGAAACTGTTCCTCAATCTCATAGTCTGTAATTGTCCAAAGCCGGAATAAAACTTTACTCTCCATTCTGATATTCCCCCTTACTGTTTTTATATAACCGTTCAATTCTTCGAAGTTCTATGCCAAGGATCTCCTGCCCCAGCTCTGTAATCCTGTACAGCTTTCTCTTTTCTTCTTCCCGTATGAACCTGATCAGCCCGTCCTTCTCCATCTTAGACAAAGTACCGTACATGGTTCCAGGGCTTATAGACACCTCCCCGCCAGTCATTGCCTTTACCCTCTGTCCGATGTTATAACCGTGCATCTCCTCCTGTAAGCAGAACAATATGTAAAAGCCAGTTTCTGTCATAGGGACATAAACTCTTCTGATTCTCTCCTGCATAAATACCTTTCCTTTCCATGACTGTATCCCTCCATGATACATCGCATCCCAATATATCACATTTCAATACATCGTACCTCGTTATATAAAATATATCATACTTCGATATACATGTCAATTATTTAATAATATACTTATTTGCACTTACCTGTCACGGCTTCCGCATCTATGCACTGACCTTCCTTGTAAATGGGTTTAATATTTTTGGCTCCTCCTTCTTCACCGCACTGAATAACGGAGCAGTCTCTGCGATCATCTCTTTTCTGAGAACCCTTGTTTTTCAGATAGTCGCCCTGCTTATACTGCCCCTCATTCTCGGCATTGACGGCATCTGGTCAGCCGTACTCGTGTCAGAGCTTATAACGCTGATCCTGACCACAGTATTTCTTATTAAAAAAAGAACTGTTTACCATTATTAGCGGACAGCAGATTTTCCAGAACGTATCTGAAAAGCGCCGGAATGAAGATTACGGAAATGATTTTCAGGCACTGTCTCGTACAGCCTTGCATCATTAACAGTGAATCATGCAAGGCTGCACGAGACGGTTTAACAATCTGAGTTTTTATGAAGCATCCTTCTCTTCGCAGCCTGTACCTTTGCCCCATACCTGCTAGTAAACAAGGCTCCCAGAAGGAGCACCCCGAAAACCAGTCCCAGAGAAAAATCAGCTATATTTTCGTATACACCCGTAGAAGCCAGCCCCCGTATATCCAGATATCCATACACACAAAATGCTGCAATTGCAGCCAGAAACACGCCGCACAGCCTTCTTGAAAGCATAACCTTTTCCTGATTCTCATAATCTGCAACCTTACGTAACATTTCTTCTGTTTTCTTATCCTTCATATCTGTCTTCCTTTCTCCATCTAAAAATTCCTCAATGCTAACCTCAAAGTAATCTGCGATATCAATCACCAGGTCGAGATCCGGCATGTTCACACCGTTCTCCCATCGTGATACGCTCCGGTTCGTCACACCGAACCGCTCTGCAAGCTGCTCCTGGGTTAATCCCTTCTCCCTTCGCAGCTCCTTCAAAAACCTCCCCGTTTTCTTCTGGTCCATTTTTCTCCTCCTTTCATGAACAGAATAGAGCATTTCCCCCGAAAAGTACACGACACAGTGCGAGAATTACAACCTTTCAGGCAGTTCAGTATATTCCTGACACGTAAATAGTAACCAGATCGCCATACTCCGGATGAAAAACTCCTCAACAACGAACAGGGCCATGCCTTGACAAAAAAAAGAATGTGCCGGGGCACATTCCTTTTTTCACTCGCTGTCTCCATCTCTGACCAGCTTCGGGTATTTTGCCTTATTCCTACGCTTGCACTCATACATAATTGAGTCCGCGCTCTGAATAATCTCATCCAGAGTCAGTGTATTATCCTTTCCGGGTATCTCAACAATACCGAAGCTAAAGCTGCACTGATAATCCGAAAAGTCACTCATCTGGAATTCCTTTAAGATCTCCTCCATCTTCCGGTCCATCAGTTCCTTGATGCAGCCTGTAAGTACCAGACAGAACTCGTCCCCTCCGGTCCGTGCAAATGTATCGCCTGTCCGGAAATTCCGCTTAATCAGCTCTACAAAATTCTGAATATACATATCTCCTTCCATATGTCCGAAGGTATCATTCACATATTTCAAACCGTCCAGATCAAAATAGCAGAAGGTGGCTTCCTGATGCTCCCGCAGAATCATATCCATATATTCGTCAAAAAACAGACGGTTCTTAATTCCGGTCCCGGGATCATGATATGCCTTACTGGTCAGGCTTCTTGCCGCCTGCTTCTCCTCAGTCACATCTACTACAATATGTACACCGGACAGATGCCCCTTCCATTCAACCATAAATGAAGTAACACGGTAGTGCTTGTCACCTACGTCGTCAATCTCCCACACATGATACTGTTCCGCATCATTCCAGTGCAGAAGCTCATTCTGAAATGAAAGCCGCTTTTTACAGGTCTTGCAAAATGTCTGATCAGCTGTTCCGTCCTTATTCTTCTTATTACAATATAAGATTTCCTTAGTCTCTGTATCCACAACAAGGAGCCATTCCTTACGCTTACTAAGCATTCCCAGCAAAAGCTCATTATACCCTTCTATTGATTCCGCATGGCTCTGTGCCTTTGATGCCTCATCCTTCAGACCCCTCTCACGCTCCATAACCTGCTTCACCATAGTATCAAATGCTTCAGATAGCTCTCCCAGATAGCCAGGATTCCTGGAATACTCTCCCTTTGCCGCCTGCCTTGCTCTCCAGGCCAGAAGTTTCAGGTTCGAATGAAGGTTCTTCAGGTTCGTGCACAGAATATTATTTATCTCAGGAAACTTCACAGATAAATTTCCTTTGGAAAGTTCCGCCGAATACTCTTCCAGAGCTTCCATCATACTTCTAAGATCATTCAGTCCCTGCGCAAGCTCCATGCAAGACTCGTCAATCTCCGTCAGATTAAGACTTTCCTCCACTCTGGGCCCATAAAGAATACTCTTCAGATATTCCGCTAAAAGCCTGCTGCTCTTTTCTTCCATGATATATCCCACCCTCGCTGTTAAATTAATTCTGTCTGAGACCGGCATATCATTACCAGCCTTTCGATTGCTTGTTCTGCTTTTTCATTTTAACATAACTTTCCCTCTCTTACAATATCCCAAAAATTCAATTCTAGAAAATTTTTGAAAAAAGTTGTTGACAAGTGAATAGACATCGTATATAATATGTCTTGTGTCAAAGAGATGACCAAAAAAGTGAAGATGAACGGGGTGTGGCTCAGCTTGGCTAGAGCGCCTGGTTTGGGACCAGGAGGTCGCAG
>CANOKL010000025.1 GCA_947566645.1 uncultured Lachnospiraceae bacterium
GTAGAATGATGGTTAAGTCCGTGAGTCATGATTTGGCAATGTGCTGAATTGTAACACTTTTCACACAAGTCTGTGCAACTACTGCACAGACCGTAAGAAAGAGATTCGGGAGTGAGCAAATTCCATTCGTGGGGCGAATTTTAGATGGATTTGAGAAGCTTACTGATCACGGAATAAGCAGTAACTGAAATATATAAGAAATCTTGTAGTATCTTATAATTATCCTTGTTGCAAAAATACAAGTATGATAGAATGAAAAAAATAAAAGCAGGGATTGATGATTATGTTGAATATAATTTTTAGCAGAGGAACCAGGGACATAGAGAATACGAATTATGTATTTAGCCCGGATACTTATTTTAAATATAATTATGAAGATGAGTGGTTTGAAGACGAACTGGTAAAAGAGATGGTTCTGGATGTAGACAGTTCCGTAGTAGAATCAGCTCACGCCATTAACAGCCCGGTACTTGGAATCATTGCTCCGGAGAGGTTGTCAGGCGGCGTAAAAGCTCTCATTATCATGTATAAGGAACCTGATCTCATTGTGAATGCATCTGCCTGTGGGAATAATTGTGCAAAGTGGATTTTGGAGATAGGGAAAAGACAGGATGTTACGGTCAGGCTTGGATATGAGATGGAATTTGTGGAACCCTTTGACATATGTATTAAAAATAGTGGTCATATCATTCATAATTATATAGATTTTCTAAAGGAGTTCCAGGAGGTGGAAATATTTGAAGGGTAGCGTGAGTATCGCTCCAACTACAGCCGCAAAGCGTCATAATCCGCATGCGGCTGTGTACATTCTGTTATACCGGGCAGCAGATTTAACTGACATTCAGTATCATTACGCCTGAACATCCATATAATTACCTGTCGTTTCATCCAGAGGCTTATTTACACCATCCTCTTTTATGGAGTCATTTTCAGATGCTTTCTTTTGCATTCTTTTTTTCTGCTCTTCCAGCTTTCTGATCTGTTTTTCAATATTTTCGATTCTCTTTTCTTTTTCTTTTGCCGGCAGCTTTTTATTTCCTTTGATTTTTCTTAATTCCTCTTTTAATTGCTGTATCTTCTGGTCAATCGACTGTGTATTTATACCAGGTTGATTGTTTGAGACATTGCCTGTAGAATTTACTCCTGAAATCATCAGAACCCGCTCCTTTCCTTTTCAATGCCAGACCGTTTAGTGTCAGTCTGGTTTTCTGTGTTTTCATAATCTGTGTAGTTCTCTTTTCCGGCTAAATGGTAACTGTCCGGCAGCTGCCCGGCTGCGTGCTCCATGTTTCCACCGGGTTCATTTATCATCTCGCTAATTTCTGCAAAGGTGTACTTTGTCAGTTCTTCGGTTCTGTCATCAATTTCTGCGATCCTTTGCCGTTTTCTCTCGGAATCTCCTGACTTCAATTCCGCTTCTAATACATTCTTTTCACCTTCCAGCCTGTTCTTGACGGAATCTATGCGTTCGCTCTGATCAAGCTTCACAGACATCTCTGTAAGTTCTGCTATTTTTTTATTATGCCATTCCTGTTTTGTGACTGG
Organism: uncultured Lachnospiraceae bacterium; assembly: GCA_947566645.1. Taxonomy (GTDB): domain Bacteria; phylum Bacillota; class Clostridia; order Lachnospirales; family Lachnospiraceae; genus CAPEBR01. The sequence goes on from CANOKL010000025.1 coordinate 1,546, forward strand.
CTGGCTCGTCTTGTATGTATTTTTCTCTTTTGACTGCTCCGTCCCATCCTCCTGATTTGCCAGTGCTTTCGCAATCTGGTCGTCAATGGAATCTAACTGTTTTTCATATTCTTCTGCTTTTTTTACAAGCTCAGCAGAACAGTAGCCGCTCTCCGGATCCGCCATCTGTTTAATCAGGGAATCTTTACATTCTCTGATAAAATCTTTTTGCTTCATCAGACGTTCCACCATGCTCATTGCCTTTCCCTTTTGTGAGACCAGGGCAACGTCCCTGCGCAAAAGTACACTATTTTTCTTTTCCCCATTCTCTGCGTCCGGGTTAAATTTACGGTTTATTCCATCCATATGGAACATACCATTAACTCTGCCAATGTGAATATTCATATCCAGCTCCTCCTTCAAAAATTATGATGAAAGCGTCAAGAGGTATTTTGACGCTTATGATGTAAGCACCGGAAAGTATGATAACCAGCTATACATGGTATCGGTCAATGTGCCAGATGTATTTACACGGATGATGTGAAAGGATTCTTTTCTGGTGTCTAAGGTAAGGGATTGGCTGTTGGTTAGTTACTATTTAGTTACTGTTTATACAGGACTTTGCATTTACTGCAAAGTCCGTAAGAAAATGATTCAGGTGTGAGCAAATCCCATTCGCGGAGCGAATTTTAAATGGATTTGCGAATGTTACTGTGAACGGAGTGAACAGTAACACTATTCACGGAATATTCTTTCTTCTTGAATGAACCGCTTGAATATCGGCAGGGTTGATGATAGTATAAAACAAAGAAGAAAAGGAGCATGATATGAGGAAGATATTTAATGTGACGGCGGACTGCAAACCGAATCTGCATTATATGGTTGACATCAGCTCCCGGCTAAAGCGGATCAGGGGATATATAGACAGGGGAGAATATTTTACGATAAACAGAGCCAGACAATATGGAAAGACGACAACGCTTCGGGCTTTAAAAGAATATCTGAAAGAGGACTACTACGTGATCAGCATGGATTTTCAGACACAGATGAGCTATGCAAAATTCCGTGATGAAAATACATTTTCCATTGCGTTTGCAAAGGCTTTTGTACGTGCTGCTGAACAAATAGATGCAGCGATTGTAAATGAGCTGAAAGCAGCGCTGGCACCTCCCTTATCGGATGGCATGGAGCTGGTTGAGCTGTTCCAGTATCTGAGCGATATATGCAGTGCGGCAAAAAAACCGGTGGTTCTGATGATAGATGAGGTTGACAGCGCAGCGGAGCATCAGGTGTTTCTTGATTTTCTTGCACAGCTGAGAGGATATTATATTGACCGGGATGTTACGCCAACCTTCCAGTCTGTTGTCTTAGCCGGAGTATATGACATCAGGAATCTGAAAAGAAGGTTCCGTGCGGAAAAAGAGCATAGAATGAACAGTCCCTGGAATATTGCAGTGGAATTTAAGGTGGATATGAGTTTTTCAGCCGAAGATATAGCAGGAATGCTTAAGGAATATGAAAGGGACTGGAATACGGGAATGGATGCCGGGGCAATGGCAGAGTATATCTATGAGTATACAGCAGGCTATCCGTTTCTTGTATCGAAGCTCTGCAAGATTATAGATGAGGATCTTGCCGGCAGTAACAAGTTTCCAGATAAAAAGAGTGCATGGACATATGCCGGAGGGTTAGAAGCGGTAAAGATTGTTGTTACTGAAAAAAATACACTGTTTGAGTCTATGGTGAATAAGATATATGATTTTCCAGAGTTAAGAGATATTGTCTATTCGCTTCTGTTTACAGGGAAGGAGAGTTCCTATAATGCACTTGACCGCGCAGTAGGGACTGCGGAAATGTTCGGATTTGTCAAAAATAATAATGGCGTGATTATGGTTGCAAACAGGATATTTGAGATGGTATTTTACAATCTGTTCCTAACTTCTGCTGCAGATCAGAATACAGATCTCTATAAGGCGGCAGTACGCGAGAAGAATCAGTTTATCTGTAATGGACACTTGAACATGGAGCTTGTATTGGAAAAATTTGTCATCCATTTTGATGATCTGTATGGAGACTGTACGGACAGATTTAAAGAAGAGGACGGCAGAAGATATTTTCTTTTATATCTGCGGCCCATTATTAACGGTATAGGAAATTATTATATTGAATCCAGAACCCGCAATATGGAGCGGACAGATGTGGTGATTGATTATAACGGAGAGCAGATCGTGGTTGAGCTGAAAATATGGCACGGAAATGCATATAAGGAGCGCGGGGAGGAGCAGTTAGAGGGTTATCTGGAGCATTATCATTTGAAAAAAGGATATATGCTGAGCTACAATTTTAATAAGAATAAAAAAATCGGGGTAAGCCGTATTGTCCTTGGGGACAAAGTATTGATTGAAGCGGTTGTATAATTTAGAAACTGTTAGTTAAGCTTCATTCCCGGAGAAATGCATTCTAGTACAGCATTGCATAATTAACAGTGAATTACATTATTCACTGTTAATTATGCAAGGTTGTACTAGCAGGAACTTCGGGATTTGGATTAAAGTCTGGGAGACAAAATGGAGAAAAAGAAAAACACAAATATGGAAGTAAAAAAGAAGAACAGGAATAATGTTTTTCGCTATATATGCAGGAATGGGATGGTATCAAATCCGGACATTTCTTATGCGCTGAAATTGAGCCTGCCAACAGCGACACAGATTACGAAGGAACTGGTGGAGCGTGGGCTTGTAGAAGAAATGGGAGAAATGGAGTCTACTGGGGGAAGAAGAGCAAAAGCGCTGGCTTTGTCTAAGAGTGCCGGGAAAGCGGTAGGGCTTGATATTACAAAAAATCATATCAGCCTGGTCCTGACAGATCTGTCAGGCAGGATTTTAAAATATGAAAGGACATTTCTTCCATATGCTGCAGACGATGGCTATTATCTGGAAGTAAACCAAAGGATAGAGAATTTTCTGGAAGACAGCGGGTGCAGCAGTGATGGCATATTAGGAATCGGGATATCATTTCCGGGGATTATTGACCTGGATAAAGAACTGATTGCCGATTCCCATATTCTTGGGGTAAGGAGGGTTCCGTTTTCCGCTGTAAGCAGATTTTTTCCCTATCCCTGCCATTTCTTAAACGATGCAAATGCGGGGGCATATGCAGAAGGAATCCAGTCCGGGGACAGAAGCCGTTTTTTTTATCTGTCCCTAAGCAATACGGTAGGGGGAGCAGTCTACGGTAATGGGGGGCTGGAGCAGGGCAGGAATTTCCGCTGCGGGGAAGCTGGACATATGACCATTGTCCCAGATGGGAAGGTCTGTTACTGTGGGAAATATGGATGCCTGGATGCGTATTGCTCCGCTAAGTGCCTTACTGATGGAAAGGTGGAGGACTTTTTTGAAAAGCTGAAGCAAGGAGAAAGGGAGGCAGCCAGCCTTTGGGAGCAATATACTTCTTATCTAGCCATAGCAGTGAATAATATTCATATGGTTTTGGACTGTGATATTGTTCTGGGTGGGTATGTAGGCAGCTGTATGGGCGAATTTATACAGGATGTCCGGAATAAAACATTAGAAAGGAATACATTTGAAGAAGACGGTTCCTTTATCAGGGCCTGCCGCCACAAGACAGGGGCAGCAGCATTGGGTGCATCCCTAAAAGTGATAGAGCTGTTTGTGGAACAGGTATGACGCCATTTCCAATATATTAACATGTCTGTGCGTTAAGAAGAAAGACTGGTGTAAGAGATTTCAGAGATGGGATCTCTTTTTTTTGTTGGAAATTACTAAAAACAGACTAGGATTTTTAGATGAAGTAACGAAAGTTGTGCGATTTTCGATTATGTATTGACAAAGGTCTATCTTGCAAATACAATAAAATACATAATAAAACTATTTAATAAAGTGGAAAACGAAGATTAATAGAAACTAGGAGGAGATTATCATGGAAGGAACAATGAAGACTGCTGTTATGCTTGGAATCGGTAAGATGGGGTTTGAAGAAAGGAAGATTCCTGTGCCGGAGGACCATGAGGTTCTTGTGAAGTTAGAGTATGTCGGCATCTGCGGCAGTGACCTGCATTATTATGAAACAGGAGCAATCGGGGATTATGTGGTAAAGCCGCCCTTTGTGCTGGGGCATGAGCCTGGCGGTACGGTAGTGGAGGTGGGAAAAGATGTAAAACACCTGAAAGTTGGCGACCGGGTTGCCCTGGAGCCGGGAAAGACCTGCGGACACTGTGAGTTCTGTAAAACAGGGAATTACAACCTCTGCCCGGATGTCGTATTTTTTGCAACACCTCCGGTGGACGGTGTATTCCAGGAATATGTTGCGCATGAAGCGGATCTCTGTTTTAAACTGCCGGACAATGTGAGCACACTGGAAGGGGCTTTGATCGAGCCTTTGGCTGTAGGTTTTCATGCAGCGATGCAGGGAGGTGCAAGGGCAGGACAGACGGCAGTAGTCATGGGTGCAGGGTGCATCGGTCTCGTGACAATGATGGCATTAAAGGCCATGGGGGTATCCAGGGTATATGTTGTGGATATTATGGAAAAACGGCTCCAGAAAGCATTAGAACTAGGTGCAGACGGGGTGATCAATGGGAGTCAGACAGACGCAGTGGAAGAAGTAAAGAAGCTGACAGATGGCAGGGGCTGCGACCTTGCAGTAGAGACAGCGGGTACACAGGCAACGACTGTCCAGACAATCCATATGACAAAAAAGGATGCGGTCATTGTCCTGGTTGGATACAGCAAGAGCGGTGAAATGACGCTCCCAATGAGTCTTGCGTTAGATAAGGAGCTGACATTCAAGACAGTATTCCGTTACCGCCATATTTATCCAATGGCGATTGATGCAGTTGCAGCAGGCAAAGTAAATCTGAAAGGAATCGTGACAGATGTATTTGATCTTGATGATGTGCAGAAAGCAATGGATCATAGCGTAAATAATAAAGCGGATATTGTGAAGGCAGTTATCCGCATCGCAGAATAGCCATATAATAAGGAAGAGAAGGTAGGATTTAGCCAGTATTTATAAGGAGGATGGCAGGGAAGCAGAAAAATACAGATGTACAGGTTACAATTTGGGACGGGGTATTTTTAAAAATGCCCCGTCCCAAATTGATATTGACAAGATGCACTATTCTGTTTACAATCAAGTTATATAAATGATTTATATAACTTGATTATAAGGAGGACAATAATGCCAAAGCAAAGAATTACAAAAGAAATGGTGGTTAATGCTGCTTTTGAAATTGCAAGAAATAGCGGTATGGAACAAGTTATGGTAAAGAATATTGCCGAAAAAATAGGATGTTCTGTACAGCCTATTTATAGTTATTGTAAAAATATGGATGGTTTGCGGCAAGATGTGGTTGAGCAGGTTAATTGTTTTATACAAAAATATGTAACTTCTCACATTAACAAAGATGACATGTTCCGCAGCACAGGGAAAACATATATTCAATTAGCCCAAGAGGAACCACATTTATTTAAGATTTTTATCCTGCATAAACGAGAGGGGATTTCTTCATTGAATGATTTGTATCAATCGGAAGCCAATCCTCATATTGCTGAAATTATTGCCAGTGAATTAAACATCAGCGTAACACAGGCAAAACAGCTACATTTGAATATGCTCATTTATACGATTGGAATTGGTACTATTTTTTCTGTAACAACGCCGGGAATCTCCGGGAATGAAATATATAAACAACAGGAAATTGCCTATGAAGCGTTTTTGAATCAGGCATTGGAACATGCATAATACTATTTGCTTTGACAGGCACGAAGGTCATGCAAAAGCAAAATAATTTCCAGGAAAGGAATTCATTATGAAAAAAGGAATGATTGTTTATCAATCTAAATATGGTGCTGCAAAAAAATATGCTGAATGGCTTCAAGGTATGACAAATTTTTATTGTGTAGAAATATCGAAAGTGACAGCAGATGAAATGATGCCATACGAAACCGTCATATTTTGCGGCGGTATATATGCTTCTGGAATTGCAGGATTACCGTTTTTGAAAAAGAACATTAACAAATTGAAGAATAAAAAAGTGGCGATATTGTGTGTAGGGGCTTCTCCCTATGATGAAAGTGCATTTGCAGAAATTAAGGCACATAATTTGACAGGAGATTTAAAGGATATTCCACTTTTTTATGGAAGGGGTGCATGGGATGAGAGCAAAATGAAATTTGTAGATAGAACCTTGTGCAAAATGATGCAAAAATCTGTTGCTAAAAAAGATCCCGGTACATATGAACCATGGATGAAAGCTCTTATGAATGCGAGAGGAGAACATTGTGATTGGACAGATAAGAGATATTTAACCCCACTATTAGATTATCTGCAAAAATAATTCCTGACCCGTGAATAGTAATAGGTATGGTTCATTTCTATGATTCTTAGCGAAAACCTTTGTAATATTTCAGTATATTAGTTATACTTAAAAGTAACATATGCTTTTGGACAGGTGTATCCAGAGACAGACAGGAAAGAAAAGTCAAGTACTTTTAAAGAAAGAGAAGGAGAAAGATCAAAATGAATCTGCCATTATTTCTAAAAAAAGTGGACAGCCTTACAAAGGACATGTCCCATGATGAACTCGGAGTATTTATCCACGAGACAGCCCGTACTCTGCCTGCCCAGAAAAGGGAAGAATTTCTGGGACAGTTAAGGAATGCGGCATCAATAATGGAATCTGGTGGAGGATATGAGAATTTAGACATTGCGGATAAGAATAGGACAATAGAGGAAGTAAACGGGATCAAGGAGCTGCTCTGCAGTATAGATGTAGGAGCGCTGTGCCTGACAAGCAGGATCAATGAAGAATATGACGACTGGTATAACAGCGATGCGGATGAGTTTCTGTTCGAGGATCCAGAAGATGTTCTCGGTACAATTGATGCGGCGATTGATCTGATTCACAGATGCGTAGATATGGAATTGTATGAAGATGGATGCATACTGGCAGAACAGCTTGCGGCTATAGAAGTGCAGGACGATGGGGAATATAACGATTATGTGGGCAACGTGCTGGATATAAGAGAGCTGAATGTCCAGGGGCTTCTCACCTGTGATTTTGAACAGCTGTGCAGGGATTCCCTTTACCTGGCCTACAAGGGAAATGAGATGGAATACCGGTCAGAAGAGATCTTTATGATGATGATGAATCTGAGGTGTTGGCATCTGAGCCTGGAGGATCTGATGCAGAACGGCCAGGAGGAACTGGACGGATTCGAAGAATTTCTGGACTTATGGATCGAATACCTGGCTTCCCAGGAGGAAGGACATGAAGAGAGACTTATCCAGGAAGCCCAGTCACTGATGAACAATGAAGAAAAAGAGTTGGAGAATGCGAAGCTATATGCGAGACAGTATCCATCGCTATACAAACAATATTTGAAAAAGCACGAGAAAGCTGATGACGCTCAGAAATTCTTCGGGATTGGATGGAAGGCGCTATCTGAGGTTCCCGTTGACTCCAGGGAGCGCAGTCAGATTGCACTTTTGACAGCCGGATATGCTTTGCGGATTGAGAAGCCCGACAAAGCAGAAGAGTGCTGGGTGGAGGCATTCCGCTCAGAGAGAAATCCGGTTCATTTCCTCCGCATTTTTATAGAGAGCAGAGATTATTCCCGGTATGAGAAGGAGATCAGGGACATCTGCTCGTCTATGAGTAAAAAGGAAGAAGCATATTATGACACGATACTCTTTCTGAACGGAAGATTTCGGGAGGTGCTGGAAGAGGGGATGAATGTCAAAGCAGCGCTGGGATGGTCCTATACTTTTATGAAGAAGGGTCTCAGGCTGTTCCTGCTCTACCTGTATCGCGGGAATGAGCTTCCGGCAGGATTAAGAACGATGTATACCAGCGCGGTCAGCGATATGGCATTTTCTGAAGAAAAATACGGTCAGGGGTTAGGATGCAGCCAGGAGCATGATGCTGGTCATTCATTCTGGAAATACTTTTCTGAATGGAAAGAGAGAACCCTGATGCCGGAAGAAGAGCAGCAGGAGGTCATGGAGCGGATTGAGCACCTGATTGAAACCCGGGTTGAGGGGATCATGAATGCCAACAGAAGGAAATACTATGGTGAGTGTGCAGGATTTATAGCAGCGTACGGCGAAGTGAAGGAATCACGGGGTGAACCGGCAGGAAAGCAGCACTTCATGGAAATGTACAGACAGAAATATCCCCGGAGAACTGCATTCAGACAGGAACTTCGGGCTTTTGGATATAGAGGATAGCAACAACCCTATATAAATCCAGGTCAAAGATTTCAACTGAAACCACAGCAAAAGGAGGGTATTCTGTTCATGACAAAAGTTTTCAATATTAACGGTGTCTGCATACCCGGCAGGCATTATATGGTAGATCTTACACCTAAGCTAAAAGATATTAAAAAAATGGTAGATGATGGCCAGTATTTTACGATAAACAGAGCCAGACAGTATGGAAAAACCACAACCTTACGGGCTTTGGCCGAATATCTGAGGAAAGAGTATCTTGTTATAAGCCTTGATTTCCAAAAGATGAGTTTCCTGGATTTTGAAAATGAATCTGCCTTTGTAAATGGGCTGGCAAGGGAGATCCAGAAAAAAATATGCCGGATGACAGCTATACCGGATGAAATCAGCCACAGGTTATATAAGCTGGCAGAAGAAAAAACCAGCCGTGTCAGAATGTCCGAAATATTTGACTGCTTCAGTGAGTGGTGCGAAAGGTCTGCCAGTCCGATTGTGCTTATGATAGATGAAGTCGATACAGCAACAAATAATCAAGTGTTCCTTGACTTCCTCTCCCAGCTTCGTGCGGCTTATCTTGACCGTGATGCAACGCCTGCCTTTCACTCTGTAATTCTTGCGGGCGTTTATGACATCCGCAATATCAGGCAGAAGCTTCGCCCGGAGGAAGAGCATAAAACAAATAGTCCGTGGAATATTGCAGCAAAGTTTCGTGTAAATATGAGCTTTTCTGCTGAAGAAATCGCCGGAATGCTTATGGAATATGAAACAGACTATTCTACCGGAATGAATATAAAGGAAATATCCGAATTAATTTATGCTCATACTTCCGGCTATCCTTATCTTGTTTCTAGCCTCTGCAAATATATAGATGAAGAAATTGCCGGGACAAAATATTTTCCCGGCAAAAGAGAAGCGTGGACACTGGAAGGATTCATGGAAGCTGAAAAACTGCTGGTAAATTGTGAACAGCAATTATCAGATTACCTTGATTATTTTCATCTGAAAAAAGGATATATGTTAAGCTTTAACTTTAACAAGAAAAAAACGGTGGGAGTTAAAGAGGTTGTTCTTGGAGATAAGCTTTTGATAGAAGCTGTTGTATAAATCTACAATTGGAGACGGGGCATCATATGCATTACCGTAGATAATAAGGAGAGAGAATCATGGGGTTATTTGGAGGAAAAGATAAGACAGAAAAACTGATGAAAAAGGGACTTGAACATTATGAGAAGGGAGAATATTATAAAGCGCTTCATAGCTTTCTTAAGATATCCGGAAAACTGGAAGGAAAGGCGGACTACTGGATTGCCAAATGCTATATGGACTTTTGTGAAAGCACTGGAAGGGAGAGCAATGACCGCTATGAGAATGCCAGGGTATATCTGAGAATGTCTGCAGCAGACGGATGTGAGGATGCTGCGAGGATGCTTGCAGAAAGGTTTGGGGAAGATGAGCTTCTAAATAAATTATTCGGTGTACCGGCAGGCCCGGAACAGAAAGAGACAGAAGCAGTGCCTGAAAAGGAACAGGAGGTTCCAGAAGAGAAAGGAACAGAAGCGGCATCTGAAAGGACGCAGGAGGTTTCAGAAAAGAAGGAAACCGAAGCGGTGTCTGAAAAGCTGCCGGAATGTATTAAGACAGAAGAAAAGACCGGAGAAGAAAAAGCCAGAGAAGAAAAGGCCGGAGGAGAAACCAGAGAAGAGATGGCTGAGATAGCAAAAGAGTGGTTTCTACAGGGGAGGGAGGCCTTTATAGATGGCGATTATAAGACAGCAGTTGTGCTGATCAGGAAAGCGGCTGAAAAGGATTTTGTCCCGGCACGGATGTTTCTCGGGGCATATTACTGTAATGTTGCTCCCGAGGAGGAGCGTAATCTGGAAGAAGCAAGATTCTGGTGCGAGTCCGAAGCCAGATCCGGAGATGCTGCGGCAGAGTATTTGATGGCAAATATCTGTGAGGCAGAAGGAAAGGGAGAGGAGTGCATGAGCTGGCTTAAAAGGTCAGTGGAGCATGGGGATATTGAAGCGCAGTTTCTGCTGGGAACACAGTATATGACAGGAAATTTTGTGAAGAAGGATTTACAGGCTGCAAAATACTGGCTTGAGCTGGCAGATAAAAATGGTTGCGAAAATGCAAAGGGCTGTCTTTCTATACTTGAAGAGATGCTGGAGGAAGAAGAGGAAAGAAAAAGGCAGGCGGAGCGGCAGAAAGGCACTGAGGCGGAGCGGCTCGTTGTAATGGGAAAGCAGCTTCACCAGGCAGAAGACTATGAAAAAGCTTTTGACTGCTTTAAAAATGCAGCAGAGAAAGGGAATGCAGAAGGTCAGATGCTGCTGGCACTCTGCTATAGAGATGCAATAGGGACAAGAGGCAATAAAAAGAATTATTTCTCATGGCTTAAAAAGGCTGCTGAGCAGGGGCTTGTGGGTGCCCAGGGGCTGCTGGGTGTGTGTTATGCCCAGGGAACCGGGGTAAAAGCGAGTCTTAATATGGCACAGAAATGGCTTACAGAAGCCGCGAATCAGGGAGATAAAAAAGCAAAGGACGCTCTGCGTATCGTGATACAGAACAAAGCGGCAGATTCCTACAATTCAGGCATAGGAAAGATAAAAAGGAAGGCTGATTTCCGCCATTTCGGCGCCCAAGTTGAGGATATTTCGGAGGCTCTGCCAGAACTGAAAAAAGCAGCGGAAATGGGACTTCCAGAGGCTCAGGTAATACTGGCATCCTATTATCTTTATGGAGTGCACTATGCGATCCAGAACCTGACAGGATCATTAGGCATGTGGGATCAGAAGAATGTGGATGTGGAAAAAGGAATTTACTGGCTGAAAAAGGCAGTGGAAAATGAGGATCCCAATGCTACATTTGTATACGCAAAGTATCTTTTCTTTGGAAGGCTCAGCGCCGCCGATGATGTACTTTTTGAGACAGGAGTTATTCCGCCGGATGGTATAAAAGAAAAGGAAGAGGCTCTGCGGTATGCAAAAAAGGCTGCCGAGCTGGGATGTACTGCTGCGGAGGCATGGATTCAGAAGGTACATGAGTAGGAGGACGGGGCATTTTTCACCCGGGAAGCTTCACTGAAGCTTCCCGGGTGCGCTATGGCGAAAAATACCCCGTCCCCTACTTGTCCTTCCGCTTATATTTTCCGAAGGCCTTTTCCTCATCTAAATGTACATCTTTAAAAAATACAACCAGCCAGACCATGAATGCGGCAGGTGCTGCATATTCTGAAATAAAATATGACAAAATGGATCCAGCCCCTAAAATGACTGCCCAAAGTAAGAAGGCGTTTCTTTGGTCTTTGCACATTTTTTCTTTATCATAAGACTCCCTCTGTTCCTTTGAAAGAGTATTAAATCCGCTTATCAGCATGGCGGCTTTTCCTTTAAGAAATGTAAAAATTAAAGCAAACAGGCAGAAGAGCAGACTTGAGACAATACATATAAAAAATCCTATATTCATTACTATGCCTCCATTCATTTTGGTATAACCCGGCCAGCCGCGAAGTGCTTAAGCCCGCTCTATTTTTTCAAAATGCTGAATCTCATCCTTCACTACAATATAGATAATTCCTTTCATTCTGCTGTCCTGGGCGAACTCGTCTAATTGCAGATATCTTTGCATCTGTTTTAATGCTTCCTTTTTCGTTTTTTCAAGCTCCTGTCTTGATATCCCGGATTTTTTCAGATATTTCAACTCTATCAGATAATTGAAACAAACCCGTTTTTTTTCGCCACGAATATCTAATAAGGCAATATCAGGACGTAAGCCGCCTGACTCATACTCGGACTTTACCAGATATACATTCTGATCACTGAGACATGATAAAACAACCGTTTTCAACCGATGCTCATCAAAGGCCTTGAAATCTTCATTGCTGTGTATGTGAAGAACCTGCTCGATCAGACGGTTTAGCCCCGTAAAATCATCCTCGTATGCAATCTGCCGGATCGCATCCCGTTTTTCCATTTTCTGCACTTTGAGGTAATCGGAATAATATTTATAATATACGTCACGTATTACCGCATTTGGCGTTTCCAGTATTACATCGTATACAGATCCGGTGTCTTTGATCGTCAGTAGTCCCATATAAAACAGCATGGACAAAAATTCATCCTTGCCAAAGGCATCAGAGAACAGGGAGAGATCCGTGATAATATCTGACTCGATCGGTTTTCCCTCTATGATATTGCGCAGGAGCTCTGTTCTGCCTTTTTCATCATGGTACAGACCGAACATACTGGTAAGTTTTCCATAGTCGCTTCTGATATTGTTATCTGCCATCTTCCAGGGCATGTTTTCCTGTTCTTTATTTGATGAGGTGTATTCATCCAGAAAATACATGACCAGGCTGCTGTTCAGAATTCGAGTTACATGTCTGGGATTATGGCAGAATACATATCCATTATAGTAAGCAACCAGCCGGGCCATGACAGCATCCGGATTCATGAGCCCTACTTCTTCCAGTATGCTTCTGGTTTCCGTTTCTGTAAATCCTGTCATTGCATTTAGACGTGGGTTCATGGAAATATTTTTACCAATATTAAATCCGCTGGTCAGGCTGTCCAGGGTCATACTGGTAACTCCTGTGATAAACATGCGATCTATGCATCCAATTCCTGTATGAGCCTTAAGCACCTCATAAAATCTCCGTACAAATCCATCTCTGCCTGTCACAGAACGGAAGAAGTCCGGATTTTCTATAATATTTGTAGCAAAATGATCATATTCATCAATCAGAATATAAAGCTTTTTCCCTTCTCCATAAAAATCAGATAAGAAATAATTCAGCATCATGGCAGAATCTGCAGTGTCATTTTCCATAAGCTGGATGTCCACGCCATAATACCTTACAAAATTCCGTAATGCCGCATGGACTTTTGCATAAAATGCATTTTGCAGATATTCTCTACTGCTTCCGTCCAGACCAGAGAACTCGAACCGCAGGACGTAATACTGACTGGCAAGTTCCGTCTTATGCTTTCCAATATAAGTATCTCTGAATAATTCCGAAAATTCCGCAGCACTGTTTTTGTCGTAATAATAGTACAGCATGGACACAAATAAGGACTTTCCAAATCTGCGCGGGCGTAGGAAAATAAGGTATTTGCTGTTCAGGCTTTCAAGTTCTTCTATATAGTTTGTTTTATCCACATAGATGTAGTTCCCTGTTCTGAGCTCTTTATAATTGCTGAAACCATAGGGGATTTTATATTGACTCATCCGCTCACCTGCCTTGCAATAAGCATAACATAAATAAATGTCTCTTCGTTTAGTATAGCATTTGGCTTATGCATAATCAATTGGGGACGGGGTATTTTTAAAAATACCCCGTCCCCAATTGGGCATTGAATGCCAATTTTCTGATACCAAAAGAAAGAATTGTATGCTACAATAGGAATTGCCAAATACGGACATGTGCAAGAACTAAGGCGGCAAAGAAAGGACATATATTGTTATGAAACTACATTTTCTGGGCGGAGCCATGGAGATTGGCGGTAGCTGCATCTATATAAGAATCGCGGGCAAAGGAATCCTGTTGGACTCAGGAATCCGTCAGTCCGCCGCAAAGGATCCGATTCCTGATTTCCAGACCATACAGGAGCAGGGCGGACTGGATGCGGTTATCGTAAGCCATGCCCACATGGATCATATCGGCACCCTTCCGATGATCAGCAAGGCATACCCGGACGTGCGGATCTACATGACGGCCATGACAGCGGAGCTTACGAGGGTGCTTTTATACGACAGCCTGAAGATTATGAATTGCAGGGAGGATGAGATTCCCCACTATTCGGAGCAGGATGTGCTTGCCATGCTGGGGCGCATTCATCCGGTGGGGTATCAGATGCCGTTTCCTGTGTTTGACAGGTTTACGCTGACCTTTTACCCTGCAGGTCACATTGCAGGGGCGGCGTGTGTATACCTTGTTACGGAGGAGGGGAGTCTGTTTTATTCCGGAGATTTTTCCTCCTTTGCCCAGAGGACGATTGAGGGAATCCGGATCCCAAAGCTCCGCCCGGACGTTGCCATTGTAGAGACTACCTACGGAAACCGGCTTCACGCTAACCGGATGTCAGAGGAAAAACGCCTGGTTGAGCTGGTCAGGGAGTGCGCTGCAGAGCAGAAGAAGATTCTCATTCCGGTGTTTGCCCTGGGGCGGGCGCAGGAGGTTCTGCTGATTTTGCGCGCTGCGATACAGAATCAGGAGATTCCCCGGATGCCAGTCTATGTGGACGGCATGGTCCGGGATATTAATATTATGTATACGCGAAACCCGGTTTACTTAAAAAATGCTCTTGGGAAGCGGATTTTAAAGGGAAATGAGCCCTTTTATACAAAGGAGATCCTGCCAGTGGAGCCCATGCAGAAGCGGGACGAGCTTTTGAAGCTGAAGGGCCCGGCCATCTATCTGTCAAGCTCAGGTATGCTTACCGGAGGACCGAGCGCCCAGTATGCAGCGGCGCTGGCTCCCATGGAGGATGCGTGCATTATTATTACCGGCTATCAGGACGAGGAATCGCCGGGGCGGCAGCTTCTGAATCTCCTTGAGGGAACAGAGGACAGGAAACTGACGATTAATGGCAGTACTGTTCCGGTCCGGTGCCGGGTGGAGCAGGTGGGACTCTCAGCCCATGGGGATAAATCCGAGATTACGGCTCTGCTGGAACGGCTTTCCTCCCGCCGTGTATTTCTTGTACACGGAAACAGAGACGCGATTCATGAGCTGGGAAATGAGCTTGCCGCAGAGGATTACCGGAGGCAGATCTATCTGCCGGAATGCGGGCAGGAGTACGAGGTGCTGCTCCATAAAAAGAGAAAGCAGGCCTCCTTTTACCCGGCATATACTATGCAGATGCGAAGACCCTTTACCAGGGCGGATGAAAAGCGTCTTTGGGATTACTGGCAGGAGCATTACCCCGGAAAGGCATTTTCCATAGCGCAGATAGCCCAGATCTGGTACGGGAATCTTCCGAAGTCAGAGGAGGACAGTGCAGGAGAAAGAGTTTTTGAGGGCATGCAGGAGATTTTCCTGAACAGCGCGTATTTTTCGCCTAATATGCGCCGGCTATTCCTCTTTGAGGCAAATACGCCGGAGGAAGTCAGCCAGGCACTTGCGCCAAAGGAGCTTACCGTGCAGGAGCTTGAACAGAAGATTCAGGAGATCTTTGCGGGGTATGAATACCGGAAAATCAGTTACTACAGGGACAGAAAGGAAGTGCTGCTGCAGTTCGACTACCCGGACAGCGTGGACAGGGAGGAATTCGGGAAAAAGGCAGATGTCTTTCGCGAAGCTACAGACTTCACCGTCCGTATCAGCCCGTCCATGAATCATAATTCGGCGGCGCTGCTTCTCTCGGTTCTGTTAGGAGAGGAGACCGGCAGGATTTCCTATTATCAGGATAAAAAATATTATTCCGTCACCATAGACGGAAATCCTGGAAGGGAGAGCCTGGAATCGGCGGCAGAAAGGTTTAGAGAGGCCACCGGATGGAGGCTTGCAGTAAATGGGAGCATCCTGGGAACCAGAGGAGAGCCTGGGAATCCGGGGACTTCTCCGGAAGCGGCAGGGCAGGAGGACTTTTTTGCTCCGGCAGAGGCATCAGCGGGAATGGCAGAGCAGAACCTGGCATTTTCCTGTATTGAGGCTGCCTTTGATGAGCTGCCCCATAAGCCGGACAAGAAAAGCCTGAAGCAGGATGCACAGGGGAAGTACCTGGAACTTGCTTTTGTTACACCTGACGTAGGAAGAAGATACCGGGAGACACTGCAGGCACTGGCCAGTCAGACCGGATGGCGGATACGCATTGCAGATAAGGTGAATCAGAATGCACTGTTCAAAGCCGCGCAGATGCTGTGTATGAAACATGGGATTGCTCTTGCGAAAAACCCGTCCTATCTTCCAGAACAGAAAATGGTGCAGCTCAGGCTGAAAGGTGTGGTGGAAGAAGAAAAGCGGCGCGCTGTGGAAGAAGAGTTCGAGAGGCAGACAGGATGTGAGTGTATTTTTTTGGAGTGATTGCAATTTGGGACGGGGTATTTTTAAAAATACCCCGTCCCAAATTGGCCATTTTTTATACTTGCGCAAGATATTTCTGAACCGTCGCTCTCACTGCCCCGGGTCCTGCAATTTCTTCCCTGAAAATCTCTTCGATCAATGTTCCGATTCCGGCTTCATATAGATTGATAAAAAATACATTTTCATTGGAAAGGATCCATTTTAACTGGTCTGTGAGGCTTGAAGGATCTCCAATTACAATGGTGGAAAGCTTTTTCTGCATTTCTTCTGCCATTGGATCCGGAGCCAGTTCATAGGAGCTGCCGTTATCATCCACGCCAAGCAGATAACGGAGCCATCCGGCAATTGCCAGTGGAATACCTGTCAATTTCTTTGCATCCCCATATTTTTCCACATAAGATTTTATGGTAACTCCGAAACGTACACCCAGTCCCTGGGATGAGTCGGTGCAGAGGCGCAGGCAGGTATCACCGAGGTAAGGATTCGGGAATCTTTCCTTTATACATTCATCCAGAAATGCCTTGGGAGAGATAATTCCAGGATCCGGAACCACCTCCATGCCCTCTCCATAGCCTACGGTTTCTGCCAGCTTCAGCATATCTGAATCCTTCATCTCATCAGAAAATAAATCATAGCCTAGCAGACATCCATAGGGGCCGAGAGCCGTATGGATGGGATTCAGGCATACGGTCACCTTCATTCTTTCAGACTTGTTCACTGTATCCCGGTCCGTCATATAGACCCCTGCCTTTTCAAGAGGCGGGCGGCCATTTGGGAAATTGTCCTCTATCACCAGATACTGGGGAGCCTCGGCATTGACGAAGGGAGCAATATACGTTCTTTTTGAGGTAGTCACAGGCTGCATATTCTTTATTCCTGCTGCCTCAAGATCTTCTGAAATTTTTTCCGCCGGCCTTGGGGTAATCTTGTCGATCATAGTCCATGGGAATGAGATTCTCGTCTCATCACTTATATAGGACAGGAAGCCATCATCTGCAAATCCCAGCTTCCTCCACTCATCTGCCATCATGAGAACAGATTCTCTTAGCCTTTCCCCGTTCTGGGAACAATTATCCATAGATACCAGGGCAAGAGGCGCTCCTCCGTTCTTATAACGCTCTAAAAGCATTGCGGTCACGACAGCCATGGCGCAGGACGCTTTTTCAGGTCCGTTTTTAATATCTTTCTCTACAAAGGGGAAAAATGTATCATCTGCATTTTTCAGGGCATACCCTTTTTCTGTAATGGTAAAGGAAACCATCTGAAGGCTTTCTGCACGAAAGATTTCTTTTAATCTTTCCCATGCCGGCTGGTCCTCATACTGCGCTTTCAACGCTTCCGTAAGTGAACCAAGCACCTTCTTGTCCTGTTTTCCGTCTCCATGAAGAATCACACTTAAAACCAGATTATCATATGGAGTATAAATCTGATCTACCACGTCTGTGTCAAATGTTTCCACACAGGTGATTCCTCTGTCTATTTCTTGCTGTTCCAACAGAATGTCTGCGATTCCCCCCAGAAAAATGCGGAAAATATTGCCGATTCCAAAATGTACCCATTCGGGCGCTTCCTTAGTTTTCTGCACAACAGATTTTATATCATAACCTGGAAGCAGGATGCCTGCTTTTTCCCATTCCTCTTTTTTTTCTATACCACTCCATGTTAGTTCCATTTTTTCGTCTCCTACCTCTTCATTGTGCCATTCACAGCTTCTGGCTGCTCATAGTAACTATATTATAGAACATTCTATCATATGATGAAAGCGTCAAAAGGTATTTTGACGCTCATGCGAGCATGAAATACATGACCTTTTGACACTTGTATCATCATATTATTTCGTGCCAGTTCCTTAGTTTGCGCGTTTTTTCTTCTGATAGCAGTCAAATCCTACGGCAAGCACAAGTACGATTCCAAGAACGATATCCTGAATCCATGTATTAAGATTCATTAATACCATGCCGTTCTGCAGCGCGCCGATAATAAATGTTCCGGCCACCACTCCGGAGATTTTTCCGTATCCGCCGGATACGGATACACCGCCCAGTACTACGCAGGTAATAACTTTAAACTCATATCCCAGTCCCGCATTACCCATGCCGGAGTTCGTACGTGACAGGAGCACCAGTCCTGCAAGACCCGCGAAGAAGCCTGATAGTGCAAATACCAGGTATTTTACTCTTCCTGTACGGATACCGGAAAGCCTTGCCGCTTCAATGTTGCCGCCTACGGCATAGAAATAGCGTCCAAAATACGTTTTATCCAGAATAAACGCTCCCAGTGCAAAGCATAAAATCATGATAATAACCGGAACAGGCACAGGTCCGATCTTGCCCTGTCCAAATACCTTAAAGGTTTCTGTAAATCCATTGATGGGCTGCCCGTTACAGAGAATCAGGGCGATACCTGAAAATGCGGTCTGCGTGGCAAATGTAGCAATCAGGGCAGGGATGCCAATCGTGGACACCATAAAGCCGTTTAAAAGGCCAATAGCCGTAGATGCTGCCAGGGCAATGATAATAGCAAGCCCCATAGGCACTCCCATATGTACCATCAGATAAGCACACATTACATTTACAAATGTTATGATGGAACCTGTTGACAAGTCAATATCGCCTAAGAGAATTACGAATGTCATGCCAACGGAAGCAATCCCCCATACAGCTACCTGTCTTAACATGATTAACAGGTTGGCAGGATAAATAAATCTTGGATTTGCAATTGTAAATGCTAAAACAAGAACGATAACAACCACCCAGATAGCCTGGCTTTTAATAAGATTTATAACTTTATTTTCTTTCATTTTTCCACTCCTCCTACTCTTTTGCCGCTGCGGATGCATATGTCATAATGGTTTCCTGGCTGAATTCTTCCTTTGACAATTCCCCTGTCATTTCTCCCTCTGCCAGTACAAGAATCCTGTCAGACATACCCATCAGTTCTTCCATCTCAGAAGAAATCATAAGGATTGACTTTCCTTCCTTTTCTACCAGATCATTCATTAATTTGTATATTTCATACTTTGCGCCTATATCGATCCCTCTGGTGGGCTCGTCAAAGATAATAAGCTCCGACTGGGCCGCCATCCATCTTCCAAGGATAACCTTCTGCTGGTTTCCGCCGCTTAGATTCCGGATCAGCTGGTGCAGGCTTGGCGTCTTGATCGCCATGTTTTCCTGGTATTTCACAGCTGTGCTCATCTCCAGCTTTTCGTCGATGACGCTGAAATGGGAATCCCTCTCATAAATGGGCATATTAATATTATTCTTAATGGATATACCGAGCATGGCTCCATGGCGCTTCCTGTCCTCCGGAACCAGTGCAATGCCGAGGTCAATGGCTTCTCTGGGACTCTGGGGATTAATTTCCTTTCCCTTGTAGATCATCTGGCCGGACTTCTTGGGCACAGCACCAAAAATCATCTCCGCAAGCTCCGTCCGCCCGGCGCCTACAAGTCCGCCAAGACCCAGAATCTCTCCTTTATGAAGCTTTAAGTTGATATTCTTGTCCCCATTTCCCGTCAGGTTTTTCAGCTCCAGTACCACCTCATTCTTATTGATACAATTGCCTCTGGGCGGATAAGTCTCGGTCAGTTCGCGGCCTACCATCAGCTGAATCAGCTCTTCAACCTGGCTGTCCTTCGTAATCAGTGTCGTTACATATTCTCCGTCACGGATAACAACGATCCGGTCTGAAAGCCTGTAGATCTCTTCCAGCCGGTGGGAGATGTAGATGATGGAGACTCCCTGCTTCCTTAGAAGCTCCACGACGCCGAACATGCTCTCTACCTCCGCGCTAGTCAGGGGTGCGGAAGGTTCATCCATGATCAATATTCTGGCATTCTGCTGAATTGCCTTGGCAATCTCTACCATCTGCTGGTAACCAACGGTCAGATCCTTCATTAAGGTCTTTGGATCAATCTTGATGTGTAACTGCTCAAAAGCTTTTGCCGCCTGTTCTTCCATGGCTTTTTTATCAATCAGGATCCCTTTTCTGATGGGATGCCCCAGAAACAGGTTTTCAGCCGCTGACAGTTCCTTTACATTATTAAACTCCTGATAAATAATCGCGATCCCATTCTCTGACGCAAGCTGGGGCGTCATACTGTCAAATTCTTTTCCATTTACAATGATCTTTCCGGAGGTGGGGATCACTGCTCCGGAACAGCACTTAATTAATGTAGATTTTCCAGCGCCGTTTTCTCCGATCAGCGCAAGGACCTCGCCTGCCTTTAATTCCAGCGTAACATCCTTAAGCGCAACTACACCTGGGTATTCTTTTCTTATATGCTGTAATTGTAATACATATTCTTCACTCATATCGGCTCTACATCCCTTCTAAAATTTCATCTATATTGTCAAGGGTGATGGGTCCAATCTCACGTGTGACATTCTTGTCTGACGAAAAATCTTCCCCTGACAAAATCCTCTCGAACATTTTCACGCAGGCTTTTGCCGTATCCAGGTTGGAACCTTCAAATCCTACAATCGCCCGCACTGCTTCGCCCTCAGCCTTCAGGGAGTCTAACTGCTGCTGTGTCACGTCAGTGGTGATAATGCCATAGTTCTCCGGGATATTTCCTCTTCCGAATTCCGCCAGAAGCGCTTCGTTAGATCCAATCATAGCTCCTGCGCAGACCCCTACAAACACATTTGCATCCGGGTGTGCCGACATGACAGATTCTACATTGGTCTGTGCCTCCGGAGCCTCCAGTCCGTCCACCTCCGCAATGATCTCATAATTGTCCTCGCAGTTTGCCTCAAGGCCGTCCTTGATACCGTCTGCCCTGTCCTTTAATACCTTTGTGGAGGGATATCCGATGACCGTAACCTGGGCCTTATCCTCTGGGGTGAAGTGCTCATTGATAAATCCTGCCGCTGTTTTTCCGATTTCCTCTCCCAGTACTCTGTTATCCAAAACCCAGTTGGCTGTTGTGTTCTCCATGGGGTCATCCCAGCACATCACCTTAATTCCCCTCTCCATGGCTTCTTTGCAGACTCCTTCAACAGCTACTGCATCAGAAGCATGGACCATAATCAGGTCGCATCCTGATATGATGAAATTTTCAATCTGGCTGATCTGGGTGCCGGAATTATCCTTACAGTCAACGATCGTATAATCCCACCCTTTTTCATCAAGCAGTCCTCCAAGTTTCCCCATAACGCCTGCCCAGTAGGCATTGGACAGATTTTGAATCGTGATCCCCACCTTATGGAAATCCTCTCCGTCAGAGTGTTTGCTGGCATCACACCCGGCCAGCATAGCAGCGACCAGCATGATGCTTAAAATCACTGCTAACATCCTTTTCTTCATTAGATTTTCCTCCTTTTATATCATATTTTTTATTTCTTCCTGTACATCCTTTAAATTCCGGCATATTCTGTAACAGCAGGAGCGGATCCCATCCTCCGGTTCAATCAGATCCGGTATCATGATTGTGACGCATCCTGCGGCATACCCTGACCTTACTCCGTTTTCACTGTCTTCAAATGCAAAACATTCTTCCGCCCGGCAGCCAATTTTTTCAGCGGCATACAGATAGATGTCCGGCGCCGGTTTTCCGTTTTTTACTTCCTGTCCGCTGACAATTTCCATAAAATAATCCCGGATTCCTGACATCCGCAGATTCTGCTCAATCTGCTGCCGGCCAGTACTGCTGGCAACCGCTGTCCGCACACCCTTTTCCTTTAAAAACCGCAGGATATCAGACACGCCTTCTTTGACCGGAATACTCTCGGCAAGTCTGTTTCGCATCCGGGTCATACACGCTTCTATAATAGGAAGCCCGTCAGAAACCTGATAGTGCTTTTCAACCACCTGAAGCATCTTTTTCCCGCTGGTTCCGGAGATCTCTCTGACGAATCCACTGCCAGGCTTTATCTGTCGTTCCTCCGCGATCTCCTGCCATATCTCCTGATAGAGTCTCTCTGTATCAAAAAGAACTCCGTCCATATCAAAAATAGCACCCTTACACTTCATAGCATCTACCAGCCCATGACATCAATTGCGGATTTCTCAATTTCAAGCCCTGCTTTATACCGTTCCATGAAAGTTCCGAAGCCTTCTACATCTTTTTCGTCAGGCATTATCGTTTCTCCGGACAGCTCTTTAAAAATCCGGTTATCCAGATAGTCCTCCAGCCTTTCCCCTGGTTTTTTGTCTGCCAGATATGCCGCCAGCAGTGCGATTCCCCATGCGCCGCCTTCGCTTGCCGTATCCATCACAGTGACCGGAGCGCCGACTGCCGCCGCCAGGTATCTCTGCCCAACTCCTTTTGTCTTGAAAAATCCGCCGTGCCCCATGATACGTTCTACTTTAACCTTTTCATCCTCCATCAGAATATCCAGTCCCAGCTTCACCGCGCCCAGTGATGTATACAGGTGGACTCTCATGAAGTTTGCAAGGTTAAATCTGCTTTCTGCAGTGCGCAGGAATGCAAGGCGTCCTTCATTCAGCATCGTAATATTTTCCCCGGAATAATAACCATAGGCCAGAAGACCTCCGCAGTCCGCATCTCCCTTTAGAGACTCTGTATACAGCTTTCCAAACAGCTCTCCTGTATCTGCTTTTATGCCCATCAGCTCCGCGAATTCTCCAAATATTCCTACCCAGGCATTTAAATCAGAAGTCCCGTTATTTGCATGGGACATGGCGCAGGGGAATCCGGTCGGTGTTGTAACCATGTCAATTTCCCGGTATACTCTGCCAAGCTGCTTTTCCAGTACAATCATTGCAAATGTACTTGTGCCTGCTGAAACATTTCCCGTACGGGGCGCGACAGAATTCGTTGCCGCCATGCCGGTTCCGGCATCCCCTTCCGGAGGACAAAGAGGAATACCTGCTTTTAAGCTGCCTGTTTCGTCCAGGAATGCTGCCCCCTCCTCTGTCAGCACACCGGCATTTTCGCCGGCGGTAAGAACCTTTGGGAAGATATCACGGACCTTCCAGGGATACCCGTAAGGTTCCGTGAGTTTATTAAATTTATCAACCATGGATGCATCATAGTCGCAAGTCTCAGAGTCGATTGGAAACATTCCCGATGCATCGCCGATGCCGATCACCTTCTTGCCTGTCAGCTTCCAGTGGATATAAGCGCTCAGCGTGCCGACATAATCCAGATTCTTTACATGCTCCTCTTTGTCCAGAATCCTCTGATAAAGGTGGGCCACGCTCCAGCGGAGCGGTATATTAAAATCAAATAATTCTGTCAGCTCATCTGCCGCCTGCTGGGTATTTGTATTTCTCCATGTCTGGAACGGAGCAATCTGGTTTCCGTCTTTATCCAGTGCCATATAGCCATGCATCATAGCGCTGACTCCGATAGCTCCGGCTGTATCAAGGACAACTCCATATTTTTCTTTTACAACATCCCTTAAAGAGCTGTAGCAGCTTCTCACCCCTGTATGTATATCTTCCAGACTATACGTCCAGATATTGTCAATAAAAGAATTTTCCCAGTCGTGGATGCCGACTGCGAGGACCCGTCCCTGAAAATCAATGAGTACCGCTTTGATTCTGGTCGAGCCAAGTTCAATTCCAAGGGCTGTCTTACCATTTATGATTGCTTCTCTTTTCTCCATGTTTTCCTCACTTTCCGGATTACTCCGTTGCAATAGCTTTCCCGGTCTTCGTTTAGAAGCAGGTAAATGCTCCGTCTATGATAAAATCTGCTCCTGTTGTAAAGGAGCTTGTGTCTCCTGCCAGATATACGCAGATTGATTCCAGTTCCTCCGGTTTTCCCATTCTTCCAAGGGGAGCCATCTGGTTCCACTTTTCGATGAGTGGAATCAGCGTCGGGGAATTAAGTGTCAGCTCTGTTCCGATATATCCAGGGCTTATGCTGTTCACACGCACACCTCTCTTGGCCCACTCAATAGCAAGGGACTTTGTCAGCTGGATAACACCTGCTTTCGAAGCATTGTATGCGCACTGCGGCTGCGGTACGTTGACAATATGTGCTGACATAGAAGCTGTATTGATGATCGAACCGCCGCCATGCTCCAGCATATATTTTCCTGCGGCTATATCAGTCAGAAAGATTCCGTTCAGATTGATATTGATTACCTTGCTCCACTGTGCATAGGTCATCTCCTCAGCCGGTGCGTTGATGCAGATTCCTGCATTATTGTGGCAGAAATCCAGTCCGCCCAGTTCACTGACCACCTGCTCCACCATGGCATCTACCTGCTCTGGATCCGTGCAGTCTGTCTTAATGGCAATGACCTTTCTGCCTGTTTTTTCCGCCAGCTCTGCGGCAGTTTTTTGGGCTTCTGCAAAATCCAGATCCACAATCGCCACATCTGCTCCTGCCTCTGCAAATGCAGTAGCTGTACTTTTACCGATACCTCTTGCTGCTCCTGTTACAAATCCTTTTTTTCCGTCCAGTCTCATTTTTTCAATAATTCCCATGATCTTCTCCTTTTCTGAATGTTATTTTGTAAAATGATTTATCAAATTATACTTACATAATATAACCATTCGACTCATAAGTCAACATGTAAAAACTAACAAGATTTTTGGCGGAAATTTGTACAAAACGCACTATTAGTTTTTTGAGCTCCTTTATTTTATACTTTATTAAATACATTTATTATGTTTCTTATTATATTAGTGCCAGTACTGTATGTCAATAAAAATATGGTATAATTTATCCTTTTCGTCAGTATTATCAAAATTTAGATGTTACTTTTGTACAAAACGCACAGTAACATTTACACTAATACGTGCTATAATACATTCTTGATAAAACAATTTTGCAATATTATTTTTAAAATTATTTGTTACTGTTCACTCCGTTCACAGTAACATTCGCAAATCCATTTAAAATTCGCTTTGCGAATGGGATTTACTCACACCTGAATCATCTTCTTACGGACTTTGCAGTAAATACAAAGTCCTGTGTGAACAGTAACAATTATTTTACAAGTTAAGGAATAAAACTATGGAAAAAAGCATAACCCCTAATCAGATTAAGCAAAATAACCGCAGCCTGATCTATCATTATATTTATAAGAATAGAAGTGTCTCCCAGCAGGATATTTCCTACGACCTCCATTTAAGTCGTCCTACTGTCACGTCAAATCTGGCCTCCATGGAAAAAGAAGGGCTCATCACAAAAAGCGGTCACATCAGTACTGAATTTGTAGGGAGGAAGGCCTCTGCCTATTCCATCATTGCTGATTACCGTGTCAGTATCGGTGTGGAAATTGTGAAAAAAGAAGTGAAAATAATTGCGGTGGATCTATATGGTAAAAAGATCGGCCGCACAACATGTGATATTACTTATGAATACAAAGAATCATATTTTAAAACCGTCTGTGATAAAATTCTCGAATTTAAAAATGCATCGGGTATAACGGATGAACAGCTCCTCGGTATTGGATTTGCCATGCAGGGGCTTGTCTCGCCGGATGCAAAGAGCATGCTGTATGGCAGGATATTGGACTGCACAGGGCTTTCCATCAGGGAGTTTACCAGGTATCTTCCCTATCCCTGTTCATTTATCCACGATGCGTACTGCGCGGCTTTCTCTGAAATCTGGGTATCACCGGGACTTACAGATGCCTTCTATGTCTCTTTAAGCAGACATCTCGGCGCTGCCATCATATCCAGAGGAGAGATCCTGGTCGGAAAGCACGGCCACAGTTCTACCATAGAACATATCCAGATAGAACCAGAAGGAGGAGCACTCTGTTACTGCGGCAAATATGGCTGTCTGGAAACACTCTGCTCTTTAAACGTGCTTCTCAGGGAGGGGGAAACCCTGGACAGCTTTTTTGAGAAAGTCCGTAAAAAAGAGCCTTCTTTTTCAAACCGCTGGAATATATTTCTCAAAAATCTGGCCAGGGCCATCAATCTGCTTCATCTGATCTACGACACAGACTTTATACTGGGAGGACATCTGGCCCCCTATCTGTGTGAAGAGGATCTTTCCTTCCTGCACGAACAGATTGCAGAGCTGACGCCTTTTACTGAGGCGCAGGATTTTCTGATGCTCAGCAAGATGCCCCGGCATAATATCTCCATCGGTGCCGCTCTGACATATATCCGGGCATTCTTAAACGAGTAAAGGCTTTATAACCTTTTCCTGTCAGAGGAGATGACGAAAAGCATCACATATCAGACTGGTGAGCAAGAGAAGAAATTTTAATAAGAATAAAAAGACTGGGATCAAGATGATTACAATAGAAGACCGGACAATTTTGGAGGTGGTTGTATAATCCCCGTGATATTGTCAGGGTCTTGTTTACGAATACAAAAAACAAAAAGGAGACAGCTAAATGAAATATTTATTATTGATTATCTTTATATTTGCAGTTGTAAAATTCCAGATTTATTTATCTAAAAAGGAATGCTTTGCTTATGGCTTGATTTTACCCGTTCTTTCTTTTTCGCTTGTGATGGGATGGCATCTTTTTCTGACTCCGGTGAATATTGAGATTTCTGATGATTTTACTACAAACACAATTGTATCAGAAGACATAGAGGGTGAGACTGTACGAGAAGAATTGCAGCAGGAAACTCCAGACACAATCAAAATGGAAGCTGATACGGATCATATTCAGTCATCCTTTCTTTTTACTATTATAGGAGGCAATGCCGGTACTGTAATTTTGTTAATCATTTATTGGATTCAGCGAAGAAAGAGGACTGTACATTCCGAGCTAAAGAAAATGCAATTAAGTGAGCTCTAATACGAATGGGGACGGGGCATTTTTAAAAATGCCCCGTCCCAAATTGAAAATACCCTGTCCCCGGTTTATAGAAGCTCGTTTTTCTTTTCGAGAATTGCCTCGCATGCAGCGCATGCTGCACAGTCGCAGTATTTTGCGCCGGAGGCCTTAAGATCGCGGCCATGTGCAGCTACATTTTTAGCGGTCTCTGCGCCGAATACCTGTGCTCCCATGTCGGATTCTGCGAATGCGATGAGGCCGTCAACTGGCATAATGTCTTCTTCCAGTTCTGCAATCAGGTTTTTGGTCTGCTCTGTCTCCTCTTCTGTTCCGACAGCATCCAGCCAGTTCTGTGCTGCTTCTTTTGCTTCTGCGCAGCAGGAAGGCGCCTTAAGCAGTTCGTTTACTTTTTCAGTTACAAAATCTTTTACATTCTGATTCATTGTGTGTCTCCTTTCGATTTTGATATTTTTTTCTTCAGATTATCATGAATTCTCCCGAGCAGCATTTCGCATTGCCGGATCTCTTCTTCCGAAAAGCCCGCGTAAAAGATCTCTGTCATCTGACGGGATATCTCTGTGTAATCCTGTTCCAGTTTTTTTGCTGTGTCTGTCAGTGTAAGGAGTGTCTTTCTGCGGTCATGTTCATCTGGGATTCTGCGGACGAGCCTTAAGCTTTCCATCCGGTCAATCATGCTGGTGAGTGTGGTTGCGGCAAGTCCGGTTCTGTCAGAAAGTTCCCGTAGTGAGATGCGTTCCTCCTGCCAGAGGACATAGAGAATCCGTCCCTGTGCGCCATTGAATGCATCAACTTTTCTCTGGGACAGGATGCGCTCGAAGATCCGGTCACTTAGACGTTTGATTTGTGAAATGGTATTTCCGCCCTGGATTGTCATGATAGATTCCTCCTATATAAGAATATACCATATAGAAGCAAAATCGTAAAGATAAATTTTTTCACCTGTACGTTTGCAATCGTATGAGCGGACTCCCGAACTGTGAACAATAACATGGCAGTAATGCTGCTAATATCTGAATTCTATCCTATAATCAAAGAACCAACTTCGGATAAAAACGAAAGAAATCGAAACTTATTTTTTGAGAAAACAATGAATAATGCATAAAAACAAAAGCAAATTAATATGTAACTCTACTGAAATTATAAAAATAACTTGAAAAACGAAATAGAAAGTTATAAAATATAAATATAAAGAAAGATATAGAAAATAAAAACGAAAACAAAACGAAAGAGAGGAAGACAAAAATGAATAAGAAATTCAGACCAGTAACAGCCATTACAATGGGGGACCCGGCTGGAATCGGGCCGGAGATTGTGGTGGGGACCATGTTATCGGAGGAGATTCATGAGTGCTGCAGGCCGTTTGTGATCGGAAGCCAGGCGATTATGGAACGAGCGGCGAAGATCTTGGGAAAAGAGCTTAAGTACCACAGGATTACAGAGCCGTCAGAAGCGGAGTATGAGTATGGAACAATCGACATCCTCGAAACCGGTGATTATGACACAGATTCCATTGAGTGGGGAAAGGAACAGAAGCTGGCGGGACAGATGGCAATCGACTGGATCATGAAATCCATTGAGCTTGGCATGGAGAAAAAGATTGATGCAGTATCCACCGCTCCGATCCATAAGGGCGCCATCAAGCTAGTAGGGGTAAAGGAGCCGGGACACACGGAGATCTACCAGAATGCGACCCATTCCCCCTATGCGCTGACCATGTTTTCATGCCATAAGCTCAGAGTATTCTTTGTAAGCAGGCATATGTCGTTGGTAGATGCATGCCATTATGCGACCAAAGATGTCATTTTGGAAAATGTAATCAACATTGACCAAGAGCTCCGCAAGGTGGGAATTGAAAATCCACTGATTGCAGTGGCAGGACTGAATCCTCATAACGGGGATAATGGATTGTTCGGTACAGAAGAGCTTACAGACATCGGACCAGCGGTAGAAGCTGCAAAGGCGCAGGGAATCAATGCCATTGGGCCGTGCCCGGCAGATTCTGTATTTAATATAGGAAAATCCGGTAAATTTGACGCGATCCTATCGCTTTATCATGACCAGGGACATATTGCATGCAAAACACTTGATTTTGAAAAATCGGTTACGCTAACATTCGGACTGCCTTTTATCAGAAGTTCTGTGGATCATGGGACGGCATTTGACATTGCAGGTAAAGGAATTGCCGGCTGTATCAGTCTGATTGAATCTACGAGGGTTGTTGCGGAATATGCGGCAAAGCAGCACGAGGAAGCTTAGAGGGTGAGAGAAAGGAGGAAATCAGAATGCCTTTAATTGGAGCTGTGGCGGACGACCTGACCGGCGCCACGACAACAGGAGTCCTGCTTGCCAGGTCAAAAGCAAGGACAGCAGTATTTTTTAATGAAGAGGCGGCAGAAAAGGCAGAGGGACTTAGTGAGCTGGACGCCGTACTCATCAGCAGCAACAGCAGGCCGCTTCCTGCGGCGGAAGCCTATGAGAAGGTTGCTTCAGCGACAAATGCGCTGAAACGGATGGGAGTGCAGTATTTTTCCAAAAGAATTGACACAACGCTGCGAGGCGGCGTAGGCGTAGAGGTGGACGCTATGCTGGATCAGCTTGGGGAGGATGCGGTTGCAGTGGTGGTATCTGCAATGCCTCAGTCCAGGAGGATTCTGGTGGGCGGATATTCTGTAATCGACGGGGTCGCGCTGATCAATACGCCGGTGGCGCAGGATGTCCGCACGCCGGTAAAGGAAAACTATATTCCACGCCTTCTTGCAGAGCAGACAAAGAGGAAAGTCGGTCTCGTTACGCTGGATAAGGTTCTCGCAGGCGAAGAGAGAATTGAAGAAGCGCTGAGGAAGCAGCGGGAAAATGGATGTGCCATGATCGTTGTGGATGCCATTACATTGGAGGACGTGGACGCGGTCGCCAGAGCATGTATTCATCTGGGATGGAATGTAGTGGCAGTGGATCCGGGGCCGTTTACATCAAAGCTTGCGTACAACAGGGGGCAGATCGGGATAGAAGAGCCAAATCTTCCGCCAGAAGCAGAAGAAGAGGGGAAGACTGTGCTGATTGCCGCAGGCAGCGCGACGCCTGTCACGAAGAAGCAGATGGAGGTTCTGTGTGAGGATCCCAGGCATGTAAGAATCAGCGTGGATCCGATCACACTGATCGAAGGGGGCAGCGGAGCCATGGATGAGGCTGCAAGGGCGGCTGAACAGGCAGCGGCTCTGCTGGAAGGCCAGGAACAGCCCCGGGTTATTTTGTTCGAGACTGCCCTGCACGGAAGCCTGCTGGATCTGGACGAAGAGGACGAAAAAAGAGGGTATGCGAAGGGCATGAGCGCCAACCGGATCAATGCAGGACTGGGAACGATTATTTCCAGAGTGCTTGAAAAGGCGGGCAGGGAGAAAATTGCCGGTCTCTACACTACGGGAGGGGATACCATGGTCAATGTCTGCTACCAGCTTGGCGTGGAGTGTATTGAGGTCATGGATTACGTAATTCCCCAGGCTGACATCGGCAGGCTGGTCGGCAGCTATGACGGGCTCCCGGTAGTCGGTAAGGGAGGACTGACCGGAAGTGACAGGACGGCCTGCGACATAGTTGACCGCTTATTTGGAGAAGCATCGCGTTAGTGAACAGTAAAAAAGTTTTTGGAAAGGAGAAAAAATGAGTTCAAATAATGAAGTAAAAAAAGAAAATAAGCAGATGGATCTGGATATTCTGAACAAGATGAAAAATCTTCCGGGAGGCCTTGTTATCATCCCACTTGTAATTGCCGTGCTGCTTGCAACCTTTGTTCCCCAGGTCTTTCAGATCGGAGGGTATGTAACAGCATTGTTCTATGAAGGCAACTCGTGTATGATGGGCTTTTTCCTCATTGTATGCGGTTCCATGATCAATGTAAAACAGGTCGGCATGCCGCTCTATAAGGGCGTAATTATGACTGGTTCCAAGTTCCTGCTTGGAGTCCTTCTGGGACTGCTTGTAGGAAAGATATGCGGGCCGGAAGGCTTCCTTGGAATCGCCCCGTTCGTTCTGATTGCAACGATTACGAACTCCAACGGTTCCCTGTACATATCCCTGTCTTCGCAGTTTGGAAATGCAACCGATACCGGAGCGATCTCTATTCTGTCCATGAATGACGGACCCTTCTTTACGCTGATTGCCCTTGGGGCTACAGGACTTGCCAATATTCCGATTAAGTCGCTGATCGCAGTGCTGGTACCGCTTCTGATTGGTTTTGTATGGGGCAATATTGACAAAGGCTTCCATGATGCATGTAAAGTTGCACAGCCGATCGTTACCTTTTTTATGACAATTTCGATCGGAGCGAAGACGGATGTAAAGACGATTCTGACAGCAGGTGCATCAGGTATTGTGCTTGGACTGATTTCTGCGGCTACTGCAGTTATATTCTTCTTCGTAATCAACCTTCTGCTTCCGAAGAAGGAACGCAACGCCATGGGCGCGGCGATCGGGACGACGGCCCTGAACTCCGCCATGACCCCGGCGGCAGTTGCGGAGGCGGATCCATCCATGGAGCCTTTTGTCAGCATGGCTACTGCACAGTGCGCTACGGCATCCATTATTACCTTGTTCCTCTGCCCGTTTATTACTGCATCCTTTGATAAATATATGCAGAAGAAGCAGAAAGGAATCTATAGTCCGGAAGGGTGGGCATATGAGAAAGTAGCGCAATAAATAAACGAAAAACAAGCGAAAAAGAAGTGAAAAAAGTCCTTTTATATGATAAAATATAAAAGGACTTTTTACAAAATAATGTAAAAGGTGATGGAATGAATAAAATAACAGTACACATGACGAAAGAAGCACTTTACGATTTCCTTTTGTTTCATGCATATTCGAAGTTTGGCGGGTTCATGGTAAATGTATTGGGGCTGGCGGTGGCATTTATGGGGATTATCATGTATGTGTCTGGAAAAACGGGGGCGGTGGGAGCAGCGGCTTATCTATGCGCGTCTTTTGCGTTTCTGGCGTTTACCCCCTTTCAGCTTAAGAGGAGGGCGGCAAAACAGATACAGGTGAATCCAGAATACTGCCAGCCTGTAGGTTATACCTTTTCGGATGAAGAGGGAATTATCGCAGAATGGGAAGGCGGAGAGCGCCGGTGTTCCTGGGATCAGGTGCAGAGGGCGGTTGTGACGCCGAAAACAATCGGGATTTATTATGAAGAAGAACGGGCGTTGATTATTCCCAAATCGGATTTTGGGGAACAGTTCGGAGCTATATTCCAGATGACGGCCAGGCATCTGGGAATGAGGAAAATCAGGATGCGGTAGAGTGCGCGGCGTCATCAAAACCCGGGAAGCCCGGGCTGTCAGGAAAACGGGCAGCGAGGAGTGCCTGCCTGAAAAGTTGGGGAGGAATAAGCAGACATGCAGGAACGCAGACAGATGATATTACAGGAACTGGAGGAAAATGGCAGAGTGCGTGTAGCCGAGCTCAGTAAGAAGCTAGGGTGTTCTGAGGTGACGATCCGCAATGATATTAAAAATATGGATGCGGAGGGGCTTCTGAAGCGCACCCATGGTGGAGCACTCTGCATCAGTCAGGAGAATGAGAGGAAGTATCAGACGGAGAGTATTTACAGGCATACGGAGCGCAAGAAGAAGATCGCAGCCTGCGCCTATGAGTTTATAGGAGACAGGGACACAATTATTCTGGATGACGCATCCAGTACTTTTTATCTTGCTCTTCATATTAAGAAACATCCAGAGAAAAGACTTGTAATCGTGACCAATTCTCTGCTGGTTGGAAACGAGCTTGCAGGAGTGGATCATATTGACCTTTATATGGTGGGAGGAAATGTGGGAGGGCATCTGTCAGCCACCATGGGTGATTCTGCAGTGCGCAATATAGAGCAGTTCCATGTGGATAAAGCGTTTATCGGGGTTCACGGAATTAATTTTGAGGTCGGTATTACTTCGATCGCCACCCCCCAGATGCAGGTAAAAAAGGCAATCTTAAAGGTGGCGGAAGAGGTATACGTCCTGGCTGACAGCAGTAAGTTCAGGGGAAGCTATCTCTCGGTTGTCTGCCCGATTCATGCGATTCATAAGATCATTACGGACGATGAGGTATCCGGGGAGAATATCCGGAAGGCGCAGAAGCATGAGATCCCCCTTGTAATCGCATAACGTTCAGAAAAACTGCAGAAGATTATTTTCTGCTTTTCCGATTGTATATGCCAGAAAGCTGCCATACAGCCTGGGCTTTCAGACTATGTGGAGGGTGATTCCCATGCCGCGGATTATGTCCGCCCATTCCTGGGAGAGGCCGGTATCCGTGATGATCGCATCAATCTCGTTAAGCTGTGCCACATAGGCAGTCCGTATCAGCCCGAATTTGCTGGAATCTGCAAGCAGGATGGAGGAGAGAGAGGACTGCATGGCCGCGCGCTTGGTCAGCACTTCGTAGTTGTGGGCGCAGGTAATACCCAGTGCTTCGTGGATGCCGGAAGCTGCCATAAAGAACTTGGTGGCCCGCTGGCTCTTGATCAGGTCATTTCCAAAGGAGGACTCGATCATCTGGTCATCCTTGTGGAGGACGCCGCCTGCCAGGGTAATGTGGATTCCTTCCTTATCAAATAGTTGTGTAAGAATATAATAATTGTAACAGGTTACATTTAGGTTCATATGTTCTGGAATGTATCTGGACATTTCCGATATCGTGGTTCCGGAATCAAGGATCACGGTATCGTTTTTTTCTAACAGAGTGGTGGCAAAGCTGCCAATCCGCTGCTTTTCTTCTAAGCTTTTCATGCGCTCGCCGTTCAGCGTGTATTCATTTTCAATGTTCTGAATGCTGGCTGTGGCCGCCTGCTGCAGCGGTATCCCGTGGTTCCTGAGGAACAGCTTGTTCTCCCGGAGCCAGGCCAAATCCCGGCGAATTGTCATATCTGACACATCCAGGATTTCAGCAAGAGATTTAACCGAAAGATTTGGTGACTCTTGAAGGAGGGCCAGGAGATTGCTGATTCTTTTTTCTTTCTTGTTCATAAATTTCTCCTTACAGGAAAATGATTAAATAAAACATTTTTAGTTTGCCAATCACAGTATATCACATTTTTGGCATGCGGAAAAGAAAAAAATATTTTCTTGCATTCTGCACAATAAATTTTGAAATATTTATACGAATTGTACAACAAAATAAAAAGAAAAATCATATGAGATATTATGAAGTCCAAGAAAACAGAGGGGTTGAAAGGCTTGTTTTAAGGCAAACATTTTTGAGAAAAATGTTTGAAATTATACATATGTATCATTTTTGAAATTTGACAAGAACATAAAATGATGATAAATATACATTATAAAGAAAATGTATAATGAAAATGTTCATAAAAGACCTTAATGGATTATAAAAAGAAACAGATGTGCTAAAAGCAACAAAAACAGGTCTGTGGAACGGAAAGGAGAAAAGATGAAGATAGTATTTGGCTGCGATCCGAATGCGGAGATGGAGAAAAGGGCTCTGATGGAGTATGTGAAAGAAAAAAATTATGGGGATGTGGAGGACTTTGGAAGTGGGGATCCCATCTACGCCCATACGGCAGTAAAAGTTGCAGAAGCAGTTGCATCCGGAGAGTACGACAGAGGAGTGCTTTTGTGCGGAACCGGAATCGGGGTATCCATCGCGGCGAACAAAGTAAAGGGAGCCTATGCGGCGCTTGCTTCAGATGTATATTCCGCGCAGAGGGCGAGACTCAGCAATGATGCAAACATCCTTTGCATGGGAGCATTTACGACGGGGGAGAAGGTAAGGGAACTGATGGTCAGCGAGTTTTTGGGAAATGAGTTTGTGCCTGGCTGTGCTTCCCAGCCGAAGGTTGATGCATTTGTTGAATATGACAACGACAGGAAATAAAGGAGACTGCTATGAAAAAATTATATTTCGGAAGCAATCTGAAGATGTATAAGACAATTAGGGAAACAACTGAATATCTGCAGGAGCTCATAAGGCGTACAGAAGATCTTGACAGAAATGAAATGGAGCTTTTTATCATACCTTCATTTACATCCCTTGCAGATGCTGCGAAGATTGCCAGGCAGAAGCAGCTGCTGCTTGGCGCGCAGAATATGTGCTGGGAAGAACAGGGGCAGTTTACGGGGGAGGTTTCCCCCATTATGTTAAATGAGCTGGGACTTGATCTGGTCATGATCGGGCATTCGGAAAGAAGGCATGTATTCCTTGAGACGGACGCTCAGGAGAACCAGAAGGTAAAGAGTGCGTTAGAGCATGGCATGAAAACGCTTCTGTGTATCGGGGAAACCGGGGAGCAGAAACAGTACGGCCTAAGCCCGGAAGTCTTAAGGACCCAGCTTAAGATTGGATTTTACGGTGTTTCACCGGAGCATATCCCGAATATCTGGGTAGCGTATGAACCGGTCTGGTCAATCGGTGTTAACGGAATCCCGGCTTCATCAGAATATGCGGAGGAGATGCATAAGCTTATTAAGGAGACCCTGGCTGAAATCTTTGGGGAAGAGGGAAGGAAAATTCCTGTGCTTTATGGCGGAAGTGTGAGTCCGCAGAATGCAGACGAAATGATTGTGAAGCCTTCTGTGGACGGACTATTTGTAGGGAGATCAGCGTGGGAGGCGGGGAAATTCGATGCTCTGATCCGAAGCGCGATGGAAGCGTATAAAAAAGTTTCCACCTGTATGGTTGGATGATCTAAAGATCATCCAACCTGCGCATCCATTCGCAAAATCCGTGTTATTGCACGCCTGCGTCTGCTGATGCCTGCCCCGTCAGCCCACGGGGCAGGCGCCTCTGCCTCTCGCTGAGAGGCAAATAACCTTCGCATACTGCACTTCCTGATCTTGCATAAATAACCTTTGTGCGTTCCAGGCTATTATAGTTTCTTTACTTTGGCCTGCTTCTGAAAGAAAGAAATCCCATAGCAGCAGACCTGTGTATATCCATAAAGCCCTTCTGCATATTTCTTCGTAATAATCTGGCGGATTGCCGCATTACAGTCTGTGTCCATATCGGCTTCCTTTTTCGACTTCTTAGCTTCTATGATGATTGCCCGGCGGTTTCTCTTATCTTTGAGCAATATATCCGGCCTTCCTAATCCCTTTTCCTTATTGGATTCAACATGATATCCGCGCCCTGTAAAGATTCCGGCGAAGAATGCATGATAATAATCGTCGTGGTAGTCATTGTAACTGATTGTATACCACAAAAGATCGGATATAAGTCTGGCTGCTTCTGCTTCATCACCTTCCCAAAAGGCAGTGATAAGGTTATGAAGCTTTGATGTGTCCGCCGTATTCTTAAAGTATAGAACTACTGTGTCTTCAAATATAGTCGCAATCTCTTTATTGGGAATTTTAAGTGAAACATGTTCGCCCTCTTCACCTGGATTCGCCTTTGTGTTATCATATGGATACAGGAGTGACTGCTCAGAATGTATTGTAACTTAAGGAACTGCAGGAAAATAACTGGTACAGTACAGTTTCTAAGAATGAACAATAAGAACGGCAGGGTATAGGGAGTAGTTTAACGTCTTTGCAGGGGCGGAATTTCCGGGAGGTGGTTATAGTGAAAGAGTTTCATGTGACAGGAACATGTAATCCCAGGCTGCACTACATGGTGGATGTTAATGGGCGGATTGAGCAGATTACGAGAGACTATATTGAAAAGGGAAAATATTTTACAATTAACAGGGCAAGACAATACGGAAAGACAACAACGATGTTTCTTCTGAGAAAGCGCCTTCAGGATAAATATCTTGTGATATTTATCAGCTTTGAGGCGGCGGACGAAATGTTTGTCTCTTCTTATGCGCTTGCTGCCGGACTGCAGCGGAGCATTGGCCGCCAGCTTCGTATGCAGAATACCCCGGAGGACATTTTGAAAATATGGGAACAGCCGGTTTCAAAACAATTTGCTTTCGATGATCTGGGGGAGAGAATCTCTGGACTGTGTCTGAAGTGCGGCAGAAAGACTGTGCTGATGATTGACGAGGTTGATAAGAATTCGGATAATCAGGTGTTTTTAGGCTTCCTCGGTCTTTTGCGGTCGAAATATCTGGCGCAGGCAGGAGGAATGGATACAACATTTCAGTCCGTTATACTGGCTAGTGTCTATGATATTAAGAATTTAAAGCTAAAACTCCGGTCAGATGAGGAATCAAAGTATAATAGTCCGTGGAACATTGCGGAAGACTTTAATATAGATCTAAGCTTCTGTCCGGAGGATATTACCGGGATGTTAATGGAATATGAAGCAGACAGAGCCATAGGAATGGATATTCCGGAAATGAGCCAGTGGATCTATGATTATACTGACGGGTATCCTTATATGGTGTCCCGGCTCTGCAAGCTAATTGACGAACGGATTGCAGGGACTGCGGATTTCCCTAAAAAGAAAGATGCCTGGACAAAGGAGGGGGGACTGGAGGCAGTCAGGTTGTTTTTGAAGGAGCCCAATACCTTATTTGATGATATGGTGAAAAAGCTTTATGAGTACCCGGAAGTAAAGGACATGTTGTGCGGCATCCTTTTCCGAGGAACTCGTTATTCTTTTGAAATTAATAATCCCAGTATTAATGTGGGGGTGATGTTTGGATTTGTAAAGGAAAGGGAAAATGCGGTTGCAATTGCGAATCGGCTTTTTGAGACGAAGATGTACAATCTTTTCCTTTCGGAGGCAGAACTGGAGGGTAAGAGCAGGGTATCTTTTGAGGTGGTGTGAAAAGATGAAGCTGAATATTATTCGGAAGAAGGCTTCCAGTCTGCGGGAGCTTTCAAGGGAGCAGGTACAGATCCCAGAAGTTTCTACACTGGAGGAGCTTTTGGGGGAACTTGTGAAGGAAGAATTCAGGAAACGAAAGAACGCCGTCCAGGCGGGTCCTGTGCTTACGGAAAATGAGATGAAGGATCAGGAGCGGCTTGGAAGAATCCGTTTTTCCGCTCCTTATGAGGAAAATATGGGGGATATAGAAACGGCGGTCCAGGTCATGCGGCAGGATTTTGAAGACGGGCTGTTCCGGGTGTACCTGAACGGGAAGGAATGCCTGGACTTAAAGGAGAAGCTGGAAGTGAAAGACGGGGATGAGGTTGTGTTGCTGCGCTTCATCATGCTGGCAGGCCGGATGTGGTAATTATACTGAGCGTCTGATAAATCTGCCGCGTAGTATAACTGGATGCATTTGCATTGTATGAACAAAAAAAGGAGTAAAAAAAGAAGAATGGATCAAAAAGAGCTTATTTCCCGGCTAAGGGAGTACAACAGGGCGCGGAAGTCCCTGGCATGTTCGGATTTGGAAAAGCAGTGTATGAAATATGTAGATGAGCACGATTATCTCTACACTTATATCAACTATGAAGCGGAGCTTCCGGTGCAGGCAGAGGAATTTATAAGAAAGAACCGTCGTTTTAAAGGGCTTTTGGGAGAAGATCATGAAAGGCTCTGTCTGTATCTCGGGCATATTCAGGAATATAGCTGCAATGACGGGGTGGTCCGCATGGATGTCAGAAGCAAAAGATTTTCACGTTATCGGAGCAAAGTTCTTCAGGCAGTCTGGGCTTTTTATCTGTTTTATGGCGCCGGGCTGTCTTTAAAGGAGCTGATTTACGGGGAATACCGGGATCTGCTTTACAGTGTGGATTTTTCCCAGGTAATCGCGGCAGAGCTTTTGGCAGAAAACCCGGAGGCTGTCCGGTACTGTATGGAGGCGCTGACCAGTGAGAATAATACAGCGGTTCTGACAAGAGGCGTGATCATCGGAGTGGAGCAGAGCCACAACCGGGAGCTTCAGGAGACGCTGCTTCGGGTTTTCCTGGCGGCAAGGCTGCAGGAGGGCTTTCGGCAGAGCGTGGTGGAGACCGCAGATGAGAATGGACTTCCCTTTTTCCGCGACTTACTGGATGTCATCAAAAGGGATAACCTGCTGCGTTTTTCCTCTGTGCAGAGGGCGGTGCTTACATGGATTGGCATCGGCTGGCAGGAGGTAAAGGAAAAGGATGTGCGGTATATCTTCGACCTGCTTGTACGGGGCTTTAAAGGGGAAGACATCCTTCCGGAGAATCCGCTAGAGGTGTACATCAGACTTTACTGCATAGGCGCACTTGATGTGGAAGCGGCGGTAAAAGAGGCCTGCGGCCTGCTTGGAAGCAGCCAGCGTTATATTGTGGCCAGCGCCCTGGTTTACCTGGGGCTTACCAAAAGCTTTCATGTGGCAGAGCATCTTGACTTTCCGGAAAAGTTCGGGGAAGATGAGTGGATCATGGCGCTCTTTTTTGCAGAATGTATCCGGACCGGGGACTATGTGAAGAGAGTGCGCCTGGCAGGGGAAGAGACGGAGAAGCTTTATCTGCAGACAGAGAAGTTCCTTAAGACTCTTGGAAGCAGGAAGACATTTTCCTCGAAAGGCTTTGAGTGGTTTCAGGTGACGCTTACGAAGGAGAGCCTTTGCCTTTTTATGATTCAGCTTCTGGAAAAGCATGCGACTCCCCGGATGGCAGAGCTGTTTCTTCCTTACGCGGCGTCCACTCTTCGCTGGACGAACCTGGATTTCTTTATGGGAAAATGTTTCCCCATGGTGCCGGAGACTGCGAGAAAGCGGTTTATGGAAAAAGAGATCATTTCCTCCAATGAGGATCTTGGGAAATGGATTGTAAAGGAATATGGGAAGTTGTCACTGACAGAGAAGGAACTGCTCGGGCTGGAGGGGCGGCTTACAACGAAGAAGGCCAGGGCGCGGGCATATATTGTGGAGGTGCTTGCCGCACAGAAAAAGGAGCGGGTGCAGGCCAGCTATGACAGGCTGAAGGATTCGAAGTCAAAGACAATCCGCGAGTCTGCGCTGGAGCTTCGGAAAAAAGCAGGGCTTGTGGCGGAAAGTGAAGCGGTATATGCTGAGGCTGTTGTTTCTCCTGTGGAAATCAAGGGGAGGGAGGAGGGCTTTGGCCTCTATGAGCCGGGGCATAGATACGAACTGGAATCCCCGGAATTTGTAAAGGTGTCTGAAAAGGGACTTCTGAAAAAAGAAAAGCAGGTGGATCTTAAGCAGGTGTTCCCCTGGAATAAGAAGCAGGTAACAGAATACATCCGCCGGTGGGGAGAGCGGATTCAGGAGCATGAGGACGATGAGTATTACACAGGGCATGAGTACCGGCAGGTAAAAGACAGGGGGTTCTATCCTCTCAATTACAAGGAAACAGGGCTTGGCGCGTTACCGCTTGGAGAGGTGTGGAAAAACTATTTTCAGGAGGACGGACTGGAAAAAGAGGTTGTTTTTGAGATCCGTTTCTTGTTAGAGACTACCTGTGATTCTATTTTCCTGGAAAAGGTTCTGGATGTAAAGTCAGAGCTTTTTACCCTGGACAGAAGAGAACTCAGGGACATTCCTTATACCGGGCATTTTGAGACAATCTTTTCCCGGTATTTTCAGGAGGTTTCGGCAGAGGCTGACTTTTCGGAAACTGCAGCCCTGCTTCTGCAGCTGGTTGCCCGTTATGGGAAATTTCTTAAGTATAAGAAGAAGGACTATAGTGATAAGGAAGAGGAGCACGCGCTTACGGACAACAGGAGCATTTATTTTCTGAAAGGGGAGCTTCATCTGGAGCAGGGAGATGACGACAGCTTCAGACGGTATTTTCCAGTGGTATTCGAATTATTTAACAGAT
Source organism: uncultured Lachnospiraceae bacterium (assembly GCA_947566645.1). Lineage (GTDB taxonomy): Bacteria > Bacillota > Clostridia > Lachnospirales > Lachnospiraceae > CAPEBR01. Next base: position 42,141 of record CANOKL010000025.1, read on the forward strand.
ATGCCCTGGGGAATCCGCGGACAGTTCAGGGGAAGCCCCTGGTTGAGCCTCTTCTGCTTGCGCGGGCAGTGTGCCTGGGGATGCTGCCAAAGGAGGCGCTCTACGAGGGAATACTGGACACCCACACAGAGAGAAAACAGAATTATTATTATGGAAGTGAGAGGGGACAGCTCTTTGAAGCATTCCGGGATGCTTACTTTGAGGGGAAGGGAATATGGGGCATGAATCCTCATATGTCCCTTGACGGCTACCGGCATATCCGGTGTGATTTTAAACAGGAGGCATTCGGGTGTCTCCGGGATGCGCTGGATCAGATTACAGACGTTTTACTCAGTATGGAAGTCCAGCGGCTGAATGAAAAGACAGCAGTAACGGATTATGTAGAGTCCCTTACCGTAATCCGCGGCGTGCAATATCTGCTCCTGGCCCTTAAGGTGCTGGAGGGTGAGGACATTAAGCGAAATGGCAGCAGATGGGAACGGAATACGGTGTTTGCCGATGTCATCCGGCACTGCTATCCCATGCTTCGGGTGAATCAGGCCGGAAGCGGCGGGGCAAAGATGCAGTCAGAAGCAGGCGGGCCGGAGACCGGTGAGGCAGTGGCTATGTCAGAGGCAGGCAGGCCGGAGATGGATGAGGCGGCGGTTCTGTCAGCAGCACATATACCGGAGGAGCGGCTGGTGGAGACAGCCATGATGGCCTCCCAGTGGATTGACATCATAGCGGAGGTACTTGGATGGGACGGATTCAAGGAAGCATGCTATTATTTTACTGCTCATATGAAGCAGTATGATTTAAAACAGAAAAAGGCGGAAATCGCCAGGTATACAGAGCTAGAGCCAGAGGATCTGTATGACGGCGCATTTGACATGGACTGGTGCAAGAATGTGTATGCATCACTTGGTGAGAAGCGTTTTGCTCTCCTTTACAAGGCATCAAAGTTCCTGTGCGACAATTCCTTCCACACGCGTGCAAGAAAATATGCGGATGCCTGCCTTGGCAAAAAGGGAAAGGAAGTATGGAAGAAGGAAGCTGTGGAAAAGCGCAACAAAGATGCGCTGAACGCTTACTGCATCTGTCCAATTGAGGATGATGCGGATCTGCTTGAACGGTATCTGTATGTGCAGCAGTTTCTGAAGGAGTCGAAGCAGTTCGGCGCCCAGCGCCAGGCCAGTGAGAAGCGTGCGGCAGAGATGGCGCTGATGAACCTGGCGAAAAATTCCCGGTTTGAGACGGTGACCAGGCTGTCCTGGATGATGGAAAGCGAAGAGGTGCAGCAGAATCAGGATGTGCTTACGCCCAGGGCTCTGTCGGACGGGACTTCCGGGGCAAAGGACTGTGTGGAGGCATGGATTGAGATTGACAGCCAGGGAAGAAATGAGATTCATATCCGTAAGAACGGAAAGAATCAGAAGTCTGTTCCGGCTGCGTATAAAAAGCATGAGTGGATTGTGCATTTAAAGGAAATCCACGCCCGGTGGCAGGAGCAGTATAAGCGTTCCAGGAGGATGCTGGAGCAGGCTATGGAGGAGCGGACAGAATTTCTGAGGGAAGAACTTGGGATGATGATGGCCAATCCCATCGTGTCGCCTATGCTGGAAAAGCTGGTGCTGATAAGCGGTGAGAGGGCGGGGGGTGTCACTGGCGAGGGCTTTCTGGCATGGCTTAAGGAGGAAGCGGGAGAATCAGTGAGGATTGCCCATCCCTATGATCTCTATGAGATGGAACTTTGGAGCAGCTATCAGAAGAAGGTGTTTGATTCTGGCATGGTGCAGCCCTTTAAGCAGGTGTTCCGGGAGCTGTATCTGAAGCTTCCAGATGAGTCTGACCTGCCGGAGACAAGGCGGTATTCGGGTTATCAGATACAGACGAAGAAGGCAGCGGCAGCCTTAAAAAGCAGGAAATGGAATGTGAGCTATGAGAATGGTCTTGAGCGGGTTTATTATAAGGACAATCTGGTAGTAAACCTGTATGCCCAGGCAGACTGGTTCTCCCCGGGAGATATTGAAGCCCCGGCGATCGAATATATCGCCTTTTATTCCAGGAAGGACGGGGGCCAGGTACGGATCCGGGATATTGACCCGGTAACATTTTCAGAAACCATGAGGGATGTGGATATGGCGGTGAGTACCGCGTACGTAGGAGGCGTGGATCCGGTTACTTCCTTCTCTACCATGGAGCTTCGCCGGACAATTGCGGAGTATACCTGCAGCCTGATGAAGCTTCCTAATGTGACTGTGAAGGAGCATTTTGCAGATATTGAAGGCGGGCTGAATCATTACAGTGTGCATCTTGGAAGCGGCGTAGTGCACCAGTCGGGCGGCGGCTCGATCCATATTGTCCCGGTGCACAGCGGAAAGCGCGGCAAGGTATATCTGCCGTTTCTTGATGAAGACCCGAAGACGGCAGAAATCCTTTCCAAGATTGTGATGCTCGCAGAGGACGGGAAGATCAAGGATCCGGAGATCCTCCGTCAAATAGTAAGACCGTAAGAAAGTGATACAGGAGGCAGCAGATGAAATATGATTGCTTAATTATAGATGATGAGAAGATGCTTGCCGACAGTACTGCAGAGTACTTTAACTTGTTTGGCGTGAAAGCTGCCGCTGTATACAGTGCTTCGCAGTGCAGGGATTTTCTAAAGGAGAATCAGGCAGGGCTTCTGCTTCTTGACATTAATCTGGGCGATGGAAGCGGATTTGAATTATGTAAGGAACTACGGGAAAAAACGGAGATTCCCATCCTGTTTATTTCTGCCAGGACGAGTGATGACGATAAGATCATCGCCCTTAATATCGGAGGGGATGACTACATTCAGAAGCCATGCTCCCTGGGAGTTCTTCTTGCGAAGGTGAAAGTGGTGCTGAAGCGTTTTGGGCCGAGACCGGATGCGGACAGATATTCTGACGGCCGTCTGACAGTGGATTTTATGGCAAAGCAGGTATTTGTGGAGGGGAAACCCGTGAAGCTTACGGCCCTGGAGTTCAGGCTGCTGTCCTGCCTGATAAAAAATGAAAATAAGGTTCTGTCAAAGCAGGAGCTTTTTGAGGAGGTATGGGAAGACCGGTTTACAGGAGACGGTACGCTGAATGTGCACATCCGGAAAATACGGGAGGCAATTGAGAGGGATCCGGGAAAGCCGGAATACATCCGTACCGTGTGGGGCGATGGCTACAGGTTCTGTGGGGAAATGCAATGAAGAGTAAAACATTTTTAACAGGCCTTCTCCTCATCTTTGCGGCAGAGCTTGCGGCGCTTTTCATTTTCGCGGCAGGGGATGTGGAAGATCTGCAGAATGCCGTTCAGGTAAATGAGGCTGTCCAGTCTGTCCAGGAGGACTGGGACGCGATAGAGAAACATGAAAATCAGACAGATCTGGATTATACTGTGCTTGGCATGGACGGGACTGTTATATATAAAACGGAGGAGTCTGTAAGTGAGACAGTGAATGAAGCAGTCATTCACAGAGATACGGTGCTGGAGCTTAAAAAGGACGGGGCAGCTGTGGGAAAAATCATTATTTATAATGACAGCGCAGAGAACCTGAAACACCGGCAGAAGATACTGGTAATGTTTCTGGCAGCCGGGGCGTTATTCCAGTGCGCCCTCTGCGCGGGATATTTTCTTTATCTGAACCATGTGGTGATTCAGCCCTTCCATAAGCTTCATGGTTTTGCGGAGCGTATCGCAGGCGGTAATCTTGATATTCCTCTTGAAATGGACAGGAAGAATCTTTTCGGCGCGTTTACAGAGAGCTTTGACATCATGCGTTCAGAGCTTCGCAAGGCAAGAAAGGCAGAGGCCGCGGCAAATGCCAGCAAAAAAGAACTGGTGGCGAAGCTGTCCCATGACATTAAGACCCCGGTGGCGAGCATCAAAGCCGCTTCGGAGGTGGGGGCTGCCCTCGCAGACAATGAAAGACTCCGGGAGAACTATACACAGATTATCCGCAAGGCAGATCAGATCAATACGCTGATCTCCAACCTGTTCACTGCTGCGTTAGAAGAACTTGAACAACTTCCGGTAACGCCGGAGGACATGGAAAGCAGGGAGATCAGGCACATTCTGGAGAATGCCGATTATCTTGGGCGGGCGGATATTCCGGACATTCCGGACTGCATCCTGTACGCGGACCAGCTCCGGCTCCAGCAGGTATTTGATAACATTTTTGCAAATTCATATAAATATGCAGGCACGCCGATTGTGGTTTCTGCTTTTGTTTCGGATGGCTGTATGACAGTTCGTGTGGAGGACTCCGGGGGCGGCGTCAGTGTGGAGGAACTTCCGCTTATTAAGGAAAAATTCAGGCGCGGAAGTAATGCAAAAAAGATAGAGGGCGCCGGGTTGGGGCTATATATTTCCGATTATTTTATGGAAGAGATGCACGGGAGCCTGGTGATCGAAAACGGGGAGAAAGGGCTTCGGGTAAGTGTCGGGATTTTGCTTTCGCCAGGAGGGATTTTCTGAGAGGTATGTTGTGAATTTAACATGCCATTTAGGAAAAAAAAGGAAATTGTAGTGAAAAAAGTTGCTTTTTTGCGAAAATCTAGTATAATAAAAAAGAAATAAAGCACATCTGCGGAGGTTACTGTGAGCAGAGGGAACAGTAACGAATATTATAGGAGGTGAAAAGTATGGCAACGAAGAGCATATTAAAGAATGTCAATGTTAATGACAAGCAATTCGCCCGTACATTTGTGCAAGCATTAGATGAAGTGGAAGATACTAAATATCGGCCGATACAGCTTTCGAGAGAATGCAGGGAAATTACAGGTGATAAAATTAAGGAGTTTTTTGGAAACGGTGAGACTGTCAGAGATTAATTCAAATACACATTTTGTTCAGATTAATTTAAGTGATTTGTTAGAGCAGCTAGGGGAGGATGAAGTGAAAAATATCCTCTCTTCTTTTGTGTGCCCATTAAATGCTGATGTAGAAAAATTTGTAAAGACTAAGGCGGTTGAATTTTCAAGGAGAGGATTTTCTAAACGCAAGTTAAGAGAACACGGAATATTTGATACAAAGTCAAATGAATATACAGTTGCAGCTCCTTTAATTGCGCAACTCGGGAAAAATTATGCAAATGGAAACAACAGCCTGATTTCTGGAAGAGATCTTTTACAGATGGCAATGGAGAAGGTAAAGAAAGTGCAGAATGAGGTGGGTGGCCGTTTTGTATATTTGGAATGCGAAGAAAAACCAAGGCTGATGGAATTCTATGAATCGAACCATTTTAAAATTTTTGGCAGGAGAAAACTGGATCGGGATGAGACGGATATAGAAGGTAAATATTTATTGCAGTATTTCACGATTTTATAGATTATACTGATACTCACGGCAGATTTTACCGGCCGTGAGTATAACTTATACAGTTCCTAAGAGTTTATTAATGTTGATCGTGAGGTCTTCGTATATGCAGGCCGGGATGTCCTCATCGAAGGTGTACTGACCTGTTTTTTCATCATGCTCAAAATCAAAAACATTTATAATATTTGTTATCGGGTTTACAATCCAGTATTCCCGGACACCGGCAGTACGGTATTTAAAGAGCTTAATTCCGTAGTCCATCCGCTGGGAGGAAGGAGAGACGATTTCAATGATCCAGTCCGGCGCACCGTTGCAGCCATATTCATCAAGCTTATTCTGATCACAAATTACGGCAAGATCCGGTTCCACGTAGTTTCTGTCATCCGCATTTAAAAATACGGCAAAGGGGGCAGGATAAACTTTACAGATGCCGTTATGAGTATCAATATGCTGACCGATTATTTTTGTAAATTGACTGACAAGCTCCTGGTGGATTCGTCTTGGCGGTGCCATCATATAGAGCTGTCCGTCTATCAGTTCTGCCCTTTGCCCTTCTGGGAGAGCATAAATATCGTCAACTGTATAGGCTTTTTGCTGTGCGATTGCCATGGGGAGTCCTCCTTTTTTAAAGAAGTATTGGATTTTGTAATAACGTTAGCACAAAAGCTAATTACGGTCAAGAAGTTTATTTCTTGACAATTTTTTAGTTTTTGATTTAAGGATTGCTTAAGGATTGCATAAAGACATTTAAGGAATCAGGACTTAAAATGAACGTGTAGAAAGAGAGGAGGTTCTGCATGAAAAAAATATTATTAAAAACAAGCAGCCTGAGTAAATCTTTCTCCACTGGCGGGGCTCTTCAGCACGTTCTGAAAAACATTGATCTGGAGCTTGCAGAAGGGGACTTCACTGTAATCATGGGTGCCAGCGGGGCAGGAAAATCCACACTTTTATATGCACTTTCGGGAATGGACACCCCGTCTCTGGGGACGATTACCTTTGGTGATAAGCTGATCTCCGGCTTAAACCAGGATGAGCTCGCCATTTTCCGTCGGCAGCACTGCGGCTTTGTCTTTCAGCAGATTTATCTGATTGACGGAATGTCCGTTATGGATAACATTTTAGCGGCAGGCCTGCTTGTGAGCAAGGATAAAAGAGCGCTCGTGAGAAGGGCAAAGGAGCTGTTCGCGGCAGTTGGCATTTCCGGGGAAACGCAGAAGAAGTTTCCGGCTCAGATATCCGGCGGCGAGGCGCAGAGAGCAGGGATTGTCCGGGCGCTGATTAACCAGCCGGAGATTCTGTTTGCGGATGAGCCCACAGGGGCGCTTAATTCCAGGACAGGGCTGGATGTGCTTGATACGCTTACTGCCTTTAACGAGCAGGGGCAGAGTGTGGTCATGGTAACGCATGATATGCGGTCCGCGAGACGGGGGAACCGTGTGCTGTATTTAAAGGACGGGGTGATTCTGGGGGAATGTAATCTGGGGAAATATGTACATGGCGACCGTGAAAGGCATGAGAAGCTTTCTGCCTTCCTGTCAGAAATGGGGTGGTAATATGGAAAAAAGCTTTCTTCTTGCACGCTCCAGTCTGCGCAGGGCTAAAGGGCAGACAGCGGCAATTGTGGTACTGGTTTTCCTTGCTTCGGCCATGCTGAACCTGTGGCTTATGCTGTCCACTGACTACAGGCAGAATTTCGATCGCTGCCATGACAGGCTGCATGCGGAGCATGTGGCATTTGCGGTTGACAGGAACGATAAGAAGATGCAGGAATTTTTTGAGGGAACCCTTCGAAATGACAGCCGGACAGAGACATTTTCCACAGACACTTCCATGCATATGGCAGGAGTGTTCAGCTACAATGACGGTGAGATTAATTCAGAGCTTGTTTTCATGGAAAAGGAAGCGGCCCTCTCACGTACAGTGGGAAGGACAGAGATTGTGGAGGAGGACAGCAGGCTTACAAGCGGAATCTACATGCCTGTCCTGTATAAATCAGAGGAGAACGCCATTGGAAAGAGTATAGAGCTTTCTGTGGGAAACAGGAAAATCAGCTACACGATATGCGGATTTTTCAATAATGTGATGACCGGCTCCCATAACTGTGGGATGTGCGGGATTCTCCTGACAGAGGATAAATACAGGGAATTAGAAGAAGCAGGCTGCGCGCCGGAAGCATTATTCTGCTCTGTCCGGCTGAAGGATAAAAGCGAAAGCCAGGATTATGAGGCGATGCTGAAGAACGAAATATCTGCTCATTTTCCCGCTGTGCGGATGGTAAGTACCTCCTATGCCCTTGTGGCCCAGTCCCGGTATATCTCACAGATGATCTGTGCGGGAATTTTAAGCGCGATGGCGTTTCTGGTGCTTCTGATTGCCCTTGTTGTGATGGCATCCAACATTGTGAATGATATTCAGGAAAATATGAAGAATCTCGGCGCACTGAAGGCAATGGGCTATACGAGCCTGCAGCTTGTATTTTCCCTTCTTCTGCAGTTTCTGGGGCTGTCCTTAATCATTGCGGCAGCAGGCGCAGGGTTCTCCTATACTCTGTTCCCGACCCTCAACAGCATGATGATCTCCCAGACCGGCATCCCTTATAAGGTTCATTTCCTGCCAATTCCGTTTCTTCTGACACTGGTGATTTTAGGAGGAGCCGTCTTCCTCGCAGTATGGTTTTCGTCAGGCAGAATCCGGAAAATCGAGCCCATCACTGCTTTGCGGCAGGGGGTTCTGACCCACAGCTTCAAACGAAACCATGTTCCACTGGAGGAGACCAGATTTCCGCTTCATTTCGCCCTTGCCATGAAAACTACACTTTCGGGCATCAAGCATAACCTGACGATCTGCATTACCATGCTCACCCTTTCACTGGTTGCCGTATTTTCAGGGCTGATGATTGAGAATATGATTGCGGACATGAATCCGTTTCTGAATCTGATTGTGGGAGAAACGGCAGACAGCTGCATCAATGTCAATCAGGAAGCAGAGGAAGAATTTCTGCAGAAGATGCACTCGGATGAGCGCGTGGAAAAGGTGTATCTCTACCATACCGTGGAAGTCCGCCATGTGGGCGGCGTCGGGCTCATGGCCACAATCTGCGATGATTTTGGGAAGGTCAATAACCGGAATGTAGTATTTGAGGGGCGTTTTCCCAAATATGACAATGAGATTGCCATTGCCGCAAAATACGCCCGTGAAAAGGGCTTAGAGCCTGGAAACGAGATCATACTGACAGCAGAAGGAAAGCAGGCAGAATATATCATCACAGGATTTACACAAGTGACAAATAATCTCGGCAAGGACTGTCTCCTTACAAGACAAGGCTACGAGCGTCTGGGCAGATTAACGAATGCAGGATACTATCTGAATCTTTCGGAAGACAGTGATATCGACCAGTTTCATGCAGAAATAAAGAAGCTGTTTGGGGCAGACGTCAATATAACGATCAATATTAATGAAATACTGGAGGGCTCAACGGCGGTTTATGTCTCACTAATGAAGGCGATTGTGATCCTGGTACTTGTGCTGAGTATGGTGGTGATTGTATTTGTACTATATCTGCTTGTGCGCACGATGCTGGGCAATAAAAAGAGAGATTATGGAATCCTAAAAGCCCTTGGCTTTACAACAGGACAGCTGATCCTGCAGACGGCACTGTCCTTTATGCCGGCAATTGTCATTTCCACTATAATAGGAATCAGTGTCTGCAGCTTTATAATCAATCCGCTGACAGCTGTATTTATGAGCGGCATCGGGATTGTGAAGTGCACATTCACCGTGCCGGCAGAGTTTAATATCCTTGCGGGCCTGGGGATGATACTCTTTGCCTTTGGGGCTTCCTGCCTGCTGTCCCTTAAGATCAGGAATCAATTGGGGACGGGGCATTTTTAAAAATGCCCCGTCCCCAATTAAAAATGACCTGTCCCCAATTTGTGGAGCATCTTCTGTTACTGCAGATTGCTATTGAATATGGACTACTATAGATTTTTTCTTTCCGCTTCCGTCTGTTGCCAGTGCAGAAATTTTTGTTTTTTTCCCTTTCCCTGCTTTGTATGTTTTGACTTTCCCTGTTTGAGTTACAGTTGCATATTTGGAATTGCTGCATGTCCATTTTAGCTTTGTATTTGCCTTTTTAGATGCAATTACTCTGGACTGTATTTTTAATGATTTTCCAGCCTTTACTTTAGTCTTCCCAAACAAGGAGATTTTCTTTACAACCCCCTTCATGGAAGTGATTTTATAGCTTCCTTTTATTTTGCTTCCGTCCTTAGCTGTAGCGGTAATTGTTACAGACTTTCCACCTGATTTTTTCTTTAAAGTCACAATTCCATAATTATTGACAGTTGCAACCTTTTTATTGCTAGAAGTCCATGTTATGGAGCGGTTTGCGGCGTTTTTTGGATGAACAACAGCATTTAGTTTTATTTTCTTTCCTGCAGCAATTTTTTTGGAAATACCGTTAATTTTAATTTTTGTTACCTTTGTTGATAAGGGCTTTATATTTTCCTTATTATGCCCTTTTATTTTGAAGGTAATCCACGTATCACCAGTATATTTTCCGGTTCCCCATATTAAAATGCGGCCATCTCCGGCATTAATATTTTTATCATACGTAACGTTGTAATCTTCGCCTTCCTTCAATATTCCGCCATTATATAATAATGTTATATCCGGACGAATTTGATTACCCGTAAAGTTAAATTCTTTCTGATATGAGACTTGTACATCTTTAAGATTGATTTTAGGGTTTTGGATATATGTTAGTACAAAGTTATTATCCTCTCCTATTATAAAGCTTTGCTCAGAAAATTCAGGCTGATAACCGTCTATTTTAGGTGCAGTCAGTGTCAGCGTTTCTCCAGCCATTGAAGATCCTCGTATCTTTTCCTTTAGGTCCTCGCCGTATTCATTTTGATATGCAACAGTGTAAGGACATTCCACTGCAGATACAGTAACATCATATGTGGTGAGACACCCATCATAATTTACATTTACTTTGTTTTGGCCAATGACCTTATTTTTTTCAAATGTACAGAAAATTCCTGAATTAATATTCTCAGCACTGCCATCTTCATATATTACTTGTATAACAAGTCCGGTAGTATCCAAATCCTCCAACATCGTATAGATTAACTTTTGCGGAGCAGTCTTTACTGAGATATCTGTAATCTGTTTTCTCCGGGATTTAAAATCAATGCCTGCTTTCTGTGCATAATCTTCTGCGTAAGAGGAGTCTGTACCGCTAATTGCCAGGGAATTATTTGGAGTAAATGCATCCGGTCCTATATTCTGAACCGCAGTTGGCAGGTCTATTTCTTTTAGGCTCATGCAGTTGGCAAATGCATGATCACCTATTGTCGAAACATTGCGTCCTAAAAATATCGTGTTGAGGTTCGTGCAGGAAGCAAATGCTTCTGAGTCTATAGATGCAACTGAATCGGGGATGTTTACCCCTTCTATTTCCTCATTGTTTTTGAAAGATGATTTATCGATGGCTTCAACTTCGTAATCATCTACTGTAGTCGGAATATCAAGGCAATATAGTTCTTCTGTTCCTTCCCTCGCCTTTTTTCTCTGCACTTTTTCTTCTGTTTCTGTAGTTTCAGTAATCTTGTAGCCTGTAATTCTTGCTTTTCCGTTATCTTCGGTGTAAAACCACTCTGTATTTGCATTTTTGAGACAGGACTTTATATATTTTCTATATGACAACTTGTTTTTATAGTTTGCATAATGTGCTTCAAGATTTTCCTTATCCTTTTTATTAGCAATGGCAAGACAGTAGGACACACCATTTTTTATTGATAACAGATAGGTGCTGTAGAGTATGGAATACTCTTTTTTTAATTTTTCTACATTTTTCCTGTCTTTATCTTTGTAATTTTGTAAAATTTCTGCCTTTTTAGCCTCTAAGGCACCAAGTAAAACTGTATTATTCGAATTAGAAATAATAGCTTTTTCTACATTCTCAATAGCTGGTGCCTTTATATTATAACCTGCAATTGCATAGCCAATGCTTGCTACAGCCAGTGCACCGCCGCTGCTGATTCCGCCTGTTCCGCTAACTAAACTGGATAGTCGTTCAATACCAAGATTTTTTAAGGTATCAGCCATTTTATCAAAGACTTCGTTTTCCAGGAATTCCGTTATGAGATTTTCCGCAACAGATTTTTTTAACTTCTTGGAAATTCTATTTAATCCTTTGTAGAGTGCAGATTCTTTAGGAATGTCCGACATTAGTGTGGAAACTAAGTCCTGCTCAGCCTGCATAGTCATTATGACTGACAATACAATTTCGGCAGAAGATACGACTTTTCCTGCTTTTTTGAATTTTTTACTTATCTTGTCCATTGTGTGCTCAGTATTACGGAACATACTGCGCACATCATTTTTTTCAAACATTCCAATTGCCAAAGCATCACATACTTGTTCTTCTTCGTCAATGGTTTTTACGCCCTCTGAAAAAATCGTATATACTTTTGAACTAAACTTGATTTTTTTGGAAGTACTGTCAAGGATCTCCGAGGCAATGTTGGAATCCTCAGATACTTTTTGTACATATTCCAAAGCAATTGCTTCCTCCAAGTCGCTCTCATCATAAAACTTTCCTGTTACTGCTCCCCAGATTGATTTAATACACTTGGTGGCACCACCCATCATTGCAGACTTTGCTGCAGACAATATATTATCATTGCCAGAACGAGACCAGACTATTTCCGCCATATCGTTGTTTAGGGTAGAGCACATCTTTTTATATGTCGCATTATTTAAATGCTTGGAATACTGATAGAATAAATCATTTTCGGTTATGTCTTTATCCGACGTAGCACCTAACGATTGCCATATAACACCTTTTGATTCTAAAGAGTTCTCTATATAATATTGGTGCGCCGCAGAGTCATCATATCCTTTTATAGTCAGTGAGTCACCTGCAAGCACATTTTCTCCAAATGCATTTTCTCCTATGTATGTTACGGTTTTAGGGACTGTTATACTAGTTAGACTTTTGGAATTTGAAAATGCGTTATCCTCAATCTTGAAAACATCATTAGGAATTGTGTAGGAGTTTTGATTTTTATTTGCTGGATATTGTATCAACACACATGTCCCATCATGTCTTTTGGTAGAGTATAATATCCCGTCACGTGACATAAGGTTTTCATTTCCGGGTTTTACATGAATGTTTTCCAACTTAAGACTGCCGATATATATTTCTCCAAAGCTGAAAATATCATCCTCTCCCCAATTTTTAGGAAATGTAACCTCTGTTATTTCGCCTGTGTATTTTAAAGCCCAATCAATTGTAAATCCTTCTGGTATTTCATATGCCCCCTCTTTGGCATATGGATACAACGCAATTGAGCTATGGGTATAAACAATTCCATCCTCTGAATGGTAGAATTCGTTACCATCCGCAACTGTAATACATTCTAGATTTTTACAGCAGAAGAAGGCAGAAACGGATAAATCATTTAATGCTTTCGGAAGTCTTACTGACGATATATTGCATCTATCAAAGGCAAAGGCTCCTATTGTCTGTAAAGATTCGGGAAATTCAAAATCGCTTAGATTTTCGCAACCTGAAAATGCTCCGTCGCATATTTCCTCCAATCCCTCCTTAAATTCTATGCTTCTCAATTTACTACAGCCAGAAAAGGCATAGTCGTTTATTCTCTTGAGATTGTTGGTTAATATTAATTTTTTGAATGATGGTTTGTCATTAAAAGCTTCACTATTTATTTCTGTGACTTTTTCGTCTAGAGAAAAAACCTCTTCTTCTTTATTGGGATAGCGAATCAAGGTTGTGCCTTCTTTATTATATAATATACCATCTATGGCAGTAAATGCGGGGTTTTCTTCCTTTACATAAAAGCACCGTGTAGAGAACACGGAATAGTCTGTGTCCGAATATTCCGGATAGCCTAATAGTGTTAGTGACGCTGGGAAAGTAATACTATCAAACGAAAAATCATTATAGTAAGGGAATGCACCGTCAATTCTTGTTACGCCTTCTGGGATAGAGATATTCTTTGGGTATTCTTTAAAAATATTTATTTTTTTTAATATACCGTTTTCTATTTCATATAATTCATCTTCTGTATGATTAGTTCTTTCGAGCGATATGGTGTATGTATAGTCCTTTTCGTCAGAAGGAGGAGTTGTTTCAAGACCTACTTCAAATTGATATACTTCCCCTTTTTTTAAGCTACAAAAAAGATTTCGGTCATTAAGATACAGGCATGCATCAATTAATGATTCCTTGTTACTATTTAGCAAAACTACTTCTATGATGGAAGATAGTCTGGATTTCAAATTAAGCTTATATATTTTGTTTTCCTTTGGAACAAATGTATAAATCGTTTTTTCTCCAACACTTGAAAATTCGCCTGAAAAGGTTTCTTCTAATACCGCAGAGTCAATGTCACTTTCTTTGTTGCTATTAGTCATCTGATCTTGCTTTTTTGGCGCATCATCATCTTGGACTGTTTTTATTTCCAATTTCTCTAAGGTATTCTCATCCTTATCTGCTTTCCTGTTATCAGTCGGTTCATTGTCTGGTATTACTAAATTTCCTTCAGGATATTCTGCAGAATTTGTTCCATCAGTTATCAGTTCTTCTGCCAATGATGGAAATGAACACATTGTGCATATCATTGTGAAAGCTAGTAACATGGAGATTATTTTCTTTGCTTTTCTCATATCAGATCTTCCTTTCTACATGAAATTTTTTGTCCCTAATTTGCAAAAATAAATTAAGGCTGTGCTTTTTTATACTTTAGAATTAACTTGTATGTGCTTATATTCCCTCCCTCCTTTCCTTAAGATGCCACGCAGGCTATGATATCAGTGCCTACTTCATATGCTACAAATCGTATCCTATTTTTGAAAAAGCTACAATTATATTAACATATAAAATGTTTAAATGCTACATATAGTTACATTTTTTGGGTATAAGTATTAATAAAATTCTTGTAGACGGAAGGTGGATAAGGAAATGAAAGAACAGCTACTCCCTATTAAACTAAAAGAATTGCGGAAGGTACACGGTTATACCCAGGATTATGTAGCGGCTGCTCTTGGTATTGTCAGACAGACCTATTCGCATTACGAAACTGGTAGAAGGACACCGGGTTCGGATATCCTCTACAAACTCGCAGGGCTATACAATATCTCAGTAGAAGATCTAATGCACCTGACTATAGCCGTTGACAGAAATATCAATTATGATGCTCCTCCACCCACACAATCAAGTGAGGATTTGGCAGGATTTTTAGAATATTTTAACAATCCGAACAATCGGAAGAAGTATCAGCTTTTTAACAGTCTGGAGAAAGAACTGTTATATTATTTTGAGAAAATTTCTGAGGATGACAAGAGAGAAATTATAGAGTTCACAAAAATAAAAGCACATAAAAAGAGATAACAGTGTTATTTACAGCCTGGGGACTGCTCATAGCAAAGCGGTATTTAAAGCCTTGCTGTACAAAATCGTTACTCACCACTAAATTAACTCGTTGTGCTACTTCAACTACTTCAATAACGAAGACCTAAAAAAGCCCAAAAAATCCCTGTCAATGTTTGATAGTTCCATTTTTAGAAAATGAGCTCTTTGA
>CANOKL010000026.1 GCA_947566645.1 uncultured Lachnospiraceae bacterium
ATTTATAAATTTCCTTGTGCTTCGCCTGTCATAAATTGCAGAAATCATTTTTTATTTTCTCCTCAAGTTCCGATTTTTCAGTATGACAAACTGGAATTTGCCAATGTTTTAGTCTTTCTTCATATCCAGTCTTTTTGCACTTTCTTCAGCCATGTCTGCTTCAACATCAAAGCCATTTTTACGAAGTTTCTCAGCAATTTCCTGATACAGCTTATATGCATCCTTGTCCTTCCCTATTTTTTCATATAGCATCGCCTTACAATATAACTCATCATAAAAAGGTGTTCCTATTGCACCGGCTCTATCAAAATATTGGATTGCCTCATCATATTTTTCAAGTTTCCCACAAACTTCTCCGCCATGGATATATAACTCCCAGGCATCCGGAAATTTTTCTACGGCCTTTAAAAAACATTCGTAAGCTTCCTCTATTTTATCCGCATAAATATATGACACAATCAATAAATCCATTTCTTTGGGATTCTCCGGCTCTGATTCTGCCCTTGCTTTTTGCTGGCGGACAGCTTCCTCCCCTTTCCCCACTGCAAAAAGGAAAGAAATACGGCAGGCACAGGCTCTGTAGAATAAATTTTCATCAAAGTCGGAACCTTCTTTCAAAATAGTATCATACCACTCCATCGCCGTATTTTTACAATATTCAAACATCCACTGATGAATGATTGCATAATTCCATTTATCTTCCACGGAAAGTTCACCGCCATGCATAAGCTTTTTATACTCCAAAAGACAATGTATAAAATCTTCCGGTTTCCGTGTCTTTTCATAAACAGCGGCCAAACGTTGTGCATAGTTATTGTATGCAACTGCACTCTTTTTGTAAAAATCATCTACCGTTACTCCATAGAGCCTTGCTAAAACAGGAAGAGTCAAAACATCCGGCAAAGTTGTCCCGCATTCCCATCTTGAGACAGTTTGTACATTTACATTCAGATTGTTGGCTACCTGTTCCTGGGTATATTTTTTTGCCAAACGGAATTTTTTTAAGTTTTCACAAAATATAGTTTGCTCCATATCTCATCACCTCAAAATTTATTTTTTTAGAAGCTTCTGAATTGAATTATATTAAAAAATAAAAAAGAAGGTAATGTCTTATTTTGTGAGCGGTATCGCAAAATTTGTATAGTCATAACCAAACCAACGTGGTCTGGGACACGATATTCCGGCTGTCAGTAATCGAATTGTAGAAATCAATCCCACTTTTTCTCAAAGTCTCGTCAAGAACAATATTCATAATAACTTTTCTCCTTTCAGAATATATCAGCACTACAAGTACCGATTTTCGGTGGCTCTATTATACCGCAATCTTTTTCCATCGGGAAAAAATTTTACAATAAATTTCTTTTGCCGTGATAAACATTATTCCCCTGAATCTGCTCTTGTTCCGTCCTTCGTGATGGTAAGCTGCCTCTGCTGGCATTTCACGGTAATTTTATCCCCTGCGAAAAATCCGGCCTGTTCCAGCCAGTTTTCCTGTAAAAGAATCTGCGGTACTCCTTGACATTTCGTATTACAGAAAGTATAATGGCTCATAGATGCAAGGGAGGAGTTGCTTATGGGCAAGATGGGGCGTCCGAAGTCGGATATAATTAAAGACCGGATCGTAACAATAAGAATGTCTGATGAGGAGCATAGCAGGCTGAAAGAGTATTCCAGAGAGCATCAACAGACGATAACAGAGACAATTAAAGAAGGAGTCAGCTTATTGTATAAGCTGCGTGAATGAAATGACAGAACGAAAGGAAGACTGGCTATGGCGTTAAAGAAAAAACCGGTAACAGGTATGAATGATATGATGCCGCGGGAGATGGAGATCCGGGATTATCTGATTCAGATGATTAAGGATACATATAAGACCTTTGGCTTTCAGTCCATGGAGACACCCTGCGTGGAACACATTGAGAATCTGTGCAGTAAGCAGGGAGGGGATAATGAAAAATTAATTTTCAAGATTATGAAGCGGGGACAGAAGCTTAAGATTGATGAGGCGAAGGAGGAGAATGACCTGGCAGACAGTGGGCTGAGATATGATCTTACAGTGCCTCTTGCAAGATATTACGCGAACCATGCAAATGAGCTGCCCTCCCCATTCAAGGCGCTGCAGATTGGAAATGTATGGCGTGCAGACCGCCCCCAGAGAGGACGTTTCCGCCAGTTTATGCAGTGCGATATCGACATCCTGGGGGAACCGGGGAATCTGGCAGAGATTGAACTGATCCTGGCAACAACGGCGATGCTCGGAAAGATTGGCTTCCGGAATTTTACGGTATGTATCAATGACCGGAACATTTTGAAAGCCATGGCAGCATACAGCGGCTTTCAGGAAGGGGATTTTGATGAGGTGTTCATTATCCTGGATAAGATGGATAAGATTGGAAAGGAAGGAGTGGCTTCAGAGCTTCTGGAGCTTGGCTATCAGAAGGATTGCGTGGATACGTATCTCGGCCTGTTTGACGAGATTACACCAGATGCATCCGGAATCCGGGAGCTGAAGGCGAAGCTTGGAGAATTCTTAAGTGATGAGACGGCAGACGGCATGGATTTTATCCTGTCCAGTGTGGATGCTGCGAAGGAATGTGACTTTAAGCTGAAATTTGATCCTACACTCGTAAGGGGGCAGTCTTATTATACAGGTACGATCTTCGAAGTGGTCATGGATGATTTCGGCGGTTCCGTCGCAGGAGGAGGGCGCTATGACAGGATGATCGGGAAATTCACAGGCCAGGATACTCCGGCATGTGGTTTTTCTATCGGATTTGAGAGAATCGTAATGCTGCTTCTGGAAAATGGCTTTGAGGTGCCCGGATGCGGTGAAAAGAAGGCTTATCTGCTGGAAAAACGGCTTCCGAAGGAAGAGGTGCTTAAGGTTCTTTCTCTTGCAAGGGCAGACCGGGAGGCAGGAAAGCAGGTGCTGATCGTGAATATGAAGAAGAATAAGAAGTTTCAGAAGGAGCAGCTGGCAGCAGAGGGCTACGCGGATATTATAGAGTGTTATTCTGACTGACTAGTTCAGCTTTGCAGAATTCACTGTTAATTACGCAATGCTGTACCAGGGTATGTCTGAAAAAGAGATATACTGAGCGGCAGATTTCATCAGCCGTGAGTATAATAGGAGAGGAGAATATAGAACATGGCAGAATCAATGAAGGGATTAAGGAGAACACACCGGTGCGGAGAACTGTCTGGGGCCAATATTGGCGAGACAGTTACGATTATGGGGTGGGTACAGAAAAACAGGAATAAGGGAGGCCTCGTGTTCGTGGATGTGAGGGACCGGGCCGGCATGATCCAGGTTGTATTCGAGGAAGGAAGATCGGAGGAGGCGCTGATTGAGAAGGCGGCAAAGCTCCGGGCGGAATATGTCGTAGCAGTGACTGGAAGGGTGGAGAAGCGCGCTGGTGCAGTGAACGAGAATCTTGCTACCGGTGAGATTGAAATTATACCGGATGAACTCAGGGTACTCTCAGAATCTGAGACGCCCCCGTTTCCCATTGAGGAAAATGTAAAGACAAAGGAAGAAGTGCGTCTGAAATACAGATATCTGGATCTGAGAAGGCCGGACATGCAGAGGACGCTGATGATGAGAAGCCGGGTGGCAACCCTTACCCGCCAGTTTCTGGCAGAGAAAGGATTTTTAGAGATTGAGACTCCGGTGCTGATCGGAAGTACGCCGGAAGGGGCAAGGGACTATCTGGTGCCAAGCAGGATTCACCAGGGACATTTTTATGCACTGCCCCAGTCTCCCCAGCTGTTCAAGCAGCTTCTGATGTGTTCAGGATGCGACCGGTATTTTCAGCTTGCAAAATGCTTCCGTGACGAGGATCTCAGGGCGGACCGTCAGCCGGAATTTACACAGATTGATATGGAGCTGTCCTTTGTAGATGTGGATGATGTGATTGATGTCAATGAGCGCCTTCTCGCAAGAATTTTTAAAGAGGTTCTGGGAAAGGAGATTCCACTGCCTATTCCCAGAATGACCTGGCAGGAGGCAATGGACCGCTATGGCTCAGACAAGCCGGACATCCGTTTTGGCATGGAGCTTCAGAATGTGACAGAGGTTGTGAAAAACTGTGGCTTCGCAGTGTTTAAAGGAGCCATAGAACAGGGAGGAACTGTCCGTGGAATCAATGCGAAAGGCCAGGGTGCGATGCCCCGTAAAAAGATTGACAAGCTGGTAGAGTTTGCAAAGGGGTATGGCGCAAAGGGACTCGCCTATATCGCTCTTCAGGAGGATGGTGCAGTAAAATCCTCTTTTGCCAAATTCATGACAGAGGAGGAGATGGGTGCGCTCATAGAGGCGATGAAAGGTGAAAACGGGGATCTGCTCCTCTTTGCCGCAGATCAGAATAAGGTTGTGTGGGATGTGCTTGGAGCGCTCAGGCTTGAACTTGCCCGCCAGATGGAGCTTGTGGATAAGAATGATTACCGGTTCCTGTGGGTGACCGAATTCCCGCTTCTTGAGTGGAGTGAGGAGCAGGACCGCTTTGTAGCCATGCATCATCCATTTACCATGCCTATGGAAGAGGATCTTCCCTTTATTGACAGCGATCCGGGCAGAGTGCGGGCAAAGGCCTATGACATTGTGCTGAATGGAACAGAGCTTGGAGGCGGCAGTGTCCGGATCTTTAATCCTGAGATACAGAATAAGATGTTTGAGGTTCTGGGATTTACACCGGAGCAGGCAAAGGAACAGTTTGGATTCCTCCTTACGGCATTCAAGTATGGCGTGCCGCCCCATGCCGGGCTGGCATATGGCTTTGACAGGCTGATCATGCTTATGGCAAAGCAGGAGAGTATCCGGGATGTGATTGCCTTCCCGAAGATCAAGGATGCATCTGACCTTATGACAGAGGCGCCTACAAGAGTGGATGAAAAGCAGCTGGAGGAGCTGGGGCTTGTCATCCGGGAGGAGAAGTAGCGTAAGCTGCGCAGGGTCTGCCCCAGCGAAGCGAGGGTATTCCATGTGAACATGATGCAGGGGTGAGGGGCGGTTTTTGCGTAGCAAAACTCGGAATGCCGCCCCGAATCGTTACTATGAGCGGACGGTTAGTCCGTGAATAGTAACCTGACATAAAAAATAAAAAAATTAAAAAAAGTGTTGACAGGCAATGTATTTAGTGATATAGTATATATTGTTCGAGGGAACAATACTTAAGAAATAAGTAATGCGACAGTGGCTCAGTTGGTAGAGTACGACCTTGCCAAGGTCGGGGTCGCGGGTTCGAACCCCGTCTGTCGCTCTAGAGAACACCAAAGAGAGAAGCTTTTGGTATCATTATCAGAGAAGTGTAATCAAGGGTGTAATCACGAAATGGGTATTAATAATTGTCTGAGTAGTATGTTTGGATAATTATTTATACTCTTTTTTTATACGTAAGTTTTTTGATTATGGAAAACAGAATCCGAGGAGAAGAGTTATGGAACAACAGAAAAAAGTAACAGACAATCCTCTCGCCACGGAACCGACGGGGAGATTAATTGCGAGGTTTGCGATTCCGGCAATTATCAGTATGCTGGTGAGTTCACTTTATAATATTGTAGATCAGATCTTTATCGGGCAGGGCGTCGGGATGCTTGGGAATGCGGCGACGAACATAGCATTTCCGGTATCGATTATCTGTACGGCAACGGCGCTTCTTCTGGGAATGGGAAGCGCCTCGAATTTTAACCTTGCATCTGGTGAGGGAGACCATGAGCGTGCTGCCGGTATTGCGGGGACAGGTCTTACGATGCTTGGCCTGTGCGGTATTTTTATTGCAGTGATTGTCATAGCATTTTTAAATCCGCTTCTGCACCTGTTCGGGGTAACGCCTGAGGTTCTTCCTTTTGCTCAGGACTATACAAGCATTACAGCATTCGGAATCCCTTTTCTTGTGCTTACTACCGGGGGGAATCATCTGATCCGTGCGGACAGAAGCCCTGCTTATTCTATGACCTGCATGCTGGCAGGAGCAATTACGAATACCATACTGGATCCTCTCTTTATCTTTGGATTTTCCTGGGGAATACAGGGGGCTGCCGCGGCAACTGTGATTGGACAGGTTCTGTCAGGGATTATGGTCATTGTCTATTTTGCAAAATTCCGGAATATGGAGTTTCCTCTTAAGAGGCTTAAGCCCAGGGCGGAATATCTGAAGGCGATTGTTTCCCTTGGGATGGCTTCCTGTATAAACCAGATTGCCATGGCAATCGTACAGATTACCATGAATAATACATTGCGGTATTATGGCGCAGATTCTGCCTATGGTATGGATATTCCGCTGGCATGTGTCGGTGTCATTTCCAAGGTAAATATGGTCTTTATGTCCATCTGCATCGGTATCTCCCAGGGGTGTCAGCCCATCTGGGGCTTCAATTATGGTGCAAAGCTGTATGGGCGTGTAAAGGATACTTATAAAAAAGCATTCCGGGCTGCATTTACGGTGGGAGTCTGTTTTTTTATCTGCTTCCAGTTTTTTCCCAGGCAGATTGTCAGTATTTTCGGGACAGGGAGCGAGGAATACTTCCACTTTGCAGAGAGATACTTCAAGATTTTTATGCTTATGACTTTTATCAATGGCGTACAGCCTATGTGCTCCGGGTTTTTTACGTCCATCGGAAAGGCCAGGCTGGGAATCGTCGTGTCATTAACAAGACAGGTAATCTTCCTGCTTCCGCTTATTATTATTTTCCCGCTGTTTCTGGGAATTGACGGAGTTATGTACGCAGGTCCCATTGCAGACACAGCTGCAGCTATAGTGGCTGTCAGCCTTGCTGTGCGGGAATTAAGGTTGTTACAGTCCGGCTCCAGGTCAGTCGCTCCGCTGACTGGCCCGGAGACATAGCGTAAGCTCTGCCAGGGAGCCTGCCCAGTTTCTAAATGGGCAGAGGGTTACTGTCTGCATTCCGTGAATAGTAACGAAATGATTTGGGGGGTTGTTCTTCCTTTTGTTCTGTGCTAGAATGTATTCCGTGATGGTAACTGTTCAGCGGCTCGAAAGGACGCTGGTACTTGCGCAGATGCAGAACAGTTACTGTAACCATGTAACCAGTATAAAAGAGAGAAAAGCAGAGTAGGAGTGTGTGCGTTAAGTGCCATCCGGACGGGGAGTTGCCGGATGGACGAAGAGTCTGGCTGTATCCGGGCGCGCGGTACATATTCCGCATCCCGCTGCTACACATAGACAGACAGGATGCTGTATCAGGGCATGAACGTAAAACTGATAGGATTACCTGCTATGCGTAGCGTTAAGGACTACTGCAAAGGAGGTATTTTTTATGAGAAAAATGAAGACACAATTTACAGATTCCTATTATGAGCTTAAGGATCTAAAGACACTGTCCGCTGCGGCAATGCTGCTGGCCATTACGGTTGTGCTGGGATTTTACCGGCTGCAGCTTACAGACTATCTGCGGATCGGGTTTGACCCAGTGGCAAAGGAGCTTACCGGTATGCTATTTGGCCCGGTAACCGGATGCCTGGTAGGGGGGCTTTCTGATGTGATTGCTTACATAGTCAAACCTGTGGGAGGTTTCTTTCCGGGATTTACCATAAGTGCAATGCTTGGGGGAACCATCTATGGGGTGATACTCTATAAAAGACCACTAAGCCTGAAGCGTGTGATTATTGCCAACAGTATTGTGGCAGTTACGATCAACCTGCTTCTAAATACACTCTGGCTTACCCTTCTGTATGGCGATGCATTCTTTGCACTGCTTCCAGCGAGGGCGGTAAAACAGCTGATTATGCTGCCAGTTGATACGCTCCTGTTCTATATGACGGCAAAAATTTTATCCAGGGCAAATCTGCTGGCTGCTATGCGGGGGAGCACGCGGCAGTAGGTGGCTGGCAGTTATGAAATATAGAGGGACAAGAGTATGCGGGAGCGGATGACCATTGGCTTTATGTTTAAACAGATTAATAATGTGTATGAAAAGGAGTTTAATAACCGCCTGCGTACCCTTGGGCTTACCGCATCCCAGTGTGCAGTGCTGGATTACCTTTTTGTGAGCAGCAAGGAAGAGGTGACGCAGAGAGACATTGAAAAAGCACTTTGTCTGCGTAACCCTACTGTTACAGGGCTCTTAAAGCGGCTGGATGAAAAGGGGTTTATCCTTGTGGTGCCAAGCAATAAGGACAAGAGGTGCAAAAATATCTATCTGACAGAAAAGGCATACGATATACAGAGACGGATGGAGATGGACCGCAAGAAGCTGGATAAGATGCTTACCATTGGTATGAATAAGAAAGAGATCAGCGCACTGGAGAAGATGCTGAAAAGGGTGCTGTATAATATCGAAGAGCCATAAAGATTGGGGACGGGGCATTTTGAAAAATGCCCCGTCCCCGATTTATATTTTTGCCTGTTGGAGAAAATACTATATTATGAGGGTTGATTTTTTCTGTTTTTCATGACACGATTTCAACGCAAATGATAATCAATACCAAAAAAGGAGAAAAATGTATGCCGTATGAGGTTGTGGCTTATATGCTTTCCTGCGGAGATCTCAGGAAACGTCTGCAGTTCCAGATTATTTTCCAGTGTGCGCCGTTTTTAAAGGGTCTTAAGGTGGCTTGTATTATGAATCTTGTGGGAGCTGCCTGTGAGGAGCTTGACAGTTTTTTTGAGGGAACGGAGGTTTCTTACCGGGTTCTGACGAGACAGAAGGGGAGGTGTCTTGTGCTGTTTTACCGGGAGAGGGAGTTCGAGAGTTACCTGGGGAGAGAGGATGTGCAGGAGTTCCTGAAGGTATATGGATATTCCGGGACGGATATACAGGCTGTGCTGGGCAGGCTGTCACGGCGGGTCTGTCAATATGCGGAACACAACAGCGGCTTTCCTCATGAGATCGGGGTATTCCTGGATTATCCGGTGGAGGACGTTGCATGCTTTATCAGGGAGAGGGGAAGGAACAGCCTGCTTGACGGGTACTGGAAGGTTTATCACAACCCGGTAAGGGCGCAGATGACTTTTTATGCTTATGATAAGGCGAAGGTAAGTGCAGTGAATGAATATCTGTCTGGAAAGTCTGTGAGGGATATTATACTGCGCGCCAGATAAATCTGCCGCACAGCATAGTTTTCGGTAGTCCCGATTCTTGGAATAATCTGGTCCAGTATCTTTACTCCTGCAAAATTGAATAGTAACATTTTATCACAGATCAGTCAGAGGGTGCAAGATTTATAGCAGCATGGTATCACATGTTTTCTATTGTCTTTTTAGGATGCAGTTGGTATAATGTGATAATACAAGTGTCAAAAGGTCTTGGAGAAAAATGAAGTGTGATAAAGGAGAATGGAGTAAATGAGCTATGCAGACAGGGTATTTATTGATATGTGCAGGGATATTATAGATAACGGGACAGATACGAGGGGAGAGAAGGTACGCCCGGTATGGGAAGACGGTACTCCTGCGTATA
Source organism: uncultured Lachnospiraceae bacterium (assembly GCA_947566645.1). Taxonomy (GTDB): domain Bacteria; phylum Bacillota; class Clostridia; order Lachnospirales; family Lachnospiraceae; genus CAPEBR01. Next base: position 9,418 of record CANOKL010000026.1, read on the forward strand.
CGATTAAAAGGTTCGGGGTGGTGAACCGGTATGATCTTAGTAAGGAGTTCCCGGCTCTGACGCTTCGCAGGACGGCTATTAAGACCTGCACGGATGAGCTTCTGTGGATCTGGCAGAAGAAGTCGAATAACATTCATGATCTTAACGGTCACATCTGGGACAGCTGGGCGGATGCGGACGGTTCGATCGGGAAGGCTTATGGTTATCAGATGGGAGTGAAGCATCAATATAAGGAAGGGATGTTTGACCAGACAGACAGGGTGATCTATGATCTGAAGCATAATCCTTACAGCAGGCGGATTATGACGAATCTGTATGTGCACCAGGATCTTCATGAGATGAATCTGTACCCCTGTGCCTACAGCATGACCTTTAATGTAACGAAGAAGCCGGGGCAGGACAGGCTGGTTTTAAATGGTATTCTGAACCAGAGATCCAATGATGTGCTGACAGCTAATAACTGGAATGTGTGCCAGTATGCAGTGCTTCTGTATATGCTGGCCCAGGTGTGTGGGATGGAGGCAGGAGAGCTTGTGCATATGATTGCAGATGCCCATATTTACGACAGGCATGTGCCTCTTGTGGAGGAGCTGATAAAAAGAGAGCCGCTTCCCGCGCCGAAGCTCTGGCTGAACCCTGAGGTAAAGGATTTTTATGAGTTTACTCGGGATGATGTGAAGCTGATTGATTACGAGACACATGAGCAGATCAGGGATATTCCTGTGGCAGTCTGAAAGATGCGTCGGAATCAGAGTTACTAAATCAGACAGGCATGGCGGGATGGAGCATACTGGAAAAACAGGGAGGTAGAACAGAATGAATCTGATTGTAGCGGTGGATAAAAACTGGGCGATAGGAAAGGATAACCGGATGATGTGGAGCATCCCGGCGGATATGAAGTTTTTCCGGGAGACTACAAAGGGAAATGTTGTTATTATGGGCAGAAAGACACTGGAGAGCTTTCCCCAGGGGCAGCCTCTTAAGAACCGGGTGAATATTGTTATTACGAAAAATCCGGGTTACAAGGTAAAGGGGGCGGTGATTGTCCACAGTATAGACGAAGCACTTCGCGAGGCGGAAAAATATGGCGGTGAAATCTACGTGATTGGCGGTGAAAGCATCTACCGTGCCATGCTTCCTCTGTGTGAGAGGGCATACGTTACCAGGATCGACCATGCTTTTGACGCAGACACGTATTTTCCAGATTTAGATGCAGACAAGGAATGGAAGATGACGAAGATCAGCGATGAACAGACGTGTTTTGATCTGGAATACTATTTTACGGTTTATGAAAGGGTTGTAAAAGCAAGATGAGGATTTTAAGCATTACGGCGCAGAAGCCGGACAGTACCGGGAGCGGAGTCTATCTGACGGAGCTTGTAAAGGAATTTGCGCTTAGAGGGCATGAACAGGCGGTTGTTGCCGGCATCTATCAGGAGGATCAGGCGGAATTTCCAGACGGGGTATCTTTTTACCCCGTTTATTTCTGCAGTGAGAGCCTGCCTTTTCCGATTGCCGGGATGTCAGATGAGATGCCGTATCCGAGTACCAGGTATTGTGATATGACGCCTGAAATGGTAAAACAGTTTTTACGGGAATTTCTTAGGGTGACTGAGCGTGCAGTGGAAGACCTGGAGCCGGATCTGATTCTGTGCCACCACCTGTATCTGCTGACTGCGGCAGTCAGAGAGCGTTTCCCAGAATATCAGGTTTTCGGGTTCTGCCACAATACGGATTTAAGACAGATGAGAAAGACAGACCTGGAACGGGGATTTATCAGAGAGCAGATCAGGCGGCTTGACCATATCTTTGTTCCCCAGAAGGCCCAGGAGGAGGGCGTAAGGGATATTTACGGGGTAAGCCTGGAGAAGCTGACGAGAGCAGGAATGGGATATAACAGTACGATATTCCGGGAGACAGGAAAGAAGCCGTATGACGGGGTTACGCGCCTGGTGTTTGCAGGAAAGATCGCGGAGAAAAAGGGAGTGGTAAGTCTCCTTCGAAGTCTCTCGCTCTTGTGCTGCAGAAAAGAGTCTCTGGAGCTGTATCTTGCAGGAAGCACAGGCAATGACACGGAGTATGAGAAGATTACGGAACTGGCAGAAAGGTGTCCTTACAGGGTGGAGTTTTTAGGCAGGCTGTCCCAGCCGGCTCTTTCAGGAATATATAATCAGTGTGACATATTTGTGCTCCCCTCTTTTTTTGAGGGAATACCACTTACAGTAATTGAGGCTCTCGCCTGTGGGGACCGGGTGGTAATGACAGACCTTCCGGGAATCCGGGAGTGGCTTTTGGAAGCCGCGCCGGGAGCAGATATCCGGTATGTCAGACTGCCGGATATGAAAAATACAGACGAGCCGGATCAGGATGGTCTTCCAGAATTCGAGAAGCGTCTGGCAAAGGAGCTTACAGAAAGCATCAGACAGGAAAGAGCTCATAAAACGGATGTAAGCCGTATATCGTGGAGCCGGATTGCCAGTATAGTTTTAGATCAGAAAAGGTGAAGGTATATATTGAGACAACCTTTTCTGAATTCGACTCTTTTTTCAAGCTTTTTTCAAGGAATCTTTTTTAAGATGACATAAAATAGATATTTTGCCGGGTATAATAGGTAAATAGAGAAATCATTCAGACAGGGCGTCCTGTCTGAATGATTGTTATTAACAAAGGAGAGAACATGAATCATTTAGATGAACTGGAAGCAGAAGCGATTTATATTATGAGGGAGGTGGCGGCCCAGTGTGAGAAGCCGGTGATGCTGTATTCCATCGGGAAGGATTCCTCTGTGATGCTGCATCTGGCATTGAAGGCATTCTATCCGGAGAAACCGCCATTTCCGTTTCTGCATGTGAATACAACCTGGAAGTTTAAGGAGATGATCAGCTTCCGCGACAAGGTCAGTGAGAAATATGGGATTGAAATGCTGGAATATATTAATAAGGAAGGGCTTGCCCAGGGAATTAATCCTTTTGACCACGGATCAGCATACACGGACATTATGAAGACACAGGCGCTGAAGCAGGCACTGAATCAATACGGTTTTACAGCAGCTTTCGGCGGGGGCAGGAGGGACGAGGAGAAGAGCCGTGCAAAGGAGCGGATTTTTTCCTTCCGCAATTTTGAGCAGGCATGGGATCCCAAGAACCAGCGTCCCGAGATGTGGAAGCTTTTTAATACAGAGATTTATAAAGGGGAAAGTATACGGGTATTTCCGATTTCCAACTGGACAGAGAAGGATATCTGGCAGTATATTAAGCGGGAGAATATAGAGATTGTTCCGCTGTATTTTGCTGCCCCGAGACCGGTTGTGGAACGGGACGGCAATCTGATTATGGTTGATGATGACAGGATGCGTCTGAAGGACGGTGAGGAGCCTGTTATAAAAAAGGTCCGTTTCCGCACGCTTGGATGCTATCCGCTTTCCGGAGGCGTGGAATCAGAGGCGGATACCCTGGACGGTATCATCAGGGAGACGTTAAGTGCAGTATCCTCTGAACGTACCAGCCGTGTGATTGACAAGGACGGCGGGGCGGCCAGCATGGAAAAGAGAAAGAGGGAGGGGTATTTTTAAATGGATGCTTTGTTGAAATTCATTACCTGCGGAAGTGTGGATGACGGGAAATCTACGCTGATCGGGCACATACTATATGACGCCAAGCTTTTATTTACGGATCAGGAGCAGGCCCTTGTACTGGACTCCAAGGTGGGATCAAGAGGAGGCGCACTTGATTACAGCCTTCTGTTAGACGGACTTATGGCGGAACGGGAGCAGGGGATTACCATTGATGTGGCATACCGATACTTTACGACAGAAAACCGTTCCTTTATTGCGGCAGATACTCCCGGGCATGAGGAGTATACACGGAATATGGCGGTCGGCGCATCCTTTGCAGATCTGGCGGTGATTCTCGTAGATGCAAGCCAGGGGGTGCTCACCCAGACAAGACGCCATACACGTATCTGTTCGCTTATGGGAATCAGACATTTTGTATTTGCAGTCAATAAGATGGATCTGGTAAATTACAGGGAGGATATCTTTAAAAAGATCCAGAAGGATATTAAAATACTCCTTGCGGAGTTCAATTATAAGTCAGCCGTGCTGATTCCGGTTTCTGCAACAGAAGGGGATAATATTACCAGGAAGAGCCTTCGCATGCCATGGTATCATGGACCGCAGCTGTTGTCATACCTGGAGCAGATTGATGTGTCCGAGGATCCTTCGGATGCAGGATTTACCATGCCGGTGCAGCGTGTGTGCCGTCCGGATCTTACATTCCGCGGTTTCCAGGGGCAGATTGAAAGCGGTGAGATTGCAGTGGGTGATGAGATCACGGTGCTTCCAAGCCGGGAGAAGGCGCTGGTTTCGGATATTTACGAAGGGGACCGCTGTGTAGAGAAGAGCACGGCAGGCCACGCGGTGACCATCTGCCTTGACTAAGAAGTAGATGTGTCAAGGGGATGCATCCTGACGAAGAATTCAGGAGCTGTTGTGAATTCCATCTTTAACGCGGATCTTCTCTGGATGGATGATATCAAGCTTGTGGCAGGAAAGAATTATATTCTGAAGCTTGGGACGCAGTCTGTCCCTGCCACGGTAATGAATATAAAGTATAAGATTGATGTGAATACCGGAAAAGAAGTCTATGCAGATATGATTTATAAAAATGAGATTGCTCTGTGTGAGATTGTAACAGGCTCCAGGCTGGTATTTGACACATTCGACAATAATAATGCACTTGGCTCCCTGATTCTGATTGACAGGATTACCCACGCCACGTCGGCATGCGGGGTGATCAGGGAATCCGTAAGCCGCGGTACAGACCTTACATGGCACACCATGGATATTACGAAGCAGTTCCGTGAAAGCCAGATGGGGCAGAAGGCAAGGACCATCTGGTTCACCGGGTTATCAGGAGCCGGGAAATCCACCATCGCGAATGAACTTGAGAAACGCCTTACTGCAAATGGCAGGCACACGATGCTTCTGGATGGTGATAATATCCGGCTGGGGCTGAATAAGAATCTGGGCTTTAAGGAGGCAGACCGGATTGAGAACATACGCCGGATTGCAGAGGTGGCGAAGCTTATGAACGATGCAGGGCTGATTGTTCTTACCTCTTTCATCTCTCCGTTTGTCCGTGACAGACGGCAGGCAAGGGAGATTATCGGAGGAGATTTTATTGAAGTATATGTAAGCACTCCTCTTGAGGATTGCGAGAGGCGCGACCCGAAGGGGCTGTATGCAGCGGCAAGAAGAGGAGAGCTTGCGCATTTTACCGGCATTTCCAGTCCTTATGAAAAGCCGGAGAATCCGGAAATCACGGTTGATACGAGCAAGAACAGTATGGAAGAGTGTGTGGACATCATTCTTAAAAAGCTGGAAGGCCTTGCAGAGGAAAGGAAGAATTAGACAAATGAAAACATTATTTTTACACATCGGGACAGCCAAGACTGCTACATCCTCGATCCAGGAGTTCTGTGCAAAGAACAGGGAGGTTCTGGAAAAAAAGGGATACTGCTTTCCAAAGTCTCTGCACAAATATCCGGTTGTAAGGGAAAGCCGCAATGCCCATTTTCTAATTGGAAAGGTTTATGATGAAGAGGGGAAGCGTAACCCGCAGGAAGAAGAGAGGCTGTTTCACGAGGGTATGGAGGAGATGCACCGGTGCTTTGGGGAGTACGAGAAGGTAGTAATGTCTGACGAGAGTCTCTGGCTCTCTGGCAACAGTTCCCATAAAGACCTGTGGAGTGTTTTAAAGGAAGACGCCGAAAAGTACGGATACATGGTTAAGATTATTGTATACCTCAGGCGGCAGGATGAATATCTTAGTTCACGCTGGAATCAGTTTGTGAAGGAAGGTACGACTGTGGAGACATGGGAGCATCACTTTAAAAACGCACCTGCCAAACGGAAAGCGATGCTTGATTATGCCGCGAATCTCAGCTGGATTTCAAGTTTTTTCGGCAAGGAAAATATATTAGTGCGCAGATTCAGCAGAGACAGCTTTTTTGGAGGCAGCATATATGCGGATTTCCTTCAGTGCCTGGGACTTGAGCTGACCGGGGAATATACGCAGCTTGAGGAAGATGTAAATCTGGCATTAAAGGGGAATATAACAGAGATCATGCGGGTTATGAATACATCCCCGGTTCTGACAAGATATAATAATTTATACTGGCGCAGGATGGTCAGTATGTGCTCCGAAGAGTCTGATAAAAATTATAAATGCAGTATGCTCTCGAAGGAGGAGACGGAGGAGTTTCTTGAACTCTACCGGGAGGATAATGAGAGGGTCGCAAAGGAATACATCGGAGACGGGAAGCCGCTTTTTCATTACGATGTAGCCGAAACTGTGAAATGGGAAAAGCAGAATGAAACCATGCTGGATGATATGATCCGTGTATTTACGGTTATGGCCTATGACTCCCATGAAGAGATTACTGCGCTTAAAGAAAAGGTAAAGACACTGGAGAAGGATAATCAGGAGCTAAAGAAGAAAAGCGAAGACCTGAAAAGGCAGGTTGCGGAAAACAGGCTGTCAGTAGAGAATATCAGCCGTAAGAGTAAACGCTATATCCGCAGGAAACTGGGAATGAAATAAAGTTGGAGGATGGATAATATGAAAAGAAATGTGATTGCTTTTATGGCGGTTCTTGTTATGGCAGTTTCTGTATTTACATGGGGATGCGGCGGCAGCTCCGGCGGCGGAAAAGAGAGCGGGGGCACAGAACTTCTGAATGTGTCCTATGATCCTACCCGTGAATTTTATGCAAAGTATAATGAACTATTTGGCAAGTACTGGGAGGAAAAAACCGGCGAAAAGATAAATGTGACACAGTCACACGGCGGATCCGGCTCCCAGGCGCGTTCGGTTATTGAAGGAAATGAGGCTGATGTAGTAACCCTTGCTCTTGCAAGAGATGTGATTGCCATTGAAGAGGCAGGGCTGATCGAAGAGGGCTGGATAGATGAATTTGACAAAGAAAGCTCTCCCTATACATCTACGATCGTATTTCTTGTGCGCAAGGGAAACGAGAAGGGGATTAAGGACTGGGACGACCTGATCAAGGACGGGGTTGAGATCATTACGCCGAACCCTAAAACTTCAGGGGGCGCCTGCTGGAATTTCCTTGCAGCATGGGCATTTGCGAAGCAGCAGGACAGCAATGAAGAGGCGATAAAGGAATTTATGAAAAAGCTGTATAAAAATGTACTTGTCCTGGATTCCGGTGCGAGAGGGGCTACGAATACATTTGTGGAAAACGGACAGGGGGATGTTCTGATTGCATGGGAAAACGAGGCATACCTTTCTATGGAGGAATACCCGGACGAGTACGAGATTGTAACGCCTGGCATCAGTATCCTTGCCCAGCCTTCCGTGGCAGTTGTAGACAGTAATGCAGAGGCGCACGGAACGCAGGAGGCGGCTTCGGCTTATCTGGAGTACCTTTACAGTGAGGAGGCGCAGAGGCTGGCAGGCGAGAATTATTACCGTCCGTCAGACGAGAATATCCTGAAGGAATTTTCAGACCAGTTTAACCTGGATATGAATCTTGTAACGATTGAAGACTTTGGCGGCTGGAATCAGGCGTATGAGACTTATTTTGACGATGGCGCGATCTTTGACCAGATCTATACAGAATAGCCTGGGAATGCATAATTGTTTTGAGAAGGGACGTTTCATTATATGGGACAACAGATTGTAAAAGTGAAGAATAAAAAGGGCATAAGAGTGATCCCGGGCTTCGGCCTGTCTATGGGTGTTACGCTGTCTATGCTAAGCATCCTGGTGCTGATACCGCTTGTGTCTATTTTTATCAGTGCAGGAAAGCTTGATTTTCAGGAATTTGCGGAAGCTGTTACGTCGAAACAGGTTGTGTCAGGATATATTGTCAGTATTTCCTGTGCCTTTTTTGCCGCTTTCGTAAATGCTGTGTTCGGGGTAATTCTTGCCTGGGTTCTGGTACGTTATGATTTTCCGGGGAGAAGGCTTATGGATGGGCTGATTGAGCTTCCTTTTGCCCTTCCGACTGCTGTGGCAGGTATTTCCCTTACGTATCTGTATTCTGATGAGGGATGGATCGGGGCATTATTTGCCAAAGCAGGAATTAAAATTGCATACACCAGGACCGGAATTACAATTGCTATGATATTCGTGGGCATTCCCTTTGTAGTAAGGGCGGTTCAGCCTGTGTTAAAGAGGCTTGACAGGCAGTACGAAGAAGCAGCACAGATGCTTGGAGCAGGCAGGATCTATACGTTTTTCAGGGTTACTCTTCCAGAGCTTTTCCCGGCTCTTTTTGGGGGCTTTGGCCTTGCGTTTGCCAGGGGAATCGGAGAATATGGGAGTGTTGTATTTATTGCCGGAAATATTCCGAATGAGACCCAGATTGCACCGCTTCTGATTATGACAAAGCTGGAGCAGTATAAGTATTCAGATGCCACTGCAATTGCACTTGTGCTTCTTCTTTTGTCCTTTCTTCTGATGTTAGTCATTAACTCTGTACAGATCTATATGCAGAGGTTCAGTAAGGAATAGCACAGGGTTTAAAGGAGAAGGAGGAGAGCCATGTCAGAAAAAAAGAAAAAATCATTTGAACAGGATATAACCGGAGACGGAATTAATTCGATCAAGAAGGTGGTAGAGACACATAATGCTGCATCAGAAGGCGCTATAAAGTATGTGCTGATCGGCATCTGTGTCGTATTTCTGTTTGTCATGCTTGTACTGCCGCTGGCAGTAGTGGCTGTAAATGCCCTGAAGGAAGGATGGGCTGCCTACAGGGAAGCTGTATTCGATGAATATACAATAAAGGCGTTTAAGCTTACCTTAATTGCTATGGTAACGGCGACGGTGGTCAATACCATATTCGGCATATTTGCGTCTTATCTGCTGTCAAAGTTTTACTTCCGGGGGCGGGAGCTCTTAGCTTCGCTGATTGATATTCCGCTGTCCATATCCCCTGTGATTGCAGGCCTTGTATTTATCTTGACATTTGGAAATATCGGATGGATGGGGGATTTTCTGAAAAGCCATGATATCAAGATTGTGTTTGCGGTTCCGGGCGTAATCCTTGCCACGATATTTGTGACATTTCCATTCGTATTCCGGGAGATCTTCCCAGTGATGAATGCCCAGGGAAAGGAAGAGGAAGAGGCAGCGTCACTGATGGGTGCCGGAGGGTTTACCATCTTCCGGAGGATTACATTTCCCCATATGAAATGGGCGCTTCTTTATGGAGTCATTCTGTGTGCAGCCAGGGCGATGGGAGAGTTTGGCGCAGTATCGGTAATCTCCGGCCACCTGAGGGGAAAAACCAATACCCTTCCGCTGCATGTGGAAATTCTCTATAATGAGTTTAACACAACAGCGGCCTTTGCAGTATCATCCATACTGGTACTGCTGGCTCTGCTGATCCTGGCCGCACGGAATATTGTAGAGTGGAAGGCAGAGACAAAGCAGAGGCAGACATAACGATTCAGCAGGTCAGCGCATGTAACTGCGGGGGGACTGGACAGTTACATGCAGTCATAAAATAATCGGGAGGCGGGAAGCTTATGTATGTTGAGATGAGACATATCAATAAAACCTTTGATGGTTTTCAGGCATCGGATGATGTAAACTTCGGTATAGAGAGAGGGCAGCTTGCAGCCCTGTTAGGCCCCAGCGGAAGCGGAAAAACCACAATTTTAAGAATGATTGCAGGACTGGATAAACCGGATTCAGGAGATATCCTGATTAATGAAACCCGGGTAAATGACCTGCCGGGAAGCAAAAGGGGCATTGGCTTTGTCTTCCAGAATTATGCACTCTTCCGCTACATGACAGTGGAAGAGAATATTGCCTTCGGATTAAAAGTACAGAAAAAAAGCAGGCAGGAAATAACAAGCCGGGTAGAAGAACTCCTGGAGCTGATCTCCATGAAAGACCTGGGCAGACGATATCCCCACCAGCTTTCCGGCGGGCAGCGCCAGCGCGTGGCATTTGCCCGTGCACTGGCACCAAGCCCGAAGCTTCTCCTCTTAGATGAGCCCTTTGCGGCAATTGATGCAAAAGTGCGCCGGGAGCTGCGCACATGGCTGAAAGACATGATCGACCGGGTAAAAATTACCAGCATCTTCGTAACCCACGACCAGGAAGAAGCCATGGAGGTGGCCGGAACCATCATCCTCACCAATCAGGGCCGGATCGAGCAGATCGGAACACCGGAGGAAATCTGTAAAAATCCAAAGACAGAATTCGTGGCAGACTTTATCGACGTAAAGTTGGGGACGGGGCATTTTTAAAAATGCCCCGTCCCAGATTGGAAATGACCTGTCCCCACTGCCGGTATGAGGGCGCAGATCAGAAGGATTGCCAGGACGATTCCGGGCACCGGGGCTGCCGGGATATGGAAGTCAGCTTTCATGTAGTTCATGGACTGGTACAGGATCCAGGTTATGGCGGTTCCTGCTGTTCCGGTTATGGCCAGGGCTCCGGCGGCATACAGGAGGCCTTCGGTTATCAGCATTTGTTTTATCTGTCTGCCGGTCATTCCGATGCTTTCCAGGATGGAGAGTTCGATGGACCGGCTGTGGATGCTTCCCATGAATGTGTTGATGTAATTGGTGATTCCGATTAGTGCCAGGATCAGGACGATTCCGGCACTGACGACTGGCAGGCTTCCCTGTGCTTCTTTTACGTTTTCCAGAAGCTCTATTTTCGAATCGTATGAATAATCAGTGGTCTGCTGGTTCAGTACGGCGAGGAGGTCTGCTTCTGTTTTTTTGTCGTATTCTTTTGTATAGGTGACGCCCAGGCTGCAGATGACAGGTTCTTTTACGAATTCCTTTACGACAGTATTACTTACAATGATTGTGGGCGGGAAACCCAGAAGGGCCGTGTAATCGTTCGTATCGGTTAAGCCTGCGATCTGGAAGGAGCGGGTATGTTCCGGATTGCCGTACTCTGCGCAGGTGATGGTTTTTCCGGATATGTCGCTGTCCTTTAGGGCAAGGGTATCGCGGTATAAAATACATGTTTTGCCGCTCAGGAAGGCATCCTCGTCTATGGGGACCTCCAGGCTGCTGTTTAAGGACTGGAAGTCAGAAGGGGTGATGCCCACGAGGGAGGAGCCGAAGTTTTCCGGATGCTCCTTGTACTCGGCAATGTCATCTTCATAAGGGATGTTCATCCATGTTTCGTAGAATTCCCGCATCCACAGATCCGCGAAATCCGGTTCCCAGGGGACGGTTATTTCGGTGTAAATGACGGGATTCATTTCTTTTATATTGTCCATGTTTTTCAGCCTTTTCAAAAGTTTCTGATCAAAAATGTTCACCCGGTCTTCTTTCTTTTCCTGCTTTAAGGTGTCGTTCTTTATGTTCATATCCAGATTCCGGTCACTGCTTACGAACTCCCATGCGCCCTGTGAGGTGAGGAGTGTTGTCATGCAGAGAAATACGGATAGTGGTGCTGCCAGGGACAGCATGACAAGGGCTGATTTTTTCCTGTCTTTGGTAATCTGTCTTTTTGCCATGCGCCAGATCAGGGGGCCTTTCCCCGGGTGGGAAATTCCCGTCCGGGCTGCTGCGTCTGGTGTCTGCAGACTGTCCGGGGACTGTGCTGGGCAGGATGTGTGTTTCAATCTGTGGAAATGATTCTTCGGCCGGTCTGCCTGGGGACGATAGCCAAGCGCCTGGACAGGAGAGTATGCTATGGCAGTTTCTGCAGGTTTTCTTCCGGCAATTAATACTGTGATGCCGGAAAGAAGGATGGTAAGGAGGAAGACTGCCGGGTGAAAGGACACGGTAATCTCGTCTGCCTTTTCACTTCCCAGTGATTTTATGATAACCGGAATAAGGAACAGGGAAACCAGACCGCCAGTGAGAATGCCGCCAGTGGTTCCGATCCCGCATACCAGGAGCATCTGCCGGTACATCAGACGGCGGATCTGGGCTCCTGTCATTCCAATGGTCTGCAGAAGTCCGTAGTAGCGTACATTTCCGGCTACATACAGGTACATAATATTATAGATCAGAAGGTAGGCGCACATACAGGTGACAAATACCAGTCCCGCGATCCCGGCGAGTATGCGCATGGAAAATGCAAAGTCTCCGGTAAAGAACAGACGCTGCACCTTTTTAAGCTTCATGGATGAGATAAATGCATCCTGCTTCTTTGGGGATATGAGATTTTGCTTAAAATCCATGAAATAGCGTCCCGAGGCGGTATCCTCTACAGTCAGGCCGGTCTTCTGATAAAAATTTTCGGAAACATAGAAAACTTTTTTTGTCCCGTAGCCGTCCCACATACCAGAGATCCGGAAGGTTTTTTCGTATTTTTTATCCTGTATTCCGTAGACAGCCGTGAAGGTGTCTCCTACGTCCAGACCGCCGAAGCCGCACTCTTCCAGAGCCTGTTTTGTTGCCATAACCTCATTCTCTTCTTCCGGGTAGCGTCCCTTTACCCACTTTCTGGCAGGAGCCATCATGTCATTCCAGAAGCTTTCATCGGTCCATAAAAGCCCTACGTCTGGAAGATGCTCTTTTTCTGTTTTTGCAATATAACCAGAGACAGCGGCTATTCCTGTTCTTTTTATGTCCGGATTCTTCTGGCATGCTTCCATCTGTTCTTCCGTAACGCCATACAGGATGGCATCAAATTCGGCGCCGTCCAGACGGATATTCCGAATCCGCTGCATCTGAAACCAGGTGATGCCTGTGGTGAATATACTAAAAAGCAGGAAGGAAGATAAAAATACAGAGAGTATCATGGAAAGAGACCTTCTCCGGCTGCTTTTCAGATTTTTTTCTGCCATCCGGTCAATTACAGCCATATTATTATTTTTCAGCATACCCGTCACCTCCTGAAGCAGACAGATCTGTGGATGTAGTGCACCGGTTCTGCACCAGTGATGTTTTTTTCTGCGAAAGCCTTCCGTCCTCAATGCGTACGATGCGGTCAGCCATCTGTGCAATATCATTGTCATGTGTGATCAGAATAATGGTCTGCTGAAACTGTTTTGCCGCAGCCTTTAAAAGCCCGAGCACGTCATGGCCAGAAGCAGTATCCAGGTTTCCGGTAGGCTCGTCTGCCAGTATGATTGCAGGTTTGGAGGCAAGGGCCCGGGCAATTGCCGCCCGCTGCTGCTGTCCGCCGGACAGCATGCCGGGGAGGGCGCTTCGTTTTTCCGTGAGCTTTAGTACCTCCAGGATTTCGTCAATAAACTGCGTGTCAACATGCCGTCCGTCCAGTTCCACCGGGAGAATGACATTTTCATATATGGTGAGATCCGGTACAAGATTATAGCTTTGGAAAATGAATCCCACTTTCCTCCTCCGGAAGATGGTCAGCTCATCCTTTGTCATGCCCATAAGCTGCCGTCCGTCCACAATGACTTCTCCGGCTGTAGGGGTGTCAAGCCCGCCGATCATGTGGAGAAGGGTGCTCTTTCCACTTCCGGATTTTCCGATAATAGAGAGAAATTCCTGTTCTCTTACTGTAAAATCTACTCCGTCCAGTGCTTTTACGACATTTCCTCCATACTCATAATATTTTTTTAATCCTTTTGTCTGAACAATCCATGAATCCATGTGGTTGTCTCCTTTCTGTCTAGTATAATCCACACTAATTACCGGTACATTCTCGCGCAGGATAAACTTTCAGCTACGAGATGTCCGTGTCATGATACAAGCATCAGAAGTTCATGCGTAAGCACGGAACAATCCATGTATCATGGTATTAGAATATCGTACAAAAATCACAGACCAGTCACAAAATCCAATTATCACAAAACTGTGATTGTATACAGTTCAGTACTTTTACAGATGCATAAAGAATTGCTTTCGGAAATAGAAACGATCAGTCACCTGGCAGGTATATGCAAAATTCACTGCCCTGGCCCGGATGTGAGCGGACCTCAATATAGCCGTCCTGCAGTTCCAGGATCTTCCGGGAAAGATACAGGCCAATCCCGATTCCGCTCTGATCATGAACCTCCGGCTCCCGGTAAAAGCGGGAAAAGATCTCTGCCTGCCTCTCTAAGGGAATCCCTTTTCCGGTATCCTTTATGGATATCCTGGTGTAGATCTCCTGGGGGACTACAGTGACAGTGATGCTTCCTTCTGGAGCTGTGTATTTCACGGCATTGTCAAGTACATTAAATATGGCTTCCTCCGTCCATTTTCTGTCATGGCTTATGTTCAGTCCTTCGTCACAGTTTACGGACAGGGTAAGCTGCTTTCTGGCTGCTGCCGGAACAATCTCACCCAGTGCACCTGCAATGGTTTCGCTAAGGTCTGTCCTTTCTTTTTTTATCTGGATTGTTCCGGTTTCCAGACGGGACATCTTTACCATGCTTTGCAGAAGAAAATCTAACTTTTCCACCTGGCTGCACAGATGGGATAGAAATTCCCGGCCCTGTTCAGACAGGGGTTCCTCCTGTAAAAATTCCATATACAGCTTCATATTTGCAACTGGTGTTCTGGTCTGATGGGAAATATCAGAGATCAGTTCCTTTATCTGCTGCTTTTCCCTCAGGACTGCGGCCTCCTTCTGTGCGTGGATATGACTGACTCTGTGGAGCCTCTCACTACATTTGCCCCACAGGGTATCTGCTGTGCTTTCCTGGGTCTCCTTTAATTCTTTTCCCGCTATGATATAGTCAAGAGCCTGTCCGATCTGGTCTGAGAAGAGGAAAACTTCCCTTTTCATCCGGTACATGTTCCAAAGGGCAGCTGCCGTGACCGCCAGTGCAGCTGCCGCGGCTGCGATTAGAAACCAATCCATTGATATCCCATCCCATATACATTTGAAATATATTTATGATCAGGATCCTCAAGCTTTCCCCGGAGCCGGTTAATGTTGACTGCCAGTGCATGCTTGTCCATAAACTGGGCTCCTGCATCCCACATGCGGTCAAGAAGGATGCTGTAGGTAAGAAGCTGTCCCCTGTTCTGGACAAGCTCCTTCAGAAGACGGTGCTCGGTAGGCGTCAGGCTGATCTCATTGCCGCCTGCCTGGACTTTCGCCTGGTCCAGGTCAATCCGAAGGTAACCGTCATCGAATGTGAGCCTGCTTTCACTTTTCATATGCCGGAGGATTACTTCAAGCTTGCGCAGAAGGATTTTCATGGAAAAGGGCTTTGTCACATAATCTTCAGCCCCCAGCTCATAGCCTCTGAGGGCATCCTCCTCCAGGTCGCGGGCAGTGAGAAATAGTACCGGGATATCTGCTTTTTCTTTTACCCACCGGCAGAATTCATATCCTTCCCCGTCCGGAAGATTTACATCCAGTAAAATCAGATGGGGATGTTCCGACTGATAAAGTCTCCGGGCCTCTTTGACAGAGAAGGCAGAGGCCACGGAGTAGCCTTCCCGTTTCAGTGCATAGCAGAGTGACTGGTTCAGCTCCTGGTCGTCCTCTGCCAGTAATATTTTTTGCATGGCTGTTCCTCCATTTTTCGCTGTCATGTTACTAGTCACGGACTAACCGTCCGCTCATGGTAACCTTTATCATACCATATTCCGAATCATTTTTCTTTTATACTGTCAAAAATCACAGATTTGTGATAAAGTAATAAATTACTATTCACGGGGCCGTGCACTCCGCTGCACGGCATCCGAGCCGATAAAGTGGTGGTTTCCGGCATCCAGCCCCTCGCTGAAAGCGACTTTTAAATGGGCTGGATGCGTTACTATGAGCGGACGGTTAGTCCGTAAATAGTAACCTGGCCGCAACAAAAAATAGATATTTCTGCAAAATGTGTTGACAGGGTACCATTTTATCTACTATAATATTTTTTAATTCAGAGAAATGCTATGACGGGGAGGAGTACATAAGTACCCGAAGCAAAGAGAGAAGATGTATGGTGGGAATCTTCGTGACGGATTTATGGAAGTAGCCCTTGAGCAGTGAACCGAAAGGGGAGGTGTTTCCCGAGTAGACTTCAACGTGATCCTTACGTTACAAAGGAGCGGTATCGGAACTGTGGTTCCTGCACCGGCAGAGTGCATAGATGTTTCTATGAATTTAGGTGGTAACACGGATTTTATATTCGCCCTGAGCTTTACAGCTTAGGGCGTTTTTAAGCGTATGAAAGTTCTGAACAATTAGGAGGTATGTATATGAAGAAGATCAGCGGCAACAAATTACTGGTAAAGGCACTGAAGGAGGAAGGAGTAGATACGATTTTCGGCTATCCGGGAGCATGTACCATTGACATTAGTGATGAACTGTACAAGCAGGATTATACGAAGGTGATTCTTCCGAGACAGGAGATCGCCCTTGTCCATGAGGCGGATGCTTATGCGCGCTCTACGGGGAAGACAGGGGTATGCCTTGTGACAAGCGGACCTGGTGCGACAAACCTTGTAACAGGGCTTGCTACGGCATATTATGACAGTGTCCCTCTTGTATGCTTTACCGGTCAGGTTGCGAGGCACCTGATTGGAAATGATGCATTCCAGGAGGTGGATATTGTGGGGATTACAAGGAGCATAACGAAATATGGTGTAGTGGTTAAGAAGAGAGAAGATCTCGGAAGGATTGTGAAGGAGGCATTTTATATTGCCAGAACCGGAAGACCGGGACCAGTGCTGATTGATCTTCCCAAGGATGTGATGGCGGAGCTCGGAAGCCCGGAATATCCGGATGAGGTGAATATCCGAGGCTATAAACCAAGCACGGGTGTGCATATCGGGCAGTTAAAGCGCGCGCTTAAGATGCTGGGGAAGGCAAAACGCCCCCTTTTCCTGGTAGGCGGCGGCGTGAATATTGCCCGGGCAAATGAGGTGTTTACCGAGCTGGTGAACCGGACCCATGTCCCGGTAGTGACAACAGTTATGGGACGCGGTGCTGTTTCCACAAGGCATCCTCTTTATATCGGAAATCTGGGGATGCATGGTGCGTATGCCTGCAATATGGCGGTGGGTGAGTGTGACCTTCTGTTTTCCATCGGTACAAGATTTAATGACCGGATTACAGGTAAGCTTCATTCCTTTGCACCCCATGCGCAGATTGTGCATATAGACATTGATACAGCGGCTATTTCGAAAAATGTCCAGGTGGATGTGCCGATTGTGGCGGATGCGAAGGAAGCCATTGAGAAGATGCTGGAATATGTAGAGGAATATGATACGGAGAAATGGCTGGCGCAGATTGAAAGCTGGAAGGAGGAGCATCCTCTTGCAATGAAGAGGAAGCCCATTATGACTCCACAGGATGTGCTGGATGCCATTAATGAGATGTTTGACGAATGTATTATCGTTACAGATGTAGGACAGCATCAGATGTTTACCGCTCAGTTTGCCGAGATTACGGAGAGAAAGAGGCTTCTTATGTCAGGAGGGCTTGGCACCATGGGATATGGTCTGCCGGGGGCAATCGGCGCGAAGATCGGGAATCCGGATATGCCTGTCATTTCTATTTCCGGGGACGGAGGAATGCAGATGAATATTCAGGAGCTTGCCACGGCGGTGCTGGAGGAGCTTCCGATTATTTCCTGTATATTTAATAATAATAATCTTGGCATGGTACGCCAGTGGCAGAAGCTGTTTTACGGAAAGCGCTATTCCATGACCTGCCTCCGCTCGGGTGCGGCGTGCAGGGGAAGATGCGGAGAGGTGGAATGTCCGGAATATACGCCGGATTTTGTAAAACTTGCAGAGAGCTATGGGGCGAAGGGAATCCGGGTGACGAAGAGAGAAGAAATCCGTGCTGCGTTTGAGGAGGCAGCACGCAGCACGAAGGTGCCGACAATTATTGAATTTGAAATTGATCCGGAAGATCTGGTATATCCCATGATCCAGCCGGGAGGAACCCTGGAGGACATGATTATAGACTGTTAGATGGATGATTTTTTATGATCTGAAGACCGTATGAGTAAGAAGAAGGAGAAGATGTATATGAATAGTATGAAAAAAAGATGGCTCTCTTTATATGTGGAAAATCAGGACGGCGTTCTGTCGAAGATATCCGGGCTTTTTTCTGGAAAATCCTACAATATCGACAGCCTGACCGTGGGGACAACTGAGGATCCGACGATTTCCAGAATGACGATTGCAACGGTCAGTGACGACGAGACCTTTGAGCAGATTAAAAAGCAGCTGAACCGGTTGGTAGAGGTCATTAAGGTGATTGATTTTACCAATGTATTTGTGCGTATGAAGGAGATTATGTATATCAAGGTAGAGAAATGCACGCCGGAGGATAAGGTGGAGTGCTTTCAGATTGCGGAGACCTTTAAGGCGAAGGTGATTGATTATGGGAGGGACAGCCTGCTGCTGGAATTTGTGCAGACAGCGACGAAAAATGATGCGGTGGTGAAGCTTATGAAAGAAGAGTTTAAAAGTATTGAGGTGGTGCGCGGCGGAAGCGTAGGGATTGAGTCCATTAGTATGATGGAGCGGTAATGGAAATATGACATTTGGGGCAGGATGAGGGAGGACGCAGGTTCCCGTAAAAATAGATCTCACGCAAACGGGACAACACTGCGGTGAACTAACCGTTAACTCTGACTAAGACGTTCGGCAGGGGCCTCACGCCTAAGTCGGCGTAAACGGTGGATTTCACCTCCGTTAAAAGCGTCCCCTGATTGTTTGCTTAGAGATCTATTTTTACGGGAACCTGCTGTGTTTCGGCGAAATGTCAGATTTGAATTACGCCGGGAGGGGGAGGGTGGATTCAGCCTGTAAGGCGGAGGAAGGAGGCATGGCGGTGGCTGCGCCGATTGGTGATAACGCGGTTGATGGAAATTTAGACAAGTGCAACCTCGGAATGCCGTCCCGAATCGTTATTATAAGCGGTCTTCCGGGTCGCTAAAGTGGTGGTTTCCGGCATCTGGCCCCTCGTTGAAAGTGACTTTTAAATGGGATGGATGCGTTATTATGAACGGACGGTTAGTCCGTGAATAGTAACCGGGCGTATTATAGTTTGTGATAAAAAACAGAGTGCGCTCTTGTATTTTGGGGATGATGGTATTATAATGGATAAGGATGAAAGCTTGAAAGTACTGTAACTGATATTTACATTTTTTGAGATGGAGGAATGGACGATGGAGAAAAGGAATATTGACTGGGCAAATCTTGGGTTTGGTTATATAGAGACGGATAAGAGATATGTGTCTAATTTTAAGGACGGGGCCTGGGATGAAGGGGGGCTGACCTCGGATTCTAATGTGGTGATTAATGAGTGTGCATGTGTGCTTCAGTATGCGCAGACTTGTTTTGAGGGTCTGAAGGCGTATACGACAGAGGATGGGCGTATTGTGATGTTCCGGCCGGATCTGAATGCACAGAGGATGGCGAATACGGCGAAGAGGCTTGAGATGGCGGTATTTCCGGAGGAGAGATTTCTTGATGCAGTGCATCAGACAGTAGAGGCTAATGCGGCTTATGTTCCTCCCTATGGTTCAGGGGCAACTCTGTATGTGCGGCCTTATCTCTTTGGCTCTAATGCGGTTATTGGGGTTAAGCCGGCGGATGAGTATCAGTTCCGTGTATTTACAACTCCGGTAGGGCCGTATTTTAAGGGCGGTGCGAAGCCGATTACGATCCGTGTCTGTGACTTTGACCGTGCAGCGCCCCATGGAACCGGGCATGTGAAGGCTGGTCTTAATTATGCCATGAGCCTTCATGCAATTGTGGATGCGCATAACCAGGGATATGATGAGAATATGTATCTGGATGCGGCGACAAGGACGAAAGTGGAGGAAACCGGCGGGGCGAACTTTATTTTTGTGACAAAGGATGGTAAGGTGGTTACGCCTAAGTCAGACACGATTCTTCCGTCCATTACAAGACGTTCTCTGATGTATGTGGCTGAGAAGTATCTTGGGCTGGAGGTTGAGGAAAGGGAAGTGCCGTTTGATGAGGTGAAGGAATTCGCAGAGTGCGGCCTTTGCGGTACGGCAGCAGTGATCTCGCCTGTAGGAAAGGTTGTGGATCATGGAAAGGAGATCTGCTTCCCAAGTGGAATGGATGATATGGGGCCGGTAACGAAGAAGCTGTATGATACACTGACAGGAATCCAGATGGGACATATAGAGGCACCAGAAGGATGGATTCATGAGGTTTGCTAGCCACGCTGAGGCTTTTACTCATGTGCTATCGGGAAAGCAGGCCAGTGAAACGTAAGGTTATTTAAATTGGGCTATACCAGGAGCTGTCATGGCCTCCTGGGTTGTGAATAGTAACGATAGATACAGATGAAAAAGGTCACATGTTTTTATACGGTTTGAAACATGTGACCTTTTGATGTATGATTTCAATGCAAAATATGCATTTTCCTGCCAGAGAATTTTTGCACTGGAATCGTGTATATAATGGACGTTTTCCGTCTGTAATTGTAAGGTGATGGACAGTTACGAATTCATAAGATTATGGTTAAATGGGGATTCTTGTATAGTATTCTTTGTCATCTTCGTGGTGGATATAAGCGCCGTTTTTTTCTTGTACTTTTAGTGAGGCAGGATTGTCTTTATGTACGGAGAAATAGATCTCGTTTTCTGGTATGATTTCTTTTGCTTTTTTAATGGTGAGCCTTAGTCCTTCGGAAGCATAGCCTTTCCTGCGGTATGTGGGGGAAATTCCGTATCCGATGTGTCCGGGTCCGTTTCGGAGAAAATCATTGAGATAGTGCCGCAGATTAAAAATACCTACATAAGTCCCGTTGTCTTCAAGAATAAATACAGTGGCAGGTACATATCCTTCAGGAAGGCCGGTTCCATGGGAATAGTCCTCATTCTGTCTGACGTATTCCTGGAATTCTTCAAAGGAAAAACCGAAGGCGTTATTTACGAAGCCTTTTTCATCCGGAGAAAAGGTGTTCTGCAATTCGTATGCTTTTTTTAGATCGGCATTCCATAGTTCAATTAGTTTCATGATTTATTCTCCTTTCTTATGAGTGTTTCCTCAACAGACGTCTGCACCTGTTCGATCAGGTCGCGGCACTGCTTTTTCTTTAGTCCGGCGGCGGCTCCGACTGCCAGGAGTTCCTTGATGCCAGGGTTTTTGCCATTTCCATCTACAGTTGTTGTATGCTCCCCATAGTAAGTATTGCTATAGGTCAGATCGTATGCAGGACTTAACCTCCACTGATCTTCCTCCTCGTGATAGATGTAGGAAAAGTTCTTTGAATGGTCATCACGGTTATGTGCGAACACATTAAAACACATCCGCCGGAACATATTTTCCAGATCTGCTTCATTGTCCCGGGTAAGAATTTTAGTAAGCTTCATAAGGCTGTGGTAATCAAGGCTTGGCTGAGTGAAATCTAATTCCAGGAGTGCAGAGGCTGTGAGCATATGGATACGCTGCGTTTTTCCGTTTTTTACCACTCTGTCAAATCTTTTTGTCCCAAAATATCCCGGGCATTTTGCTGATGGAAACAGGCGGGTTTCGCTCATGGTTATCCCGCATTTTACGGCACACTTTGAGTAATTGTATTCCATAAGGCCTGAGTCTGTGCCGTCAACATGGGCAGGGAACTTGATGATCCAGTCTTCGCCGTCAATATGTGTCATGATTTTTGGCCTGGCTCCTCCGCTTGTTCCGCCTAGCCGGTACAGTACATCAAGGTTTTCTGTATATTCTGTATGGAGAAGCTTCTGGCATTCTGATGCCAGATCATCTAAATTTCCGGATTCTTTTGTTTTATTCAGTATGATCTCAGGGTGGTAGGAGAGTGCACCCATCCCAGAAGATCCGACTATGGCAAGACGATCTAAAATGGTAATATCATCCGGATTTATCCCCTTTTTCTTCAGCATCCGTTTAAGCAGGAGTCTTCCCCATGCATCAGGAAGGCTGTCTGCAAATGCGCCGAATAATCCATTAAAGTAAGGCTTTACGGGTACGAACACCTGCTTTTTTAAGGGGAGTGAAAAGGGGCTGATGGAAAAACCGTCATGAAGCCATTCATCATCGTACACAAAGGCGGCTTTTTGTCCGGCTGTTAAAGCCAGAAGCCCCACAGGCCGGTCTTTATATAATACCTGTAATTTATGATCTGCTTTCATTCAGAACCTCCTCTATGTTTCTATAGGGAATCTCTGTAAAAAGATCCCGGATCTCGTCTGCGCAGTCGAGGGCGATTGCAATTTTAGTAAGTGACAGGAGCGAAATCTGTCCTGTTGCCTCGAACCGTTTTACGGAGCCGTGGCTGACGCCGCTCAGGCGGCTTAGTTTTTCCTGGGAGATACTTCTCCTCTTGCGGATATTCCGTACCCGGTCTGCTAATTTTTTATTAATTTCCTCAGCAGTTTCCCATCGTAAAGCTTCCATAGTTTAAAAATCTCCATTTACTGATAGATCATGCTTTTTCATGCGGGCATGAAAGGTGTGGGCTTTTGACATTTGTATCATCATAGCACAGATAATCCGTAGTTCCCGCTAGTTAATTCTGTCTACATTTTATGACAGATAACCATATCCAAAAAGTCCATATAAGAGTAATCTATTCCAAAAAGGCAGTATTTTTATGGACATTTTTCTGCAATGACTTTGTAGAATGAAACAAATTTAATTCTATCTACATTTTAGATATATACACTCAATCCCAGTAATAACGCATGTTCTAGCAATGTAGAAGGAATTACGTAGCGGGAACTACGGATAATATATTAGCCATAATATGCAAAAAAAAGATAATACAGATAATATATTAGCTATATTATAACCTGTATTCATGAGAAATGCAATTCTGCCGATAATAAAATATAGAAAAAAGGATCATTTGTTACATCATTTCTGCTTTCTGATTCGTTATCTATTATAGGGGACGCCCTGGAGCGTGTTTGAAAATTTATTCATGTTATCTGCACGCTCTGATATACTCATGAGGAGGAGCTGTTTTGACGCGTGAAAATGAGTTATTACATCTGATTAAAAAGGGAGATGCTTCATGCTGGGATGAACTGATATCCATGTATTACGAGGATATTTTAAGGTACTGTATCTATCATACTTCGGACAGGGATACGGCGGAGGATGCGGTGCAGGAGACGTTTCTTAAGGTCATCCGTTATTTTCCGCAGTACCAGAGCCGGGGGAAATTCCGTGGTTTTCTGTATAAGGTGGCATCCAACACCTGTACTGATTTGTGGAGGAAAAAGGGAGCGGTAAGCCTTACTGAGGACATGGAATTCCAGGAGACAGGCTATGCCCGGTCAGAAGCAGAGGTGAATTTTCAGTATATGGTGCGAAGCCTTTCCGAAGAGCTCAGGGAGGTTGTGTACCTTAAGTTTGCCCAGGAGCTTACATTGAGGGAGATTTCCATGGTGACGCAGATTCCCATGAGAACCGTACAGTCCAGGCTCAGAAGGGCTTTGAAAATCATGAGAAAGGAAATGGAAGGAGAGGTGTAAGATATGGAGCGAAAGCTTAAGAGAGCTTTAAAGGATGCATTAAAAATAGAAATGGAACCATATGAGAATCCGGATCATAAGGGGCAGGTGCTGTCTTCCGTGAAAAGTATGCGTTCCATTCTAAGAAGGAGAGAGAGAATCGGGTTTTTTGAGTTTATGCTGCGTCAGATTCCATTTATCGGAAGAGATATCTGGATGATGCAGGGAGGCGCCGCACTCTCGGTATCCCTTGTGCTGTATCTGATTGTGGGCGGAAATATACAGTATTTTCCGGTCCGCTATATTCCGCTGGTCCTTGGGGTTATGGCGGTTGTGCTTGTGATGACCTCGGTTCCGCTGATGCTGAGGTCTTACCGGTATCAGATGCATGAGACGGAGATGGCTACGAGGATGTCGCATCTGCATGTTTTCCTGGCATATATTCTGCTTCTGTCTATAGAATATCTTGCGGTATTTGCATTTGTGACAGGGGTATCTGTGTATATGGCAGGGCTGCCTGCAGAAAAAGCAGCGGTGTATTTCGTGCTTCCGCTGTTTCTGGCTGGTGCGGGGTGCGTGCAGCTGATCAGAAGGACGGATGACTGGGAAAATGTATCCAGGAGACTCGGCCTGTGTGAAGGATATTGTATTTTACTGGTATCGGGACTGGTGCTTTTGTATCACATGAAGCAGCCTGTGTATGACAGCACCGGACTGTGGGCGGTACTGACAGCTGCAGGATTTGTGATGTATGTCCAGTCTGTCTGTTCATGGGTAAAGGAGATTTGAAAAGGAGGGTAAGTAAAATGGAACTGGAAATTTGTGATATTACCAGGCAGTATAAGGATAAATGTGCAGTGGACCATGTGTCACTGACGCTGACGCCCGGAGTATGGGGGCTTTTAGGAGCGAATGGGGCGGGAAAGACAACGCTTATGCGGATGATTGCCGGAATACAGAAGCCTACGTCCGGGTGTATAAAATACGATGGGATCAGGATTGAGGCATTAAAGGAGGGCTACCGGGACATATTTGGTTATCTGCCCCAGGAATTCGGATTTTATCCAGGATTTACCGTGAAGGATTATCTGGAATATATTGCTGCCCTGAAAGGGCTTACGAGGAAAGAAACGAAACAGCGCATCAGTACGCTTCTTGAACGTGTATCCCTGAAGGAAGTGAGAAATAAGAAGATATCCAGGCTTTCCGGCGGGATGAAGCGGCGTGTCGGAATTGCCCAGGCACTTCTGAATGATCCGGAGGTACTTGTGCTGGATGAGCCTACCAGTGGACTGGACCCGGGAGAACGGGTGAAGTTCCGGAATCTTCTGTCCGAATTTGCCCATGACAGAATTGTGCTGATTTCAACACATATTGTATCTGATATTGAATACATTGCCACATGTAATGCGGTGATGAAGGATGGGAAGATTATTGCCACCGGAAAGACAGAAGAACTGGTTCAGATGGTTGCCGGCAGGGTGTGGTCTGCAGGCATTGACGGAAGGGAGCTTGGAGCCTGTGAGAACCAGGTTATGGTTGTAAATGTATATAATGAAGGAAATGGTGATGTACGGCTTAGGTATTTGTCTGATGCGCCGGTCATCCCGGGGTCTGAGAAGGAAGAGCCGAGGATGGAGGATCTGTATCTGTGGCTGTTTCCAGAGAGTGCAGGAAAGGAGAGAATGTAAGTGAGACGGTTATTTTATCTGGAACTAAGGCGGGTGGTTACCACAAGGACTACATGGGTGCTTATGACGGCAATTATACTGTTGTCCGCAGTGATGGCATACTTTCCCGCATCATTTGTAAGCGCATATCAGGCTGACGGACAGGGAAATGTTACGAAATTAAAGGGAACAGAAGCAATTCGTTATCTGAAGGAGTCGGAGGCGGGAATAGGCGGAGAGATCACAGAGGAAAAGCTGCGTCAGGCGATTCTTTCATTTCAGGAATGCTACAGACAGTATGGTTCGGCATTTCCCCCGGAGCTTCCCATGGAAATCTATGCGGAGAAGATAGAACCATATTATCCTGTCCTTAAAATGGCGGCTGCCGTGCTTGCCCCGGAGGGTGTCTGGCTGGAAACTATGACAGATGCGGATATTTCACCGGAGGATGCCCCGCAGTTTTATGAAAAGTACCGCGAAAGGATGACAGAGAGGGGGAAGACAGAGGCAGAGCAGGAGAGGATCCGGAAGCTGAATGAAGAGGTAAAGACTCCATTTACCTATGTCTCCGGGTTTTCCTCCGAGTCCCTTGATTATCTGATCTTATATTTCCTCCTAATGCTCTTTGCAATTGTAATGATTCTCTGTCCGGTATTCTCGGCGGAATACCAGACAGGAGCCGACAGTATCCTGCGCTGTACGAAATACGGCAGGATACAGCTTGCGGTTGTGAAGGCGGCGGTATCTGTGATGATATTCGCAGTCATATTTCTGGCCGGGACAGGGATCTTTCTTCTGGTGACAAACCTCCTCTTCGGAACAGAGGGGCTTAAGACCTCTGTACAGATGATCAATTCTGTATTTGTGATTCCGGCGCTGACAGCAGGACAGACCCAGGCAGCGGCAGCCGGGGCAGGATTTTTGTCCCTCCTTTCCATGGCAGGCTTCACCCTGTTTTTGTCTGCACGCTGCGGAAATGTGCAGGACACCATGAAGATCGCCCTGCCATGCTGCCTGCTTCCAACCATAATCTACATGCTGTCCTCGGCAAATGTTGCAAACATAGTCCGCGCTCTTCTGCCTTCCGGCGGGCTTGGCCTTATGAACAGCTTCTTATATGAACTTTTGGGAAATAATTTTGCACATATCGGACCGTTCACCATATGGATGCCTCATCTGATCCTTGGGGCGGCAGTAGCTGAAATACCGCTGTTTTTCATCCTGGCGGTAAGGACATACTGCAGGCGGGAAGCTTAAAGCTGGTAAAATTGGGGACAGGTCATTTTCAGTTGGGGACGGGGTATTTCTAAAAATACCCCGTCCCCAACTTTAAAAAATTAAATAAAAAATGTATAAACTATGTTGACAAACGGGAATCGTAGTGTTAAATTAGTATTCGAAGATGTTAGCACTCAAAAACAAAGAGTGCTAACAGGGAAAACCGAAAGGAGGAGGCAGATGGTTTCGGCACAAGGATTGAATGAACGGAAGCTCACAATCCTTCATGCAATTATCAAGACCTACTTAGAGACAGGCGAGCCGGTGGGTTCCAGGACAATCTCCAAGTATACGGACCTGAATCTAAGCTCCGCGACAATCCGCAATGAGATGTCGGATCTGGAGGAACTGGGATACATTGTCCAGCCTCATACGTCGGCAGGACGTATCCCTTCGGATAAGGGTTACAGGCTCTACGTTGACATGCTCATGGAAGAAAAGGAGCAGGAGCTGAATGAAAAGCAGGAACAGATGCTTGAAAAGGCAGATAAGATGGAGAAGCTCCTGAAGCAGGCTGCGAAGGTTCTTGCGAGCAATACGAATTATGCGACCATGGTATCCACACCCATGAACAGTGCGAATAAGCTGAAGTTTATTCAGCTGTCCATGGTGGATGAGGAACAGATCATTGCGGTGATCGTCCTTGGCGGGAATGTCATTAAGAACAGGATTATTAATGTAGACGAACCCTTAAGCAACGAGAATCTCTTAAAGCTCAACATGCTTCTGAATACAACACTTAACGGCATGTCCATTGAAGAGATTAATCTGGGGCTGATCGCGAGGCTGAAGGAACAGGCAGGCATACACAGTGAGGTGATTGGCAATGTTCTGGATGCAGTGGCAGACGTGATTCAGATTGATGAGGATATGCAGATCTACACAAGCGGCACGACAAACATATTTAAGTATCCGGAGCTTTCTGACAAGCAGAGCGCACAGGAGATTATCAGTGCATTTGAAGAAAAGCAGCAGCTTACGGAGCTTGTAACACAGACGCTGTCAAAGGAAGAGAACACCGGGATCCAGGTCTACATCGGAGATGAGACGCCGGTCCAGAATATGAAGGATTGCAGTGTTGTTACAGCAACGTATGAATTAGGTGACGGCATGAAGGGAACGATAGGTATTATCGGACCGAAGAGAATGGATTATGAACACGTATTAAAGTCTATGAAACGGCTTCAGAGCGAACTGGATCAGATGTTTCATAAAAAAGAATAAGGAATCATGAAGAAAGGTGGAATAACCCTTGGAGAATGGTAAGGAGAAAAGCCAGGAAGAGATGGTAAAGGAAGCTGTGGAGGAAGCAAAGAAGGCAGCAGGGCAGGAATGCACTGCAGAGGAAGCAGAATCAGACGAAGAGGCTGCTA
Source organism: uncultured Lachnospiraceae bacterium (assembly GCA_947566645.1). Lineage (GTDB taxonomy): Bacteria > Bacillota > Clostridia > Lachnospirales > Lachnospiraceae > CAPEBR01. The sequence continues at coordinate 37,064 of CANOKL010000026.1, forward strand.
AGAAGGAGCCGGAGAATGCCGCAGAGCCAGAGGATGCAGACCCGGAGGGAAGCACATCTGATGAGGAGTGCGGGGACGAAGACGGAGAACAGACAGATACAGAAGCCGGAACAGACGGGGGCAGGTCCTCTGGAAGAAAGTTATTCGGCAAAAAGAATAAGAAGGATAAAAAGGACGAGAAGATTGAGGAACTTACCGATAAGCTTACTCGTCAGATGGCAGAGTTTGATAACTTCCGCAAGCGTACGGACCGGGAAAAATCCCAGATGTACGAGATAGGAGCGAAAGATATCATAGATAAGATACTTCCGGTAGTTGATAACTTTGAGCGAGGGCTTGGGGCAGTGAAGGAAGACCAGAAGGAAGACCCGTTCGTTCAGGGGATGGAGATGGTGTATAAGCAGTTAATGACAACACTGGAAGGGGTTGGAGTGACACCGATTGAGGCAGCAGGCAAGGAATTCAACCCGGATTTCCACAATGCGGTCATGCATGTGGAGGATGAAACACTTGGCGAGAATGTAGTAGCTGAGGAGCTTCAGAAAGGTTATATGTACCGTGACTCTGTAGTGAGACACAGTATGGTAAAAGTAGCAAACTAACTTTTTAATCAAGAGGAGGAAATAAAAATGGGCAAGATCATAGGTATTGATTTAGGAACGACCAACAGCTGCGTAGCTGTTATGGAAGGCGGCCAGCCAACCGTTATCGCGAATACAGAAGGAGCAAGGACAACACCGTCTGTAGTAGCATTTACAAAGACAGGCGAGCGTCTGGTAGGAGAGCCGGCAAAGCGTCAGGCAGTCACCAACGCAGAGCGGACCATTTCTTCTATTAAGAGGGAGATGGGTTCTGATTACAGGGTGAAGATTGATGATAAGAAGTTTTCACCCCAGGAGATCTCTGCAATGATTCTTCAGAAGCTTAAGGCAGATGCAGAGGGATACCTTGGAGAGAAGGTAACAGAGGCGGTTATTACCGTACCTGCTTACTTTAATGACGCACAGCGCCAGGCTACGAAGGATGCCGGGAAGATTGCAGGCCTTGATGTAAAACGTATTATTAATGAGCCTACTGCAGCAGCCCTTGCATATGGACTTGACAATGAAAAAGAACAGAAGATCATGGTATATGACCTTGGCGGCGGTACCTTTGATGTATCCATCATTGAGATCGGGGATGGAGTGATTGAGGTATTATCTACAGCCGGCAACAACAGACTGGGCGGAGATGACTTTGACCAGAAGATTACGGATTATATGATTGCTGAGTTTAAGAAGCAGGAGGGCGTTGATCTGTCAACAGACAAGATGGCACTCCAGAGACTGAAGGAAGCTGCAGAGAAGGCAAAGAAGGAGCTGTCCTCTGCAACAACAACAAACATTAATCTTCCGTTCATTACTGCAACAGCAGAAGGACCGAAGCATTTTGACATGAACCTTTCAAGAGCGAAATTTGACGAGCTGACTCATGACCTGGTATTAAAGACATCAGAGCCGGTACAAAGAGCACTGTCTGATGCAGGCATCTCTTCTTCCGAGCTTGGCCAGGTGCTGCTGGTAGGCGGTTCTACACGTATTCCTGCCGTACAGGAAGAAGTGAAGCGTCTGACAGGCAAGGAGCCGAGCAAGTCACTGAATCCGGATGAGTGTGTGGCTCTCGGAGCTTCTGTCCAGGGAGGCAAGCTGGCAGGCGACACAGGTGCAGGAGACATCCTTCTTCTTGATGTAACTCCGCTTTCCCTGTCCATTGAGACCATGGGCGGCGTTGCCACAAGACTGATTGAGAGGAATACGACTATTCCGACAAAGAAGAGCCAGATCTTCTCAACAGCGGCTGACAATCAGACAGCAGTAGATATTAATGTTGTGCAGGGTGAAAGACAGTTTGCAAGAGACAACAAGTCACTCGGACAGTTCAGACTGGATGGAATTCCGCCGGCTCCGCGTGGAGTACCGCAGATTGAGGTTACCTTTGATATTGATGCAAATGGTATTGTAAATGTATCCGCTAAGGATCTTGGAACAGGTAAAGAACAGCACATTACAATTACAGCAGGCTCCAATATGTCTGATGAAGATATTGATAAGGCCGTAAAAGAGGCAGCAGCATTTGAGGCTCAGGATAAGAAGCGCAAAGAGGGTATTGATACAAAGAATGATGCAGATGCCCTCGTATTCCAGACAGAAAAGGCATTAGGAGAAGTCGGCGATAAGCTTGACTCTGCAGATAAGGCAGCAGTAGAGGCTGACTGCAAGGCATTAAAGGAGCTCCTTGAGAAGGTAAATATGGATGATATGTCCGATGCACAGATTGCCGAGATCAAGGCAGCAAAGGAAAAGCTTATGGAAGGAGCACAGAAGCTCTTTACCAAGATGTATGAGCAGGCAGGTGCGGCAGCAGGAGCACAGGGAGCAGGCCCGGATATGGGAGCAGGCCCGCAGGCAGGCCCGGCACCGGACGGATTTGCAGGAGATGACGTTGTAGACGGAGATTATAAAGAGGTATAGGTCTAAAGTACTTCATTAGAAGGCTGTTCCGCGGAAGCTGGCAGGCCAGGAATACCAGGTGGTATTACGGGAAGCCGGATCCCGCGGAATTTCCGTATGCACAGCTATACTGAGTAAGAGCATTCCCGGAAACTCAGCCCCAAAGATGGGTGCAAGGGAGTTTCCGGGAGTGCTTGGTAAAAGAAAGGGATAGATTATGGCAGAATCGAAACGAGATTATTATGAAGTCCTTGGTGTTGGAAAAGATGCGGATGACGCGACTTTAAAAAAGGCGTACCGCAAGGTTGCCAAAAAGTACCATCCTGATATGAACCCCGGGAATGCGGAGGCGGAGAAGAAGTTTAAAGAGGCCTCAGAAGCGTACGCAGTACTTAGTGACCCGGAAAAACGCCGCCAGTATGACCAGTTCGGGCATGCTGCGTTTGAAGGCGGCGCCGGAGGAGGCGGATTCGGAGGCTTTGATTTCGGAGGAGCGGACTTTAGTGATATCTTCGGCGATATTTTCGGTGATTTGTTCGGCGGCAGCAGAAGAGGCGGACGTGCAAGCCAGGGACCAATGAAAGGCGCCAACATCCGAAAGAGTGTAAGAATTACGTTTGAGGAAGCCGTGTTCGGCTGTGAGAAGGAACTGGATGTGATCCTCAAGGATCCTTGTTCCAAGTGCGGCGGAAGCGGTGCGAAGCCGGGTACTTCTCCTGAGACCTGTTCCAAGTGCGGCGGAAAAGGACAGGTGGTCTATACGCAGCAGTCCTTCTTCGGAATGGTACAGAATGTACAGACATGTCCGGACTGTCACGGAACAGGTAAGATTATCCGGGAAAAATGTTCAGACTGCGGAGGAACCGGTTTTGTATCCAGCAGGAAGAAAATATCGGTGTCTATTCCCGCAGGGATTGACAACGGGCAGAGTGTCCGTATCCGAGAAAAGGGCGAGCCGGGTGTGAACGGCGGACCGAGAGGGGATCTGCTTGTTGAAGTGACTGTATCCAGACATCCGATTTTCCAGCGTCAGGATATGCATATCTTTTCCACTGTGCCCATTTCCTTTGCCCAGGCAGCTCTTGGTGCAGATATTAAGATTAAGACGGTTGACGGCGAGGTAATCTATAATGTGAAAGCAGGCACGAAGACAGATACGAAGGTACGCCTGAAAGGGAAAGGGGTTCCGTCACTGCGCAACTCGCAGATGCGGGGAGACCATTATGTGACACTGGTAATCCAGACGCCGGACCGTTTAAGTGCAGAGGCGAAGGAAGCGCTGCGCAGATTCGATGAGCTTTCAGGGAATACGCTGAATACAGTCTCTGGAGGAGAAAATAAAAGCAGCGGGACAGGCGGAAGAAAGAAAAAAGGGTTTATGGATAAAATGAAAGAGGCTTTTGATGATTAATGGGGACGGGGCATTTTTAAAAATGCCCCGTCCCCAATTTATTAACCTTCCGACTGTGCCTGGTTCCGACGGAATACCAGTGCTGTCCCGAGCAGCGCTGCGGCAAAGAGAAGCTGTATGATGAGCCCCTGGCAGAGCTCTGTCATCTGGGATGAAGACAGAGTGCGGTTCCCTGCGATCAGGTTATTGTTGACCTCATACCAGTAGACCGGGAGAAAGTGCGCCACGGTTCTGACGCCTTTTCCAAGTATCTCCAGGGATACGAATACTCCGCATAAAAATGACATCCCTAGTGTCAGGACATTGACAGCAGCGCTGACCAGATCATCGGACTTCAGGAATGAGCTTACGAAAAATGAGATTGCCAGCGCCACAATGGTGAGGACAAAGCTGTTTATCAGGTAATAAGGCAGATGCACATCCGTCAGCAATTCCTTCCCGTATACGATAGCAGCCATCAGGGAGCAGATGAACCATATGACCAGGCCGATGACTGCGTATCCCAGAAACAGCTGCAGATTCAGCGTCCGGACGGACAGAGCGGAGCACTGCATTCTTTTCTTCACATCCGGCCTGTTAAATTCCAGCATAATATAGCTTAAAGTATAGCATAAGATGGAAATGATAATATAAGGCATATACTGGTACATAAAGGCGTGTCCCGGAATGTCCCCTCCATGCCCGGTTTTGTCGATCAGCGTGACATCCGGGGTTTCCTGTGCATTCCTGATGATCTGTGCGGCCGCCTCTTTTACAGAAAAACCGCCTGCATTTAGAATGCGCACGCCATTTAAAAAGGTATCAATCTGTTGGTCTACATAAAAGCCGCTGGAGCCTCCGGGAATCTTTGTGACAGGGAGGGTCTCGTTGTTTTTGAGGCATCTTTCCTCAAAGTTCTCCGGGATGACTGCAATATAATAGACTTCCCGGTAAAAGAGACGGTCCTGGAGGATGCTTTTATCATCCGGGATATCCTTTATTGTGTGGTAGGAGGCGAGATAGGAGGTGAGCCCTTTCGCAAGTTCGCCGCCGTCCCGGTCAATGACAGCAATATTCAGAGATTCCGGTTTAAAGCTCACAGAATTCTGAGGTCCCAGAAGCTTCTGGGTGGCAATACTGATGGTCAGGAAGATGACAATATATAGAAATACCATATGGAGATTTCGTTTTGTGATTGTTAAAAAGCCTTTAAATACTATCATAGGTTTCCCTCCTTACACCTAGAAATGCAGTAATAAACAGCAGGATGCTCATAGCGCCCAGAATGAGCAGACATCTTGTAAAGCGTTCCATGTCATTATAGATTCCCAGGCAGTAAAAAGCATCACTTAAGACTGCTGCAGGGTTCAGGCGGTTGATGACCGGACAGTGAAGCTCAATGAGATTCTTCATGTTTCCAAACATGAGTCCTGCTAAAAAGCCGGGGACAAGGGTAAGTGCAACGGACAACCCCATTTTCATGTTCAGGCTCATCTTGCTGATTGAGCCAAAGGCGAGCCCCATGCAGACGCCGATCACACTTCCCATGAAGTCTACCAGAATCAGGGAAGGGAGGTCATCTCCCAGGCTGATGCCAAGAACCTGCGAGATATACACATTTAAAATCAGTATATTGATGAAATGTATCAGGACAAGAACCGTCATGTCCGTGATAACAAGCTTTAGCTTATGGGTCGGCGTCACGCTTCTTCTGGCACCGAGAGGACTTAAGTCTGCCTGAGTGTCAAAGCTTGCCCGCACACCCAGAAAGGCGCCGGATAAGCAGGCATAGGCAATGAGCGCGAAGAAATACTGCACATTCGGATCCAGCGTCTGTCCGCCAAGGGTTTCTTCTCTGGTTGTCTGACGGTAATCATTAAGCGCTTCGAAAGCCTGGGGAAGCTGCTCTGGATGTGTGCTGGCAATCTCATGGATCAGGGCGTAGTTTTGATTATAGCTGTCCAGAATTCCGGTGAGAATACTTTCTCCCAGTCCATTTTTCCCTACTGTTAGGGAGGGGGTGTCTTTTACATAATAAATCCCGGTGATCTTGCCTTCATCCAGCATTTCCAGTGCTTCGGCCTCAGTAGCATCCCAGCGAAGCTTCAGCAGCTTTCCAGATGCTTCCTTAAGAAATGTGCGGAATGCTTCTGCATTTTCCGAGGAGTCATCTTCCGTAATCACTGCGGCTTTTACAGTATCCCATGTTTCCTCGCCTGTGGATTCTATGCCAGAGCCGAAGGAAAAGTAGAAAAGGGTTCCCAGTATGACAGGAAATGCAAGAGCCCAGAACATGACCGAGACTTCCCGTATGGTCTGTAGAAATCTGTATTTAAATAAAAAGAACATGTCCTGCACCTCCTAATCCCGCAGCTCTTTTCCCGTAATTTCAAGGAAGACATCATTTAAAGTCGGAAGCTCTGAAAATACCCGTCCAAAGGCAATGTCATGCTCCTGAAGGTAATTCAGGATCCGGATGAGATTATGCTTTGCACTGCTTAAGCGTAATTTTAGTACCTGGTCTTCATAGGTGAGGTCAAATACATGGGGAAGCTTCCGGATTCCGTCTAATTCATTTTCCCCCAGATGAATGGTTTCTATGGTGATGGTTTCTCCGGTTTTAATCATGCTTTTCAGCTCTTCGGTAGTTCCTGTTGCCAGTACCTGCCCGTGGTCGATGATCGCGATACGGGAACAGATCTGCTCAACCTCTTCCATATAATGGGAGGTATATATAATGGTAGAGCCCTGACGGTTCAGTTCAAGTATTCCCTCCAGTATCCGGTTGCGGCTCTGGGGATCCACAGCGACTGTGGGCTCATCCATAATAATCAGCCGGGGCTTGTGGACAATGCCGCAGGCAATGTTGAGCCGCCTTAAGAGTCCGCCGGATAATTTCTTCGGGCGCATCTTAAGATAATCTTCAAGACCGGTAAAGCGTACAGCCTCATCTACAAGCTTCTGCCTTTCATTTCTGTCCCGGACATACAATCCGCAGAAATAGTCAATATTCTCCCGGACAGTCATCTGTTCAAATACAGCAACATTCTGCATGACAACTCCAATATCTTTCTTAAGATCATAGCTGTCTGGATGCATCTGGCGGCCAAAGACTGTGATATTGCCTTTGTCATATTTTAGAAGCGCCAGAAGGCAGTTGATGGCAGTTGTTTTACCAGAGCCATTGGGACCTAAGAGACCGAAGACTTCCCCCTCCTGGATATCCAGGTTCAGATGGTCCAGGGCTACAAAAGAGCCATAGCGTTTCACTAAATTTTCAATATGAATCATGGAATCTCTCCTTTTTCTAGTATATTTTACTTGTATTATAAAAAACTTCACTTTATAATGGTAGTGTCTTATGTCACGGACAGTATGTGACAAATGTAATAAGGTTACTATTTAGGAGTCAATGTCATTTCGTTAAGCCGGACGCGTCTGACATGATGTAGTTCTCTTTCAGACACGCTTTCGCTCGGTTCCAAACGCAGCGGTACTAAGCTCGTGAAAAACCTCGCTAAGTGCCGGCGTTTTCCAACGGTCTTCAAGGGAACTACATCATGTCAGACGCTGTGTACTGGCTTAACTAAATGACATTGATTCAGGAGTGTAATAGACATCGGGTCAGAGGGAAAGATTTCCCGGGAGAGAAATTATGAGGAAAATCACCGGGCAGGGAATTTTGTTATTGTATTGCTTTATGTGTCTTATGTTTGTGCCTGTTGATACAGGGTTTGTAATTGCGTTTCTTGTGTCGCTGGTCTGCATATCGGCAGAGCACCTGACTGTATCTGACAGGAGGAGGGAATGCTGGCTTTTTCTTTTCCTGGGGGTATCATGTTTTTTCCCGGAGATGCTGTTATTTGCTCCATCGGTGCTGTACAGCTTTGGAAGATGGGAGCACAGAACCGGCATATCCGCAGTGCTTCTGGCAGTGCTCTGCGCAGTCTTTTATGGAAGGAAAAATCAGGAGCTTCTGGTGTTTCTGCTTTTTGGATTTCTGGCAGCCTGTTTTCTCGTCTGTCTGACAGAGGAGAACAAAAGACTGGAAGAGACGGTCAAAAGGACCCGGGATGACGGCAGGGGGATGAATCTTCTGCTCAAGGAAAGAAACAAGAATCTTCAGAAACAGCAGGATGATGAGATCTATACGGCAAAGCTTAAGGAACGGAACCGGATTGCAAGAGAGATTCATGATAATGTAGGGCATATGCTTTCCCGCGCCATATTGATGACAGGTGCGCTGAAAGCCATGAACAGGGAGAAGTCCATGGAGGGGGCGCTCTGCCAGCTTGAAGATACGCTGGGCGCTGCCATGACCAGTGTCCGGGAAAGTGTCCATGATCTCCACGATGACTCCATTAATCTGAAAGATGCTCTCACAGGACTCGTGGAGGAATATACCTTCTGTGAGACGGCGCTTATTTATGACATGGGATATGTGCTGCCCGGAGAGCTGAAATACAGCTTTATCGCCATAGTAAAAGAGGCGCTTAATAATACGGCGAAGCACAGCGATGCGTCCCGGATACAGATTACAGTAAGGGAGCACCCGGGGCTGTACCAGCTTGTGATTGAGGATAATGGAAAGGGATGTGGGGCTTCAGTAACTCAAGGCTTAGAAGGAGAGGGCAGAGGACTCGGTCTTCAGAATATGAAGGACAGGATCCAGGCTTTAGGAGGGACCGTGCAGATCAGGAATGAGAAGGGATTCCGGATCTATATTACGGTGCCGAAGAAGGAGGATGCGGCGTGAGAATTGTGATTGTGGATGATGATGTCTTTGTGACAGGAGCGCTTAAGACGATCCTGGAGGCAAATGAGGACATGACAGTAGTGGGAACCGGTGCAGATGGAAAGGATGCAGTCACCCTTTACCAGAGTTACAGGCCGGATGTGCTGCTTATGGATATCCGTATGAAGGAGATGAGCGGACTGGAGGCGTCAAAAGAGATCCTCTCTTCTGACCAGGAAGCCAGGATTCTCCTTCTTACTACGTTTTTAGATGATGAGTACATTGTAAAGGCATTAAAGTACGGGGTGAAAGGTTATCTGCTAAAGCAGGATTATGCCTGTATTGCCCAGGCGCTTCGTGCCGTATGCATGGGGCAGAGTGTGTTCGGAACCGAGATTACAGCTAAGCTGCCGGGACTTTTGAATACGAAGAGCGCTTCTGACTTAAAGGAGTACGGGTTAAGCGGGAAGGAGCAGGAGGTGGCGGCACTTGTGGCAGAGGGTTTTAGCAATAAAGAGATTGCCGGGGAAATGTTTTTGAGCGAGGGAACGGTGAGGAACTATATCAGCGGCATCCTGGAGAAGCTGGGGCTCCGGGACAGAACCCAGCTTGCAGTGTTTTATCTGACAGGGAAATTGTGGGAATAGAAGAAAAAAAGAGGAGGTAATTATTTATGAAGGAATTTGTACAATACATGCCCACGAAGGTGGTTTTTGGAAAGGGAACGGAGGAAGAGACAGGCAGGCTGATTCAGGCGTGCGGTGCATCAAAGGTACTGGCAGTGTACGGCGGAGGCAGCGTAAAGAGGAGCGGGCTGTTAGAACGGGTGAGGCATTCATGCGAGGCGGAAGGAATCGTGTGGGAAGAGCTTTCCGGAGTAAAGCCTAACCCACGGCTTTCCCTTGCACGGGAGGGGGTAGAAAAGGCAGTTTCTTTCGGAGCAGAGCTGATCCTTGCAGTGGGAGGAGGAAGCGCTATTGATACGGCGAAGGCAGTGGCAGTGGGCGCTGCGAATCCCGGCACGGATCTCTGGGAATTCTGGTCAGGGACTGCGAAGACCAGCCGGGCCCTACCGGTGGGGGCAGTACTTACAATCTCTGCGGCAGGAAGCGAGATGAGTGATTCTGCTGTGCTTACCAATGAGGAAACCGGCAGAAAGGCAGGATTTAACTCGGACATCGTGCGCCCGGCATTTGCGGTGATGAATCCGGAGCTTACGTATACTCTTCCGAAATACCAGCTTGCCTGCGGAATTGTGGATATTCTGATGCACACTCTGGAGAGATATTTTACCCCGGTGAAAGGGAATGAGCTGACAGATGAGATCGCGGAAGGACTGATGCGCACTGTGATCAGAAATGGAAGAAGAGCTTATGAGAATCAGACGGATTATGACGCCATGAGCGAGCTTATGTGGTGCGGAAGCATTTCCCATAACGGGCTGACCGGCCTTGGGCGGCCGAAGGATTTTGCATGTCATAAGCTGGGGCATGAGCTTGGGGGACGGTTTGACGAGGCCCACGGCGCAACTCTCTCAGCAGTCTGGGGGAGCTGGGCGAGGCATGTATGGAGGCTGGATATCGAGAGATTTGCAGCTTATGGAAAAAAGGTTTGGAATATTGAATCAGAGGAAAAGGAGGAGGCTGCGCTTCAGGCGATCGAACAGACCGAGGAGTTTTTCCGCTCTCTTCATATGCCGGTATGTCTGGGGGACATGAGTATCGGCGTGCAGAAAGACCAGGTGTTAAGAGAGATGGCAGAGCATGCCACAAAGGGAGATACCATTAAACTTGGCTGTTTTAAGAAACTTACAGCGCAGGATGTGTATGAGATCTATCAGGCAGCAAACCACAGATAATCTGAATATTGACTGGAAGAGCTTTTATAAAAATGTGTTCGCCCTGGTAGTGCCCATGGCGGTACAGAATCTGATCAATGTGGGCGTTACGGCAACAGATGTATTTATGCTGGGACGGGTAGGGGAGAAGGTGCTCTCAGGGGCCTCCCTTGCCGGGCAGATCCAGTTTATCATGATGCTGATCTTTTTCGGAATTACGGCCGGCTCCACGGTTCTGACGGCACAGTACTGGGGAAAGCGGGATACCGATACGATTGAAAAGATTCTGGGCATGGGGCTTTCATCCGGAATTCTGGTGGCGGCGGTGTTTACTGTGCTGGCATTTTTTATTCCGGACACTTTGATGCGGATCTATACCTCCGATGCGGTTGTCGTAACGGAAGGTGCGAAGTATCTGCGGATTGTGGGACTGTCCTATCTCTTTATGGCAGTGACACAGGTGTATCTGAACATTATGCGCAGCATTGAGCGGGTGGTAGTGGCAACGGTGGTGTACTTTGTCTCACTGTTTGTAAATATTATCATCAATGCCGTCTTAATCTTCGGCATGTTCGGCGCGCCGAGGCTGGAGATTGTGGGCGCTGCCGTCGGAACCTTATGCGCCCGCATTACAGAGCTGGTTCTGGTACTATTGTATGCACGTTATAAAAATGATATTGTAAAAATCCGGGTAAGGCATCTGGTCCATATGGACAAGGTATTGTTTCTTGATTATGTACGGTACGCTATGCCGGTTGTCCTCAATGAGATGATGTGGGGACTTGGCACCTCCTGCAACACTGCGATTATCGGTCACCTTGGCAGCGAAGCAGTGGCGGCAAATTCCGTGGCCCAGGTGGCAAGGCAGCTGGCCCAGGTGGTGGTGTTCGGGATATCCAGTGCAACGGCGGTCTGGCTCGGGAAAACACTTGGAGAAGGGAAGACAGAGCATGCCAGGGCCTATGCGAAGAGGTTTATCTGGCTGTCCCTGATTCTGGGCGGTCTTGGAGGAGGCATGATCCTTCTGTCAGGCCCCATGGTGATCCGGGTGCTGACGCTTTCAGCGCAGTCACAGTCTTATCTTACCTTTATGTTTTTTGTCATGTCTTATTTTGTGGTGGGGCAGGCATTCAATACTACGATGGTGTGTGGTATCTTCCGTTCCGGCGGAGATACGAAGTTCGGGCTCTACATGGATGTTACGACCATGTGGGGCTGTTCCATCCTCTTAGGGGGAGTGGCGGCATTTGTCTTCCACGCGGGGGTGCCGGTAGTCTATGCCATACTGATGAGTGACGAGATCATAAAAGTGCCAATCTGTATCTGGAGATACAGGAAATATAAATGGCTCAGGAATGTGACAAGGGAGAAGGAAGAGCTCCGTTAAAGGCGTTACTATGAGCGGACGGCTAGTTCGTGAATAGTAACCATTTGGCAGAAAAAAACGAAGGCTGTGTTTAAAAAGCTCTTGATAATACATGGGTGAAGGTAGTACAATATATCAATAGAAGTAATTCAGTAATGTTTTATACAGGGAAGCCGGTATGAATTATTACAGGATGTATGCGCATACTGCGCAGAGATTATTTTTGAGAAAGTAAAGGAGAGGTCTGATTATGAAAGTAGTAGCAACAGAGAAGGCGCCAAAAGCGTTAGGCCCGTATTCACAGGGATATGTTCACGGAGGAGTTTTTTATTCAGCAGGACAGCTTGGAATTAATCCAGAGCTGAATGACATTGAGTCTGATACGATTGAGGGACAGACGGAGCAGGCATGCAAAAATGTCGGTGAAGTGCTGAAAGAGGCGGGAACGGATTTTGATCATGTGTTAAAGACAACCTGTTTCCTGTCAGATATGGAAAACTTTGGCGCGTTTAATGAAGTATACGCAAAGTATTTTACATCAAAGCCTGCAAGAAGCTGTTTCGCAGTAAAGGAGCTTCCGAAGGGAGCCCTCTGTGAGATTGAGGTAATTGCAGCGGTTGAATAAAGGTAACTACTCAGCAGGTCTGTGCAGGGTCTGCCCCAGCGAAGCGAGGGTATTTACTGCACAGACCGTAAGAAAGTGATTCAGGAGTGCAAAAATCCCATTGCCGAAGGCAATTTCAAATGGATTTTTGCATGTAACTGTGAAGGTACTGAGCAGTTACGAATAAAGAATCAAAGGGTCTGTGCATCTGCTGCGCAGACCTTAAAAAAAGTGTAGAGGAGTGACAGATATGGCAGAGCAGCAAAACGGCTGCAGCCCGTCAGACTGTGCGGGCTGCGCTCATGCAGATTCCTGCAGCAGCAAACCCCAGGATTTCCGAAAGCCAGTGAATGCGTCATCGAATATCCGCAAGGTGATCGCAGTAGTCAGCGGCAAGGGAGGGGTTGGAAAATCAATGGTGACAGCGTCCCTGGCCCGCATGATGAGAGAGCAGGGATTTTCCGTTGGAATCATGGATGCGGATATTACCGGCCCGTCCATCCCGAAAATGTATGGAGTTCATGAGAAGGCTATGGGGACAGAGGATGCAGATGCAATTCTTCCCTGTGAGGCAAAGGACGGAACGAAGATGATGTCCATTAATCTTCTTCTGGAAAATGAATCGGATCCGGTTATCTGGAGAGGTCCGGTGATTGCAGGAGTGGTGACACAGTTCTGGACGGATGTCATCTGGGGAGATCTGGATTATCTCTTTGTGGACATGCCTCCGGGAACCGGAGACGTGCCGCTTACCGTGTTCCAGTCTCTTCCTGTTGACGGAGTGATTATTGTGTCATCTCCACAGGATCTTGTGCAGATGATCGTAAAGAAGGCATATAATATGGCCAGACAGATGGATATACCAGTACTGGGAATCGTAGAGAATTACAGCTATCTTGTATGTCCGGACTGCGGGAAGAAGATCCCGGTATTTGGCGAGAGCCATATTGACGAAGTAGCAGAAGAGCTTGGAATCCCGGTGCTTGGAAAAATGCCGGTTGATATGAAGCTTGCGGAAGCGGTGGAGAACGAAAAATTTGCCGAAGTCAGCAATGAGTATCTGGCGGCAGCAGTGAATAAGATATAATAGATGCAGATTTTCATAGTATTTTGAAGCGGCGCTTAAAAAATGCAAAAAGGGTATTGACTCTGACCTTATGTAATAGTTTATGATAGAATCACCACAGAGAGAGGTGATCAAAAATGATGACAGTACATGAAGTTAGCAGAATATCCGGAGTAAGCATACGCGCCCTTCACCATTATGACAGGATTGGACTTCTGCCGGCCACAGAAGTTACAAACGCAGGCTACCGCCTGTATGACGACGCGGCTCTGGAGAGGCTGCAGCATATTCTGCTATTCAAAGAACTGGAATTTTCGCTGAAAGAGATCAGGGATATCCTGGACAGTCCGGATTTTGACCGAAGCAAGGCACTGGAACAGCAGATTCATCTGCTTGAGCTTCGCAGGGATCATTTGCAGAATTTGATTGATCTTGCCTGTGGAATAAAAGCGATTGGAGTAAGTTATATGAATTTTGAGGCATTTGATACAAGAAAAATCGACGAGTATGCTAAGCAGGCAAAAGCATCCTGGGGTAAGACGGCGGCCTATAAGGAGTATGAGCAAAGGGCAGCGGGACGAAGCAGGGAAGAGCAGCAGAAGATCAATGTAGGTATGATGGAAATATTTGTAAAGTTCGGCGGAATCAGGGATCAGAGCCCTGACGGCGAAGAGGCTGCCAGCCTGGCAAAGAAATTGCAGGATTTTATTACAGAGCATTTCTACACCTGTACGGATGAGATATTACTGGGACTGGGGGCAATGTATGCAGGCGGCGGTGACTTTACAGCCAATATTGATAAAGTGGGCGGAGAAGGAACCGCAGAATTTGCAGATCAGGCAATTCAGTCTTACTGCAGGAAAAAAACATCGGCTTAGCTGGTTGTATATTATCGACAAAAGTTCGCATAACGAAGGATTAAAATGTTTGTAAAGCCCTGCCGAAAGGCAGGGCTTTACTTTTGTCCGGGAGGTATCTCTATGTCGAAGATCAATTTTATTTTTTGTCGGATCTGTATTATCTGGATTTTCCTGATGATGAGCTGATGAAAAACAAGGATATGATAGACGGTTCTCCGCACAAACGTCCTTTGGCTCCGTAGATATTGTGTTCTGGAATAGAAATACTCTGGAATTTTTGGAAATTTGGGAAAGGATTTATAATCTGGCTTTTAATTATGGCGAATTCGCCATAATTGCTTTTTGTAGTGATGCTAGATTCATCGGGCGGTAGCCCTATAAACCGGAGTTTCTGGAAGCACAGAGGCTCCTGGCAAAGGATGCGGGGATCAAAGCAGGAGAACATACGGTGCTGTACTGCCTTCCCCAGGTATCTGCGTATATCGGGGCGGATATTGTGGCAGGAGCTTATGTGTGCGGTCTGAAGAATGAGAGGGGGAATGTCCTGTTTATTGATACGGAACCAATGGGAAGATTGTACTTGCCTGCGGCGGGAGGCTTCTATGCTGTTCCTGCGCGGCGGGGCCGGCGCTTGAGGGTATGAATATCCGGTCTGGCATGCGTGCAGCGGACGGGGCGGCAGAGGATGTAAGAATTACGGAGCAGGGAGTGGAGCTGGCGGTGATTGGCGACGGAAGACCGGAAGGAATCTGCGGAAGCGGAATACTGGCTGTGACAAAAGAGCTTCTTCGGACAAGAACTGTAGAAAAGACAGGAGCATTTATAAAAAAGGAAAAGCTGTCTGAAAACGATTACCGTTACCCTTTGATACGCATGAACGGTGCAAAACGGGAGATGGAGGAACTTGCTTTAAAGATGGAATACATGGAGCTGGCAGAGACAGAAAATTACGAGCGGATATTTATGGAAAGCATGGTGTTTCCGGAATTTTAAGGAGAAGGGAATGGAACAGTAAAGAAAGAATTATGGGTTTTGTAAAAGCTACAAAACCCGAAATCCATCCCAATGAGAAACTGTCTTTTTTAAATCCTCTAAAAAGAGAGAATAGTAGAAGCTTTCAGAAGAGTCTTTATGTTGCAGCATAAAGACTCTTCTGTAGGTTGGAATGTTAAGAGACTGCCGGGTCTCTATTTTTTTGCTTTGATATAAGGCACTGCGATGGAGCGGCATATACTTTTAGACGATGCTAGGCCAATATGATTCGGAGTTTTTTTAAGCCTTTCAGCGGCCTGTGTGATGGAACCATAGCGGATGATAGCCAGGAAGAATTCAATCTCGGTATTATTAAAATTTGCTTCTGTCCAACTCAGGAAAAGAATCACACAGTCGTTGCCATACATTGTGACTCATACGGTTAAGTTCCGCTTGTGGTATATATATTGCCTTATTTTTTTCTTCTTCTTTTTCTATATACCGTTGTTCCATTTCAGGGTAGGTATTACATAATAAATTATAAAGTTTTATGTTATCTACTAAGTGAAAAAGCAGAAATTCAAATAATTCTTGTGTCATACTCATTCCCCTATATCTTTTATAGCCCCTAAACCATTAAACAGCTTAATACTATCAGCAACACCCACCAGATACGCCAGATCCCGCATTTTATGTTCTTTTGTTGCCAGACACGCTATGTAATCATTTATAACAATTCTACCCTTTTCAGGAATATTCAGAGTGTTATAGCGTTCTTCCAGTTCATCAGCCGCCGTACTGTCGTGAAGGTATGTTTCATCAGCCAATGCTAAAGCGTCTATACTCTTATTCATAAACGCCCCCAGATGGTTATTCACCAGTTTTTTTACAAATTTGTCCATTTCTTGTCCTTTCTGTGTAAGAGTTTAAAAACAGCACCATACTCTATTATAGACAAAGATTTGTTAATATACAAGCATTTGTTTATATAAGATAATAAAAATATTCAAAAACACGTAAGGAAGGGGGCGATCTTGTGATTTCTTATGAGCCACTATGGAACACGATGAAGCAGAAGAACATAACAACATATACGCTTATATACAAGCACAATTTCAGCCCTTACACCATAACCAACTTAAAGAGAAACAAGAGTATAACAATGCACACATTAGAAAAGTTATGTCAGATTTTACAGTGTCAAGCCGAGAGTGTTGTTATTTTCTTGCCAGACACGCCGTTAGAACCATCCCAAAAGCCGTAAAATGCTCCAGAATCATAAACTGTCATTAGAGGATTTTAAAATCAATCCTATCGCATTTAAGGCGTTTTATACATATGGCATACACAACATAGGCTATGTATATGTTGTGTATGCCATATGTATAAAATAATAAGAAATTATAAAAAAGTAAGAAAAACCGCCCCTATTGGAGCGGTTTATATTATCTCTTACAGTATGCACTTACTTATACTCTTGGCATCTGATTTTGTAAAATAACCATTTGTAGGATATTTTTCTAATAATTCTTTAAAATAATAGTCCTTAAATTTCCTTAGATAAGAAAAGCTCCATTGGCTGTTTATATCCGGGTGTGTCAATAACAAGACCGCCACAATCCTTATAGCCTAGTTTTCTGTAAAAATGCTGGGCAGTTTCATCAACTTGTGTAGATGTTAAAAGCATACCATAGCCTTGAGACTTCATATCGTTTTCCCAATATTCTACGAGCATTTTTCCATAACCTTGTCGCTGATACTTGCAGTCTATGGACAGCATTGTACAAAATGGTATGTTATCCCAAAAAAGATTGTATCTTAGTAAGCCGACAGGTTTGTTATTGTCTAGCAGAATGTATCCTCTTCTATCATTGACTTTATTGTCAAATTCTTGTTCTGGCAAATGCTTATCAAGTTGATGCCAGAATGTTTGATCTTCCTTTTGTACATATCTTATTTCTAACACTTTGTATACCCCTTCAGTATCATCTTTTGCCATTTCGGTTTAAAATCATCACAAATCCATTCTAGCATTTTTATGTAGCATATGCAATACTATCAGCACTTTACAACTTTTTATAATTAGCCGCACTTCAGACGGATTCGTTCCCCGTGGATCCGCGGCCTGCCGCGTTTCCCTGTCCGTTCTCCGGGAAAGTCATATAATACCGTGTCAACACGCACATTACAGATCATTTCAAAATTCGGGAACTCGTTTACCAGTCCGGGGACTGTTTTTTTCGGATACCAACTGTCACACAGCAGGATCACCTGATTACAGGAAGCAAGTGCAGGCATTACGGAACGGACCATCTGTGCGGCCAGTTCCAGTTTCGATTCCTTTTTTGTCCACAGGCGGTACCCTAAAGGTACGAAGAGATACACGGTATCTTTAGGGGAGGAGGCGGGCACATGGAGTACGACACTGACAAAACAGTGCTCATTTAAATAATTGGATCCATTATGCGCAGCATGGTCAAAGAGTTTCGTACGGATTTCTTTATAGGATTTGTTGACGCTTATACTATACAATAAAAAGTGATGATTGTATGTATTTTTTATCAAGAATTTTTGAAAATCTTGTAAAGTGCTGTATAGATGTTGAAAGGGGGACGGATGAAGGTTATAATGTAGAATACGAAAGGAGGATTTCATGGCTAAGAAGTTGGAAATAGAAAAAATTGACAATGATAAAGCTTATGAACGAC
>CANOKL010000027.1 GCA_947566645.1 uncultured Lachnospiraceae bacterium
GTTGGGGACGGGGTATTTTTAAAAATAACCCGTCCCCAACTCTGCTATAGTTAAAAAGATTACACTTTTTTCAATTTTTGTTATCTGTTTTGTGCAATCTGATGATGTTAAAATTTAGACATAGAATAAATGTACAGGCTCTTGGAGTCAGAGAAGCCAAAGGCCTGTCGTGTTTAAAAGGAGGAAAAGTGATGGGACATTACAGAAGGCAGTGTGCCAGGGTAATAGCAGTGGTTATGACTGTAATCACAATGTTATCGGGTACATATGAAACAGTACTGGCGGAAGAAGTACAGGACGCAGCACAGATATTTGCTGAAGAAGAGGGCGATGCAGGAGGCAGAGCCGGTGCTGCGGACATTGAGACAATCGAGGGAGGAATCGATATCTCTAAATATGGGAACAGGCTGGAGGGAGAATATCATAACACCAGCGGTGATTTTTCTTCCTATCATGTCGAGTCAGGCGTAGAAGGAGAAACAGGCTATGTAGAATGGACAAAACAGGACTGGGGTAATGCAAAGTGGACATTTTATCTCAGCAAGGCAGGAGAATATAAAGTAAGCGCACAGATCAGACCAGAAGAAGCAGGTACATTGGTCTGCGGTATTGGAAACAGTATAGGGAAAAATAATGATGGAAATGTAGAGATCATTGATCCCCAGGAAAAGTTTGTTACGCTTTCAGCAAGTGAAGAGTACCAGACCGTAGAAATATATGATACATTTATTGCCGAAGAGCCGGGAATCTACTATTTAAAAATCATGGATACTACAGAAAAATGGCAGTCTGGTCAATTGAATGCGAAGCTTGATTATCTGGAGTTCCAGCTAACGAAGGAATATATACCAGATACGCCGGATCCGGATGACCAGGAAGTGACAGATGCAAAGAAAATCTATCAGGATCCGGAAAAAGCAACAGAGGAACGTATGAATGCATTACTGGGCGTTATGACATTAGAGGAAAAGGCAGCGCAGATGGTGCAGGCAGAACAGGGCAACGGCGGAGGAAGCTCAAAAGGAAACAGGCCGGCAACTCCTAAACTGGTTAAGGAAAAGGGGATAGGCTCTGTCTTTAGCGGAGGAGGATCGGCTCCAAAATCCGGGAACAGTGCCATTGACTGGGAAAACCGTGTTAATGAGTTTAAAAGCGCGGCTCTTGAAAGCCGTCTTGGTATTCCAATAATCTATGGTGTAGACGCAGTGCATGGACATAACAATGTAGGCAATGCAGTTATTTTTCCGCATAATATCGGCCTCGGTGCGGCAAATGACAAAAATCTTACAAGGAATGTTGGAGAGGCGGCAGCAGAAGAGATCGCAGCAACAGGGATCCGCTGGTCATTTGCACCGACGCTCGGAGTGCCGGATTCAGAGCAGTGGGGAAGATTTTACGAATGCTTTAGTGAAGATGCAGGAATTGTATCAGATATGGGAGCAGCTTATGTAGAGGGGCTTCAGGAAAAAGGCGTAGCAGCAACAGCAAAGCACTACATTGGCGAGGGACAGACAGATAACGGCGTCAATCAGGGGAACGTTACGTCAGAGGATTTTGATCAGATGATGGCAGAAAAGAGACTGCTTGAACCATATAAGGCAGCAATTGACGCCGGCGCCTACACAGTAATGGCATCCTATAACAGTGTGAATGATGTAAAATGCCATGCAAATCAGCACCTTCTGACAGAAGTATTAAAAGGACAGCTGGGCTTCAAAGGATTCGTGGTCAGTGACTATAATGGCGTTGACCAGATTACTGCAGACAGCTACGAAGAAAAAGTGGTGCAAAGCGTGAATGCAGGCGTGGATATGTTTATGGAACCCTATGACTGGGAAAACTGCATGGATGCGATTGTAGCAGGCATCAATAGCGGCAGTATCACAGAGGAGAGACTGGATGATGCGGTATCAAGGATTTTGTGGGCCAAATTTGAGATGGGTCTGTTTGAGGAGGAAGTTGCGTCAGAGGAAGAGAACAGGCTTATGAATGAATTTGGCGGTGAAGGACACCGCGCTGCAGCAAAAGAGGCGGCAGAAAAGACTTTAACAGTATTAAAAAATGATAAAGTAGAAAAAGATGGAAAAACGGCGTTGGATCTGTTGGATGATGCGGATATAACAAAAATCACCGTTGCAGGCCATAAAGCCAATGATATTGGGGCGCAGTGCGGAGGCTGGACCATCAGCTGGCAGGGCGGACTGGACCGGAATAACAGTGCCGGCAATGTAAACCCCAGCGGAGGAAATAAGGTAACAGAAGGAACAACTATTCTGGAAGGATTTATAGAAAAAGCCGGAAAAAAAGTAGATTACAATGCCAGAGGCAAGGTTTCATCCGAAGCAGACGCTGCAGTTGTTGTTGTGGGGGGAGGATCCTTACGCAGAGTCAAATGGCGACAAAGCTGCTTCAGATCTGACTTTGCCGTCAGAAGATCTGAAGGTAATGGACACAGTACTGGAGACAAAAGGCGACACGCCGGCAATCCTGGTTCTGATGACTGGCAGGCCGGTTGCGATTGCAGACTATGTAGATGAATTTGACGCAATTGTTGAGGCGTGGCTTCCAGGCAGTGAGGGTGATGCAATTGCAGATGTTATGCTGGACTCTGCAAAGGACTTTACGGCAGCCTGCCCGGTTACATGGACATGGTATCCCGAATATCTGAATCAGAAATCAGATCCTGAAAAAGTACTATTCCCCAGAGGGACAGGACTTAAAAAGGACGGAACTTCTGTAAAAACCGGAGGACAGACAAGCATACCGGGGACAGACCAGAGGCCGGAGGAGCCTGAAAAGCAGCCGGAGCAGAAGATTCCAATGTATCAGGAAGCCATTGATATTGATGCAAATGAGAACAGGCTGGAAGGAGAATGGTGCGGTTCTGATTCCTATAATATTTCAACAGGGAATGAGACTGTGGACGGAGTGAATACCGGCTATGCGCAGTGGAGTAAAAAAGACTGGGGAAATGGAAAATGGAAGGTATACTTCCGGCAGGCAGGAACTTATGATGTGACATTAAAGATGAAAGTAACTGAGCCGGCCGAAGGAGAGTTTACAAACTTTAAATTCGGCATTCACCAGGAAGGAGATCCCAATCCTACTATGGTCATTCCAGGCAGAGGTGCTACCAATGGATATGAAGAATTTACAATTACAGGGCTGGATGTAGCGGAATCAGGGAAATGGACTGTCAAGATCATGGATTCCAGCAAAGAAGTGAGTGCAAAACTGGATTATATAGAATTTACATTGAAAGAGGCAAAGGGTCCGAAGGACGAGGGAACAGATGACGACGGGCAGGATCCGGCTGACGAGACCCCAATAGAATCCAGGGGAGAGGTTGTGGGTAAGGATGCCGTAAAGGTGTGGATGACATCAACAGAAAATGCCCAGAATATGTCATGGTATAAGTATCCGACACAGATGAAGAATCAGCTGTCCGAAAAGGAGGCGCTGGATCTTACTACCATAGACAGCCAGGAGATGACAACAATTCATGTAGATGCTGACACCAGTTTCCAGACATTCCTTGGAATGGGAACTTCACTGGAGGAGTCAACAATCTATAATCTGAACCAGCTGGAGGATGATGTAAAGCAGCAGTTTATTGACGACCTTGTAGATCCGCAGAAGGGCGGGATGACACTGTTCCGCGTAACGATTGCTACCGCGGATTTTACGGCACAGAGATTCTATACTTATTATGATATCGACGATATTAAAAATATGCCGGCGGATTTTAAACCAAACTGGTATCCGAAAGAAGGAGAGACAGGATTTACGATTCAGAAAGACCGGGATCTGGGAATTATTGATACGATTCACATGGTTCAGGCAGCAGCAAAGAAATTTGGAGTGGAAGATGAGGTGAAGTTTTTTGCATCCTCATGGACGCCGCCGGGATGGATGAAAAATGACGATGCATCCAAATATGGAGGAAATGCGCTTAAAGGAGAAGGCGAACGCTTAAGAGGCGGTACCCTGAATGACGGACACATAGAGGATCTGGCAATGTATTACCTCAGATTCCTGGAGGAATATGCAAAAGAGGGAATTCCGGTCTATGGTATGACTTTGCAGAATGAGCCGGGTGATGAATTTAATTATCCGAGCTGTAAGATTACCGGTGAACAAGAGGGCAGGCTTGCTATAAAGATGAAGGAGCTGCTTGGAAACAGCGAGATCCTGCGTAAAGCCGGCATCCAGGACGTAAAGCTCTGGGCATTTGACCACAATTGCAGTATTGCAGAGAATTACGTAAAGGCCCTTGCATCAGTAGAAGGTGCAATGGATGCGATTGACGGAATTGCATTCCATGATTATTCAGGGGATATGAAGACCATGCAGAAAATCTATGACGAATATCTGAATAAAGGGAACAACAAAAATCAGACTGTAAACCTGACAGAGCGTTCTGTATGGGGTACAAAAGGAGCGAATTCGATTATTACCTATCTTCGCAATAACGCAATCAGCTATAACTCATGGGTGACCATGCTGGACAGCAATATAGGGATTCATCAGTGGCCTGGCACACCGGATCCAACCATGTTTGCCAGGGCTGCAGGAAGCAGCAGTGATTACTGGGCTATGCCAGAATTCTATATTACCGGTCAGTTTACCAGATTTGTCCGTCCCGGATATGTGAGAGTAGCATCTGATGAAGGAAATGAAGCTTCGATCAGGAATGTTGTGTTTAAGAATCCGGAAACAAATGAGCTGGCGGCAGTAGTTGTTAATGCGTCGAAGAAAAAACAGAATTTTAAGTTTGTTATGGACGGGCAGCAGTTTATAGGAGCTGTTCCGGCAGGGAATGTAGCTACTTATGTATGGAAGCCTGCCAAAAATCAGACGGCAGAGAAAAATATCGTCCTGGATCAGACGTCTGTTTCTATTTACGAAGGATTAGAAGTAAAGCTTCATGTAAAGCAGGCTCCGGAAGGGACAATCGTATGGAAAACAAGTAATTCCGGGGTAGCAGCAGTAAGCAACGGTACAGTGAAAGCAATTGGTAAAGGAACAGCAACGATTACAGCGTCTGTGGCAGGAAAATACGCAGAGTGTAAAGTTACCGTGAAGAAACTTGCAGCGCCGGCTAACGTAAAAGCATCCTGCGCAGGCACTGGTTCCATAAAGATCAGCTGGAAAAAGGTGGCCGGCGCAAGCCAGTACCAGGTATACCGCAAGAGCGGAAAGAAATGGAAGAAAGCGGCAACTGTAAAGGGAACCACCTATACGAACAAAAAGCTGGCAAGCAATAAGAAATATCAATTCCGCGTACGTGCGGTGCTCACATCTGGCGGCATGAATTCCTATGGAGATTACTCCAGGACTGTAAAAGGGACGACAGGGCCAAAGAAAGTAACCGGACTTAAGCTTAAGAAGGTAAGCGGGACATCTTATCAGATTTCCTGGAAAAAGGCAGCGAAAGCAGGCAGATACGACATTTACCAGAAGACGGGGAAGGGCTCCTACAAGAAACTGAAATCCGTAAACGCAAAGACCCTGAAGTACACAGTGAAAGGATTGAAGAAAGGGAAAACCTACCGGTTCTATGTAAAGGCAGTCCGCAAGTCAGGAAAGTCCAGATATGCAGGGTCTCCGGCTTACACAAAGAAAGTTAAAATCAAATAAAAATAATTTGCAGAGATCAGTAGACTGTGCAGCATCCGTCCCTTAAGAGCAGGGCGTGGGGGCTGCACGGGCTGTAAAAAAGTGATCGTTTATTCGATATCAAAAAGGAGAAGTGTAACATGAAGAAAAGATTATTAGCAGCTTTATTGACAGGAGTAATGGTTGTGACAATGGCAGCCGGATGTAGTTCGAATAATAAGGAGTCCGGCGGGAATTCTGCAGGAGGAAGCGATACGGTAACGCTAAAGGTATTTTCCAATCTGCCGGACAGGAAAACAGGACAGGGTCTGGTAGAGCAGATGATTATTGATGAGTATATGAAGGAAAATGAGAATGTGACGATTGAAGTTGAGGCGCTTGATGAGGAGGCCTATAAGACGAAATTCAAGGCATATTCTATGGAGGGCATGCCTGACGTAGTAAGCATCTGGGGACAGCCGGCATTTCTTGACGAAGTAGTTGACGCGGGAGTCCTGGCTGAGCTGAACCAGGAGGATTATACAGATTATAAATTTATTGAAGGCTCTTTAAATGGATTTACATATGATGACAAGCTGTATGGCCTGCCGAGGAATACAGACGTTGCATGCATCTATTATAATCAGAAGATGTTTGAGGATAATAAATGGGAGATTCCAAAAGACTATAATGAGCTCCTTTCTCTGGCAGAAAAGATTAATGCCAAGGGTGTGATCCCGATGGCAATGGACGGAGGGGACGGGTGGCCGATGGCTATTTATCTTACTGACATCTTGTTCCAGCTGACTGGCACCGAAAGTGCGGATATTATTTCCAAGGCAATTTCAGAGGGCGATTTTACAGATGAAAATCTTGTGAAAGCTACAGAGCTGCTGAAGGAATCTGCCGATGCAAAGCTGTTCCAGAAAGGATATGATTCCCAGGACTATGGAACTGCGATGAACTTATTCACGAATGGACAGGCGGCTATGTTTTATACAGGAAGCTGGGAGGCTTCGATGGCGCTGAACGAAGATATTCCGGAAGAGGTAAGAGAGAATATCCGGGTATTTACAATGCCGGCTGTTGACGGAGGAAAGGCGGCAGCTACAGATATTACAGCATGGAATGGAGGCGGATACGGTGTCTCTGCAAAATCTGAGGTGAAGGATGAAGCGGTCAAATTTTTAAATTATATGTACCAGCCAGATAAATTATCAAAATACGGATGGGAGAACGGCGTTGGAATGTCAGCACAGGATCAGTCAGAGTATATGACAGGAGAGGAGACAGACTTGATGAAACAGATTGTAGATATTGTCAATCATGCGACAAGCGTATCAGGTACTCCGATTAACGACTGCGGTCCTTCTGTATTCAAGACAAGTATTGAGAGTGAAATACAAAGTGTATCAAACGGAAGCACAAGTGTACAGGATTTCCTTGATACCATTGGCTCAGCCTGCAAATAAGCAAGAATAAAATAAGAGTGGTTTTTTCAGGCGCAGGAAACTTTTGTTCCGGCGCCTGTGTTATAAAAAGATTTGGCAGGATACAAAAAGGAGAAAATACATGAAAAAATTATATAGCAATAAATTAGTCATATTAAGTTTAGTGCTGCCAGGGCTCTTACTGTTTGTTTTCGCAATTCTGGCTCCAATCTGCCTAAGCGTATATTATGGGTTTACGGACTATTCAGGGATGGGTTCCTATTCTGTGACTGGGTTTGAAAATTACAGGGAGCTGATGCATGACACGGCATTTTGGACATCTCTCAGGAACTCACTGTTTTTAGCAATTGGATTTATCTGCATCCAGCATCCGCTGGCAATTGTTGTAGCGGCAGTTCTGGACAAATTAGGCGGAAGGGGCGAAAATTTTTTCCGCTGTGTATATTTTATTCCGAATGTAATATCAGTGGCAGTAATTGCATATCTGTGGAAGTTTATTTACAACCCGGACTTTGGACTTTTAAATAATATTATAAAGGCATTTGGGGGGAAAGGAGATGTAAACTGGTTTTCAACAGATACGGCGATCTGGGCAGTGCTCATTGTATTAATCTGGCATGGCTTCGGATGGGGAATGCTGATTTATTATACTGGAATTAAAAATATTGATCAGGTGCTTTACGAGGCAGCAGCAATTGATGGTGCTGACCAGAAAACCACATTTTTCCGGATTACCCTGCCTTTGATGAAGCCGGTTATCCAGGTAAATGTGACAATGGCAGTGATTTCAGCCCTGAAACAAATGGAGACGGTATATCTTTTAACAAATGGAGGCCCTGGAAACAGCACGCAGTTCGCGGCAAATTATCTGTACCAACAGGCGTTTAAAGCGTTCCGGTATGGATATGGCAATGCAATAGGCGTTGTGTTTATTGTCATATGTCTGGCAGCTACAGTTATTCTGAATAAGGTATTTGAAGACCGCGATGAAAGAAAAGTCAGAAGGCTTAGTGGAAGAAGGGAGGAGAAGGCGGCATGAAAATGGCAGGGCAGAGGAGTAAAAAAATTACAAAGTTTTTATTGTGGGCAATACTGATTTTTGTGGCGGTTATCCAGATCTTTCCGCTAATCTGGCTGTTGGATTTTTCTCTTGCCAATAGTACTGAAATGTTCACCAGCGGATTACTGGTTATCCCGGAAAAAATCCAGTGGGGAAATTATGTGAAAGCTTTTGTGGACGGGCATTTTCTGTTATACTTAAAAAACAGCGTACTTATAAACGGACTTGCGGTTTTGTTAGTAATTCTGGTATCCATCATGGCGGCGTTTGCCTGCAGACGGATGAGGTGGAAGCTAAGCATGTTTGTAAAAACATTGCTTCTGATGGGGATGATGATACCGATTCATGCCACATTGCTGCCGAATTATAAGATTTATAACATGTTGGGGTTAACGGACACAATATGGGCGCTGCTGATTCCATATGTAGCATTCTCGCTCCCGCAGGGATTGTTTTTGATGACAAGTTTTATGGAATCTGTTCCGGTAGAGCTTGAGGAAGCGGCAGTTATGGATGGCTGCGGCATTTACAGGATTATTTTTCAGATTATTATGCCAATGCTGAAGTCTTCCATTGCTACGGTAGCAATTATGACATTTTTAAATAACTGGAATGAGTTTATTATGGCAAGTACATATCTAAGCTCACCGAAATGGAAAACTCTTCCTTTCTCTGTGCTTGAATTTACCGGACAGTATTCTTCTAATTATGCGGTGCAGTTTGCGGTTATGGCTCTTACTGCTGCTCCTGCGGTTATTGTATATGTAATTCTCAATAAACACATCACAAAGGGTGTTGCCATGGGCGCTGTAAAAGGATAGGATCTGGAGGAAGAACGATGAAGAAGGTAAGGCGATGGATTAATGGATTAAGTGTGAAGGCAAAGCTTATATTTTATGGGTATGCAATTATTACGCCTGTGCTGGTTCTGATATGTGTCGCCTTGCTTTTTTATAATTATCATAAGGATATCGCAGAACGGGAAAGTGCAGATCTGAACAATGTAAATACGCTGGCAGAAGGCATACATGTATTACAGACAGAGATTAAGGACTTTTCTACTTATATTTGTATTAATGATGATATTAAGGCACTTTTAGAAGAGGATAACCCCGCAGCGCTGAACGGGAATGCAAGGCTTTGGTCAGAGGCGGCGCCAATGCAGATTGTACAGGATATGATTGCACTCAAAGGACATATCAAAACCATTGCAATTTATCCGGAGAACGGCGTCCGTCCATTTCTCAGAGGAATGGACGGAAGTGTGAACATGCCGGATATTGAGAGCGTAAGGGAGACGCCGGTTTATCAGGAAACCATGGAAAGCGAGACTACGGTTCTCTGGAAACATATTCCGAAAGGAAATGCAGGAACATATCTGACCAATCGTGACGAGAAAGTGGTGCTGTACAGGAAGATACTGGATATGGCACAGAAGAAAACTCTGGGATATATTGTGATAGGGGTCGGGCAGGAAAGATTCCAGGAACTTTGCAGCAATATGGTGCAGGATGAACAGGAAGGAGTTATTGTCATCGCTCCTGACGGAGATGTGTTATGCAGCGTAGGAGTATTGGATAAAGAAGTGGATCAGTATCTGAAAAGCAGGGAGTTTGTTCAAAAAGACTACAGAGAACGTGAAGCTCATTTTAAGCTTCATGGTTATGATATTGTCTGCAGCCAGGTGGACAAGAATGGGTGCATTGTCTGTAAAGCCGTACCAGGCTACAATCTTCAGATGCAGATACTGGATATTGTGTATATGCCGCTCCTTCTTCTGGCAGGTATTATGATTGGCCTGCTGCCGCTTCTCATCATCATTTCTAATATTGTAACAAAACCTCTGCGAAAGGTAAGCGAGGCAATCCGGAAATTTTCAGTGGGGGATTTTGAACAGCGTCTGGAAATTGATATGAATGATGAGGTCGGAGAGGTTGCCCGCTGCTTTAATAAGATGGTTGCAGATATCCGGACGCTGATTAATGAAAATTACGTGATTACCCTCCGGGAAAAGGAAAGTGAGCTGGCAGCCCTGCAGGCGCAGATTAATCCTCATTTTTTATATAATACGCTTGACTCCCTGTACTGGCAGGCCCTTGAAAAAGAATGCGGGGAGATTGCAGAGAGCATTCTTTCGCTGTCACAGCTTTTCCGGCTTGTACTCAGCCAGGGGAAAAAGGAAGTGACAGTAGGACAGGAGATGGAACTGGTCTCAAGATATCTTCAGATTCAGAAGGTCAGGTTTTCCAAAAGGCTGAATTATAATATTTCTCTGGAGGAAGCTGCAAAGAAGGCGAGGATACCGAAACTAGTGATTCAGCCTTTTGTAGAAAATGCGGTGGTGCATGGATTTGAAAATGTCAGTACACCCTGCCATCTGAGTGTATCAGCACATATAGAAGAAGGAAAGCTTCAGTTTATGATTATGGACAGCGGAATCGGAATGAACCAGAACCAGATTGATTCCATATGGACGCAGGAGCAGGATCATTATGCGAAGCAGAGAATTGGGAGATATGCGATTAAAAATATTAAAGAAAGACTAGAACTGAGATATCATGATGATTTTTTACTTGACATAAAGAGTGAAGTGGGAAAAGGAACAACTGTAATTCTGATAATTCCGTATGAGGAGGGGAAATAGGTGCCGGTAAAGCTATTGATTGCAGATGATGAGGATGTAATACGTTCTGGTCTTGCAAAATATATAAAATTACATACAGACAGATTTACTTATATTTACGAAGCAGAAAATGGACAGGAAGCCATCGATCTGCTGCTTTTGCATCAGCCGGACATCATGGTCCTGGATATGCAGATGCCTCTGAAGTCAGGACTTGATGTGATGCGGGAAGCCGCAAAGGCCGGATTGTCGCCGGTTACTGTGATATTAAGTGGGTATGATGAATTTAAATATGCCCAGGAGGCTCTGAAATTCGGGGCAAAGGATTACTTTTTAAAGCCCGCGAGGGCGGCAGATATTCTGAATTGTTTAAACCATCTGGCAGATGAATATATTGGAGTAAAAGAACAGACCGGATCCGGCAGCAGTATGGAACTGTCGAATCCCTTTGTCCGGGAGGCGGTGGAGCATATTATGGAGCATTATTCCGAGGAACTGACACTGTCTGAAATTGCGGAAAAGCTTGGAATATCCGCCGGGTATCTGTCTACTCTGTTAAACCAGAGCCTTGGATGCGGTTTTACAGATTACCTGAACCGGATCCGGATCGAACGGGCATGCTGCTACCTGGAACATAACTATCTGAAAAATTACGAGATAGCCTATAAGGTGGGGTTCCGGGATGAGAAATATTTTTCTAAGGTATTCAAAAAGATAAAAGGAATGTCTCCAAAGGATTATCGTAAGAAAGGAGCGGAATAGCCAATAAAAGTATTGCCATCCCGAATTATGGTAAAAAATGTCCCGTTCTTACAATAGCCCCAAAGGGCATCAGCGCCAGCCGTGCCAGCTTAAAATGCTGCAGTCCGAACGGAATGCCGATAATCGTGATACATAAGGCGGCGCCGATTGCGGCAGATTCAGCTGCAAGCCACAGCCCGGAAGCCGCCAGCCAGATAATATTGAGAAGCAGGGAGCCTGCGCCGCCCCCGTATATGACATCTTTCCCGAAAGGGAAAAAGCTCAGGGACGCAAATTTAAAACACTGGAGTCCAACCGGAATTCCGACAATCGTCACACACCACAGACATCCGGCGAGCGTCCAGCTGAGCCCACTTAAACATCCCCCGCAGATAAACCACAATATATTTCCCAGACATCCCATAAATAACACCCTCCCAATAAGATATATACTGCGCGCCAGTATAACTATAGTATACGTATTAAGACGCGTGAACTCCTAATCGTTCCAGCTTTTCATGTTTCATCCATGCGGACGCTGAAAGTTGCCTGTGCCATAATCATGCCTCTTACATCTATTCTATAGTATATGTGGGAAGGCGCAAAAAGTCAACGATAGGAATCTGGTAGGTGGGCAAGCCGATCAGACGCGGCTGCACGGCATCTCTCCAAATCAATTTGCGTTTGCACAGAATAATTCTGTGACCATCAGCGTGGGATAATTAAAAATTGTAAAGTGTTGTGTATTTATATATTAAAAAAATTTGCTGCGTGGTATAATAAAGCTGTTAAAATTCAAAAAGACACAGAGATATCAGAAGCAGGCAGACGGTGTTTTATGCGTCCCAACGTCATGCTTGTATCATATTATTGTGCTAAAGGAGATAGCGGAGGAAAATGAAATGGCGGAATTAGAAAACAGCAAAGGACTTTGTTAGGAATTGTGTTTTATAAATATCTATCTGATTCATTTTTGCTCAAGGCTTATGATCTGATCTATGATGAAAAGCCGGAATCGCTAAAAGCCGCGTTAGAAGCTTATAAGGAAGCGTTGGAAGATGAAAGCGCTGAAGAATTAAAAGAACAGATTAAAGCAGAATGTCATTATGTGATCGAACCCCAATTAACCTATACCTGCTTTAGTGCCGGAGAATCAAATTCTTCATAATGGGGATACTTTGGATGGAGACTGGCCTACCGGTGAAGAGACAAATTTTGATATGGTTCTTATGAATCCCCCTTACTCGGCAAAATGGAGTGCCGCAGCCGGATTTTTACAGGATGAAAGGTTTAGTGATTACGGGGTGCTGGCACCTAAATCGAAGGCGGACTATGCGTTTTTGCTGCATGGTTTATATCATTTGAAAAACAGCGGCACTATGGCTATCGTATTACCCCACGGCGTTTTATTCCGCGGGGCGGCAGAAGGGAAAATAAGAGAAAAATTACTTCAGGCGGGCAACATCTATGCCGTGATTGGATTGCCAGCTAATTTGTTCTATAACACATCTATTCCTACGTGTATTGTTGTGTTGAAAAAACACAGGGAAGGAAGAGATGTGCTGTTTATAGACGCTTCCCGGAAGTATGAAAAAGGTAAGAAGCAGAATTCCATGACCGATGAACATATAGATTCCGTTATTCATGATTCGAGGGAGACAGTAGATAAGGAGTCCTTTCTTGCCAGCTTTGAAGATATAGAGAAGAATGATTTTAACCTTAATATTCCAAGATATGTAATACTTTTGAGAAGGAAGAAGAGATAAATCTGAATGACCTTTTGGCTGACATGAAGAAAACCGATGAAGAAATCGAACAGATTCAAGGGGAATTCATATCACTTCTCAAAGAGCTGGCTTCTGCAGATGAAACAATTATGTCGTCGTTAAATGAACTTATTGGAATGGCTGAGGGGGGATTGTTATGAGTAAGCCCAAGATTAGATTTAAGGGGTATACCGATGATTATGATGAGCGTGAGCTGGAATACTGGGTTTAAGAAAATTTTGGATGCATTAAAGACAAATGGTTCCCCTGAACCTGAATTCGAAACAGACGAAGCAAGGAGTTATTTTATCTCAAGATTGTTTGTGCATGAAGGATTCGTAAATGCTTTTAATGAGGAGCCGAAAAGGAGCCAAAAAGGAGCCGAAAAGGAGCCGAAAAGGAGCCGAAGAGGAGCTAAAAAGGAGCCAAAAAGGAGCCAAAAAGGAGCTAAATAATGGAATTGAAAGAAAGAGGGCGGTATTAGACATTTTGGGAGAAAAACCGGAAATGACTCAGGTACAGCTTATGGAAGGACTTGATTTGACCCGAAGGCAGATTCAAAAGGCAATAAAAGAATTGCAGGAAGAAGGTTCTCTTATAAGAGAAGGATCAAATCGGAATGGAAGGTGGATTGTGGTAAATCTGGAAAACGAAACGGGGTACTAAAGCATCAGATTCCAAAATTCAAAATTAAGTATAGTTCCTAAAGCAAATTTATTGATAGGAGGTCTGCAAAATGACAATTGAAGAAATTGTTCACGGCGAATCCAGGAATGTAGAATTTAAGGTAATGCTTCCCAAAGATTCGGAAAAATATACAAAGTCCATTGTTGCCTTTGCAAATACACAAGGAGGTAAACTGATTTTCGGCGTGGATGATAAAACTAAAAAAGTTGTCGGGGTAGATGAGGACGAACTTTTTAGAATGATGGATAGTATTTCTAATGCCATATCAGATTCCTGTGAGCCGCAGATTGTTCCTAATATTGAGCCTCAGACGGTGGATGGAAAAACTATAATCGTTGTGACCGTCATGCCGGGAGCAAATAGGCCGTACTACCTGAAATCCAAAGGGAAGGCTACAGGTACATTTATCCGGGTTGCCGGGACGTCCAGACCTGCTCATTCGGAGAAAATTAAAGAATTGGAGATGGAAGGGGCAAGGATTTATTGGGACGAGCTGACTTGTGTGGGATATGAGGTTACAGAGGATGCGGTGGAGGAGCTTTGCAGTGATATTGTAAAGTTTAGAAATGAAATGGGTCTTCCAAAGCGGGATGTGACTGTTACTCAGCTTATTAATTGGAAACTGCTAAAAAGAGAGAATGATACCCTGATGGCATCTAATGCCTTTGTGTTAATGACATCAGATTATTTTCCGTTCTCCAAAACCCAATGTGCTGTATTTAAAGGGACGGATCGGACTGTATTTCTTGATAAACGGGAATTTTCAGGTCCAATTTATGAGCAGATTGTAGCAACGACAGATTTTGTATTACGGAATATCCGCCTTGGCGCAGAGATTGACGGTTTGGTTAGAAAGGAGTCTTATGAACTGCCTTTAGAGGCAATCCGTGAAATGATCATAAACGCTCATTGTCACCGTAACCTGGTAGATGATTCCTGTGTTCAGGTAGCAATTTATGATGATAGATTAGAAGTGTCCTCACCGGGCGGGCTTTATAACGGACTTACTTATGAGGAGCTTATGAATGGACATTCTAAAATTCGTAACAGGGCAATTGCCAATATATTCAATAAGATGGGTCTTGTAGAATCCTGGGGGACAGGTGTAAAAAGAATTCTTGCGGCGGCTAAAAGCTATGGACTTCCTACACCGAGGTTTCAGGCATTTGATAATATGTTTCGAGTGAATCTTTTTCGAAATGATTTTTCAGTAGAACAGCATAAAAATATTGAAGAAGCATCGGAGAAGCATCGGAGAAGCATCGGGGAAGCATCGGGGAAGCATCGGGGAAGCATCGGGGAAGCATCGGGAGAACATCGGAATAATTTGAATAGTACGCAGGAGCAGATTCTCGTATTACTATCAAAAGATGCGCAGCTTTCGGCAAAGAAAATGGCGGCAGTAATAGGTATTTCAACGAGAAATATTGAAGCCAATATTAAAAGACTTAAAACATATGGCATATTAATTCGTCATGGCTCTCCGAGGAATGGATATTGGGAAATAGTAAAAGATTAAAGAAAGTTGACAACTAAAATTAAGGTAACAGACAGGCGCGGCATTACGAAGACAATTTTTGATAATTACTAGGGGTATCATAATGAGCGAAGGAGAGGATAAAAATGTCAGAGTCAGAATCCATGATAGAAAATAAACTAATTGAGCAGTTGGTCTATGGAGATTCCCAATGGACATACAGAAAAGAAGATATCCCGGCTTTAGATAAGGCAATCTTTCTGATTGACCGAAAAGATCTGGACGCGCAGACCACAATGGCATTTCGGGCGTATGCGAATCATGGCCTGATTGATGTTGATGAAACAGAGAATGTGAATGATTTAAAGAAAAAATTAAAATCCAGTGACAGGCAGGTCATTGTAACTACAATCCAAAAACTGCACAGGTTGATTCTGATTTGATATATGAAATTGAGTTAGACGAGAAAAAATATAAAGGGAAGTCCATTCTCAATATCGTTGAAAATATGAAACAGGATTGTATTGATGCAGTAATCACAGACTTCTGTATCACCTGGTATGCTTCTAAGGAGGACGTCATGTATGCAGCGGCACATTACAGAGACGGTGTGATTCCAAATGAAAGCGCGATCAAAGCAACGGTTGATTATACAAGCTATAAAGCCGCGCAGGAGAGAGCACTGCCGAAGTTTAAGTATTACACGCAGATGATGGCAGAATTAAGAAAAACTTTAGATAAAGAGATCAGGCCGCTTATGAATCATTAATGTTTATATCAGATAAAATACCTGAACCAGTTCGAGCTGCATATGTTGATTGCGAATCTTGATATAAAAGAAAAGCCGAACTGGGACTGGTTTATCCTTTTGGTTGCGAAGACTGGCATGCGTTTTTCCGAAGCGCTGGCTATTACTCCGGCTGATTTTGACTTTACAAGACAGACATTGTCAATCAGCAAGACCTGGGATTATAAGGGCGACGGAGGATTTCTGCCAACAAAAAACAGTTCATCAGTAAGGAAAATACAGATTGACTGGCAGATCGTAGTTAAGTTTTCAGAGCTGGTGAAGGGATTGCCGGAAGATAAGCCCATTTTTGTCGGTGAATCGAAAGTATATAATTCTACAGTGAATGATGTTCTTACAAGACATTGTAAAGAGTGTGGTATTTCTGTAATATCAATTCACGGACTTCGCCACCCTTATGTCAAGCAAAAGACAAAAATTAATCATTCCTTTTAATCTCATTGAAAAAAATAGTATTTTTGTTCAAACTCAATAGTAAGAAAGAATACGGTAAACAAGTTTTCGCAAAACATATAGTCAAAGGTGTTACAGTAGAGAGAACCCGTTTCAAACTTAGCAGGTTGAAACGGGTTCTCTCTATTCTTGAATTCAGAGCTTAATAACGACAGTAGGAATGGTTGCACTGTTCACCACAGCCATCGTGAGAATCACAGGTATCCCCCTGGCACGATGCGTACATGGTTACATGCTTAATTTTTTCTTCCAGATTATCACCGGAGTAAATCAATTCCATTATTGTCACCTCCCTTAAGTAAAAGTGTATTTATGTCTGCTTTAATTTCCTGTATCTGCAACATCTATGCCTACACTAAGCAAATATTTCTTGTTAATATATCCATCTATGTCATATTTAACTGGTGAACAGGTCTTGTGTTTTTCCAAAACTCGTTTTAAAACGCAACCGCCCATGCAAATTGGAAGAATTTTACATTCAAGACACTCTGAATCTTCCGGAAAACTGTGAGCTAGAAAAGCCGTTGCATTAGTGGAGGCCAAATTCAAGCCACTTTTAACTGCGGAGAATACATTATCATAGGCACGGGAGGGATTTCCGATGTCATTCCAGCATTTATAAAGATTACCGCGCTCATCAAAGCAATAGGAGTAAACCTTAGCCGCATCACAAAAAGCAAAACGAGTATGGTTTGTCTTACTGTTACCTATTATGCCAACATTCTTTAGGACATTGGAGAACTCCTGCATCGAAAGAACCATATCATCCACATTTTCGTTGTTGAATTCATATGTAGCCATATGCGCGCCATAAGCGGACATATTTACCCCAGTTTCTGCAGCAATAGAGTCTATAAGTTGCTTGAGTTGAGCAAATTCTTCTGCATTTTTCTTATGTAAATTACTACGAATATGAATTTGAATAGGCGTCCTCATCTGTCGAAGATTAGAAATAATCGTATCAAAGGACCCAGCTCCATTTGCAAGAATTCGGGTCATATCGTTAGTTTCCTTCATTCCGTCAAGCGTAATCTGAATTCGATTCAACTTTGCTCGTTCTAAAATATCCATATTTTCCGCAGTTAACAGATAGCCATTAGTGGACATTGCAGATGCATAAGAAACATTATACTTTTGAGCAATTTTCAAAATCCGCTGAGCCATGCTGTCAATTATTTTGATACCAAGCAGTGGCTCTCCACCAAACCAATATACAAAAATCTGCTTGTGATGATTTTCCTGTATTGATTTTTCAATGAACTGAATGATAGCATTCTGAGTTTCCTTAGACATCATGCCACTCCCATGATGTTCAAAACAGTAGGGACATCGAAAATTGCAAGACAGTGTAGGAGCAATTAGAACAGAAAGCAACTCATTATCAGTACAGGTAAGTTTATTCCCAAGCTGAAGATAACTCAACTCGTCAAATTGATCAACAAGAAATCCATTCTGCAACAAAAAGGCGCAGATTTCATCATGACCTTTTTCCGTAAGAATGTTTTCATAGAGGCGCTTGTGTTCTTCATCAAGTTTAACCAATGCGCCTGTCAAAAAATTATAAAGCAGATAATAATGACTATCTGTTTCTAGGCTACACAATTGATTATATCTGGAATATTTCATTTGTACATCTCCGCAAAGTCTATTATTGAATACAAAAATAGTGTAGCACGCAAGACAGAAATATTCAAGAATATTTCTGCCCTATTTTCATTTATTCGACACGTCTGTTACTATTCACGGACTAGCCGTCCGCTCATAGTAACGCATCCAGCCCATTGAAAAGTCGCTTTCAGCGAGGGGCTGGATGCTGGAAACCACTACTTTACTGGCTCGGATGCCGTGCAGCGGGGTGCACGGCCCCGTGAATAGTAACCACGTCTTTTTATCTGACTGCGTCTTATATAGTCACGCTTTGTCGAATTTTGTCGTCACCACCTCCGTCATACACACGCTTCCCTGTTACTGTTCGCAGGTGTATCTATCGCAAGTGTTGCGCGCAGACTGGGACATGCAAGTATGACTACAACACAAAAGACATATCTGCATATTATTCAGGAGCTTGAAAATAAAGATGTAGATCTGGTAATGAGAACTTTATCCGGATTATAGGATTCGAACAGAAGTGCTTACGCTGATGAAAGCATAAAACTAAAACTGCTTTCTGGATATTCCACGGCAGCGGATCTTGTAGAAAACTCCCGAAAGCTGTGATAGAATATCTTTGGGTGTTACTAAGATGGTGGACGGAGGTCAAAAATGAAGGTATTGGTAATGAATTGCAGTCCCGTAAGAAATGGAGCAACAGCAGAAATTGTTAAAATAGTTACGGATTGTTTGGAAAAGAGACATGATGTTAAAAACATATGTATTGACGATTATGATATAAATTTCTGCAAAGGATGCAGGACATGTCATAATACAGCAAAGTGTGTTCAGAATGACGATGTTGGCAGGATAATCGGGCAATACGAATGGGCTGATATTGTTATATCGGTGTCTCCATCATATTGGGCGGATATACCGGGACAATTTAAAGCTTTTATTGACAGATGCACTCCCTGGTGCAATACACATGATCCACATGCCAAAATAAGTAGTGGTAAGAAGGGATATTCCATAGCATTAAGAACAGGACCCGGTATGAGGGAATGTGAGAGAATCATTGCAAGTATAGAACATTTCTATGGGCATATGGATATTAAATGCTGCGACAGTCTTGGTTTGTGTTCAGTGGAATATAAAGAAGATTTGGAATGTAGGAGAGAAGAGATTGTGGAATTCTGCAACAGGTTAGATCAAATGAACCCGGAGCATGTGCCAGATGCAGAAATCTGGGATTTGTATAATGAAAATCGGGAACTTATAGGAAAAGACCATGTCAGGGGAGAACAACTTCCGATAGATGGATATCATTTGGTGGTACATGTGTGGATTCGAAATTCAAAGGGAGATTATCTTATTTCACAGCGTTCTGCAAACAGACCGGCATATCCATTGATGTGGGAATGTGTAGGAGGCTCGGTTGTTAAAGGCGAGAATAGTTTATTGGGAGCAATCCGGGAAGCCAGGGAAGAAGTGGGTGTTGAGCTGAAGCCGGAAAATGGAAAAGTTCTTTTCACAAAGACAAGAAAAGTCATAGATGGCAGGATTTATAACGATATTATGGATGTCTGGCTGTTTGAGTATGATGGAGAGGTTGATCTTAGCAACGCAACAACGGATGAAGTGGCACAGGCTGTATGGATGAACAGGAGCCAGATTAAAGAATTATTTGATGCAAATATGTTTGTGGATACATTGGGATACTTCTTTACGGAAGTGGACAAAAAAAGGAGATAAATCTGCTTTCCCGATAGCATATATGTAAAAGCAGGGATGTAGCCCGGAGGGTTTTGTGATATAGGAAACTTCGTTCCCGATATCACAAAACCCTGTATTAATTAAGCGGCCCCGAATAATGCCTCGACCGGTATTCCCTCGGCGACACGCCGTACACTGATTTGAAGGCCCTCGAAAAATGTAGCTGGTTCGGATATCCCACTGCATTTCCGATATCCTTAATGGACAGCTTTGTTGCCGTCAGAAGCTGGACAGCCTTCTTCATCCGGAAATTAATCAGGAACTCCTGGGGGCTTGTGCCAAGATTTTCCCGGAAAATCTTCCCAAGGTAATTACGGTGGATTTTACAGGAGTCTGCGATATCCGCAACCGAGATATCGGTGTGGAAATGCTGGTCAATAAAGGTCATGGCCCATTCCAGATAGTACCGGCTCATTCCCTCGGTTTTTGGGGTAGTTCTTGTCTTGGAGGAGCGCATCAGGCAGTCCAGAAACATATATAGATAGGACATCAGGTGAAAGGGCGTCTCATCCCTGTGGTGACAGATGTACAGCATACTGTCTTTCATCCTGGCGGACAATGCCTGATCCGTGGAGTGATAGACAGGCTGGTCAGCAGTAAGGCCTGCCAGCAGCATTGCCTCTTTTGCGTGCATGCCGTCAAACTCAATCCAGGTATATTCCCAGGGGCGGGCTTCGTCTGCAGTATAGGTGGTAATCTGCTCCGGCACAATCAGGAACCCCTCTCCGCTGCGGATATAATAAGTATGGTCGCAGCCCTCTGCATCTGTTGCCTGCAGTTTTCCAGTGCCGGATATGACATAATGGAAGAGATAATGAGACCGCACATGAGGCCCGAAAGAGGACAGAGGGTCATTCTGTGCATAGCCGAACTGATACATACATAAGTCTATAAAATTCTGATTCTGAAATACATGAAAGATATCATTCATAATGAAAAACCCCCTTTTTCTTATTTTAAATAGAAATATACCAAAATGCAAACAGAATTATTCAAATTCAACAGAAAGGTTTCATTATGGTATATAACAGGATTACACAGGCTATTTCAATAGAAGAAGAACATAGCTATAATATGTATAGTCCAACAAAAGGACGTGATTCAGATAAATTCGGCCGGTTTATTTGAGAGAAGTGATTATGGTATATTTGTATCCTGGCGGAAAGCCGCAGTGTTACTGTGTGCACAAAACTTTACATTCTTTGTGAAGTCTGTAAAGGTAATCCAGGAGTGGACAGTAAAGAATATCTAAAAAAATAAACGGGAGGAATCTATATGAACAAATGGTTAAAAAAAGGAATCGCTGTAACGCTTGCAGGAGCCATGGTTCTAGGGCTTGCAGCATGCGGAGCGAAGGGAGAAGGAGGCTCTTCAGACGGTCATTTAGTATTTCAGATATGGGACCAGGGGCAGAAGGACGGAATGGAGTCTATGGCAGAGGCGTATATGAAGGAGCATGAGGATGTCACCATCGAGGTGCAGGCAGTTGGCTGGGATGAATACTGGACAAAGCTCGAAGCATCAGCTACAAGCAATTCTATGCCGGATATATTCTGGATGCACTCCAATCAGATTTATAAATATGCAGATAACGGCATTCTTGCAGACTGTTCAGATATTGTAAATGCATCCGGCTACTCAGAAGTATCTGTGGCCAATGCGACGGGAAGCGACGGAAAGCTTTACGGCGTTCCGAAGGACAAGGATATTGTAGGGCTTCTTTATAATAAGGAATTATTCGATGCAGCCCAGGTATCCTATCCGGATGACACCTGGACATGGGACGATTTGGAAAATGCTTCAAAGCAGATTTACGAAAAGACAGGGAAATATGGCTATATGGCATACTCCCATGATCAGATTGGGTACTGGAACTTCGTATATCAGAATGGCGGAAAGATCCTGAATGACGACGGTACAGAGGCAGAGTATACAGAAAAAGCCACAGCTGACGCAATAAAATATTATGTGGAGCTTCAGAAAAATGACTGGTGTCCCACACAGGAGCAGTTTGCGAATACAGGGGCAGCCGAGATGTTCTTTTCCGGGGAAGGAGCCATGTATTTTGCAGGGAACTGGGATCTGATCAATCTGTGTACAACCTATGAGGATATGAATGGAAAATGGGATGTAGCCGTACTTCCAAAATGTCCGGATCCGGCAGCAGGGGAGGGCCGTGCCTCAATTTCCAACAGTGTCTCCTACGCAACAGCAGCAAAGGGCAAGAATAAAGAGCTGGCAATGGATTTCCTGAAATTCCTAGGCTCAGAGGAAGCACAGAAGATCCAGGGCGAATCCGGTGCTGCAATTCCGGCATACAATGGCCTTGAGGACGCATGGGTCCAGAGCTTCGCAGATAAGGGATATGAGCTTACCCTTGAAAATCTGATCGGAGAATTTGACTATAGCGTGAAATATGTAAATAATCCATCCAGACCATCCTGGGAGCCAAAGGTCGAGCAGACCATGCTTGATATCTACGCGGGAACCGTGACGGTAGACGAAGGAATTGAAAAGATGCAGTCCCTTGTAACCGAGGCAATGAAAGAGTAAAATGCAGTGACTGGGAAGGTATTGACACTCCCAGTGCCAGGGCAATTTTAAATGGATGTCTGCAGGCAGCTGGGAGAGTACCAGACAGTTATAACACACAACATATAATGGGGGAATTTCTCATGAAGAAAAAGAAAAAAGGGCTGAACCAGGATAATAAATGGGGCTATCTCATGGTAGCGCCCACCATTATCGGTCTTCTCGTCCTCAATGTGTATCCATTTATTGATACAATTATCTTAAGCTTTTCGTCAGCCAAAGTATTTGGCGGACGTGAATTTGCAGGACTTTCAAACTATACGAAGATGTTCTCAGACGCAGAATTCTGGCGGGCAACCTGGAATACAGTCTTATTCTGTATTCTTACCGTGCCGGTAGGCGTGCTTCTGGCACTCGTAATTGCCATCCTGCTGAATGCAAAAATAAAGGGAAAGGTAGCGTTCCGGGCAATCTTCTTCCTGCCCATGGTCGTAGCCCCGGCGGCAGTAGCCATGGTATGGAAATGGATGTTCAACGCAGAATACGGAATTATCAATACCGTATTCCACACGAAAATTGACTGGATTACCAACCCCAATGTAGTAATTATCACTGTGGCAATCGTAGCAATATGGAGCGCCCTGGGATACGACGCGGTACTGCTCTTGTCCGGAATACAGAACATTTCCAAAAGCTATTATGAGGCGGCAAGTCTTGACGGCTGCACAAAGCTTCAGCAGTTCCGGTACATAACCCTGCCGATGGTCTCACCAACCCTGTTCGTGGTGCTGATCATGAGACTTATGGCATCTTTGAAGGTCTACGACCTTTTGTACATGATGGTAGGAGAAGGCAATCCGGCACTCAGCAAGGCACAGTCACTGATCTATCTGTTTTACCGCGAATCCTTCATTTCCGGAAACAGAGGCTATGCATCTGCCATCGTAATCTGGACTGTCCTTCTGATCGGCATCATCACGGCAGTTCAGTTTATCGGACAGAAAAAATGGGTGAACTACGAAGTATAGGAGGTGGAAGTACATGAAACAGAAGAAAAATATGACAACACTGCTTACATATCTTGCATTAATCATTGGCTCAATCATAATGATTTTCCCGTTTGTATGGATGCTTCTCACTTCCTTTAAGACAAACGCGGAGGTCATGCAGATACCGCCAACAATCCTGCCTGCAGAGTGGAACCTGAGTTCCTTTTCCAAAGTAGTAGACCTTCTTCCCTTTGGAAACCTTTACCTGAATACAGCGCTGATGATCTTCCTGCGCGTCCTATGTGCGGTCGTGTTCTGCTCCATGGCGGGCTATGCATTCGCAAAGCTGAACTTTAAAGGGAAAAATGCTCTATTTACACTGATTATCGTACAGCAGATGATACCAGGCCAGATCTTCATCATTCCGCAATATCAGATGATCGCGAAGCTTGGAATGACAGACACCATATTCTCACTGGTCTTCCCGGGAATCGTAAGCGCCTTCGGAACCTTTTTCCTAAGGCAGGCATACATGGGAATCCCGGATGAGGTGGCAGAAGCGGCATACCTTGATGGCTGCACAAGATGGCAGACATTCACCAAAATCATGTTCCCGCTGACCAAATCATCCGTTGCAGCACTTTCTGTCTTTACGGCAGTGTTCGCCTATACAGACCTTATGTGGCCATTAGTAGCAAATACAAACATTAACTCAACCACATTATCCGCAGGACTGTCAAGCCTCAACGGTCAGTTCAGCACAAATTACCCGGTGCTGATGGCAGGCTCGCTCCTGGCAATGCTCCCGATGGTAGTACTCTATCTGTGCTTCCAAAAGCACTTCATCGAAGGCGTAGCCATGACAGGCGGAAAATAGAATTGTTTTAAAATAGACAATCTCAATTGGGGACAGGGTATTTTTCAGTTGGGGACGGGGTATTTTTAAAAATACC
This sequence comes from uncultured Lachnospiraceae bacterium, assembly GCA_947566645.1. GTDB lineage: Bacteria > Bacillota > Clostridia > Lachnospirales > Lachnospiraceae > CAPEBR01. The sequence continues at coordinate 24,505 of CANOKL010000027.1, forward strand.
CCGTCCCCAATTGAAAATACCCTGTCCCCAATTCAATTTACGGAAAGGAAGTAAAAAATTATGGAATTAATATCTTTACACACGAAGAATACAACATACCAGATGGGAATTTCAAAAAACGGTTTTCTGCTGCATCTATATTATGGACCGAAGATTTCCTGTGATGCGGATTATCTCGTGCAGTATTATGAAAGGGGATTTGGCAGCAATCCTTATGATGTGGGGGATGACCGGACGTTTTCCACGGATATTCTCCCCCAGGAGTATCCTTCATACGGAAACGGGGATTTTCGGAGCCCGGCGGTGAATATCCGGAATAACCAGGGGGTATTCGGAGTTGATCTCCGCTATCAGTCTCATAGATTTCTGGAGGGGAAATACCGGATTCCGGGTCTCCCGGCGGTGTATGCTAAGGAGAGTGAGGCGCAGACACTGGAAATTGTGCTGAGAGACCAGGCATTTGATGTGGAGGTGGTTCTGAGATACGGGGTGCTGCTGGAGCTGGATGTGATTACGCGCAGTGCAGTGATCCAAAATTGCGGGAGGGAAGACCTCTATATCGGAAAGTGCTTTAGCGCGGCTCTGGATTTTGTGCAGGGAGATTTTGAGCTGCTGCATTTCTATGGCCGTCATGCGATGGAGCGGATCATGGAGAGGATTCCGGTGGTTCATGGAAAGCAGTGCTTTGAAAGCCGCAGAGGGATGTCCGGGCATCAGCAGAACCCCTTTTTTATACTGGCGGACAGGGAAACAACAGAGGACCATGGGGTCTGCTATGGAATCTCCCTGCTTTACAGTGGGAATTTTAAGCTTGAGGCTGAGAAAGACCAGGTAAATCAGACGAGAATACAGATGGGCCTTTCTGATGAAATGTTAGATTATCCCCTTGCTCCAGGGGAGAACTTTTATACACCAGAGGCAGCGCTTGCCTGTACGGCAGAAGGCCTTGCTGATTTATCCCATATTTTTCACAGACTGATCCGGCATCATGTCTGCCGGGGAATCTATAAGACTGCAAGAAGACCTGTTCTTATTAATAACTGGGAAGCAACTTATATGCAATTTGACGGGGCGAAGCTTCTTTCTATTGCAAGGCAGGCAGCGGAGCTGGGCGTGGAAATGTTTGTGCTGGATGACGGGTGGTTCGGGAACAGGGATACGGATGACCGGGCTCTCGGTGACTGGTATGTAAATGAGGAAAAGCTTGGCGGGACACTCGGGGAGCTTGTGCAGCAGATAAATGGCATGGGGATGAAATTTGGCATCTGGATTGAGCCGGAGATGGTGAATGAGGACAGTGATCTGTACCGGAGACATCCGGACTGGGCTTACGTGATTCCGGGAAGGAAGCCTGCCAGGTGCAGAAACCAGCTTGTACTGGATTTTTCCAGGAAAGAGGTTGTGGATTATGTCTTCGGGCAGATTTCCAGTCTCATTGATTCGGCAAATATAGAATATATCAAAATGGATATGAACCGGAGTATCTGTGATGTGTATACTGCGGTCGGGGGCTGTCAGAATTATGGTAAAATCATGTATGAGTATGTGCTGGGAGTCTATGATTTCCTGGAGAGGCTGATTCAGAAATATCCGAAGCTTCTGATCGAAGGCTGCGCAGGAGGAGGGGGACGTTTCGATGCCGGGATGCTTTATTATACACCCCAGATCTGGTGCAGTGATAATACGGATGCAATTGAGAGAATTCAGATCCAGCATGGGACATCCTTTGGGTACCCGGTTTCAGCCGTGGGCTCACATGTGTCGGCCTCGCCGAATCATCAGACCGGAAGAGCTGCGGATATTCAGACAAGAGGCGTGGTTGCAATGGCGGGAAGCTTCGGGTATGAGCTGGATCTGAGCCTGATTTCGGATGAGGAAAAGGCGGCTGTAAAGAAACAGATTGCTTTTTATCAAAGGCACTGGAATCTGATTCAGAACGGTGAGTATTACAGGCTTCATTCCCCTGGAAAGGATAGGGATATTGCGGCGTGGAATTTCGTATCGGAGGATAAGGAGGAGGCATTGCTGAATATCATTTCCCTTTCCACTCATGCCAACGCTCCTGTCTCTTATGTAAAATGTAAGGGACTTGATCCAAAGAAAAAATATTACTGTGAGGAGGATGGGAGAGTCTATGACGGAAGTATTCTGAGCCACATTGGAATTCCGGTGCCAGATGTGCAGGGAGAATATAAGGCATGGCAGTATTATTTTCATGTGTGCGCAACGGACTAACCGGAATGGAGCCTGGTAGTCTGATTCAGAACGGGGCGCAGGAAAAAGACTCAGGAATGCAAAAATCCATCGAAGGACATCGACGAAGCACGGCACAGACATCACAAATGGAGCTTCGTATATAATTGCGAAGCTCCTGTACAATCAGTTTGAATCTGACAGAATCACCCGATCCCCCTAATTTCTCTGCAGCCCTGCAATGATAGCCTGCAGCTTTTCAATTTCCTGTTCCTTCTTGTCTAACTCCTGTTCCTTCTTATCTAACTCCTGTTGCTGCTGTGACACCTTCTTCTCTGCTGTCTCAGCTCTCTTCTCCGCCTCCTTCCTCTCCTGCTTTTCTTCATCAATCATATACCATACTGTATTCCTGTCCATAATTCTCAGTGCATCCGAAAACATCCTGACCGCCTCCTCCGGGTGATATCTGAATTCATTAATCTCCCTGTACAGATCCGCGAACCATGGATAGCTTTCGATTACCTTATAGATATGCTCCACCTTGTCCGATCCGATGAAGTACAGCCATGCTTCCAGTTCGCTGATCTGCGTCCCTTTTCTTTTATTATCCATGATATCCAGAAAATTATCAAGTGCTATGTAACACATTCTCTCTAAATGCCCTGGTTTTATTCCTGTATCATACTCATATTTCCCACGGTGGATGTACTGTTCCGACATTTTCCTAAACTCCCTGGTGCTGTTTTCCATAATGACTATTGTGTATACCTTCTTCATATCCCGGTAAGTAAAACGGTCTCCCTTTATGCCTTTCACGCGCTCGTACTGCCGCATCACCATATCTGAGGAATAGCAGGATGCCCTCTGCCCCGGGAAGAGGTAGCCGATCTTCTGAATCTCCACATCCGCCAGCTCCCCGGTCGCAAATTCCACCAGGACATCCAGAATCATAAGAGAGCCCGTGTCCGTGATTCTCTGACGTTCATTCGGCAGCAGCCTCTTTACCTCCAGGGGATGTCCCAGAATCTCTGACAGAAATCTTGAGAGCCTTTCCGGGTAAATCTCTGCATTAAAAAGCTTCTTAAAAAATGGATCATAGGTCATCTTCACACCCCGCACTCCCATGCAGAATTCCACAAATCTTTCCTGGAACTCCTCGTCAAGCCTCAAAAAGGCATCATGGGTGACCGGGTTTCCATAAATCTCCGTAAGTACCTCGCTCCGGGTTCTCACATTGTCAAAAATTCCCGGATGCCTTTTCTCCTGTACTGCATCTGCCATACGCAACTACTCCCTTCTTTCCTTTTTCTGTAAAGGTTTTTTAACTGTAACTGCTCCGCAACTTCACAGTTACATGCAATTCCCTGTTACATCTTTTCTTCTCGCTGTTATCGGTGTTTTTCCTCGATCTGAAGCATCCGAATTCGTGACGCTTAAAAAGCTTAGATTCCTGCGGCAGTCAGAATGCTGCCGTTCCTGTTCTTACAGATACCTAAAAATTGCTGCTTGTATTATATGATGGAAATAGAATATCATTTTTTTATAATCAATGCAATATAAAATCCCAGATTAAGAATTAATTAAGGACTACTGGTTACTATTCACGGGTTAGGAATGCGCGTAAGCTGCGCATTCCGCAAGAACGTGATTCAAGGGTGAGGGGCTATTTTTGCGTAGCAAAACTTTAAATATCGCCCTGAATCGTTACTACGAGCGGCCTTCCGGGCCGTGGTTCGCGGATCTGTACAGGGAGATTAATGAATTCAGGTATCACCCGGAGGAGGCGGAGAACTATCTGTGCCAGCTGTATGTCTGCAAACCTGGACGCAGCTGGCCTGTTGAATAGTTACAAGAAAAGTTCCATGAAATCCGGCAATTATTTTTATTGCCGGGTTTCATGGAACTTTATCTATGTATTCCTGGAAGATGAGCTGCATGGATGTAGCAGAAAAACGTCCTATTCCCCTGCACTATTTTAAGGTGCCAGTTCCCATTTTCCGATATATACTTTTTTGGTGCAATTATACTAACGGCGGTATGTTTTCCCGTTTACAGTTTTATAGCGCCATATAATCATATCTGACATGGGCATTACAGTGCTTTGATTTTTCGCGGATGCAACAGACTGGAGGGAAAGTGGTGCAGCGTATGTATCTACCGTTGGTGTTATGACTGTAAAAAGTAAGGATAAAATGAATGCGGAAAGTATTGTGTTCTTTTTCATAAATGCTATGCTCCTTTGTGTATTGTAAAAAATGATGGTAACGATTCAGCAGGTCTGTGCAGAGTGACAGTATTCACTTCACAGGCCATGGAGGTGCTGAACAGTTGCAGATTATTCTTCCTTATAAACAGGAAGAGTTTTAAAATCTTCAAGCTTTCTCAAAGAGTCAAAATCGTCAGACGAATAATCGTTAAAGATTTCATCGTCAATATAGAGAGTATAGGAACCATCTTCATGGAGAAGAAAATGGCTGTTATCAGTTATGTAATATTCTCCATTAGCTCCATTCTCCGGCACCCAGGCAGGCTCAAAGATAAATGATGTAGAAACAATCAGCAGCAGGACTGCCACACCCTGGATGATAAAGGCTGTAACTGTCTTATAGGGCTGTGGGTATGTAAGCCGCAGCATCCGGGATGTCAGAGAGCCATGCGCATTAATGGAAAATGGCATAGTGGATGCCGGTAATGCTGTTTTTTTCTGTTGGCTGCGGGCAACCTTAAGCAGGCACTGCAGATACAGTGGACGCTGCATGGGGGACAGGCCGGTAAAGGCGGAGTTGTCCGCATGAAGTTCCATGACATCCGTAAGCCTTGTCTGCAGAAATGCAATAAAGGGATTCCACCAGTAAATAATGCCGAGAATCTCGGTCAACACCATCCATACCAGATCCCTGTGCCTGAGATGATTCAGTTCATGGTAAAGAATACAGTACAGCTCATCCTGTGTAAATTCAAGCTCAGGAAGGAAGACTGTGGGTGAGAAGAACCCCATAACACATGGAGTATCCACAAGCTGTGTGCGGATTACCCGTTTTACAGGATGCCGGACCGGTATTTCCTCATAGAGTGATTCCAGGATGCCGGAAACAGGACTGCCGGGAATATGGAGCAGATTCTGAAAGCGGTGTACGGCATGATATAATGACAGATATTTCCACAGTGTAATAAATGCTTTGCAGATGATGCCGCCGCACCAGATTGCCAAAAGCAGCCTGGAAAGTGTGAGGGTAATGCCGCCAAATCTAAAGAAGACATACCCGTTACAAAAGTCTATGATACCAGGCAGTATGTTTTCGGAATATACTGATATGGTATGGAAGAATTCAAAAGGCAGCATCAGCCTCAGGAGGATGAGCAGGGAAAAGAATTTTAAAAATCGGATGCTCAGCTTCCCGGCAAGATGCCCGTCCCTCATGATGATGCATAAAAAGCAAATCAAACAATTTCCACCCAAAACTGCCATCATAGTAGATGTTGCAGAAAAATGCATTTTATTATCACCTCATATTAACTTTTTGATATATTATTTTTTAACTTATAGTGTGTTTATATTCGCTGATTATTTTTTCCAGCTCTTCCAGGTTTTCCCTGCTTTTTTCCTTCTTTATCAGTGTGCTGATCAGGCTTAATGAATCAAAATTCACATGCTGCAGCTGGCTGTCGAGATAATCTTCAAAGGAAAGGGAAGGTCGGTAAGTCCGGGTTAACACAGTTCCGCGCTGTGCGATATCCGCTACCTCTATATATGACTTTTCCAGCAGATTCTTGATTGTCACGCGGACAGTATTAAGATTCAGTGCGCTGTTGATCCGGGGAATGTCGCTGGATGCCAGTGCTTCATCTGAATTCCACAAAACGGTCATAACGTCCATTTCTTTATTGCTTAGTTTCACATATTTATTCATGGTTACCTCCTTTCTGATCGTAGTATAACTTGTGCATAATCTGTTACATTTTACGGATTAAATTGTAATATCTATTCTACCGTTATAATATAACATTAATTCAAAACAATATCAATATAGTTTAAAACAAAACATATAAAAATACAGAAAAATTAAAAAATAAATAAGATGATAAAAAAATATTGACAAGATAAGAATGTGGTGATAGAGTGAAAATTGGACAAAGACTTTCGAAAGCAAATTAATTCAACAAAGGAGATTTTAATATGAAAAAAAGACATATAGTAGGAATTGTTTTTCTTCTTATATCATCGTTCGCATTATGTGCCTGCTCTTTAGGGGACGAAAGCGGAAAGAAAGAGGAAGAAGAGAAAGAAACAGGAGCATCAGGAGAACCGGGAAACACCACAGAGGAAGGAGGCGCTTCCTGGAAGAAGACAGAGATTCAGAAGCCGGAGGGTGCTGCATTCATTTATTCACTGAATTATCTTGCGGATGGGAGCATCCGGATCAGTACGGCTGATCAGGAGTATCAGAATGCGGCAGTGTGGGACAGTGGGGATAACGGAAAGAACTGGAAAGACGCAGGAGTTGATACGAGTCAGGAGTCAGATGACGGATATCATTATTCAGCAGAAGGAAACCTGTATACATATAAAAAGGGAAAGCTGTCCATATGGGCAGAAAACAATGAAGAGAAGACCATTGACATCAGTGGAAACGGCAGCTTGTCTGGTACGGCGATGGCGGGAAATAAGATGGCATTGCTTGTCCGGAACCAGGACAGTATGCAGTACCATGTGGAGATTTATGACCTTGGAACCATGGAATCCAGAACATTAGACAATAAGAAATTGTCGGAATACTTGAATTCAGAAGATGATATCAGCGGGCTTGCGCTCGACAGCACCGGGGAGACTCTGTACATAGCAGGAAAGGGAATCGGACGCTATGACCTTAAAGGAGACCAGTTTGGTTATCTGATGGATTATGATGCGCTTAAGGGGCTGATCGATGCTGGCAAAGAGTTTGTGTCTTCCCTGGCGGTAGACGGCAAGGAAGAAAAATTGATTCTCAGTGCCGAGAATCCGGAGCAGAACCAGTCAAAGCTGTATCTGTGCGAGAAGGGTGCAGGGGGAAGCGGAAAACAGGCCTCCAAAGAGACGCTCAGGATTTACAGCCTGAAAGAAAATGGAATCCGGCAGGCAGCCGCCCTCTTTCAGGAGAAGCACCCGGAACTTGCGGTGACTTTTGAAACAGGATATACAGGTGAAGAGGGCGTCACCCTGTCCGATGCCATCCGGACCTTGAATACAGAGCTGATGGCAGGGGAAGGCCCGGATATCCTGCTCCTGGATGGACTCCCGGCAGACAGTTACATTGAGAAAGGGATCCTGGAGGATGTGACGGATACGGTAAAGCCGGAGAAGGAAAAACTCTTTTACAACATCATTTCTGCCTATAATGGCGGGGAAAAGATTTACCAGGTGCCGACGGCATTCAGCGTGCCGGTTCTTCTGGGAAAGAAAGATGTAACGGATTCCAAAGACAGCCGGGAGCTGATGGATGTTCTGAAAAAGCAGGAGGGGGGACAGACTCCGGCTATGACGGTTGGGAATCTTGCCGGGTTTGCAGGCAGTATGTTTATTACATCAGATCTGCTGAAGGACACGGTGGACGAAGGAGAACTGGCGGAATTTTACCGCGGCCTGCAGACCATTGGGCAGAGTCTCCCGGATGGGGAGCTTCAGTCAGTGGAGGATTGGGAGAGGCCGGCATACTGGGCTGAATAGTATCCGGCAGGCTCGTCTCCAGAACTGGCTCTGTATTTTGGAAAGGCACAGATGGGAACTGATTTCCTGTCATCCTATGAAACCTGCATGCAGATTCTTGCATTATGTAAGGAGAAGGGATTCTCCTATGGACATCTGAACCAGGCAGGAGGAAATCACTTTACAGCAAATGGAGTTCTCGGGATCAACCATACCGGGAAGCATGTGGACGAGGCGAAAGAGTTCCTTAAGTATTATTTGTCAGAGGAAGTACAGAGTGATGGTATGTATACCGGATTTTCCGTCCTCCGTGACAGTGTAGACAAGGAAAAATACGTTTCGGAAAATGGGGAATCCGCAGGAACTGTGTCCGAGAAGGATACCCCGGAGGAGGAGATGGAGCTGCATAAGCTGACGCCCGCGGAGTTTAAGGAACTGGCTGGTTTCTTTGAGAAGCTTGATACCCCGGTCAGGGACGATGCAGTCGTGCTGCAGAAAGTGATGGAGCAGGCAGAAGCGTGTCTGTTTGAGGGGAAATCTCCGGAGGACGCGGCGAAGGAAGTGTGCAGTGAGGTGAATCTGTATCTCAGTGAGTAGGGAACGGAACCGATTTAGGTTACTATTCACGGGTCAGGAATGCGCTGAACTGCGCATTCCGTGAGAACATGATGCAAGAGTGAGGGGCGGTTTTTGCGTAGCAAAACTCGGAATGCCGCCCCGAATCGTTACTATGAGCGGACGGTTAGTCCGTGAATAGTAACCGATTTAGAGAGAATGGGGAAATAAAAATGAGACATGTATATTCATTGTCATTTTGCTTATGTCTTGCGGCGGCTCTTCTGCTGACCGCATGCCAGGCCCCACAGGGAGGCGGAAGCAAATGATTCATGCAGTGACAGGGAAAAGTGTGGAGGTGCGGGGATGATTTTTGGAAGACAGAGATATTTCCGCGGAGACCTCCGCAGAGCCTTTCCCGTTCCTGTTTTTCCTGATGGATGTATTCCTGAGGCCGGTTAAGAGATTCGCAGAGCTTTCCGGGGAAAAGGCAGCGCCGTGGATTTTTCCTTTTCTGATCTCAGATGCCAATTTCCTGATGGTATATATGGCGGGAGTGATCTGCTTCTTTTCAGCCGCGCCCTTTATGGAGGGGAGGGAAAGGTATTACCTCCTCAGGGAGGGGCGCGGCCGGTGGCTGGCAGAGCAGGCCGGGGATATTCTTGCCAGTTCTTTTCTGTTTACGGTGATAAGCGTGGCAGTAAGCTGGATTCCCCTGATCCCGGTTCTGAAGTTTGAGAGTGGATGGGGGAAGGTGATCTTTACGCTGGCAAAGACGAATGCAGGAGGGCTTACAGATCTCTTCTGGAAGCTTTCAGCCTGGTATCTGAGCAATCATGAGCCGCTGGAGGCAATGCTTGCCACGATCCTGATCGTCAGCCTTGGGAGCAGCTTCTTAGGGATGCTGATGTTTCTGTGCCGCCTCTGCCTGCCGAAGGCATACAGCATAGGAATCCCGGCTGTTATGGTGGTATATTCTTCAGTTGTTGCGAATGTGGGCAGTTTTTCTGAAAAGTTGTTTTTTGCCATCTCGCCCATCTCCTGGATGCGTGTTACCAGGCTTGGGTTTACAGAATACGGGTACCAGGTGTCATGGCAGGCTCAGACAAGTATCATCGTGTTTGCAGTGCTGATCCTGATCCTCATAATTGCAGGACGAAGCCGGATCAGGAGGATGGATATCACATAAAGCGGAATCATATAAAGCGGTATCACATTTAAGAAGAGAAAGGTGGTAACAATGGTTGTAATCGATGTGGATCATATCACGAAAATACTCGGGCCGCAGTTAGTGCTGGACGATGTCAGCCTGGAGTGCTGGGAAGGAAGTATTATCGGGATTACAGGCAGGAACGGGTCGGGAAAATCAGTTTTGTTCAAATGTATCAGCGGTTTTATTCTGCCGGATATAGGAACCATTACCATAAAGGGGCAGAAAAATACAGATTTTCTGTCTTCCGGAACCGGACTGGGCGCGATGATTGAAGAACCCTCATTTCTTGACAGATACAGCGGCAGGAAAAACCTGGAGCTTCTGTATTCGGTCAGAAATGAAAAAAATAAAGATCATATTTGTGAAGTAATGGAAATGGTAGGGCTGGATGCCAAATCGAAAAAAAAGGTGGGAAAGTATTCCATGGGAATGAAGCAGCGGCTGGCAATCGCCCAGGCAATCATGGAGGACCAGGAGGTGCTGCTTTTAGATGAGCCCATGAACGGACTTGACAACTCCGGGGTGGAATCTATGCGGGAGCTGTTCAGAAAGCTGAGAAGAGATGGCAGGACGATTCTGCTGGCAAGCCACAGCAAGGAAGATATCGGCTGCCTGTGCGACTTTGTATATGAGATGGACCAGGGAAAGCTTCAGCGGAAAGGACTGGAAGAATGATCCGGAAAAAGGAACGCTGGGGACTGATGTTTGTGCTGCCGGGTCTGACAGGGGTACTGGTGTTTTATGCCATCCCCTGCGGGGATGTAATCCGGAGGGCATTTACCCAGTCCCTGACAGGGCATTTCGCGGGGCTTATGAATTTTAAACAGGTGCTTGATAATGCGGCCTTCCGTCTTGCGGCGGGAAACACGGCGCGCATGATGTGCGTCTGCGTCCCGGTCCTGGTGGCGCTCTCTCTGATACTGGCAGTGCCTCTGCAGAGGGGAATCCGGGGAGGCCGCTGGATTAAGAGCGGCCTGCTGGTTCCCATGGCGGTTCCTGTTGCTTCGGTGGTGCTGCTCTGGCAGTGCATGTTCTCGAAGCAGGGGTTCCTAAACGGCGCCTTAAGTCTGTTCGGGACGGCGGAAACGGACTGGATGAATACCAGGTATGCATTCGCCATCCTTGTATTCAGTTATGTGTGGAAGAATCTTGGGTACAGCGTGATACTATGGATTGCCGCACTGGAAGGAATTCCGGGAGAGATCTATGAAGCGGCAAGAGTGGACGGCGCGGGTGAGCTTCTGATTTTCTTCAGGATTACGATTCCCAATCTGTTTTCGGCGTTCTTTACGATTACAGTTCTGTCCCTGATTAATTCCTTTAAGGTATTCCGGGAAGCATATCTGGTGGCGGGGGATTATCCGGATGAAAGCATCTATATGCTGCAGCATTTGTTTAATAACTGGTACAGGAACATGGATACGGATAAAATGGCTGCGGGTGGGGTGTTAAGCGGTGCAATGCTTTTTGTGCTGATCTGCCTTTTTTATACTGCGCGCCAGATAAACCTGCCGCATTCAGAGTTGGAGGGAAACATAGCGGATGAAGAATTCAGGAAGAGCCGGAAGGGCTAAGAAAAGGAAGAGCATCATACTGTCTGTTCTGCTGGGAATGCTGACATTTGTCTGCTGTTATCCCATTATATTTCTGCTGGCAGGCTCTTTTATGGGAACCGGGGAGCTGTCGGAGAATTTAGGTTCCATGTTCCAGGGAAACGGAGGATACGCGTCCTGGACCCTGCTTCCCTTCGAGCCCACCCTCAGGTCCTGGGCGGAGGTAGTCCTGGATACCCCGGGATTTTTTGTGATGTTTTGGAATTCCATGAAGATTACAGGAGGAATCCTGCTGGGGCAGGCGGTGTTCGGGATTCCCGCAGCATGGGGCTTTGCCCGTTACCGGTTCCGACGGGCGCTGTTCTTTTTATATATTGTCATGATGATGATGCCGTTCCAGGTGATGATGCTCTCAGACTACTTAATTATCAAAGAAATGCATCTCATGGATACTCTGTGGGCAGTGATTCTTCCGGGGATTTTTTCCACGCTTCCGGTATTTATCATCTCCCAGTATTTTAAGGAGATACCGGAGGAGATTCTGGAAGCGGCGAGAATTGACGGCGCGGGGGAAACAGGAATTTTTCTGCGTATTGGCCTTCCCCTTGGGAAGGCGGGAATTATCTCTGCCATGGTACTGCAGTTTCTGGAGTGTTTTAATATGCTGGAGCAGCCTATGACTTTTTTAAAGAAGCAGTCCCTGTGGCCCCTGTCTATGTTCCAGCCGCAGATTACGGCTGAGACAGCGGGGGCGGCATTTGCGGCATCGGTGTTTACACTGCTTCCGGCAATATGGGTGTTCGCGGCGGGATATGAATTTTTGGAGAGTGGAATACAGGCATATTATGGATCAAACGTGTGAGGTGGCAGAATGAGACAGAGGATGATAAAGACAGGGATTTTACTTTTGATACTGATGATCTTGTTTACGGTTCTTTCCAGGGCAGCTTATAATCTGAGTACGGCAGAGGTTTCCACAGAAAAGGCGTCTCCTCAGACATTTGCCCCGGAACTGTCAGCCCAGGGAATCGTGGCAGGCAAAAAGGAGATCGCAGTCTCCGCAGAAGAAAACCTCCGGGTTGGCTCCGTATATGTGGCGGAAGGGCAGGCAGTGAAAAAAGGAGAGCTTCTGTTTGAACTGGATCTTAAGGAGCTTGCAGAAAAGATCGAAGAAGGGCAGCAGGAGCTTAAGTCTCTGGATCTGCAGATTCAGGGTGCAGCGGAAGCAGAAGCGGCGGCCAGTGCAGGCCGGCAGCTTACCCTGGCCCAGGCGCAGGAGGACTACAGCCGCTCTGCGGTGAAGGAAAATAACGCAGTGGATAAAGCATACGGAGATCTTGTAAAAGCACAGAAAAAATATCAGGATTTCGTTGACAGTGAAAGGAAAAAACAGAAGAACCTGGATGAGGAGGGAGCCGGCCAGCAAGGGGACAGACAGGAAAAAAACGGAGAAATACCTTCGGACCAGGAGACAGATGTGAAGAAGGGAGCCGGGGAAGGGGCTTCAGGCCAGGAGTCTAACCTGCAGACTGACACGGTTCAGAGGGAAGAGGAGCTTCTGCTATTAGTGGAAGAGAAGCAGGCTGCATATGACCAGGCGCTGCAGGAAAGAGAGGATTCCCTGTACCAGGCGGAAAAGGCCATTGATTCGGCAGGGATTGACCAGGCAAAGGACTATTCCATGGAGCAGACGCAGATTACCCGAAGTCAGAAGAAAAAAGAGCTCGCGAAGCTTAAGAAGCTGTACGATGGCAAAGGCAGGATTATGGCTCCGGTAAAGGGACTGGTGACTGCTGTTACCGTCACGGCAGGCAGCACAACCACAGGCGGAGGAGACATCCTTCTGTCAGATGCCACAGGAGGCGGACGGCTGAGTGTGACATTTCCAAAGGAAATGAGGAAATACATACAGGAAGGGCTGCAGGCAGTGGTTACGGCTGCGGACAGCGGAGACGGGCAGCAGGCTGCCGCCGACCATGTGAAAATCAGAAGTGTGACAGAACAAGGACAGTCAGCCGATTCGCCCTCCGGCGGGGAAGAGAATGCATCCCAGGACAGCATGCCAGGAGAAGAACTCACCGTATCTGTCAATCTGCCCCCGGATCATTTTAACGCAGGTGACAGGGTAACTCTTAAGGTGGAGGCAAAGGCAGACAGCTATGACACCTGTATCCCCACAGGGGCGCTCCATCTGATGTCAGGAAACCAGTATTATGTCAATGTGGCAGAAAAGAAGACCGCAGTACTGGGCGAGGAATGGGTGATCCGGCAGGTCATGGTAGAGCTTGTGGATAAGAATGAGAAGTATGCGGCAGTAGAAGGGATTTCTTCTGAGCAGGAGATAGTAACAGAAGCATCCCGTGCACTGGAGAACGGAAGCAGGGTGAAAGTGAAAAATGAGACGGATTAAAGCTTTATGCCAGAAAGAGTGGAGGGGGCGGTGCCTGTCCCTCCTTCTAAGTCTTGCAGTCCTGTGGTGCTTCGGGGAATCGGTTTTCTGCGCCTGGTCCCTTAAGGGACAGCAGAGGGGACTGGATTTTGCAGCGCCCGGACAGCAGGGGGAAATGGACTACGCAGCCGCCATGCATGCCCAGGAGGAAAATCTGAAGAGCGATGCTCCCATGGAATTCGTTATCTGGACCCAGACAGAAGGCATGGAAGTGACTGCAGATAATCCCGGTACAGCGGAGGAATGCGCCGTCCTGCCCCTCTGCGGCCGGTCAGATCTGCTGTTCCCGGGATATGCGGTGCTGGATACGCAGATGCAGGACGTCTGCCTGATCAGCAGCGCCCTGTCAGCAAAGCTTTTTGGCGGGAAGGATACCAAAGGGCTTGTCACAGAAGCCTCAGGCCGGCAGATGGAGATACTGGATGTAATTGAAAGCGAAGAGATATTCCTTGTCTTAGAAGCCTCAGAACAGGAAGACTGTTCCTTTGACCGCGCTGCGGTCAGATGCACATCAGAAGAGATGGCAAAGACAGCGGAAGCTTTCAGGAAGCTTACCGGGGAATGGAAGCAGCTAGATTACCGGATCCCCGTCTGGATTGCCCAGGCCGCATGCCTTACAGTGCCCTTCATGCTGTGGATCTATCTTCTCTATCTTATCAAAAAAACAGAAAAGACGTCCCTGCTGTGGTATCTGCTTCTTGCAGGAGGGCTGATCTTACTCGTCCTGCAAATCCAGATACCGCCGGATATGATTCCGGCGAAATGGTCGGATTTTGACTTCTGGAGAGAATACTGGGAGAACCTGTGCACCTCCTGGAAAATCCTGTACCGGTCAGAGAAAAAAATACCCGACCTGCCGCTGATGACAGGATTCATCAAGACACTAAAGTGGACGGCCATCGCCGCGGGCGGGACATTATTTGGGATGCGTCAATTTGGGACGGGGTATTTTTAAAAATACCCCGTCCCAGATTGGCAAGATTGGCAGATTGAGCAGATTGAAGCGAAAGAGGGGGCGAAAGTTGTATGATGAATAAGAAGATCATTATGGTATTGATAGGAATAGCATTGACATTTGGGATATGTATTACTGGCTGCAGCAGTGAAAAGGGTGATTCACAACCAACAGACCAGCAGCGGACACAGGAGGATCAGGCGGATTCTGTGTCAGAGGAACAGGAGGATAGGAGCATTTTAGCATCTTTTGAGGCGGAAGCTTTGGACGGAAGCGCCTATACTCAGGATGATCTCGCGCAGAAGGATGTGACTGTCATGAATTTCTGGTCTACCATGTGTGGTCCCTGTATTGTGGAGATGCCAGATATCGCCGCATTTGCAAAGACACTGCCGGAGAATGTGGAGATGCTTACTGTCTGTCTGGATGGCAGTGATAATATGGAGATGGTAAAACAGATTCTTGAGGAAGCCGGGTATGAAGGCAGGACCCTGGTTTCAGGCACAGGAGATTTTCAGTCAGTTTGTGAGGCCATCCAGTATACGCCGACAACGGTTGTAGTAGATCAGAAGGGAAATATGATTGGAGATGTGCTGATCGGCGGGCAGGAAGATCTGGAAAAGACCTATACGGAAATGGTTAACAGTGCCCTGGAGTCAATGGGAAAGGCGGGAATCGGGGATGGAACGAATTAAGTCAGGTAAGCTGATCCATGTGGTTCGGTCTGTGGTATTGGCGATGTCTCTCCTGCTGATCGGGACAGGCATCATGAAACAGGAACACACAGAGGTGTTACAGAAAGCGGTGAAAATATGCCTGGAGTGCATAGGAATCGGATAAAATCGAAGATACGAATCTCTTTCCAACGAAAGATTCAGTTCATTTCTGCTGTACTTTTCAACGGCTATGGGGCAGGATTTGTGCAAGGAAAGATTTATACGGGCAGGAGTAAGGCAGTGTGCGTCCCTGTCCTGAACTGCTATTCCTGTCCGGGTGCACTGGGAGCCTGCCCTGTGGGATCCCTGCAGACAGCACTGGGGGCGAGACATCATTTCCCATTTTATGTTCTGGGGACTATGATGCTTTTTGGAATTCTGTTAGGGAGGCTGGTCTGCGGACTATTGTGCCCCTTTGGGCTGGTGCAGGATCTGATGCATAAAATTCCCGTGCCGAAATGGAGTGTACCTAAGAAAATAGACCGGCCAATGAGGTACTTAAAATATGCGGTTTTATTGGGTACAGTCATTCTGCTTCCGGCGTTAGTGGTAACGAAAACCGGAATTACACCACCCTATTTCTGCGAATATATTTGTCCTGCAGGAATGCTTGGCGGCGGAATCCCGCAGATGATTGCAAATCCGGCTCTCAGGAAGCTTGCAGGCATGCTGTTTAGCTGGAAGGTACTGGTACTTCTGCTGATTCTGCTGCTGTCCATGTTCATTCACCGCCCGTTCTGCCGGTATCTGTGCCCGCTTGGTGCATTTTATGCTCTTTTTAACCGGTTCGCCTTTTATCAGATGAGTCTGAATGAGAGGAAATGTACAGGTTGTAAGAAATGCGAGCGTTCCTGTCCAATGGCGGTAGAGATCACCAGAGAGATCAACAGTTCCGAGTGTATTCGCTGCGGAAAATGCAAAGCGGTTTGTCCGGAAGGGGCGATTTCTTCAGGATTTATGTTTAACAATTTGAAACCTTATGGAGATTACAGGGCTTATGGCACAAGGAGCAGAAGGAGATAGGGATATGGATTTGACAAAATTTATATGGACGAGAGAACCGGAGAGATATGAGATAAAACAGGATGTAATTGAGGAACTTGTATGAATCATCTTTCAAAAAAGAGACAAAGTATTTTTATGGCGGCACGTTGTGCATTTCCCTATACGATTCCCATATTTGCAGGATTCTGGTTTCTTGGGATGACCTATGGGATTTATATGAATATTTCGGGATTTAGCTTTGTTTATCCAATGATTATGAGTCTTATCATTTTCGGAGGCTCACTGGAATTTGTAGCGGTGAAGATGCTGATGTCTGCATATGCGCCGGTGCAGACTCTGATTATGACGCTGATGATTCAGGCAAGACATTTATTTTACGGAATTTCCATGCTGGACCGTTTTAAAGGGATGGGCTGGAAAAAAATTTATCTTATTTTCGGAATGTGTGATGAGAGCTTTTCCATCAACTATTCAGCACAAATTCCAGAAAATGTGGATAAAGGCTGGTTTATGTTCTTTGTAACCCTGTTTAACCATGTGTACTGGTTTACAGGAGCAACAATTGGCGGTATCCTGGGTTCCCTGGTTTCCTTTAATACAGAAGGACTGGATTTTGTAATGACTGCAATGTTCGTAGTTATATTTATGGAGCAGTGGCTGAAGGAGAAGAAGCACTACACGGCGCTGGCCGGAATTGGCGTCTCGGCGGCCTGCCTGCTGCTTTTTGGTGCGGATTCTTTTATGATTCCCACAATGGTATGCATTTTATGTGTGCTTACTGTATTTCGCAGACCGATTGAAAAGGCAGGTGATATAAAATGACGCTGGTACAGCAGATGATAACGATCGGATTGTGTGTAATCGGCACAATGGCAACCAGATTCCTGCCTTTTATTGTCTTTTCCTCTAAAAAACCTGCCCCAGGATATATACAATATTTAGGAAAGGCACTTCCGCCGGCTATCTTCGGCATGTTGGTAGTTTATTGCCTGAAAAATGTACATATTCTGTCCGGTACCCACGGCCTGCCGGAACTGGCTGCCATCTTAGTGGTAGTGGTCCTGCATCTGCTGAAACGGCAGATGCTGCTGTCTATAGCGGGAGGAACCATTTGCTATATGCTGCTGATACAGTTGGGGACGGGGTATTTTTCGCCATAGCGCACCCGGGAAGCTCCAGTGGAGCTTCCCGGGTGAAAAATACCCCGTCCCCAATTAACCTCTCTTCCGAATTTCTTAAGAAATTTTATAAATATTTCTGTATTTTTTCACATCCAAGACACATTTTCGCACTATACTGAATATATCAATTAAAGAAGACGGTAGTTGTACTTATTTCTTACATATCTGTATGATTACCGCCCTTCGCCTAACAATTAGCTAAAATTTATATAGATTGTTTTCATTCCTCTCCAATGGCCGGTGCGGTATGCATCGGCCTCTCTTTTACTCCTTAGGAAAGACCTCGTTACTGTGAAGTGTTAAAGCCCTGATTGCCTGTGAAAAAACTCTCCAGGGGACGTGTGCTTGTGTGAAGATGTAATATACCGCAGGCAGCCGCGCCAGGCGCGGGAATGTGCCAGGGCACATTCTGTTTTACTGCCGATTAAGAAAGGACTGCTCACTATGGATTATTATCGTACCAGATTTACAGAAAAATTAAAGGAGGCTCTGGCTGCCGTTTTTCCTATTATAGGAATCGTGCTGGTTCTGTGTTTTACCATTGCACCCATTCCACCAAGCATACTGCTTCTCTTTATCTTTGGGGCAGTGCTGCTCGTAGTTGGCATGATGTTCTTCACACTGGGGGCAGAGCTTGCCATGTCGCCCATGGGAGAGAGGGTAGGAACCCGGATGGCATCTACTGGAAGACTTCCGGTCGTTCTCCTTTTGTGCTTTATTCTTGGATTTATCATAACCATATCCGAGCCGGATCTCCAGGTGCTGGCAGAGCAGGTGCCTTCTATTCCTAACATGGCGCTGATTCTCTCAGTGGCATGCGGGGTTGGGATGTTTCTTGTGGTTGCCATGCTGCGTATGCTGTTTTCGAAGCCACTGGCACCGCTTCTGATTTTGTTTTATGCGATCGTTTTTATACTGGCAGCATGTGTGCCGAGAAACTTTCTTGCAGTAGCCTTCGATTCAGGGGGAGTGACAACCGGACCCATGACCGTGCCGTTTATCATGGCTCTTGGTGTCGGCTTTGCCGCTGTACGAAGTGATAAACATGCGGAGGACGACAGTTTCGGTCTTGTTTCCCTCTGCTCTATCGGGCCGATCCTGGCAGTCCTGCTTCTGGGGCTTCTCTATCACCCCCAGGAGACGGGTTATGTTCCGGAGGAACTGCCTGATATCGGGGATTCAGTGGAGATGTGGAGATATTTTGCACACAGCTTTCCCGAGTACATAAAAGAAATTGCAGTGTCCCTCCTTCCCATTGTGATTTTTTTTGCATTTTTTCAGATCGTGTCCCTGAAGCTTAAGAAAAAGACGCTGCTTAAGATTGCCATTGGTATCCTCTATACCTACGTCGGGCTCGTCCTGTTCCTTACCGGGGTAAATGTAGGCTTCATGCCTGCAGGAAATTACCTTGGGCAGATTATCGCAGGGCTTCCCTTCCGTTGGATTATTATTCCGATCGGCATGCTTATTGGATTCTTTATCGTAAAGGCAGAGCCTGCCGTGTATGTACTGATGGAGCAGGTGGAGGAGATTACCTCTGGCTCTATCTCCGGAAAGTCTATGGGGCTGTCCCTCTCCCTGGGTGTGGCGGTTTCAGTAGGGCTATCCATGATCCGGGTGCTTACGGGGGTTTCCATCTTCTGGTTTGTGATACCGGGTTATGTCCTGGCTCTCGGCCTGTCCTTTTTTGTGCCGAAGATTTTTACTGCCATTGCATTTGACTCCGGAGGGGTCGCATCAGGTCCCATGACGGCAACATTTCTGCTTCCCTTTGCTATGGGGGCCTGCCAGTGCATCGGAGGAAATATCGTGCAGGATGCGTTTGGTATCGTCGCCATGGTTGCCATGACGCCGCTCATCGCCATCCAGCTCCTTGGCGCTGTATACAGGCTGGAAGCTATGAAGGGCAAACGGATTGATACAACGCCAGAATCTTATCTTGACACTTTGGATGAAGATGATATTATTGAATTATAAGCAGCCATCTGATGCATAAGCCGGGTGGATTGCAGATCCGCAGGAGAGGAATCTTATTATGAACGAACTTTATTTTATGGGAGTTATAACGAACCGGGGAATGCGTGACAAATTTATTGCCTTTTTCAAACAGTGCCATATCCATGTGACCCTTTCCATCCTTGCAGTCGGAACCGCCAACAGCGCCATTCTTGACTATTTTGGGATGGAGGCCACGGAAAAGGTGATCTACATGGCCTTCGTGACACTTGATACATGGAAGGTCATCAAGAAAGAGCTGTATCATAAATTAAAAATAGATATTCCCGGCAGAGGTATTGCGTTTCTTATACCGTTCAGCAGTGTCTGCGGCAAGAAATCCCTGTATTACCTTACGACCGGCCAGGACATTTCCATAAAGGAGGAAAGTACATTGAAGAATACAGAGTTCGAGCTTCTGATCACAATTGCAAATGCCGGACATATTGATACGATTATGGATGCGGCAAGGAGCGCCCATGCCCCAGGCGGTACGGTGATTCATGCAAAAGGAACAGGCATGGAGCATGCAAAGAAATTCTTCGGAATCTCACTGGCCGAAGAAAAGGAAATGATCTTTATTGTTGTGCGATCCGCACAGAAAAATGATATTATGCGGGCAATCATGGCGCAGGCGGGACCTTCCACCAGTGCAGGGGGAATCATGTTCTCTCTTCCAGTAACAAGTACTGCAGGCCTGAGATTACTGACAGAAGAGGACTGACGGGAAACGTTGGGGACGGGGGATTTTTCACTTCATAAGCTGGTTCATCAGCGCGTTATAATTGAAGTGGAATAACAGCGGATAACAGCCTTAAAGGTCTCTTTTGGCCAATAATTATATTTTGCACAGGCAATTTCTGAAATAAGGATTGTCTGTGCTTTTTATATTTAGTATAATTTAATTTAGGTCACGACTGATGGGACATGAATACTAAAAGGAGCGGCTATGACTGCACAGAACAACAAAAAAAGAATTCTCTGTCTCATGGAGATTCTGCTGCATCAGACAGACGAAGAGCACATTTTGAATGCCAGTGATCTGGCAGAGATTTTAATAAATAAATATGGTATTGAGGCGGACCGAAGGACGATTTACGCCGAAGTAGCTGTACTGCAGGATTTTGGACTGGATGTCGTGCAGCTTAGAGGGAAGACGAAAGGTTACTATATAGGCAGCAGGGATTTTGAGTTTGCCGAGGTGAAGCTTCTTGTGGACACCGTACAGTCATCGAAGTTTATTACGGAGAAAAAATCCAGGGAGCTGATCGGGAAGCTGGAGCAGCTATGCAGTGAAAGCCAGGCAAAACAATTAAATCCCCAGGTAGTTGTGACAAACAGGCCAAAAACAGAGAATGAAACCATTTACTATAATGTTGACAGAATCCATACAGCTATCTCGGGAGACAGGCAGGTTTCCTTCCAGTATACGGAATGGATTGCGCCGAAGAAGCAGAGACTGAGAAAAGACGGAGCCCTGTATGTGATCAGCCCGCTCTGGATGCTTCCGGATGACAACTGCTATTATATGATTGGCTACGATGACAGTGCAGAACAGATCAAGCACTACCGGGTAGATAAGATGAGACAGATTGAAATTACCCGAAAATCCCGGAAGGGTACAGAATACCTGAAGAGCTTTGATTTGGCTGAATTTGCAAAAAAGACATTTAATATGTATGCAGGAAAGGATGAGGAGATTATTTTTTATTGTAAAAATGAGGCGGCGGGGATTATGATGGATCGTTTTGGAAATGACATCTGGACTTTTCCTGATAAAGAAGGATTTTTCAAAGCAAAGGTTACAGTGACAGTCAGCGACCAGTTTTTTGGATGGATGGCAGGTCTTGGAAAGCTGATTCAGATCGCAGCACCAGTGGCGGTAAGAGATCAATACAAGGAGTATCTGAGGGGAATTCTGGAGGAATATAACCTCTCTTTTCCGTGCAGAAATTAAGAGGAAAAAACGGGGGAGATCCTATATACTAAAACTTGTCAGGAGGATTTAGATTATGGAATGGATAGAAAGATTAAATGAAGCAATCGGCTACATTGAAGAGCATCTGACAGATGAGATTGATTATAAGCAGCTGGGGCATATTGCCTGTTGCTCATCCTATCACTTTCAGAGAATGTTTGCTTACATGGCAGGTGTTCCGTTGTCCGAATATATCCGCAGAAGGAGGATGTCCCTTGCCGCTGTAGATTTGCAGGCGAAGGATATGAAAATCATTGATGTTGCGGGCAAATACGGTTACAGTTCGCCTACTGCATTTAACAGAGCCTTCCAGTCTGTTCACGGGATTGCCCCGTCTGCTGTGAAAAGCGAGGGGATACCTGTAAAGTCCTTCCCGCCTGTTACCTTTAAAATCACAGTCAAAGGAGTGGAAGAAATGAATTACCGGATTGAAACAAAGGAAGCGTTCCGTATCGTAGGCGTATCGGTACCGCTATATAAGGAGATTGAGAAAAACTTTACAATCATTCCCCCAAAATGGCAGGAAATAACCGAGAATGGGACCTTACAGAAGCTGATTGGCATGATGGACACGCCGCCTATGGGAGTACTTGGAGTCAGTACCTGTAATGATGCCGAGGAGTGGAAATATTATATTGCAGTATCTACTTCACAGATGCAGGAAGGCCTGGAAGAATATACGGTACCTGCCGCTACCTGGGCAATCTTTTCCGGGCAGGGTGCCAATCAGTCGATCCAGGAACTGGAGCAGCGTATTGTGACAGAATGGCTCCCGACATCAGGTTATGAGTATGGCAGTGCTCCTGATGTTGAGGTGTACCTGAATCCGGATCCGCAGAATGCGCAGTATGAGGTATGGATACCGGTTACAAAGAAAGAATAAACGGGTAACAGTGAAG
This sequence comes from uncultured Lachnospiraceae bacterium, assembly GCA_947566645.1. Lineage (GTDB taxonomy): Bacteria > Bacillota > Clostridia > Lachnospirales > Lachnospiraceae > CAPEBR01. The sequence continues at coordinate 46,880 of CANOKL010000027.1, forward strand.
GTATCTGAGCTGTTACATAAACGGGGTGTTCTGCCTGTGCGGCTGGTCTGCCTGTGTATGGAAACCAGGAGACCAGTCGCACATCTGTCAGAAAGCAATTTTCAAACACTCTCCAGGAACCGGGTGCGTTATTATGAGCGTACGGCCAACCCGTGAATCGCGGTGGTATCCATACTGCCAGAGCGGAAGCCTTCCAGGTCAAGCGCAATATAAGTATATCCGAGGTTTTTTAAGTATAAAATGATTTCATTTTTTTTCAGAATCAGCTCTGTAAGATTGTCCGAATCTACTTCAATTCTTGCAATATCCCCATGTACACGAAGACGCACATTGTAAAAACCCAGACCGCGAAGAAACGCTTCTCCGTCCTCCACTTTCCGCATCGCCTCATAGGACAGTCTGCTCCCGTAGGGGAAACGGGTGGCAAGGCAGGGGGTGGAAGGTCTGCCGGATACAGAGATCCTGTATTCCTTCGCGAGGCTTCGGACCTCGGCCTTCGTGAAGCCTGCATCGGCCAGCGGGCTTCGGATCCCCAGCTCTTTTACGGCGCGGATGCCCGGGCGGTATGCGCGCAAGTCATCTCTGTTCGTTCCCTCCAGTATCGTGTGGATTCCAAGGGACGCAGCCTTTTTCTGAAGCTCCCGGAAAAGGTATCTTTTGCAAAGATAACATCTGTCCACAGGATTTTCCTCAATTCCCGCCTGGGAAAGCTCATCAAGCTCCAGTACGAGGAAATGGGCGTTTGCCTCTTTCGCAACCTGTTCTGCGGTTTTTATATCCCCGGAGGGGTGCAGCATAGTATGGAGAAGGATTCCATAGACATGCTTCCCGGTAAGCGCCGCCGCATCACATGCCATTTTAAGAAGGAGGCTGCTGTCCACACCGCCGGAAAATGCCACGGCAATATCCTCAGATGCATAGTCCCTTATCATTTTCTTTAACTGTTCTGTCTTTTCATTCATCAGATGCACAGCCCTCCCTTTCGCATCATATATTCGTATATGTTGTACCGGATGCATTGCAGCCATCCCACAGCTCCCGGCAGACCAGACTCCATACCTCCTGGTAGGAGCGCCCGCTCTCCCGGCTGATCCGGGATATACTCTCGTATTCAGGATAGATCCGTTCGCTGCCGTTCAGGCTGCAGATCTTGATCTCCACCGTTCCCAGGGAGGTCTCTGCCGTACAGAGTCTCCGGTTTAAAACGGTCCGCTCCATTCTCATCCGGCGGATGCCGATTGTTGTGGTCTCTCTGAAAATGATTTCCTCCATCTGCTGTATCTGCTCTTCCCTGCAAATAATGTTCAGCTGCCAGGCGGGGCGGTTCTTTTTCATAAAGACAGGGATATAGTGGACGTCCCGTGCCCCGGCTTCTAGCAGACGCTCCATTACATAGCCGAGTGCCTCTCCGGTGCAGTCATCAATATTTGTCTCCAGTTTATAGATGATATCAGAGGTATCTGAAGACTCTTCAATCAGCATGGCGCGGAGAATACTTGTCCTTCCGTAATCGCGTTTGCCGGCGCCGAGACCTGTCTTTAGAATCCGGTATCTTGCAGGCAGACGGTCCGATGTGCGGACAGCGGCTACAATGGCTGCTCCTGTCGGCGTGACAAGTTCTGCCTCTGTATCTGTCATATGGAGAGAAATGCCATGCGACTGTGCGATATTTGCTGTGGCAGGCACAGGAACGGGGATCAGTCCGTGCTGGCAGCGGATCACGCCCCGCCCCTCGTAAAGCTCAGGTACAATGACATCCGTAATTCCAAGGTTATCCAGACAGATGGCGACGGCTGCAATGTCAACAATCGAGTCCACAGCCCCTACCTCGTGGAAATGCACTTCTTCCAGGGAAGTTCCGTGCGCTTTCGCTTCCGCTTCCGCAAGGACCTGGAAAATGTCCGATGCGATTGTTCTGGCGCGCTCCGTCATCTGCGAATCCTCAATAATCCGCAGAATTTCCGGAAGTCCCCGGTGGTCATGATGGTGGGGATGTTCCGCATGACTGTGCTCATGATGGCGGAGATGTTCCGTATGACTGTGCTCATGATGGCGGAGATGTTCTGGCTGGCTGTGACTTCCGTGACTATGTGCATGCTCTTCATGGTGGTATTCCTGATGACCGTGTCCGTCATGGCGCCCATGCATCTCATGGCTGTGTTCCAGGTACCCGTGTTCGCCATGATGGTGCCTGTCATGTTCATGTATTCCATAATGATGTCCGTCATGTCCATGTATTTCATCATGTCCATGTATTTCATGATGATGTCCGTCATGTTCATGTACCTCCTGGTGATGTCCGTGATGCCCATACAGATATTCATTATCATGGTCATGGTTCTCATGTTCCTTGTCCAGTATAACATTAAAATCGCAGGCAGCAAGCCCTGATTTTTTGACGCGGCTGATCTCTGCTTTATAGCCTTTCACCGGAAGACTCCCAAGCTGTGCCTTTAGTACATCCGGGTCTGCCCCCAGATCCAGGAGAGCTCCCACGGTCATATCGCCGCTGATTCCGCTGTAGCATTCTAAGTATAAAGTCTTCATTCCTGTACCCCCAGTCTGTTTATTTGGGCAGCCATATAGCCGGCCCCGTATCCATTGTCAATATTCACCACTGCGACACCATTTGCGCAGGAATTAATCATAGTAAGGAGGGCGGAAATTCCCTTCATATTTGCCCCGTATCCAACCGAAGTTGGCACTGCGATGACCGGTTTGTCCACCAGGCCCCCAATTACGCTTCCGAGAGCTCCCTCCATGCCTGCGACGGCAATTACACAGTTCGCCTTTTGTATGGTCTCAAGGCTGGAAAGAAGCCTGTGAAGTCCGCTCACCCCTACGTCATACACCCGTTCCACATAAGCGCCGAAGTATTCTGCCACCTGCGCCGCCTCCTCCGCCACAGCAATATCCGCTGTTCCGGCGGTGCAGACCGTAATGCAGCCAGTGTGTTTCTTATCCGCTTTTTCGATCTTTACGATTCCTGACACCTTGTCATACAGGACATCAGGATAGCGCTCCTTCAATAATTCATACTGATGCAGAGTGGCTCTTGTCCCCATTACTTCTCCCTCTGCCTCATAAAGCCGCCCGAAAATCTCTAGCAGATGGCTGTCCGCTTTTCCCATACAGAAGATTACCTCTGGAAATCCGGAACGCAGCTTCCTGTGGGTGTCAAGCTTCGCGTAGCCAAGTTCCTCAAAGGGCTGGCGGCGGAAGAAGAGTTCTGCCTCCTCCACGGATATTTCTCCCTGCTGTAATTTCGTAAGTATTTCATGTGCTTCCATAAAGTATCCTCCATATAATTTCTATTTATTTTGACTGATTTCAGAGGAAATGTCAAGTAACGGTAAGTTCTTAAATTATTCTTAATCCCAGTATTTTCTATTGTACAGATACCGAAAATGTGTTATTCTGTTTTCATCTTATTTATCCATATATTACAGAAATCTGTAAGGATAGGAGCGGCAGCCGTTCTGACTGCCCATAAGAATCTAAGCTTTTTAAGCGTCACGAATTCGGATTCTTCAGATCGAAGAAAAATACCGATGACAGTGAAGAATAGTAACAAAGAAATAGAGTGGCTGTGCAATTACGAAACAGTTACAATCAGTGTGTCTTTATAAAAAGGCCAGAAAGAAGGGAGTACTAGCGTATGGCGAATGCAGTACAGGAGAAACGGCATCCGGGAATTTTTGATGATGTGAGAACCCGGAGCGGGGTACTTAAGGAGATTTATGGAAACCCGGTCACCCATGATGCCTTTTTGAGACTTGACGAGGAATTCCAGGAAAGATTTGTGGAATTCTGCATGGGAGTTCGGGGTGTGAAGATGACCTATGATCCGTTTTTTAAAAAGCTTTTTAATGCAGAGATTTACCCGGAAAGGCTCTCAAGATTTTTGTCAGAGATTCTGGGACATCCCCTGGAGGTAAAGAGGATGCTGCCGAATGAACGTCAGAGGATTACGGATATGGGTTCTCTTATGATTCTGGATGTCCTGGTGGAATTTGGGACAGGGGAGCTTGCGGATGTGGAGATTCAGAAGATCGGCTACCTCTTCCCGGGGCAGAGGGCATCCTGCTATTCCTCAGATATGGTGATGCGGCAGTACGAGCGCGTGAAAGGCATAAAGGGAGACCGTTTTACTTACCGGGATATGAAGAAGGTATACACAATAGTCATTATGGAAAACAGCACCAGGGAGTTCAGAAAAATGTCGGGACAGTACATCCACCGTGGGAAATATGAGTATGATACAGGAATAGAACCAGAGCATTTAGAGAGAATGTGTTACATAGCACTTGATAATTTCCTGGATATCATGGATAATAAAAGAAAAGGAACACAGATGAGTGAACTGGAGGCATGGCTGTACTTTATCGGATCGGACAAGGTGGAGCATATCTATAAGGTGATTGAAAGCTATCCATGGTTCGCGGATCTGTACAGGGAGATTAATGAATTCAGGTATCACCCGGAGGAGGCGGTAAGGATGTTTTCAGATGCACTGAGAATTATGGACCGGAATACAGTCTGGTATATGATTGATGAAGAAAAGCAGAAGAGGCAGAAAGCAGAGGAAAGAGCCGAGGGAGCAGAGAAGAGAGCCAAGGGAGCAGAGAAGAGAGCCGAGGGAGCAGAGAAGAGAGCCGAGGGAGCAGAGCAAAAGTTGTCAGAGCAGCAACAGGAGCTGGATAAAAAAGAGCAGGAAATTGAAAAGCTGCAGGCTATTATTGACGGGCTTCAGAAAAAGTAAAGGGTCTGCTGCAGACCCTTTGCTTTTTAGAGGCACTGGTACAGCCTTGTATAATTAACGGTGACAGAATCATGAACAGAGTCAGGTTATATTCATAAACTTTCAGATTATCTCTGGCATATCGCCAGATTTTTTCAAAGTCAAAGTATGTTTTAGGATTGTGGAAGTGCGTCAGCATGGAACAATTCATGTATCAGAAGAGATAAAAGAATTTTAATTGATATTAAAGAGTATGGAGGACTGCCTATGGTAAAGAATAAAATGATATATAATGGTTTATGCTGCAAGGTAAATACAAAGGCAGCATTTGTTGACATGTACATGGAAAATCCGGATACATCTGCAGATATGATGATGCGGGCTATGTACGAGGCGGCATGCGCGGACAGGCTTTATCCGGTCGGTGAGAGCAAGGACGGGTTCATGACGCTGAGAATGGAGCTGGATGAGGAAAAGAGGGAGAAGATTTACGAGGATGTTTTTGAAAGACGGCTTCGGGACGGGGCAGAGAGCCGTCTGACAGATGTGCAGAAGAAACTGTTAGAGCCGATCAGAATGATGCATAAAAAAGAAGTACGAGTTGAGGTGCTTCCGTTTGTTGTCTATGGGATTGTGAGAAATGAGCGCTGCAGGAACAGTCTGAAAAAGGTTTCCGCAGACTGTGCTGCACAAGGCCTGGAGGCATTTCGTTCATCCGAATATGACACAGGGGCATTTTTGGGGAAATTCCTGCTGGAGGAGAGAAGGGCGGCAAAGATCGTGACCGGGTTCTTGCTTCTGCTCAGAAGAGAAGAAGATGACAAAAGATACCGGATGGTCATGGACATCATCTATGCAGGATATCGTTCAGTGAAAAATGTGATTAAAAAGCTTGACCGGCTGGATGGGGAACGATACAGCGATGCAGGGTACGGAGACTGCGAGATACGGATGGAATTATCCCGGATGGTTATGCAGATGGTCATTGCAGAGGATCTTGACATCCCGGTGGTATATGATTATCGCTTCTGCCAGGTGGTCTGTATGCTCATTCTTTATGAGGAAGAATTCTTTCAGGTCTGCCAGGACAAAAGTATGGATATAAAGGAAGGAAAACGAATCTACAGGAAATTTTTAAGAGAACACCAGGCCCCAGGTACATATTATGTAAGTGCATTTCTAGAGAATGAGAGTCATAAGACCGCTGCACTCGAGTCAAAGATGGAACAACTTTTCAGGTTATTTGACATTGAACTGGAGGCCCTGGCAGGAGTGCATATAGAAAAATGGGAGGCGGAGATGATATGCAGTATTTTTGAGGAAAAGGACTGGGAGCGCTACAAAGAGCTGCTGCTGACAGCGAACCTGTGTAAATATATTCAACAGATTGAACTTCTCTATGAAGATGATATTCCAGAGGAAATCCAGTATCGCAGATCCTGTGAGGAAAGCGCTGTAAAAAATATGGAATATGAGATGAAACGCATGGAACAGAGAATCAGTGAACTGGAGAAGCAGAGAAAGGCAAAGGAATCCGAGCTGAACGAAACAGAATGTCAGGTGGAGCGGCTGAAACGGGAGCTTATGAAAAAGGAAGAAAAATACGAGAAGGAAAGCACGGAACTCCGTAATCTCCGAGATTATCTGTTCCGGCCAAAAGAGTACAGGCAGGAAAAGAAAGAAGAAAGGCCCGACATCAGAAGACTTGGCCGGAGTGTTGTAGTCGGAGGCCACAGAAACTGGCAGAAAAAGATGCAGCAATGCCTTCCGGGCAGCCAGTTTCTGACCTATGATAATATGAACTTTGATCCAGCGGTGCTTCGGAATAAGAAATACATTATCGTAAACACTGATATCCTGAAGCACGGACTTTACTACAAGGTAATGAACGAAAGGAAGAAAGAACAAAAGATTCTGTATGTCCATGGGAACAACGTGGAACGTACATTGCGGGAAATTTCAGATCAGTTGCAGTAGGGGACGGGGTAAAATTAATTTTACCCCGTCCCCTACTGTTAAAATATACAAAAAACAGAAGCATAAAATGTGAATATTATACAATATTTTGATTTTCTGAAATATAAAGTCAGAGTTTTGTTGACATTATGATTTATATGTGATAACATTCAGAAAACTTAAGTTTGACACCAAACATAACGGGAAGCCAGCAAAATCAAGGCTTCCCGTAT
>CANOKL010000028.1 GCA_947566645.1 uncultured Lachnospiraceae bacterium
CGTAGTTGGATGATTCCATCAAATGCGAAAAAACCGGAGGATGGACGTTTTAAAGCAGAAGAAAGTTTACTGACAGCTATAGACAGGAAGAAAAAAGAACTGGATACCAGACGCCCACTGACTGAGGGTGAATTGGAACGTTTGACGGAGGAATTCATTGTTGAGTATACTTACAATTCCAATGCGATTGAGGGAAATACTCTGACTCTGCGTGAGACGGATATGGTTTTGCGTGGCTTGACGATTGACAGGAAGCCGTTAAAAGACCATATGGAGGCAGTCGGGCATAAGGAGGCGTTTGATTTTGTGCGGGATTTGGTAAAAGAGCGAGTTCCTTTATCAGAGAGTATTATCAAGCAGATACACTATCTTGTATTAGCGGATAAACGGGAGGATCGAGGTATTTACAGAAGAGTTCCCGTCAGAATTATGGGTGCAAAACATGAACCGGTACAGCCCTATTTGATTCAGCCAAAAATGGAACAGTTGTTGGAGATGTATAGAAATAGTACAGATCATATCATCCCTCGGCTTGCACGACTTCATATTGAATTCGAAGGGGTTCATCCTTTTATAGACGGAAATGGCAGAACCGGAAGGTTACTTGTAAATTTGGAATTGATGAAAGCAGGATATCCGCCAATTGATATTAAATTTACAGACCGGATTTCGTATTACAATGCATTCGACGAATACCATGTAAAGCATAATCTTGGTCCGATGGAAAAGCTGTTTGCGGGTTATGTGAATGCAAGGCTGGACAGTTACTTGATGATGTTGGAAAAATAACCATATGAGGGAGGAATTTGTATTTTTGTTTCAGAATACCTTGGATTAGGTGATATATTCGATTGAGAAGATCCCTGGATCCTATAAATACTTGATTATACACTGCAAAATATTGTGATGAAAAGAACAGGCAAAGGTGCGTATTCCTCTGCCTGTTCTTTTGGTTATAGATATGTTTTTGGAAAATGAAGATATCTTACAAGAAACCTGCAGATATTCTGAGTATAATATAGAGTGCGAGGAGGTGTTATCAATGCAAAAAGAAATACGGACAGTCTGCTATGATGACGATTTACATCTTGAAGCATATCGTTTTGAGGGAATCGTCCAGCCGTTTCCGAATCACTTTCATGACTACTATGTGATTGGCTTTATAGAAGCAGGGACACGCTGTTTATCCTGCAAAAATAAAGAATATACGGTAAGTCAGGGAAATATTCTTTTGTTTAACCCAAACGATAGCCACAGTTGTGTGCAATGTGACGGCGGAACGCTTGATTACAGAGGTTTGAATATTCCAAAAGAAACGATGCTGTCATTAGCTGAAGAAATAACAGGGCAAAGTGTATTGCTTGGCTTTTCGGAAAATGTCATAAAAAATGATGAGCTGAATCTTTATCTCCATTCTTTGCATCAGATGATTATGGACGGTGGGGAGGCGTTTGAAAAGGAAGAAATGCTCCTGCTCCTTCTTTCGTTGCTTGTCGAGCAGTATGGACGATCCTCTCGGAAGTGTATTCCAGAGCGTAGTGAAGAAATAGGAAATTCCTGCACATTTATGGAAGAGCATTTTGCAGAGCATATTACACTTGATGACCTTTGTAAATGCAGTGGTCTTAGTAAATCGACATTGCTCCGTGCGTTTACCAAATCAAAAGGAGTTACACCATACAGGTATCTTCAGACGGTTCGCATAGGCAAAGCAAAGGAACTGTTGGAGCAGGGCGTAACCGCGGCCTCTGCAGCGATACAGACAGGCTTTTCAGACCAGAGCCACTTTTCAAAATTTTTTCATATGTTTATCGGATTGTCGCCTGCTGCATACAGACGCATTTTTAAGGAGGGTGGCAGGAATTGTGGATAAAAAAACTACTACAGGGCATATCACAGCTCTGGTTACGATTATGATATGGGGAACGACCTTCATATCTACCAAAATACTTCTTGCAGATTTTACACCAATAGAAATCCTATTTTTTAGATTTTTGCTCGGTCTGCTTGTATTGATTATCATTTATCCGAAACGCTTAAAAATAAAGGATAAAAAACAGGAGATTCTATTCGCTGCGGCGGGGTTATGTGGGATATGTTTATACTATCTGCTTGAGAACATAGCATTGACTTATACGATGGCTTCTAATGTCGGCGTTATTATTTCTGTCGCCCCGTTTTTTACTGCTGTTTTATCTCATGTATTTCTAAAGACAGAAGAAAAACTAAAAGCCGGGTTTTTTGTTGGTTTTGTAGTTGCTATGATAGGAATATGCCTTATCAGTTTTAACGGTAAGGAATTGGAGCTGAATCCTATTGGTGATATTCTGGCGGTTGCTGCGGCATTGGTATGGGCAGTTTATTCCTTGCTTACACGAAAAATCAGCAGCTATGGATGGAATACGATTGGGACTACAAGGAAGATATTTACATATGGAATACTTTTCATGCTTCCGTTTCTCTTTGTTTTTGATTTCAATTTGGATGTGCAAAAAGTTATAAAGCCAGAGAATGCCCTAAACCTTATCTATTTAGGTCTTGGAGCATCGGCCCTTTGTTTTGTTACCTGGAATTATGCGGTAGGGGTGCTTGGAACTGTTAAGACAAGCGTGTATATCTATATTGTTCCTGTCATTACCGCCACTTCATCCGTTATTGTGTTAAAGGAAAAAATTACCTGGATTGCTGCGATAGGAATAGGGCTTACCTTAATCGGCTTGTTTCTATCGGAAAGTAAATTAAAATTTAGGAAAAGAGGAAAGTGAAAATGAATGTAGAGAATGAAAAATGTGTGATAGTTGTCGATGAAAATTTACCTCTTGGGATTATTGCGAATACCGCCGCTATCCTCGGCATCACTATGGGAATGAAAATGCCCGATGTTGTCGGGAATGATGTGCTTGATTTAGATGGCAATCCCCACATGGGGATTATACAGTTTCCCGTACCGATCTTAAAAGGAAATACCGAGATACTGAAAAAACTAAGAACAAGGTTGTTTGAGCCCGGGTTTTCTGAATTGACAGTTGTTGATTTTTCTGATTTGGCACAGGGGTGTAAGACTTACAATGAGTTCACCCGCAAAATGGCGAATACCTCAGAAAGCAGATTAAATTATATTGGAATCGCTGTCTGCGGAAATAAAAAGCAGATTAACAAGCTGACGGGGAGTATGCCTTTGTTACGGTAAAACAGAGGAGGCAGCAGTTCCCCAATCACACATAGCATCTAAGATTGGGGCGAGCGTATTACCGAAGTCTGTTAAAGAATATTCCGTTTTGGGAGGAACTTCTTTATAATCATGGCGGGTAATAAATCCGTCTGCTTCTAATTCCCGAAGCTGCTTTGTCAGGCTTGATTCCGTAATATCGCCGATATGTCTGCGAAGCTCCCCGAAACGGTGTATATCCCGAAAGGCAATATAATAAATGGCCACCACCTTATGAAGCTCACTCGGTCATCATACAGGCTGCCTCTGGCTGCACCTATTTTGCCATGAGTTACGGGAAATGTGCCTGCTTATGATGAAGCCGTGCTTATTTTTCATGAATGACTTGAAAACTTAAATAAATATGTTATAATATTTATAAATATGTTTTAACATATTTATAGGAGAGTGAATATGGATAATCTAAATATTGGAAAGCGGCTAAAGAAAGCCCGTCAAAATCGTAATATGACTTTAGATGAGTTAGCGGAAGTAACGGGTGTCAGTAAGCCGATGCTCGGTCAGATTGAAAGAGGGCAGTCATCTCCGACAGTAACAACACTCTGGAAAATTGCGACTGGTATGAAAATACCGTTTTCGTCCTTTTTGCAGGAGCAGGGGGCTGAATATACAGTAGTTAATTTGCAGGAACAGGATGTGTTATTAGAGGAAAATGGAGCAATGAAGGTATATACGCTTTTTGCATTTGACCCTATTCGTAGCTGTGAAGCATTTTTTATTGAATTTGAACCTGGATGTGAACATAAGTCTGACAAACATAACGATGGTGTAGAAGAATACATTTTAGTTACTCATGGAAAGCTGGATATGATTTTGAATGGAACGAAGATTGCATTAGAAGAAAAACAGGCAGTCCGATTTGAAGCCAATATTCCACATTCGTATGTGAACCCCTATAAAGACACTTGCAATATTTATAATTTTATATTTTATAAGGAATAAGAGATGGAGGAACTCAGATGTCTATTGAGAAAGTAAGAGAATATTTCAAAACAGAGGGAATTGACGGAAGAATACAGGAATTTGAAATTTCAAGCGCAACCGTATCCCTTGCTGCCAGGGCTTTGCATTGCGAGGAAAGCCGGATTGCGAAAACACTGTCATTCCACATAGGAGAAAAAGTAATATTGATTGTCGCTGCGGGCGATACCAGGATTGATAATGCAAAATATAAAGCACAGTTTGGAACAAAAGCAAAGATGCTGTCTTTCGATGAAGCGGAGCCTTTAGTTGGACACGCTGTCGGAGGTATCTGCCCCTTTGCGGTAAATGAAGGTGTGGAAGTTTATCTGGATATATCGCTGAAACGCTTCACTACCGTCTTCCCTGCTTGTGGCAGTTCTAATAGTGCGATTGAGCTTTCGCCCCAGGAATTAGAAAAATATTCTGGCTTCATAAAATGGATTGATGTCTGCAAAATATTGTGATGAAAAGAACAGGCAGAGCTCCGCGGGCAGAAGCTCCGGAAGAGTAAAATCTTCTGGAGCGTTTTGCTTAAAGCTGCTAATTGAAAAACATACCTTTGATAGAATGTGAATCTGAGTGGAAGGTTATAAAAGACATTCTGGTACAACGCGGGAACGCAATCATCCGTCCAGTCAAAAAGCACATCCCGCCAGTTCTTCCATACACTGTCTGTCAGCGGGAATTTCTCTTTCCATGTTTCAACCTTCCTTGATCATTTAATCACTTGTATTATAGCTAGTAATAAGCACTCACTATCCGCGCCATCTGCACGTCTCTTAACCTAGACGTAGCCCGCTGCGCCGTCGGCTAAGAGACGTACAGCTGACATGAATATTGGGCACTATTACTTCAAGATTAATGCAACGCTGTACTAGTTTATTTCAGTTTCAGCTCATACACCTTCACAGGGCGTCCCTTTGAGGTTACGGACTTGGTATACACCATGGAAGCCGCGCCTCCCTTCACCAGATTACCAAGGATCCGGCTGGCATTGCGTGCCGTAACGCCCAGATGCTCTGCCAGATTCTGCTGGGTGATCCGGTTCGTTCCAGTCATCTCTATGATAGACAACAGCTTCTGAATCGTAATCGACGACAGCTTACAGCGGTCTGCCGTTTTAAACACCTCATCTGATATATCTACCCTGACATCAAGACAATTTCCGGCATCTAATGGTCCAAGCATATTATCCTGCTCATCCACTACAAAACAGCCCTTAGAGAATACCGCCTCCTTCAGAGCGTCCCTTGATTTCCCCTTTGCTACTGTGATATTATATCCGATCCCATACCCTACATAAGCCTCTATATTATATTGCTTCTTCATAGCGGATCTGATGCTGCACTGATGAAATCCATCCGTCAGATATTCAATAACCTTCTGAGTCGTAAAAATATAGTAATATCCTGCTTCTTCGTGAAGAACGATATCAAGGGCAAATTCATTTTTGATATGGAACAGTACTTCCTTCATCCGCTCTGCCGGCACAGCCTGGCCATTCTCCTCATATGCCGCCACCGCAATTACTCCTGTGAGGTTCTCGTAAAGACGTTTCTGTTCAATCTGTGACAACAGCGATTCCAGAAGCATCTGTATATAAACATCCGTAGGGCCTGAATAACGATATGGAATCCCATGTTCTTCCAGGACTGGTATAATACTCCCGTAATGGCAGATCACAAGATCCGCTTTTCCAGCTTCCCTGAGTTCTATGATTCTGCCGCCAATCGTTGTTTCTATATTAGAGATATCTTCTACGGTAATACTTTCAAGCCATTGCATGATTACCTCTTTGTTCTGAAAAGCCGGAGTGTGAAACAGGAAATACTCCAACGACGCATCTGCGTAAATAGGAATCAAGGAATCAATAATAACCTTACGTGCATCAAGACTCCTGTTCCGTATGAATTCTTCCAGAAAAATCCTGTACTCACTGACAGCATTCGCTTCAAATGAGACAATCGGCTTCTTACATTCCGAAACTGCCTTTATAATTGCCGTTCGTGCAGAACTGCCGCTTATCATAAATCCGTCTGCCTGCTCTTCGTACTTTCTATATATCTCTGCAGCATGATAGAAATTCTCATATTCTACAATCTGCAGATCACAATCTGTCCTCTCCTCTGACAATGCCTCCCTGACAAATGCATACAGATACTGGCTCGTTATAACAATAATTTTCGTCTTCATGCTCCACCTCTTTCGTCTGATAGCGCCCGGTATATATCTGACCGGACCTTGCTGAATTTCATGAGGTCGCCACACCAATCTCATTGTCTGTCTATTCTACAAGATTTCATTTTACAATGCAACCCTTTAGATGAAAAATAGATTCTATCAAAAAATGAAATTATTTATTGACATTATCTCTAAATACTGTTACAATCCGGATATAGTATTCCATAAATATTCTAAAATACATGTAAATATATTCATAAATTATTCTTTATGTATTCTTTTAATATTTGTGGATAAATGACAGAAAACCGTTAACACTTATTTTACAAGTTGTACTGTACTCTGGGAATTTTAAGTGCAAAAGAAGATGCAGGCAGCATTCCGGGAGTACACATCAGGGAAAAGAGGAGGAATGACAAGTGAATTACTATGAAAGGGCCAAAGAGCTGAAAGAAGAAACCATAGCGAATCGACGCTATTTCCACACGAATGCCGAAGTCGGACTGAACATGCCAAAGGCACAGGCTTATATTATGGGGAAGCTCAAAGAGTATGGCCTGGAACCAGAAGAGTGCGGACACGGAGTTAGGGCAGCAGTGGGACGCGGTGGGAAGACGCTTCTGCTGCGTGCAGATATGGATGCTCTCCCCATGGCAGAAAAAAGCGGCCTCGACTTTGCATGCCCTACAGGAACAGAAGCCCATACCTGCGGACATGACTTCCATGCCGCCATGCTGCTGACTGCCGCGAAGATGCTTAAAGAGAACGAATCCGAATTAAAGGGTACGGTCAAGTTCATGTTCCAGCCTGCGGAAGAGACCTTCGAAGGGAGTAAAGATATGATTGCCGCAGGTATTCTTGAGAATCCCCCGGTTGATGCCGCCTTTGCCGTACATGTAACACCCGGCAAAACACCCGTCGGCCTCTATATGTACAACAACAAAAGCACTATGATGTTCTCTGTAGACGGATTCAAGATTACTATCAGAGGAAAGGGTGAGCATGGTGCATATCCGCACAAATCCATTGATCCAATTAACATCGGTGTGCATATTCATCTTGCACTTCAGGAGCTGATTGCAAGAGAGAGCGATCCTTCCCACTCATGTGTTCTCACAATTGGTAATTTTTCTGCCGGAACCGCGCCTAACATTATTCCCGACACCGCCATACTCCAGGGCACGCTGAGAACCAATAACGCCATGACGCGCGAATTTCTGGTCAGAAGAATCCGGGAAGTCTCCGAACGTGTGGCGGCAGTTTACAATGGGAGCGTGGAGATTGAGACATTATCAGACGTACCGCCATTGATCTGTGACCCCGGGCTGACTACCGAGATGGCAGGATATATTGAAAATCTGGGAATTCCTGGAACTATGGGATATCCCGGGATCGAGGCCAGCGCTTCCGAAGACTTTGCTGTCATTGCCGGGAAAGTGCCTGCCTCCTTCATGTATATTTCCGCCGGGTTCACGGATGGACGCGAGACTTCTACATCGCACAGCCCTGACGTTGTCTTTAACGAAGATGTATGCCCGGTCGGCGCATCCTGGCTTGCACATTGCGCAACGGAATGGCTTCATAATCATCAATAAGACATTATTTGGACTGTATATTGAAAATAATACAGCAAAAGAAACAGGAGGATGAAAAATCTATGGCAAAAGAACAAACTCAGACACAGACAACCGTAGCCATACCGCTGCCCAGGGGAAAGAAAAATCTTGTACAGATTGGATGTATCTGTATGATGCTCTCAGTAGCAATGTATGGTCTTGTATTTGCAACCCTGACCGGTCCTATCCTTGAGAGTGTCAATGCAATGGGATATGTCTCTTTATTCTCTATATTTGGAGCAATCGGTGTATCGATCATGACGCCGATTGGCGGTAAATTAGGCGACCTTATCGGGCGGAGAAATATCGTAGTGATTCCGGGCATCATCTGTGCCGTAAGCGGTATCGCATTTGCATTTGTGCGCTCTCTGGTTCCTCTTATGATTTTGCGGCTGCTTGTCAGTCTTGCACAGGGAGCCTTCACGGCAGCGCCGTATATTATTGCAGGCCTGATCAATGAAAGAAAGGATGTTCCCAAAGCAATGGGCATGCTCGCAACAGCTATTGCCGTCGGGGGATTTGGCGGAAGTATCATCGCAGGTATCCTGACAGATATGGGACTTCTTACTGTTGCTATCCTTATGCCTGCCATTCCGCTGATAGCCGGCATCCTGCTGATCGGGCTCAATCTGCCAAACCAGAAGCGCGACGGTAAGGTTACGATTGATATCCCGGGAATTATCGCGCTGGTTGTGACATTGTGTGGTATTCTCCTTGCGCTTAACTTCGGTTCATCTATCGGCTGGGCAAATCCGGGGATCATCGCAGGATTTATTATCGGTATTGTTGCATTATTCGTGCTGATCAAGATTGAAGGCGCTTCTAGTGAGCCGATCATACCACTGGGACTTTTTAAAAACAAGAATTATACAATATTACTGATTGTAGGATTTATCTGCTACTTCTATCAGAACGCGATGAATGTATATGCGCCAATCGGAGCATTGCAGATAATCGGGACATCCACCAGCACTGCCGGAGCATTGCAGATGCCCCGTACGCTTATCACGATCTTCCTTCCTACAATTGCAGGCGCCTGGGTTGGGAAGAAGGCCGCGAACAGTTGGAAGGCGATGGCCATCGGTACACTCCTGACAGCAATTCCCATGGCAGTCATGGGCTTTACAACTGCTAATACATCCATTATGATTTATTTCGTTGCCCTGGCTGTTACAGGTATCGCCGAGAGCTTCCGTGCAGTATCCATTACCCCTGCTGCCCAGGCAACACTCCAGCCGCAGGACATGGGTGTCGGCACTTCGCTGGTGAACTTTGTAAACTCTCTGGCAACAACCATCTCGGCTGCAGTACTGGGAGCTGCTTATAATATGAGGACAGCCGCAGATCCTACGAATACTGCGAACATCCAGAATGGTATTAACACTGTATTCTGGGCAGCCGCAATTGTAAGTATCATCGGCTTCGTACTCGTAATCCTGGTGATCCGTCCGCAGATGGCCAAAAAGGCCGAATAGGATGCAGGAAAAAAGTTTACACCATATTTGCTTATTGATATAATCAATGTAGAAAAGTAAACATTGCACTTATAGAAAGCAGGTGGGAATATGACTGGTAAACAGGTGGTTAACCTTATTCGGAAATTAAGAGAGAAGGGTTTGAGCAGTGATGAAATATTAGCAATTATAGAGTATATAGAAACTCACGATCCCAAAGAGCAGGAGAACTAAATAAGCTGCCCGTGTGGTTTCAGCTTACGGTCTGCGCATTTATTGCGCAGACCTGTGAACAGCGGCTAACTATTGTACAATTTACAATCATCAGCTCTGCCATCGCAATCACAATTACAATCACAGTCACAATCAATAATGGCCTCTCCTGCTTCCGCTCTTGCTCCAAAGATAATAGGAACCTCAATACGAAGTTTCTGACTTACTGAAAATTTACAGATGTCTCCAGAGCCACTGATGCATGGATCGCATCCAGATATAATGCAGGCCTTCCCTAAACATTTTGTTGTAGCATTGCCCACTTCTCCGAAGGCTTTGATCGTCACTGGTACGCAGACATTAACATCTTGATATCCCATTGTCGGGCATCCCACCTGTTCCGTCTTACATTCTGTTGCTGGTTCAAAGTAATTTTCCATAAAAATCTCTCCCTGCTTATTTTTTTCTAATATCTGATATAAAAAACTGACGACATCCTCCAGATTGAGGCCGTTATGTACTTTTTCCGGTTCAAAGTAGAGGAATACCTCCATATCAATATATTCACCAATGCCTTTTATTGTTACTGAATTTTTTAAAGTGAATTTTTAAAAGTTTTAATTTTGTTATATTTTTGACCAAAGTTGTGTTATTCTATTGGTATAAGGCAGGAATGGAGGGGATAGCCAATGAAAGAGATTTGTACTGATAGGAAGAGGGGCGTGAAGATCATTGAAAGTTTATACTCCGTAAAGGATCTGATACCTGGAAGCGGACAGGCCAGGGAATCATGATTGCGATTGTCTGTGTGGATGACCGGAATGGAATGATGTTTCACAGCCGCCGCCAGAGCCAGGACCGGGTGATGAGGGAGGATATGCTTCGGGAATGCCGGGGAAGACGGCTGTACATGGATACCTATTCCGGAGATCTGTTTAAAAACATGAGTCATGAGGAAACAGAGATCGTCATTGCGGACGATTTTGCCAGGAGGGCAGGAGACGGGGACTACTGCTTCTTCGAAAAGATGGAAGTGGAAAGGACATTCCTGACGGACAGGGATGTGAGCAGGATGGAAGCTATCATTATGTATCACTGGAACCGCCGCTACCCGGCAGATACTTATTTTCCCATCAATCTGTCAGACGGATGCCTGTCAGACAGAGAATGGAAGCTTCTCCGGATGGAAGAATTCCGGGGTTCCTCCCATGAACGGATTACAAAGGAGGTTTATCAAAGAATATGATGAAAAAAATGTGTGCAGCAGCCCGGGCGGGGCGCAGGCTGCTGCCGTTGCTGCTGTGCTGCTGTATGCTTCTGACAACTGCCTGTGCGGATGGCAGAATGCCAGACGGCAGCGCACCGGGGCAGGGAGAAGCAGCCGGAACAGCCTCTGGTGGCGGCGGCCAGGCTCCAGGTAATCAGGAAATCATAACAATTGAGGAGGTTCCCGGGTATTCGGGTGAACCTTACATAGAGATTAATGGAAATGAGCCGGATTTTCATGAGGCAGGGCAGGCGGAGAGAAAGGAGTCCTTTGAGCGCTACAGTGCGCTGGACAGGCTGGGGCGCTGCGGCGAGGCGTATGCCAATGTGGGGACAGACTTGATGCCTGTGGAAAAGAGAGGACGTATCGGCAAGGTAAAGCCCACAGGATGGCAGACCGTAAAATATGACTTTGTGGATGGAAAATATTTATATAACCGCTGTCATCTGATCGGGTATCAGCTTTCCGGGGAAAACGCAAATGAAAGAAACCTGATTACAGGTACCCGTTATATGAATGTGGAGGGTATGCTGCCCTTTGAAAATATGGTGGCAGACTATGTAAAAGAGACGGAAAATCATGTGCTGTACCGGGTCACTCCGGTTTTTGAGGATGACAATCTGCTGGCAGAAGGAGTACAGATGGAGGCTCTTTCCGTGGAGGATAACGGAGAAGGGATTTCCTACAATGTCTATGTATATAATGTACAGCCGGGAGTAACGATTGACTACAAGACAGGAAAAAGCAGCCTGAATGAAGAGAAGATGCCCGGGGCCGGGGAAGACGATGCCGAAGGCGAGATCCGGGGAAATTCAAGATCTAAGATCTACCATTGCCCGGGTCAGGCAGCTTACGAGGAGATGGCAGACTCGAAGCATCTGGTAATCTTCGGAAGTGAACAGGAGGCTTCGGAGGCCGGATACAGGAAGGCAAAGCGATGACGGGAGAAAATTTTGGAATGAACAGACAAAAGAATGCATTTATAAGCGGAATAAGGGACGGAATTCCCATTGCCCTGGGCTATTTTGCCGTGGCATTTTCACTGGGAATTGTAGCAAAAAAAGCAGGACTGGATCCTGTGCAGGGATTCATTTCCAGTATGCTGAACCACGCTTCGGCGGGAGAATATGCGGAATTTACCGTAATTATGGCGAATGCTCCTTATGTTGAGATGGCATTTGTCATTCTGATTACCAATATAAGATACCTGCTCATGAGCTGTGCCCTGAGCCAGAGATTTGATCCCGATACACCCGGAATACACAGGTTTTTAGTTGGTTTTGGGATTACGGATGAGATATTCGGGATCAGCATCGGGAGGCCCGGTGTGGTGAATCCCTGCTATAACTATGGGGCAATGGCAATCGCCCTCCCGGGCTGGTCATTTGGAACAGCCATCGGAATTGTGGCAGGAAACATTCTTCCTGCATCCATTGTCAGCGCACTAAGCGTTGCCCTCTACGGGATGTTTATCGCAATTATCATCCCGGCATCAAAGAAAAACCGGATTGTGGGAGGGGTGGTGGCAGTAAGCTTCCTTGTAAGCTTTGCCGTATCAAAAATCAGCCTGTTTGACCGCATGTCCGACAGCATGAAGATCAGCCTGCTGACAGTGGTAATAGCCGGGGCTGCCGCTTTATTATTCCCAGTGAAAGAAGAAGACGGGGAAGACAGCATGGATACAGATGAAAAGTCTTCAGATTACATGGCTTTTGAAAAGGAGGAATTGTGAGATGACGCATAATATATACCTTTATATCCTCGTGGCAGCAGCAGTGTCCTGCCTGATTCGTGTTATTCCGCTTACACTGATCCGTAAAAAGATCAAGAATCCATTTATACGGTCATTCCTTTACTATGTGCCGTATGTAACGCTGGCGGTTATGACGTTTCCTGCGATTCTGGACGCGCCTCAGATTCCGGCTGCAGGAATACTGGCTCTGATTGTTGGCATCATAGCCGCATGGAAGGGAGTAAATATGATAGGAATCGCTGCCTTATGCTGCGTGGCGGCATTCTTAGGGACGGGGCATTTTTAATTTGGGACGGGGCATTTTTTAAAATGCCCCGTCCCAAATTAAAAATGACCTGTCCCCGTTTTAGTAATCATATTCCCATTCGTCAATATCCCAGTCCAGGATTCTGCCTGTTTTTGCATTGATCTCGTATTCATATTCTGTTGCATTGTTATTGAATTCGATCTCGTAGCAGACAACTCCATCGTCCTTGTCAAGCTTAGCCTTTGTATAGTATACTTCACCTTTGATGTCTCCATGCTTTTTTGCATGCTTTAATGCGATGGACTTTGCTTTTTTAATGCCAATATACTTTGAGGAGTCCTTGAGAATTTTTTCTCTTTCAAGTTCATTCACTCTTCCGCTGCGTGCGTTAATCTCAACCTCGAATTTGTAATTTGAGGTCCGGAACTTAAGATCCCATTCGTCGTCTTTTCTGTCATATTTTACCTTTGTCCATTTTTGGACCTTCCTGGCTTTTACGCCGGCAGCTTTCAGTGCAATTTTTTTTGCGCTGGCCTCGCTGATCGCTTTGGATGATCTCTTCTTGATCTGTGACTTTTCAAAATCCTTTACATATCCGGTAAGGGCATCAATCTCAACCTCATACTTGTAGCTTTTGGTCTGAAATTCAACGTCCCACTCCTGGTCGTCATCATAGTCGTAATCATCCAGTTTTACCTTAATCCACTTTTTTACATTCTTTTCCTTGACGCCTGCCTCTTTCAGCGCGATGCTTTTCGCCTTTTTTCTGGTGATCTGTCCTTTGGCCGCATAAGATGTCATAGAGCTTCCAAGGCAGAGGACCGCAATCAGGCAGAATGAAATCATGATCCTTATTCTTTGCTTCATTTTCTTCCTCCTTTCAGGTCTTAAGGCATTTGTATAAAATGTCTTAAAAAGATTTACAATATTAATATACCACAAAATGTAGTAAAATGAACATGCAAAAATTAGCACTGCTATTACTTTTTACGATCTCAAGGGCACTCATATAATTGGAGGCGATATTTAAAGCTTTGCTGCCTATTCGATTTTGACAGGAGAAATTACAGGTTTGCCCTCGCGGTCAAGAAGAGGGGTCATTCCGCCTGCATTGCCGCTCTTATGAAATACATAATTCACTCCTGTTTCGGTATCCACCCATATTTCCATTGTATTCAGCGTACCCTGGGAATAAACTGCTTCAAATCGGTTGTCTTTTGCCATAGTTCGTATCCTCCTTGTTATTAAAAATGATAAAAATGTGTAACAGTGAGAGCCTGTATCTTTGATGACTGATTTCATTGTACCAAATAATTTATGCTGGCGCAATACTGCACTAACTAACTGGTGCATAGCGGCCTTCTGGGACGTGAATAGGAGCCACTGTGCGGCCAGTAACACCGGTGCTTGTGAATTCAGATTTTTGGTGGAATTAATTAGTGTATCATTGGATAGAATATGGTAGAATATCTGTAGCTGTGAAGATACGGAGCAGTTACGAATATACGTAGCTGTTAAAATGGAGGGAATTAAGAATGAGACAAGGAAGAAGGATAGTGGCAGCATTTTTGGCAGCGCTGCTGTGTTTGTCGGCAGCTATACCTGTAATGCCCGCAGCCGCAGAGGAACTGGATCAGACGGAGGAGCTTACCAGGGAAGAGAAAAAAGAACGGAAAAGGCTTAAGAAGTTATACAAGCTTCCCATTCAGACCAATGAGCTGACTGGGTGGCCAAAGGGGCCGGGGACATACGGCGAAGCTGCAATCCTGATGGAGGTGGAGACGGGTGCGATTTTGTATGCGAAGAACATAGACGCCCACTATTATCCTGCCAGCATCACAAAGATTCTGACGACTTTGGTAGCATTGGAAAATGGACAGATGGAAGACAAGGTGACATTTTCAGACGACAGCCTGTCCTTCCTGGAGCCGGGAGATGCGTATATAGGAATGAAGGTGGGAAATGTCATTTCCCTGGAACAGGCCCTCTATGCGGTGCTCCTTGCGTCAGCGAATGAGGTTTCCTATGCAGTGAGCGAGAGCGTTGGGAAAAACAAAGGCTATGATTACGACTGGTTTATTAATCAGATGAATGTCAGATGTCAGGAGCTTGGCGGCAAAAATTCACATTTTGTAAATGCGAACGGACTTCATGATGACAACCACTACACCTGTGCCAGGGATATGGCGCTGATTGCCCGGGAACTATTTAAATATCCAAAAGCATTTGAAATTATGCAGACACTTCAATACAAGATTAAGAAATCTAAGACAACAGAGAAGCATATTTTTCAGCAAAATCATAAAATGCTTTACGAAGACAATGATTTTTATTACGAATATGTAATTGGTGGAAAGACGGGCTTCACCGACCAGGCGCATAATACACTTGTAACAATGATAGATAACGGGGAGATGAAACTTGTCTGCGTGCTGATGAAGAGCGAAGGCGTCAATGTGTACACAGACACAAAGGCACTGTGTGAATACGCATTCAGCAATTTCAAAAAAGTGCCGGTAAGCAGTTCAGAGACATCCGGGACATCCGAAGACATAACGGAGATCCTTCCCCAGGAAGAGGGCGGCTTTGTCGTGCTCCCGGAGGGAGTGGACTTTGAAAAACTTGACAGGGAAATTGTACCTGACGAAGGGACAGAGGGCGAGGCAGAACTATCGTATACCTACGAGGGAAATTATGTGGGCGGCGCGAGGGCAAGGCTTAGCGCTGACTATGGAAAGAAAGAGGAGCCGGAGCCAGAACCGGAAAAGGAGATTTCCGGCGGGGAAAAGAAAAGCATAGATGCGCGAACCGTGGATGAAAACAGCGGGGAAGATGAGATATCCGGTGCTCTTAAGAAAATCGGCACAAAGAAAATTGCGTTGGCAGCTGCCGTGATTGTGCTGATTGCTCTGATTTTTGCTCTGCTGGAATATATTCTGCTCATGAGGAAAAAGAAGCATCGGAGACGGTAGGTGTTCAATTGGGGACGGGGTAAAATTAATTTTACCCCGTCCCCAATTGAAAAAAGCCTTGACGAATAAAAAAATATTTTCTATAATAAAGCGGAAAAGACAAAGACATTGACGAAGACAGTAGGGTATATTTAAAAGACAAAGCGAGCCGGGGAGGGTGAAAGCCCGGTGCGAGTAGAATATATCTGAATATCACTTCTGAGTTGCAGATTCCGAACGGTTAGAAAGATGCCTGGTAGGAACTGACGGTATTCCCCCGTTACAGGGAAGACATATGGTAGTATGTTTAGGTGGTAAAAAGCGTAAGCGTGGCTTTCGTCCTATACGGATGAAAGCTTTTTTAATTTCCAGGAGCAAACCTGAACTATTCAAAAAGGGACAGGTCATTTTCAATTTGGGACGGGGTAAAATTAATTTTACCCCGTCCCCCAAAAAAGGAGGGCTTATGTATAAGAAAGTTTCAACGGATCTGAATTTTGTTGACCGGGAGAAGGCAACGGAGAGGTTCTGGAAGGAGAACCAGATTTTTGAGAAGAGCATGAAGGAGCGGGACGGCGATGAGATGTACACTTTTTACGACGGACCTCCGACTGCGAACGGCAAGCCGCATATCGGACATGTGCTGACTCGTGTGATCAAGGATATGATTCCGAGATACCGCACCATGAAGGGTTATGAGGTTCCGAGGAAGGCTGGCTGGGACACGCACGGCCTGCCGGTTGAGCTTGAGGTGGAGAAGGCGCTGGGGCTTGACGGGAAGGACCAGATCGAGGAGTATGGTCTGGAGCCGTTTATTGACAAATGTAAGGAGAGTGTGTGGAAGTACAAGGGGATGTGGGAGGATTTCTCCAGTACGGTTGGTTTTTGGGCGGATATGGATAATCCATATGTTACGTACCACAATGATTTTATTGAGTCTGAGTGGTGGGCTCTTAAGAAAATATGGGATAAGGGGCTTCTCTACAAGGGATTCAAGATTGTTCCTTACTGCCCCCGCTGCGGAACGCCTCTTTCCGCCCAGGAGGTTGCCCAGGGATATAAGGATGTGAAGGAGCGCTCTGCAATCGTCCGTTTTAAGGCGAAGGATGAGGACGCATATATTCTGGCATGGACTACCACGCCCTGGACGCTGCCGTCCAACCTGGGTCTTTGTGTGAATGCAAATGAGGTGTATGCAAAGGTGAAATGTATTGACGGATACACCTACTACATGGCGGAAGCACTTCTTGATACGGTTCTGGGTCCACTGGCCGCAGAGGGAGAAAAGGCTTATGAGGTGCTTGAGACATGCAAGGGTAAGGAGCTTGAGTTTAAGGAATATGAGCCCCTTTACCAGTGTGCGGCAGACGGGATTAAGACACAGAATAAGAAAGCATTTTATGTAGTCTGTGATGATTATGTAACACTTACAGACGGTACTGGCGTTGTTCATATTGCCCCTGCATTCGGTGAGGATGATGCGAAGGTCTGCCGGAAGTATGATATGCCTTTCGTGCAGCTTGTAGATGAGAAGGGAAATATGGCAGAGTCCACTCCATTTGCCGGATTATTTGTGAAGAAGGCGGATCCAGAGGTGCTGAAAGACCTGGAGAAGAGGGGACAGCTCTTTTCCGCGCCGAATTTTGAGCACAGCTATCCCCACTGCTGGAGATGCGACACGCCGCTGATCTACTATGCGCGCGAGTCCTGGTTTATTAAGATGACAGAAGTAAAGGATGACCTTATTGCGAATAATAATACGATCAACTGGATCCCGGAGAGCATTGGCAAGGGGCGTTTTGGCGACTGGCTGGAAAATGTGCAGGACTGGGGCATCAGCCGTAACCGTTACTGGGGAACTCCCCTTAATATCTGGGAATGCGAGTGCGGACACCAGCACTCTGTAGGAAGTATTGCGGAACTTAAGGAGATGTCTGACAACTGTCCGGATGAGATTGAGCTTCACCGTCCGTATATTGACGAGGTGACGATCCGCTGTCCGAAGTGCGGCAAACCGATGCACCGCGTGCCGGAGGTGATTGACTGCTGGTTTGATTCAGGAGCCATGCCATTTGCGCAGCATCACTATCCATTTGAGAATCAGGAGCTCTTTGAGAAGCAGTTCCCGGCGGACTTTATCTCAGAGGCGGTTGACCAGACGAGAGGGTGGTTCTATTCCCTGCTGGCTATTTCCACACTGATCTTTAACAAAGCGCCTTATAAAAATGTAATTGTCCTCGGCCATGTTCAGGATGAGAACGGCCAGAAGATGAGCAAGTCCAAGGGAAATGCGGTGGATCCTTTCAAGGCTCTTGAAGAATTCGGGGCAGACGCGATCCGGTGGTATTTCTATGTAAACAGCGCTCCCTGGCTTCCGAACCGTTTCCACGACAAAGCGGTTGTGGAGGGGCAGCGCAAATTCATGGGCACGCTGTGGAATACCTACGCCTTCTTTGTGCTGTATGCGAATATTGACGGATTTGACGCTACGAAATATACGCTGGAATATGAAAAATTGTCGGTTATGGATAAATGGCTTCTGTCCAAGCTGAATACACTGGTAAAAGAGGTGGATGTGGATCTTGAAAACTACCGGATCCCGGAGGCGGCAAGGGCGCTCCAGGATTTTGTGGATGACATGAGTAACTGGTATGTGAGAAGAAGCCGCGAGCGTTTCTGGGCGAAGGGAATGGAGCAGGATAAGATCAATGCTTATATGACCCTTTACACGGCGCTTGTCACGGTATCAAAGGCTGCAGCGCCGATGATCCCGTTCATGACTGAGGAGATTTACCAGAACCTTGTAAGAAGCATTGATAAAGAGGCACCGGAAAGCATCCATCTGTGCGCATTCCCGGAGGCAGATGAAGCGGCCATTGACAAAGAGCTGGAAACCAATATGGAAAAGGTGTTAAAGCTTGTTGTGATGGGCCGTGCCTGCAGAAATACGGCGAACATTAAGAACCGCCAGCCGATCGGGCAGATGTACGTGAAGGCAGACTTTACAGTCCCGGAATTCTATCAGGAAATCATTACGGATGAGCTGAATGTGAAGACTGTAACATTTACACAAGAAGTACGGGAATTTACTTCCTATTCTTTTAAGCCTCAGCTAAAGACAGTGGGGCCAAAATATGGTAAAATGTTAGGAGGCATTAAACAGGCTCTTAGCTCCATTGATGGAAATGCGGCCATGGATGAATTGAATGCCTCAGATGCTCTCAGGCTGACTGTTAATGACCAGGAGATTGTTCTTACACGCGATGACCTGTTAATTGAATCTGCGCAGACAGAAGGGTATGTTTCTGAAAATGATAATGGCATTACGGTGGTACTTGATACGAATCTGACAGAAGAGCTTCTGACAGAAGGGTTTGTCCGGGAGATTATCAGCAAGGTACAGACCATGCGCAAGGAAGCAGGTTTTGAGGTTATGGATAAGATTGAAATCACATACGAGGGCACGGAGAAAGCCGAGAAGATCTTTGCAGAGAATGCAGATACAATAGGATCAGAGACGCTGGCTCTGCGTGTTGCAAAGGAGACGGCAAAGGGTTACACCAGGGAATGGAAGATCAACGGTGAAAATGTAACACTCGGCGTAGAAAAGAAGTAAAAAAAGCCACTGGCAAAGGAGGAAAGACATATGTATAATCCCAGATTTGAGAAGAAACAATTCAAAAAAGAGGTAGAATCAAATGTAAAGAATCTTTTTAGAAAGACTGTTGATGAGGCGAATCCCCAGCAGCTGTTTCAGGCGGTATCTTATGCAGTAAAGGATGTTATCATTGATGACTGGCTTGCATCCCAGAAGGTATATGAGGAAGAAGACCCGAAGATGGTCTACTATATGTCCATGGAGTTCCTGATGGGAAGGGCTCTCGGAAATAACCTGATCAATATGACTGCTTATAGAGAAGTAAAAGAGGCACTTGACGAGATGGGCATTGACCTTAATGCAATCGAGGACCAGGAGCCGGATCCCGCGCTTGGAAATGGAGGCCTCGGGCGTCTTGCAGCATGCTTCCTGGATTCTCTTGCAACACTTGGATATGCGGCTTACGGGTGCGGAATCCGTTACCGCTATGGTATGTTTAAGCAGCAGATCGAGGATGGATATCAGGTTGAGAAGCCGGACAACTGGTTAAAGGACGGCAACCCGTTCGAGCTCAAGAGGCCAGAGTATGCAAAAGAGATCCGCTTTGGAGGAAATATCCGGGTAGAGTATGATGATGTAACAGGCGCAATGCGTTTCGTACAGGAAAATTACGAGTCCGTACTGGCAGTCCCTTACGATTATCCGGTTGTAGGCTATAATAATCATGTGGTAAATACACTGCGTATCTGGGATGCAGAGCCGATTGTAGACTTTCAGCTTGATTCCTTTGACAGAGGAGATTATCACAAAGCAGTGGAGCAGCAGAACCTGGCAAAGAATATCGTAGAGGTTCTCTATCCGAATGACAATCATTATGCAGGAAAGGAACTTAGATTAAAACAGCAGTATTTCTTCGTGTCAGCAAGCCTGCAGGCAGCAGTTGCAAGATATAAGAGAAAACATGACGACATTACGAAGCTTCATGAAAAGATGACAGTTCAGATGAATGACACGCATCCCACAGTTGCTGTTGCAGAGCTTATGAGAATTCTTCTTGATGAGGAAGGTCTTGGCTGGAATGAAGCATGGGAGATCACGACAAAGACCTGCGCATACACGAACCATACGATTATGGCAGAGGCCCTTGAAAAATGGCCCATTGACCTGTTTTCAAGGCTGCTTCCGAGAGTATATCAGATTATCCAGGAGATTGACCGCCGGTTTATCCTTAAGATTAAGGCACAGTATCCCGGAGATGAGGGTAAGATCCGCAGAATGTCCATCTTAAGAGACGGCCAGGTAAGAATGGCACATCTGGCAATTGTATCCGGTTATTCTGTAAATGGTGTTGCAAGACTTCACACAGAGATCTTAAAGCATCAGGAATTAAAGGATTTCTATCAGATGATGCCAGAAAAATTCAACAACAAGACCAACGGAATCACACAGAGACGTTTCCTCATGCATGGAAATTACCTCCTGGCAGACTGGGTAACAGAAAAGATCGGAACAAAGGGCTGGATTACAGACCTTTCCCTGATGGAAAAATTAAAACCATTTGCAGATGATCCGGAGGCTCTCGAAGAATTCCGTCAGATCAAGTTCAAGAATAAGGAACGACTGGCAGCATATATCAAAAAACACAACGGCGTGGATGTTGACCCGCGGTCTATCTTTGATGTACAGGTAAAGAGGCTTCACGAATATAAGAGACAGCTTCTTAATATACTGCATGTCATGTACCTGTATAACGAGATCAAGGCACATCCTGAGATGAAATTCTTCCCAAGAACCTTTATCTTCGGCGCAAAGGCATCAGCAGGCTATATCCGCGCAAAACAGATCATTAAGCTGATCAACTCCGTTGCAGACATAGTAAATAATGACCAGAGCATCAACGGAAAGCTTAAGGTCGTATTTATCGAGGATTACCGCGTATCCAATGCAGAGATGATCTTCGCGGCAGCTGATGTCAGCGAGCAGATTTCTACTGCATCCAAGGAGGCATCTGGTACTGGTAACATGAAATTCATGTTAAACGGCGCTCCGACAATCGGAACCATGGACGGCGCGAATGTAGAGATTGTAGAGGAAGTCGGCGAGGAGAATGCATTTATCTTCGGTCTGAGCTCAGATGAGGTTATCAATTACGAACAGAACGGAGGATATAACCCGGCAGAAATCTACAACAGCGATCCAGACATCCGCAAGGTAGTTGACCAGCTGGTAGACGGAACCTACTCCCATGGTGACAGAGAGATGTACCGTGACCTTTATAACTCTCTTCTTTATACCAAAGGCGGCAACCGCGCGGACATGTACTTCATACTGAAAGATTTCCGCGCATACGCCGAGGCACAGAAGAAGGTAGAAGAAGCCTACAGAGACCAGGAAGGCTGGGCAAAGAAGGCACTTCTGAATACCGCATGCTGTGGAAAATTCTCTTCCGACAGAACAATCCGGGAGTATATCGACGATATCTGGAAACTTGACCATGTAGAAGTTGAAGTTTAAAATTGGGGACGGGGTATTTTTAAAAATACCCCGTCCCAGATTAAAAGTAGCCTGTCCCCAATTGCTAAACCATCGCTTCTATGAGTGTTTTTTCTCCAAATGTTATTTTTTTACGCCTATTTGTTTCTTCTTATTAAAATTAAAGCTGACCATGTATCCTTCTTTCAGATGATAATGGTCAAGATAGCCTAAAAGCTGCTCTTCGCCTCACGCCCTGCTTCTTCCAGGAACGTCTCTTTCGAATCACCGTACAGATCATTAAAATGGATGACAAATCTTTCTAATACAACCTCCATGTTTAAATGTCCGTTTTGCACAAACCGGTTTTTTTCCTTAAGTGCTTCTTTGTAAATCTCGCTTGACAAAGCTTCCTCTGAAAGGAACAGATTATATAGCACGGTTTCGAAAATCCGGTTTGAGATGACCGCATTTCCAGATGAATTTTTGATGAATCCGAACATCTCAGCCATTTCGATTGCCTGAGGTATAATCATAGATCATCTCAGCGATCACCGGGATATCCATACCGGTTCTGTGGTCCTGCTCATATTCTCCAAGCATGCCGGAAATATCCTTCACAGAAAAGCTCATATCAATCAGAAAATCCGCCGCAATGTTCCAAGGGCTGTTTGCTCTATGCTGGGCATCCGGCCTGATTTTATACTGGATGTTTTTTATATCATATACACCGGCAAGAATAACAGACCAGAAGGACGAAGTCCGCGGTTTTCAGGCTCAGATTCGCGGCATCCATACTGCATTGCCTGAATGAACATTTTGGCAAAGGTAATGGAAAAGGTATTTTCACTTTTGAATTTTGAGGCACTGACCATCTGAAAATCAATGGCTGCAACGGAGTATTCTTTTTCTAAGACTTTGCTTAAGGCTTTCAAAGTAGTTGTCTTTCCGTACTGGCGCGCGCGGTTAATGGTAAAATAATTGCCATTATCCACCATTTTTTTGATTTCTGCTAGCCGGCTGCTGATATCTACCATATAATGCCGTTCTGGTATGCAATTTGCATTTACATTAAAGACTCTGCACATAATGCCCTCCCGCTACGAATAATGGCTGCTTCTTGGTGTTCCCTGTGTCAAGAGACGCATAATCTTTTGACATTTGTATCATCATATTATACAGTATTTGCTCTTCGAAAGGAAGTGGGGGACGGGGTAATTTTCACATCAAAGGAAGTGGGGGACGGGGTAATTTTAAAAATGCCCCGTCCCAAATTGAAAATAGGCAAACTATATCAGAAATAATCAAAATTGTGCAAATGTTACAAAAATAATTATGGCATTTTGTGAAATAAATTGATTGACCTTGGCTGAATATGGTATTATAATAAGCTTACAAAATCAAACATGAGCAAAAAAGTAAGAGATAGAAAAGGAGGAGACAGGATGATATATACAGTAACTTTCAACCCATCCCTGGACTATATTGTGTCTGTGAAGGATTTTAAGCTGGGGCTTACGAACCGTACCTGTTCAGAGCTTCTGCTTCCCGGAGGGAAAGGGATTAACGTATCTATTGTACTGATGAATCTCGGCATCCCCAGTACGGCGCTTGGATTTGTCGCGGGATTTACCGGGGATGAGGTGATCAGAAGACTGGAAGGCATGGGGGTAAAGAATGGATTTATCAAAATCGAGGAAGGGATTACGAGAATTAATCTGAAGCTTAAGTCCATTGATGGAACTGAGATTAACGGCCAGGGGCCAGAGATCAGTGAGGAGAAGCAGCGGATGCTGATGGAGCAGCTGGGCAGACTTGGGGAGGGGGATGTATTGTTCCTGTCCGGAAGTATTCCGGCGTCCATGCCGGATGATGCGTACCAGAAGATTATGGAGAGTCTTCAGGGAAAAGGTGTACAGATTGTGGTAGATGCGACGAAGGACCTGCTGCTGAATGTGCTTTCCTATCACCCGTTTCTGATTAAGCCCAATAATCATGAGCTGGGAGAGATCTTCGGAGTAGAGCTTAAGACAAGGGAAGAAGTTGTGCCGTATGCAGGCAGGCTTCAGGAAAAGGGGGCTCAGAATGTACTGGTTTCCATGGCAGGGGAAGGCGCAGTGCTTGTGGCAGCAGACGGCAGTGTATTTGAAGCGCCGGCACCGGATGGAAAGCTTGTGAATGGTGTGGGAGCAGGAGATTCCATGGTTGCCGGATTCATGGCAGGATGGATGGAGAAGGAGGATTATGAGCATGCATTCCATATGGGAATCGCAGCGGGAAGTGCCAGTGCATTTTCTGAATACCTGGCAACAAAACCAGAGGTAGAGGCAGTATATAAGCAGGTGAAGGGCAGATAAGGAGGATGAACGATGCGGATTACAGATTTACTGGATGTAAAGAGTATATCTCTTGACGCGGCGCCGAAGTCGAAGAAAGAAGCTCTGGATATGATCGTAGAGCTTATGGTCAGGAGTGGGAAGATCAATAATGTGGAAGGCTACCGGAAACTGGTGTATGCCAGGGAGGAGGAAAGCACTACAGGGATTGGCGAAGGAATTGCGATACCTCACGGGAAGGGGGACGCGGTTGACAGGCCGGGGCTCGCGGCCATGGTTGTGAGAGACGGAGTGGATTTTGAATCCCTTGATGATGAACCTGCGACTCTGCTCTTTCTGATCGCGGCGCCGAATACGAAAGATAATGTGCACCTGGATGTGCTGAGCAAGCTGTCCATGATGCTCATGGATGAAAATTTTACCGAGAGCCTTAGAAATGCAGAATCACCGGAGAAGTTCCTGGAGATCATTGACAAAGCAGATGAGGAGAAGAAGAGCGTAGATGAGAGACTTTCGGATGTAGGAGAGGCATCAGAAAATCAGGTGAAGATCCTGGCTGTAACCGGATGTCCGACCGGTATTGCGCACACGTATATGGCGGCCGAAGGGATTGAGAAGGCGGCAAAGGCAAAGGGATGCTTTGTCAAGGTTGAGACGAGAGGATCAGGCGGTGCGAAGAATGTCCTCACGAACAAGGAGATCGAAGAGGCTGACTGCATTATCATAGCGGCTGATACCCAGGTTCCCATGGACCGGTTTGACGGGAAGAAGCTGATTGAGCGTCAGGTGTCTGACGGAATTAATAAGGCAGATGAGCTGGTTGAGCTTGCCATGTCAGGAAATGCCCCGGTTTACCATAGCGGAAATGCATCCGCAAGGCCTGCTGCAAGTGCAAAAGCAGGCGGAGGCATAGGGCATCAGATCTACACACAGCTTATGAACGGCGTTTCCCACATGCTTCCCTTTGTTGTAGGAGGCGGAATCCTGATTGCAATTGCCTTCCTGATCGACGGTCTTCTCGTAGATATCAATGCATTGTCTGCGGCAGAGAGAGGAAACTTTGGTACGATTACGCCAGTGGCAGCTCTCTTTAAAAATATTGGTGACACGGCATTCGGATTCATGCTTCCGGTTCTTGCAGGATTTATTGCAATGGCCATTGGAGACAGGCCGGCTCTTGCGGTCGGCTTCGTAGGCGGTATGATGGCAGCAGGCGGAAGTTCCGGCTTCCTGGGAGCTCTGGCAGCAGGCTTCGCGGCGGGGTATCTGATTATCGGTCTTCGCAAGGTCTGCGACAAGCTGCCCCAGGCAATTGAGAAGATTGCGCCAGTGCTCATTTACCCTGTAATGGGGATTCTGCTTATGGGAATTCTGATGACCTTTATCGTGGAACCGGTGATGGGCGCGATCAACACAGCACTGAATAATGGCCTTGCAAGTATGGGCGGCTCCAGCAAGCTTTTACTTGGCCTGATTCTCGGCGGTATGATGGCTATCGACATGGGCGGCCCGTTTAACAAGGCAGCATACGTATTCGGTGCAGGGGCAATCGCTGCAGGAAATTATGACATTATGGCAGCAGTTATGATCGGCGGTATGACGCCTCCCTGTGCAATCGCACTTGCCACACTGCTGTTTAAGAATAAATTTACGAAGGAAGAGAGGGATTCCGGCCCTACGAACTTTATTATGGGTCTTGCATTTATTACAGAGGGAGCAATTCCGTATGCGGCAGCAGACCCGCTCCATGTACTTCCGTCCTGTATCATCGGGTCAGGCGTGGCAGGTGCCTTATCCATGGCGTTCGGATGTACACTTATGGCTCCCCACGGCGGCATCTTCGTAGTACCTGTAGTAGGAAATGCAATGCTGTATCTGGTTGCGTTGGCAGCAGGAACCGCGATCTCCACAGTGCTTCTGGGAGTATTGAAAAAAACGGTCGAGTAATTGTGACGTTACATGCTTTCACAGTTTATGTGAATGCGCAGATATGCAAAACAGGTTACGATTTATAGCCCGGGAGACTACTCATAGAGACCCGGGAGGTAACCAGAATAGTTTCTAAATAATCATATAATTATATGAGAGGTGCGTGATACAGCGGGCCTGTCATATGAAATAAAAAAATTTCTAAGAAAATGGAGGAATAAAAAAATGAAAGAATTTAAGTATGTAATCACAGACGAGATGGGAATTCACGCACGTCCGGCAGGCCTTCTTGTAAAGGCAGTAAAGGGATTTGGAAGCTCTGTTAAGATGACAAAGGGTGCAAAGACGGTTGACTGCAAGGGCATCATGGGTGTTATGAGCCTTGGCGCAAAGAAGGGCGAGGAGGTCGTTCTGACATTTGAAGGCGAGGATGAGGGCGCAGCATACGAGGCAATCAGCAAATTTATGCAGGAAAATCTGTAGGTATAACGAGCCGGCAGATGGGATGCGCGGCCTCCCGGGCCGTGAATAGCAACGGATCAACGACAAGATGTTTATGGGAAATGTGGTGAGGATGGCACAGGGGGCTGTCCTCACAGGGATTTAGGTGGAGATGAGACATGAAGGTATATAATGGTAAAAGCGTATTCAGCGGAATCGCGATTGGTAAGATCAGTGTATATAAGAAGGGTGAGCAGCAGGTAAAACGTACGAAGATTTCCGACACCGGGGCAGAGCTTGCCAGGTACGAAGCGGCTAAAGAGAAGGCGACAGAGCAGCTTCAGGGGCTGTATGACAAAGCCCTTAAGGAAGTCGGCGAGGCCAATGCCGCTATTTTTGAGGTGCATCAGATGATGCTTGAGGATCTTGATTATAATGAGTCAGTGGAAAATATTGTGCGCAGCCAGGAGGTTAATGTAGAATATGCCGTCGCAGCGACCGGGGATAACTTTTCACGGATGTTTGCGGCAATGGATGATGACTACATGCGGGAGAGGGCGGCGGATGTCAAGGATATTTCCGAAAGACTTCTTACTATATTAACCGGAAGCGGAAGCGGTATGGCGGCAGCAGATGAACCAGTAATTATCGTAGCGGATGACCTGGCGCCGTCGGAAACCGTGCAGCTTGACAAGGATATGGTGCTGTCCTTTGTGACAGTTCATGGCTCTACGAATTCCCACACAGCGATTCTGGCAAGGATGATGGAAATTCCGGCACTTGTAGGGACAAAGCTTCCTTTGGACGATTCGGTAGATGGAAAGATGGGCATCGTGGATGGCAGTACAGGCATCATTTATGTGGATCCTGACGAGCAGACGCTGGCAAAGATGAAGGAGCGAAAGGAAGAAGAGCTTCACAAGAAGGAACTGCTCCAGACGTTAAAAGGCAGGGAAAATGTAACCCTTGACGGGCAGAAGCTGATGTTGTATGCTAACATTGGAAACATCAAAGACCTGGCTATGGTGATGCAGAATGATGCGGGCGGCATCGGACTCTTCCGGAGCGAATTCATTTACCTGGAGAGAGATCAGTATCCGACTGAGGAGGAACAGTTCCAGATTTACAGACAGGTGGCGGAGACAATGGCAGGAAAGAGGGTCATTATCCGTACCCTTGATATCGGAGCTGATAAGCAGTGCGATTATTTTGAGATGGAGCACGAGGAAAATCCGGCTCTCGGATACCGTGCGATTCGTATCTGTCTGACCCGGCCGGAGGTGTTCAAGACACAGCTTCGTGCGTTGTTCAGGGCCAGTGCCTTTGGTAAAATAGCGATTATGTATCCTATGATTACAAGTGTTCAGGAGATTAAGAGGATTAAGGAGATTGTAGCCGAGGTGAAGGCAGAGCTTACCGCGCACAAGACGCCGTTTGGCGAGCCGGAGCAGGGAATTATGATTGAGACGCCTGCAGCGGCGGTAATCAGTGATCTGCTGGCGGAGGAAGTGGATTTCTTCAGTATTGGGACAAATGACCTGACCCAGTACACACTGGCTATTGACCGTCAGAATACGAAACTCGACGAGTTCTATGACTCACACCACCCTGCAGTCCTGCGCATGATTTCCACTGTTGTGGAGAATGCCCACAAGGCAGGTATCTGGGCGGGCATCTGCGGCGAGCTTGGCGCTGACCAGACACTTACGCAGGAATTCCTTGCTATGGGTGTGGATGAGCTGTCTGTGTCGCCGGGAAGCATTCTTCCGATCCGTAAGATTGTACTGGAGACGAATGTAGGAGAGTACAAGGCAGGGAGATAAATGTTAACAAAACAGCGTCAGGAGCTGCTTCTTAAGCTCCTGGAGGAAAAAGGAAGTATTACCGTGGCAGAGGGGAGTACCCTTCTTGCCACATCAGAATCTACGGTCCGCAGGGATATTACTGCTCTGGACCGGGAGGGAAAGCTTACGAAGGTATTCGGAGGGGCCGTGGCATCGGAGCAGAAGATATCAGCCCACGAATATACAGTCGCCCAGAAGAGTGATCTGAACCGTGAGGAAAAGAGAATGATTGCAAAATACGCGGCCTCCATGATTGAACCTGAGGATTTTGTGTATATTGATGCAGGAACAACAACGGCACGCATGATTGACTATATCGAAGAGCGCAGCGCGACGTTCGTGACCAATGCAGTCGCCCACGCCCAGAGGCTTGCCCTGCGGGGAATGAAGGTGCTGCTTGTGGGTGGAGAGCTGAAGGCCTCCACGGAGGCAGTCGTGGGAAACCAGGCAATGCAGACACTGCAGAGCTATCATTTTACAAAGGGATTCTTCGGTACAAATGGTGTGACGAAGCGGAGCGGCTGCACTACGCCTGACGCAAATGAAGCTATGGTAAAGCGTACCGCCATGGAGCAGTGCAAAGAAAGCTATGTGCTTTGCGACAGCTCAAAATTCGGGAAGGTGAGTGCAGTAACATTTGCACCATTTACCAGCACCCGGTTTCTCACAGAGAAAAAAAGCTGCGGATATGAGGATAGCGAAAATATTTTCAGTGTAGCGGTGGTTGAGCCAATTGGCGACAACACGGCAGATGGAAATGCATCCTGCGTGAAACGTACGGTTAATTAGTGCAAGTAATACTGGTACAGCCTTGCAGCCAATGTATCAGAATATGCATAAATAGAAATAATCTCTCATAGAATGTATGGGAGGTTATTTTTATGCGGCAGAAATTCAAGACATATCTATGCTATCTTACAATCATAGTATTATTACCTTACATTATAACTGCATTTATAAATGGGCCAAGCATGGCATCCTCATCCAATATCAATACAGCTCATGTAAAGGTAAAAACAGACGCAGGGACAATCGAGCTTTCGATGGAAGAATACTGCATCGGAATACTTGCAAAAGAAATTCCGGCTGATTATAAGATAGAGGCGCTGAAGGCGCAGGCAATACTTGTTAGAACAGAAGTCTATGCACGCCTGAAGGAAGGCGGACAGGACACAGAGCTGGAAGAAGGCTTTTGGACAAGAGAGCAGATGGAGGAAGCATGGGGAGCCGTAAAAACCTCTGCAAACTATAACAAATTTCAGCGTGTATGGCAGGAAACAGAAGGACAGATACTGACATATGAAGGAAATCCTGCAAAAACCTCTTTTTTCCGCCTAAGCAACGGAAGCACAAGAGATGGAAAAGAAGCACTCGGAGATGATGGATACCCCTACCTGAAGATCGTAGATTGTCCATTAGACATAGAAGCAAAGGAACAGATCCAGACCGTCACACTGGACGACATGGATGCAGAAATAACAGAATGCGATACCGCCGGGTATGTCCTCACCGTGCGTGTCGGCAACGAATCCATAAGCGGCGAAGAATTCCGCAGCACCCACCATCTGGCATCAAGCTGCTTCACCTTCCAGAAATATAACGGAAAACTACGCATCACAACAAGAGGCGTCGGTCATGGCCTTGGCATGAGCCAGTACACCGCAAATGAAATGGCAAAAGACGGAGCAGATGCGGCAACCGTACTCGCATACTTTTTCGAGGGGACAGAATTGAAAGAAGTAGCCGATATTGTATAAGTTGGGGACGGGGCAAAATTAAAAATGCCCCGTCCCAGATTCATATTACCCTGTCCCCAATTGAAATAAAGCGTAAAAGAAGGAATAAGGACATCACTATCTGGCAAAAATAAAGTCAGAGGTGGTGATAATATGAAACAAAGACAAAAGCCAAAAAAGAAGGGGGCTAGCGTCGCAGCGGTTTTATGCTTTGTGGCAGCAATTGCAATAGTTGGAACATATACCTTTCAAGATTACAGGGAATCTCAACGGGAAGAGAAACTGGCACAGGCAAAGAAACAGCTGGAGGAAGAGACAAAAGAAGACAGTGAAGAGACAAGCACAG
This sequence comes from uncultured Lachnospiraceae bacterium, assembly GCA_947566645.1. Lineage (GTDB taxonomy): Bacteria > Bacillota > Clostridia > Lachnospirales > Lachnospiraceae > CAPEBR01. Next base: position 30,577 of record CANOKL010000028.1, read on the forward strand.
GGGCGGATGACATCGTGATTAACACGAAAAGAAAGCCTGAAGAAAAGAAGAAAGAAAAAAAGGTGCCGGAGGGCTCGGACGGAGAGGAAGAGACCGTTGTCAGTATACAGAATACAGCAGAGACCTGGACAGCACCATATTTTGACAGCGAAAGTAAGCTTCTCTGGCCTGTAAATGGAGCAATTATCCTTAACTACAGCATGGATAAGACGGTGTACTTTTCGACCCTGGACCAGTATAAGTACAATCCGGCAGTCATTATCTCCGGGGCAGAAGGCGATCAGGTAATCTGCGGTGCACCTGGGACAGTAAAATCAATTGATGTAACAGCAGAGACAGGAACAACAGTCAATGTAGACCTTGGAAACGGATACGAGCTATTTTACGGACAGCTAAAAGAAGTTCCAGTAAAAGTTGGCGACTGGGTGGAAGCAAAAACCGTCCTTGGATATGTGAGCCAGCCCACAAAATACTACAGCGTGGAAGGCTGTAATGTATATTTCGAAATGAGAAAGGATGGACAGCCGGTAAATCCGGCGGAATATTTAGAATAAGTTGGGGACGGGGCTGTCGGGTAATAGATAGTCCAAAACAGGGGACGATGTGATTTCTACAACTCACGTCGTCCCCCTAAATTTCTTTTTCAAAAAAGAGGGCAGTCTTCAACCATCTCCTCTCGGTTCCATGTTATAATAGAATGATCTAGTCTTTACCTTGAAAAAGAGCTTAACAAACCTACTTTGGTAATAGCGCACAAAATGTTCAGTAAAATAATTATGTGACAATGAAATTTTACAGTAATTCGCTACACGCGTGTAGCGGATCTATGGAGGCAAGATGGAGAAAAAGAGTGAATCATTAAAACAAGGAACTTCAGAATTTTTAATAACAAAAGAACAACAATTTTATGAAGATGTACGCTTTGGAAATGGAAATCGTAGCAGGCAAGGAGGCAGTCAAACATGAACCATAGTCAAAAAACAGAGGTATTAACTAACGAGGATGTAGCTATCGAAAGGCTATGTGCCAATACAGTAGCTTTAGTGAAACATACAAGAAATATTGCTGTTCAACAAGTGAATATGATTCAATTGCTTACTTATTATACTATTGGGAAATGGATAATAGAAGTGCAGCAAAAAGTGAAACAGTGTTTAGCCTTTTTGAAGAGAAACCGCCCTTCATAGTATCATGGTCTCACTACTTGCAATTAATGCGAATAGAAAATGAAGATGAAAAAAGTTTCTATGAAATTGAATCAGCAAAATCAGGATGGAGTGTACGTACGTAGGTTTAACATTAAAGAAATAAGATTGGTCAACCGGCGACGCGGAGGAAGGGAAATGAATTATACATATATACTGGAGTGCAGCGACGGCAGCCTCTATACAGGCTGGACGAATAATATTGAAAAACGTATACAGGCGCATAATTCGGGGAAAGGGGCCAGATATACAAGGGGCAGGACACCTGTAAGACTTGTGTATGTTGAAGAGTTTGAAACGAAAACTCAGGCTATGCAGAGGGAATGTGAGATTAAGAAGATGAACAGGAGAGAAAAAGAAAAGCTGTTGCAATTGGGGACGGGGCATTTTTAAAAATGCCCCGTCCCTAATTGATTGCGTTACAGTACGAAAGCGTACATTACGATGAAGTGGCACGCGCTCCCGCCCATTACGAAGAGGTGGAAGATCTCGTGGCTTCCAAAGTTTTTGTGTCTGTTATTGAAGATTGGAAGCTTTAATGCATAGATTACTCCGCCGACCGTGTAGATGATTCCACCTGCCAGAAGCCAGCCGAAGGCGGCGGGGGACATGGAGTTAAGGATCTGGGTGAAGGCCAGTACGCAGGTCCATCCCATTCCGATGTAGAGCACGGATGAGACCCAGCGTGGGCAGTATACCCAGAATGCCTTAATCAGGATTCCTGCTATTGCAATTCCCCATACGATGCACAGGAGTGTAATCCCAAGCTTTCCCTTTAGTACGAGAAGGCAGATGGGAGTGTAGCTTCCTGCGATCAATACGCTGATCATCATGTGGTCAATCTTCTTGAGAATTGTATTTACACGTTCTGAGCGGTCAAATGTGTGATAGGTTGTGCTTGCGGCATATAATAGAACCAGACTTGCCGCATAGACGGCAATTGATATGATATATATCCTGCCGGGTTCATGTGCTGCCTTTATTAACAGCGGTACTGCTGCAAATATTGCCATTAACATTCCTATAAAATGTGTAATTGCGCTTCCTGGGTCCTTAATGTGTTGTTTTACTGCCTGTGCCAAAAAAATCGCCTCCTAAATATCGTTGTGTTTCGACATGTAGTTTTTAAAACTATGTTATCTATATATTTATATTATACCCAATAGTAAGAAAATGCAAGTATAAAATGAAAAGATATTTTGTTATTTTGGGAGGGTGGAGATTAAAAGCACTTTTGGTGCAGAAAGTGATTTCGATAATATTAAATATTTTGTTAAAACGGAAAGTATTAAATAATTGTGTGCCAATTTGATGAGATATAAAACATAAATAAAAATGGCGTGTGCCTGATGTAGACACGCTTCTCCTTTTTGTTGGATTTTACGGTGTTTCGTTAGATGAACTGGTAACAGGTACACATTCGGTTGTAAATGAATCCAATGAAGATATGACCGCTTATGATTTGGGTATTACCCTTGTTCGGCATCTCCAATCAAAACATATTCCTATTGAGAACATTATGCAGTTGTCAAAAACAGATTTCGATTTTCTGTCTAATTATAAAAAATTATCAGAAGATAACCAATCTGAAATGCGTTATTTAATGAATTACAAAATCAGAAAGCAGTCAAATTAATAAAATTCTATTTCTTTTCCATCCAGATAAAGGGTAAATTTGTCTGGATTCTCTTTGATATTGTAATCTTTGCTGAAATCATCCGTTTTAAATTCAATTTTGCAGAAGGGTTCTTTCTTTTCCTCTATGTCCCTGCGACTTAGATATACTGAAATATTCAGTTCAGCTGGGTAACCTCGTATGTCCGTCGAGAATCTGGTAGTATGAAAACTGTTGTCTTGGCACATATGAATAAATGTTCGGGCAAATTCATCTTCATCCTCAATCCTGTTACTGTTCGCAACAACCATCAAATTATAATCACTGTCAGATACCATACTACTCACTACGTCTGGGATTCCAGAAGTATCTTGCTCTTGTGTATCTTCCTTTGTTTCGCAAGAAGTAAGCACTATACCCCAAATGCCTAGAATACACAAGAAAAGCTTCTTCCTTTTCATTTTCCAATCTCTAATTTTTGTCATGTCCTTTTCCTCCTTAAAGTCCTATGATCTGTATATTATAGTATCATTTTTATAACACTATATCAAGATGAGTAGTGTCACTATAATAAGTGTATCTACGAAACTGAAAGGTGTTCAGAGAATTTGTATGATTAGATACGACCCGCTTTGGAAAACGATGAAAGAAAAGAAGATTTCACAATATGACCTTTATACTCACCATGACATATCAAGGGCGACTTTGCATAGGTTCAGAAAAAACAAATTTGTGGATTTGTACACAATAGACAGGCTCTGCGGTATTCTGGATTGCACAATTCCTGATATTGTCGAGTATTACAAAGAAGATGATGAAAGATAATTGGAAACCATCATCTTTTTTTGTGCCTAAAAGCATTTTTTGTGCAGAAAGAGCAGGTGATGCCTCATCCCTTGCCATTTCATGCACGGTATCGTGAATAGCATCCAGATTCGCAGCCTTTGCTCTCTTAGCAACGGCAGACATGGCAAGGCTTCCGAGGGTCTGTTAAAGAGATATGGTATTCACAATTTATAGATTTTTGAGTAAGTATTGTTATCGACTGTTCACACCTTGTTCACACCTAATTTTTATAAGTTCATTTTTTGGGGGATATAATGTTTTTGTAAATTCACTTCCTTTCGTTTTTAATGTGAATATATAGAAAAAGAGATACCGAAGTACCTCTTAATCATCAAGCTATGCAACCTTTGTATAATTGATTACTGAAATCTTCTGCATAAGCTGTTTGGCTGCATTTACTAATTTCTCTAACTGGCGTGCGGTTTCATCCGAATAATACTTTGCGCCGCATTGCTCACATTCCTCACAGGGGACATTTTTAATAATGATTAGACATCCATTGCAATCTACAGCATGGATTGTTATAGATTCTGTTAAATCTTTACTCTTACAATACATACACATTTATCTTTCTTCGTGCTTACGAAACACTCATATTTCTCTGTGTGTTACGGTTTTTTGCCGCTAATCGGAATGCTTTTTCCATTGCAGGCGTGAGTTCGGGAGAATCTTCATCAAATACAATCTCTCTCTTTGCCGCTTCTTCTATCTGTCTAATCTGTTCCTTTGTAGGTTTTTGATTTCTATCCAAAGTAACTGTCCGTATCATAGTAAATGCTCCTTTCTATTTTAGTGGCAGGTCTTGCCGATATCAGGCGAATATTTTCTTTTCGCTCTGTATAAACAACAAACAATACATCATGTACCATTCCTATTGTATTATAGCGGTCTTCGTTTATACTATGTTCCACATCATATATTTCGATACGCTGTAAATCATTAAAGACAAGCATTGCTGTTTCAAAATCAATCCCATGCTTTTTCAAATTCAGTTGGTTCTTTTCTTCATCCCATTCAAAATTCAATAGATTATCCCCTTTCTGTATTCAGAAATATGCTCCAATTAATTTATATGTTACCATAATTAGTATAACTTGTCTATTTGCTTTAAATCTTCGTCCGTTATCGGTACACCATGTTTTTGATAATCTTCCATCCTACCGCCGTGGGCGGATAAAATATATCCAAGGCTGAATAATATTTTTTCTGATATATCCTTGCCGCCGCTCTGATTTTTTAATGTCAGCTTTGGTACATTCATTCGGGCAGATATGGTTACTGGATTAATGCCTAGTTTTTCTATATCTTTTAAATATCCTTTGACGGTTTTCAGAGTTCCTAAATCCGTTATCGTACCTTTTTCAATCTGTTCTAATACTTTTGCTATCCCATTCAGCGGCAGAGATATCATCTACATAGCGTTTACCGAACTTAGACTTGATATGGTTATTCCATAGGCTGTTTTGTTTAACGATAGTTGCATACACCTTTCCTGCTCTCCCGAACCCACAATATTCGTTATAGACTTCGCTGACCTTTTTTCTTGGTCGTTTTGCTTGTGGAGCGGCGGCACTAACTTTTTCATTCACAATCGCTTGCTGACGTGCTTTTACGGCAGAAGTCTTTGTTTTGAATGGATTACCAAATTCATCTGTTCGGCGGCGCTTTTCTTTTGTTGTACCGTCAATGTTGATTTTGAAGCGGTAAGCCCAATAGCCATTATCCAATTGATAAACACCGCTGTCTTTCTTGTTGCTCATGTTAATTTCCTCCTTTAATCAATGGGGAAATAAGGTAGGATTTAGGGTATCCATTTTATGGAAATTGTAGAAGTGAAATAAGAAGAAGGGTATCCACTTTTTTACCACTTTTGGCATGGAAAATCTCTGCTTTCAAGCAAAAAAAGAGGACAGACAACAACTTGTCCATCCTCTTAATAACCCTTATATCACGCGGTCTTCCTCTTAGCCAAAGTATCTCTTAAGAAGTCCTTCAAATGCCTTACCATGTCTAGCCTCATCCCTTGCCATTTCATGCACGGTATCGTGAATAGCGTCAAGATTTGCAGCCTTCGCTCTCTTAGCCAGATCAAACTTACCAGCTGTTGCGCCGTTCTCTGCGTCAACTCTCATCTCAAGGTTCTTCTTTGTGCTGTCTGTTACTACTTCGCCGAGAAGCTCTGCGAACTTAGCAGCATGCTCAGCCTCTTCATAAGCTGCCTTCTCCCAGTATAAACCAATCTCCGGATATCCTTCTCTGTGGGCAACTCTTGCCATTGCAAGATACATACCTACTTCTGAGCACTCGCCTTCAAAATTAGCTCTTAAGTCAGCAACGATATCCTCGCTTACGCCCTTAGCCACGCCTACTACATGCTCTGCAGCCCATGTCTTCTCGCCAGCCTGCTCTTTGAACTTGTCAGCGCCAACGCCGCATACCGGACATTTTTCCGGTGCTGCATCTCCCTCATGAACATAGCCGCATACTGTACAGACAAATTTTTTCATAGTGTTATCTCCTTTTCTTTTCCTTTTTTATATATTTTCAATATTAGTAATAATTACTAATATTAAATTATCACACCTAATCATGCTTGTCAACCATTATTTTCAAAATTGCAGGGCAGAGCGCAGAGATACTGAAAGTTACCTTCTGCCGCATTTTGGGCAGGTTCCGTAAAACAGAAGCCTGTGGGAGTCAATCGTCCCATCAAAATGTTCGGAAGCCTTCTTATTAATTGTGCGTATGTATTCCGGGTTCATCATGAGATCCATAACATCTCCGCAGGTGGTACACACCACATGATAATGTGGATTGGTATTGCCGTCAAACCTGTCCCCGCCATCTGGTGTAGAGATCTTGACTGCCTCCCCCATCTCTGCCAGAAGGTTGAGATTGCGGTAAACAGTCCCCAGACTGATATGTGGAAATTCTTTCCTTACATGAAGATATACAGTATCTGCAGTAGGATGCCCCTGCGTTGTCATAAGGTACTCTTTAATAGAAGCACGCTGTCTGCTATATTTCAAATTAGCCATGCATATCCTCCTTTATGATAACAGTAATGATTATTATAATTAGTATAGAGCGTAATATAACATATGTCAACGATAATTGAGAAAATGTAATATATTTGTAATATTTAAGAGTAAAAATTTGTATAAAAACCCATTATATGGAAAGAATATGACGATAGAAACCTTATAAATACACCTTGACAATAGAGAAATGAATGTTATAATAAGTGCGTAACATATGTAACAATTCTGTAATAAATACAAAAGATAAGAAAACATAAACAGAATTAAGGAGGTAGTTTATGGATTCTGTTCTTAAGAAAGGATTGTTCCTGGTTACTTTGACAGGTGCTGTTTCAGCATTGCCAGGCACGGCATATGCTTCAGAGAATGGGGATTCTTCAATTATGCCGGATGCCGGGATTGAAAAGGTATTAAATAATTGCTATTCTTCAGAAAACAACATTGAAGTAAAGGATTATCTGGTACCGTCAGAGAAGGGTGAGTATTTAGATATGGCTTTTGCGGATGTTGACTCGTTTCTGTATGTAAGGAGCGAGCCAACTAAGCAAAGCGAATGGGTCGGTAAGTTATATCCGGATTATGCGGCTAAGATTGTCGGCCCGGTAGGCGAGTGGACGAAGGTTGAATCAGGTTCCGTGTCGGGTTATGTATGTTCGAAATATATTATAATAGGAAATAACGCGCAGCAGAAGGCTCAGGAAATTATCAGCGAGACGCAAAAGGAACCAGAAGAAGCATTTACGTATGCGGAATCAAAAGAGGAGGAAGAAGCGCGGCTGGCAAAAGAAGCGGCCGCAGAGACTGCCGAGATGGCAGAGATGATCCGGCCGGCGGAGGGGACATCCATTGACCCGGTACAGGAGACTGTCGAAGGGCAGCCGGCAGAAAAGGAAGAGAAGCAGGAAGGGGACGGGGAAGCAGATTCCGTGCCGGCATCGTCCTCAGGCGGACAGGCTGTTGTGGATTATGCCTGCCAGTTTATCGGGAATCCCTATGTCTGGGGAGGAACCAGTCTTACAAATGGAGCGGACTGCTCTGGTTTTGTGCAGGCAGTATTTGCCCACTTCGGGATCAGCCTTCCGAGGACGACCTGGGATCAGGAGCATGTAGGTACCGGAGTAAGCTATGACGAGGCACTGCCCGGAGACATTATCCTGTACGACGGACATGTGGGAATCTATATGGGAAACGGACAGATTGTAAATGCTATGAATGAAAGCGATGGAATCGGAATCTGTTCCGCAACCTATGCCAACATTATTACAGTAAGAAGACTGATGTAGTGGTACAAAATAGTACTATATGGATAGAAAGGGAAAAGAACCCCCGCCGCAGATAGCGGCGGGGGTTCTTTGTATTACGTTTTCGCTTCTTCCTGTCTGGTCAGGATTTGGAAATTCCCGGGTATCGCATATACAAAATAGACAAAAATGTAGAAAAATGTTAAAAATTGTAAAATTTTAAGGGGAAGAGTTATCCTAGTTATCCACATCAAAATAGCCAAAAAAGGTGGAAAATATGATGTTTTAAAAAAGTTTTCCACATTATCCACACTAAAAGCCTAAAATAGTGGGGATTATTCGAGGTAAATAAAAGAACACTTGTTTTGTGAAGTTGTAATAAAAGTTAACATTTGTCGAAAAAAAGGGAAAATCATATTGACATTTAAAAAATCGCAAAATTGATATAAAATGTTTACACAATAGCAAAAAGCGGATATAATAGAAATGTTGAAAAAAACAGAACCTGTAAGGTATCTGGACAGAAGCCGTGAAGGTACCGGGCAGTGACTCTGAACTATAGGATAAAAGGAGGTGTCACAGGTGGCACATGTTTCTAAGGATATGACATTCGGACAGCTGCTTGAGCAGTATTATGAGAAATGTCCGAAGATTGTAGACGTTCTTTTAGAGGCTGGGATGGGTTGTATCGGCTGTCCCCATTCTCAGATGGAATCCATTGAAGACGGAGCAATGGGGCATGGTATTGATCCGGATCTCCTGATTGAGAAGCTGAATGCAACCATCAGTGCAGCAGAGGCATAGTGGGAGAAAGGCATAGTAAGGCAGAAGCATGGGATGACAGAGATATACTGCGCGTATAATAAATTTGCCGTACAGTATAACGAAGCAGTTGTGAGGCGATGCGAAGGAGCTGCTCATGCGTCTGTAAAAAGAAAAGGATGCTTTGGATGAAATTATGATTTCCAAAGCATCCTTTTCTGGTATAGTGTAAGGTCACAAAAAAGCTATATCAGCTAATATTAAATTGTTGAAAGCTGCTGTACTGCATCTGAAGGGATCATGGTATCACAGTGTTCCTCCAGGAATGCGAGTGTTGCCCCGTTTGCCTTTTCCAGTGTTCCGTATTCTGTGAGCATATTACAGATCCGGTTAAAGTCCAGGGTTGTATGTTCTGACTGGGTAAGCGCCAGTATATAGATGTTCTCTAATGCGTCCTTATATAAGGTGCTGGAGCCGGAATACATGTTACGAAGCAGATGGGCTGCATTCAGTACGCTGTCCATGGTTGGGAACGAGAACAGACGTACAGGCGGCTGCTTATTGTCCTGTCCGGAAGAAGGATCTTCATCCTCCGGTGTCTTTGACCCGGCAGCTTCGATCTTCTCCTTTACCTTTTCCAGAATGTTCATGAAAGATTCAGCACCCTCTAACTTGTCGAGAAGAGTCTGCTTTTTCGCCTCAATATCCGAACCGGAGAGAGGGGCAAACTTCGAAAACCGGGCATCTATCTCCTCCGGATCTTCGACCTTCGTTATTATGAGCACAATAGAATCCGCAGAAGCCGGAATCGCCTCAATCATAAGAGGGATGTCTTCCGCTTCAAATCCGAATTCAAAGGCAGCCTGCTGCATCATATCATGAAACAGTGTCCTTACTTTTTCAGTTCCGTAAGCAAGTTCACTTAAATGTAATTGGCGTTCAGCTAAATCAGCGCGTGTCAGTGTACAGCGTATCTGATTGTCATTAAGCTTTTCAATCTTCATCATCATCACTTCCTTTCACCCAGTATACCACACAGGGTATAGAATATTCAACATAAGGTTTCATAAAATAAGTATAAATTTAAAAAAGTACTTGCGTAAAAAATGACTTTCGTATATAATGTCCATACTAGAAGATAGTTTTCCCTGATAATTGTATTTTTAGAACAAAAACGAAACACATTATAATTAATAAAATGACAATATACTATAGCCTGTATCCCCGTCAGAGGGAAGACTGCAGGCACCCTGTAAGTATATTCTTAAGAAATTCTAACAGAATCTGCCAAATTCAAATTAGAATCCATTTGTGTGATTCCATGCACAAATACCAGAACAATCAGAGAGTAAAACATATGAGAGACAGAGACAATGCAGAACTATTTTCTTTTTATTTCTGAAAAAGACCGGGGCATTACAAAACCTGTGTATCACGAGCACTTTCCTTTTGGTTTTATAATATGCACCAGGACCGGTAACAGTTATCAGGAGCATGCATTGAAAAAGGAGGGTACATTAATTATGGGGGAATATGAAACGTATGGAAATCAGAAGTTTCAGACATTGTTTGCGGAGCTTACAGATTATGAGAAAAGAGGAGTCTATATACTCATCAATGGTCTGCCGGCAAGCCCGATGCAGATTGTGCAGGCTCATAGTATGCGGGAAGAGGGCGTCTATATGAGAGATTACGTTCTGAATGATAAGGGAGATGTAAAGGAGCTGGACTTTCAGGATTTAAAGAAAACGACAGGCAATTAAGAAAAAAAGATTGTAAATACCCCTCAGTGCGTCCTTTTGGGACGTGAATAGTAATAAATGTCGAAATAAGTGGTGACGTGTGTCGTCTGTTTTGTTATAATAGGGTCTAGCAGGAGGTGCAGCATGGAAGATAGAGAGAAAAAAAGCCGTGGATCCTCAGACCGTATGGAAGGCACAGACCGGAGTGTAAGAAGACGTAAGACGGAAGGTTTACCGGAGACGGCAGCAGGACGCGCAGTCAGAAATCAGATACCGGGAGAACGCAAGAGACGTACAAGGACGGCATCAGACAGTTCTGTGGTACGGGAAGCTTCAGATAGAGCAAGGCGTACAGGAGAGAGTATGCCGGGAACAGGCAGGATACGGGGCGCAGCAGGGTCTGACCGGAGCCGGAGGAGACGTTCTCCGGGGAGAGAAGACCAGGCAATACCGGGACGTGTTCCGAGAAGGCCTGATACCGCAGGCATGGGAGACAGAAGACAGACTTCAAGAAAGATGCAGGCGAAAAGAAGGAGAAAGAGAAATCTTGGACTTAAGATTGCACTGTTCATCTTATTTATAATAGCAGCAGCGGCAGCAATATTTTTATGGAAACGCTACAGCCCTTCAAAGGAAAAAGCTGATAGAAAAGAATATTATGGAATAGAAAATGAAAATCAGATGGCTGTTATTATAGATAACGAGATTGTGGAGCCTCATGGAATGATGTCGGACGGCAAGGCGTATCTGCAGTATGAGCTTGTAAGGGATTATGTAAACGGAAGATTTTACTGGGATCCCAACGAGAACGTTCTGCTGTATACACTTCCGAATGATACAGTGTCTGTCGAAGTGGGAAGCAAAGAATATATGGTTTCCAAGAAAAAGGACAGCATGGACTACGTCATCTTAAAGACAGAGGGAAGTACAGCTTATATTGCATTAGACTTTATTCAGAAGTATACGAATATAGACTTTCAGCTCTACCAGGATCCGGACAGGGTTATGATTGTGAAGGACTGGGGTGAGAAAAAGATAGCAGAGGTAAAGAAAAATACGCAGGTACGCTGCCTCGCCGGGGTTAAGAGCAAGGTGCTTACCGAGATCAGTAAAAAGGACGAGGTAACCGTGATCGAGGATGAAGGCGACTGGAAGAAGGTCCGCACAAAGGACGGATTTATCGGCTATGCAAAGAACAGCGCCCTGAGACCAGAGGAGAAGAAGACTCTGTCCAGAGATTTTGAAGAGCCGGAGTATACTGGCATTAAGAAGGATTATATCATTAATATGGCATGGCATAATGTGACGAATACAGATGCGAATGAAGGAGTCCTGCAGCGCATTGCAGAGAGCAAAGGGCTTACGACGATTTCACCCACCTGGTTCCATGTGCAGGATGTCAAGGGAAATATAGACTCCATTGCCTCTTCGGACTATGTAAATTATGCACACCAGGCAAATATAGAGGTGTGGGGAGCACTCAGGGATTTTGACGGGGGAATCAATTCTTATGATGAATCCTATGAGCTCTTAAGCCGCACGTCAAGCAGAGAGAATCTGATCAACAAGGTGATTGCGGAAGCGCTCCAGGTGGGCATGGACGGGATCAATGTGGATTTCGAGCTCATATCAGAGGAATGCGGAGAGCATTATATCCAGTTTATCCGTGAGTTGTCTGTAAGGTGCAGACAGAATTCAATTGTGCTGTCTGTGGATAATTATGTGCCCCAGGGCTACAATATGCAGTATAACCGCAGGGAGCAGGGAATCGTGGCAGATTATGTGATTATTATGGGATATGACGAGCATTACGGCGGTTCTCCAGAGGCAGGCTCTGTAGCGTCCCTTAATTACGTGAAGGCCGGGATTGAGGAGACGTTAAAGGAAGTTCCTGCAGAGAAGATCATAAGCGGCGTTCCCTTCTTTACAAGACTCTGGTCTGAGAGACCCAAGACAGAGGAGGAGCTTGCTGAAGACCAGGGGACAGAAGCTGCGGAATACAGTATGAAGGTAACCAGTGAAGCGCTCGGGATGGAAGAGGCCCAGAACCGCGTAAAAGAGGCAGGAGCCGAAGCAGTCTGGGATGAGGAGACACAGCAGAACTTTGCGACATGGGAAAGTGAAGGCGAGACGTATAAGATCTGGCTTGAAGATACAGATTCCCTGGAGCAGAAGCTGAAGCTCATGAAGGATAACGGACTTGCCGGGACAGCGGCATGGGCGCTCGGGCAGGAGGATTCCAAGGTCTGGAAGCTGATTCAGAAGTACACGAATTAGAGAAATGACAAATATTGAATAGTTGCGAATAATGAAAATAAAATGCCTCCGGCAGTCATATATTTAATTAATATAGACTGCCAGGAGGTGTTTTTATATGAAAAAAATAGAGCTCGCCGTAATGATACTTTTACTGGCGGCGCTCCTGTCGGCGGGAAGCTACCTGAAAAACCAGGTTTCCTCTGACAAGGTAAAGGCAGATGGAAATCTGATTGTGGTAGACTGCGGACATGGGGAAAATGACCCGGGAAAGATCGGGGTAAATGATGTGCTCGAAAAAGATATTAACCTGAAAATAGGAAAATTATTAGAGAAGAGACTTAAGAAAAGGGGCTATAAGGTTGTCATGACAAGGACAGAGGACAAAATACTGGCAGATGAGGGGAGCAATAATAAAAAAGCAGAAGATATGAAGGCGCGGGTAGCACTTATTAACAAGGAGAGGCCTGCTCTCGCAGTGAGTGTACACCAGAACAGCTACCATGAGGCAGGCGTAAAGGGAGCACAGGTTTTTTATTATTCTCATTCTGCGGAAGGTGAAGCAGCGGCAGCCATTATGCAGAAAGCCCTGCTTAGTGTTGACCCAGGCAACACAAGGCAGGCAAAATCAAATGAAAGCTATTATCTCCTTAAACGGACAGAGGTGCCAACTATCATTGTAGAATGCGGATTCCTGAGTAATCCGGAGGAGGCGGAGCTTCTTGCAAGTGAGGAATATCAGAAAAAGATAGCAGATGCGATAGCAGAAGGGACAGAGATGTATTTAAATAGTAGCGGCCCTGGTAACTAACAGGGTATTCTGTTTTCCCCCTTGTGTGATACGAAGAAGCTGTAGTATAATAGGGGACATGAAAACCATAATAAAAAAATTAGACAGAACAAAGCTTGAGCAGGATGAAAGTAAGGCCATTATTGCGCAGGCAGGCAGAATCCTTCGGGAAGGAGGTCTTGTAGCATTTCCCACAGAGACGGTGTATGGTCTGGGCGCGGATGGGCTTAACGAAGAGGCGGCAGGAAAGATCTATGCTGCCAAGGGACGTCCCTCAGACAATCCGCTGATTATACACATTGCCAGAATGGAGGCGCTTGGAAGGATAGCCAGAGAGATTCCAGAGGCTGCAGTCACTGTTGCGCAGAAGTACTGGCCTGGACCGCTTACAATGATTTTCCAGAAAACAGACGAGGTGCCTTATGGAACAACGGGAGGGCTTGAAACTGTGGCAGTCCGCATGCCGTGTGATAAGACTGCACAGGCCGTTATCCTCGCCGGCGGAGGGTATATTGCCGCGCCGAGTGCGAATACGTCAGGAAGGCCAAGCCCTACAAAGGCAGAGCATGTGAAGGAGGATCTGGATGGCAGGATTGATATGATTGTGGATGGCGGGGCAGCCGGGATCGGAGTGGAATCGACGATTCTTGATATGACAGTAACTCCGCCTATGATTCTGAGGCCGGGCGCCATTACAAAAGAGATGCTAAGGGAGCTGATAGGGGATGTATCCGTAGATCAGACACTGATTACCAGTGACAGCAGCAGGCCCCCGAAGGCACCGGGAATGAAATACCGCCATTACGCGCCGAAGGCAGAGCTTACAATTGTGGAAGGCGGACTTTTGGATGTAATCAGTGCAATTAACCAGATGACAGGGGAAAAGTCAGAAGCCGGATACCGCGTGGGAATCATAGGAACAGATGAGACAATAGACAAATACCGCGGCGGCATTATAAAAAGCATAGGAACCCGTCAGGACGAGGATACAATTGCAAGTCACCTCTATGAGATTCTGCGGGAATTTGACAGCGAAGAGGTGGATTATATATTTAGCGAATCATTCCCTGCGGGCGGAATCGGAAGTGCGGTCATGAACCGTCTTTTAAAGGCAGCAGGCCATCATGTGATTGAGGTCAGGTAACAAGGTAATGGAGAGAAAAAATGGGAAGTAAAAGAGAAGATTACATTAGTTGGGATGAATATTTTATGGGAGTGGCAGTTCTGTCCGGACTGCGTTCCAAAGATCCGAATACACAGGTTGGCTGCTGTATCGTAAGCCAGGATAACAAGATCCTGTCCATGGGGTATAACGGATTTCCGTCAGGCTGCTCAGACGATGAATTTCCATGGATAAGAGAGGGAGAAGATCCTCTGGAGACGAAATATTTATATACAGTACACAGCGAGCTCAATGCAATTCTTAATTACCGTGGAGGGAGCCTGGAGGGGGCGAAGCTGTATGTATCCCTGTTTCCGTGCAACGAATGTGCGAAGGCGATTATACAGAGCGGTATCAAGGAGGTCATCTACGACTGCAATAAATACGAGGGGACGCCAACCGTAAAAGCATCCATGCGGATGTTTGACGCAGCAGGGGTCAGGTATCATCCGTATCACAGGACAGGAAGAATAATAGAACTGGAAATTTAACCAATTGGGGACAGGGCATTTTTTACATCAGAAGCTCCGCTGGAGCTTCTGATGCGCGCTATGGCGAATAATGCCCCGTCCCCGAATTGGTTTCGGCCTGCCGGAGCAGGAACTGGTATTTTTTCCATGCAGCGTTTCCTTCATAGATGTAGGCATCAATCAGATCCGGATCGCATGCATTCTGGAACTTTGTGTAGGCATTTTCGATATTTCTCTTTGCCTGCGCGATCTCATCAAGGATCGTGTTGTGATCTGGATCAAAGGAAAGACGCCGGTATACGTCTTCTTCAGTAGTTTTTCCCCGGGCAAATAACCGCATTCGTCCACCTCCATGCAATGAATTTTTTTGTAAAGATGTGTATTCCTGTTACTATGAGCGGCCTCCCGGGCCGTGAATAGTAACGTATTCCTCTCTTATGTAGTATGGACAATTTTTGTCAATATTAAGCAAAGATATGTAAGTTCAGTTCCTTTGAAAGGGTTCTTAAGATGGAACGGCCGGCGATGCTGTTCCCTTTTGCATCAAGGGAGGGCCCGAAGATCCCGATTCCCATCTTTTTGTCTGCTACGGAGAGAATCCCGCCGCCGACTCCGCTCTTTGAGGGAACCCCTACATGTACTGCGAATTCGCCGGAGCCGTCGTACATGCCGCATGTCAGCATGATGGTCTTAACTACCTGTACTACATCTTCCTCCAGAAGCTGCTCTCCGGTTTCGGGATGAATCCCGCCCCGGGCCAGCACGAGGCCGAAGTTCGCAAGGCTTTCGGCCGTTACATTCAGGGAACACATACGCACATAAAAGTCAAGGCTTTCCTGTACGCTTCCGCTGGCGATGATACCTTTGCTCTCCAGGAGATAGGCAATTGCCTTGTTCCTGGAGATGTGGTTCATCTCCGAGAGATAGACATCCGTATTCAGAGTGATGTCATCATCCATACAGAGACGGCGGGTAATCTGCAGCATTTTTTTGAAACTGATGATCGGGGTAAGATAGCTTGCAATGGCAATGGCCCCTGAGTTGATCATCGGATTATAGGGATAATTATTGGAAAGGTCGAGCTTGATCAGGGAATTGAATGCATCGCCGGAAGGCTCCATCCCGACCTTTTCAAAGACCTTGTAAAAGCCGCAGCGTTCCAGGGCAACGGCAAGTGTAATTACCTTGGAAATGCTCTGAATGGTGAAGCGGACATCAAAGTCCCCGACAGCTTCTTTCTTTCCATCGCTTGTGTAAATACAGACACCAAGCTGGTTTTTGTCCACCCTTCCTAATTCCGGGATGTAGGAGGCTGTTTCCCCATATATAACCTCTTCCCGGCCTTTAAAAAGGGCACGTTCTAGAATTTCTCTCAATGTAATACCTCCGCTTTTTGTGATGTTTCTGAAAGAATTTTAACATTTACAAAGCATCTTTTCAATGAATACTTGTCAACTTAAATCTATACTGGTATAAAATTTGGGGTTTTCATATATACATGAAGTAGCAGGGGTACTGTTCACGGGTCAGGAATGCGCGCGGGCTGCGCATTCCGTAAGAACATGATGCAGGAGGTGACTTGTATGCCAGAAAGACAGCCGCATATTATGATTAATTTTTTTGTCCGCGTAATTCTGGGGATTGCCATGATATTTTTTGTAAACGAATTTTTAGAGTATGAAAATATTGCTGTCCGGGTAGGGATGAATCCGCTTACCCTGCTTACATCCGGTGTGCTGGGGACGCCAGGTGTTGCACTTCTGTACGGGATTGCGTTTTACCGTGGATTATAAGGGGAATCAATCCGGTCAGGAAGCGTCAGGCGGATTTTTATATGCAAGGCAGCAGATATATCCGTCGGGAGCATCCGGATACCGGATTTCCCAGCGGGTATATTCGTCCTGGATCTTTTTGTCTGTAAGGGAAGCAGAAAAGCCTGTGCCAATTCCCTTCAGGAAGCTTTCTGTGCGGGTCCAGAGACGAAAAAAAAGATGTGATTTTTCATCCTGTCTGCCTTCTTCAGATAGTGTCTCAAGTTGTACGGCCTCATCTGGAAAAAACACGCGCGCGGCAATCCGGTCCATTCTTGCTGACCGGTGAAGCTGTTCGATGTCAATGCCCACAGGAGAAGATGAGGAGAAAACAAATGCCGCCATACTGCCGGAATGTGAGAGATTAAAGTGCAGGACAAGGGGGGCTCCTTCTGATTCCAGATTATTTTTTAGGAAAGGTTTTCCGTATTGTCCGGTTCCCAGTTCCAGGCTTTCCACGGGAATTCCTGTGTACAGGGACAGCATTCTAAATAGAAGCGAATGGCTCTGTGCATGTATACTTTTGTGCATATTGACGGTATGGTCCAGTGCGAGGATCCAGACATGGAGAGTGTTGCGTTCTGGTATTCTAAGGCCAGGCTTTAAATGGTGTAAATTCAGTTGTTTAATAATCATAAAATCTCTCCGTTCTCCTAAGTTTTAAGCTGGTAATATTATAGCGTTTTAGAAAGGGTTTGGGAAGTATAAAAGAAATTTTCTGTCAGTATTCTGTGGGATTTTCACAAAATTCGACAATTTTTAATTGCAGTATGGACAAGCGCGATAAGGGGGCGTATAATCAGTCTCACAAGTTGAGACAAACAACTTGTATCTGATTGTTTTTATTCTTTGGCAGATTCCTATTAATTCAGGTTATTCTAATTTATTCAGCCAGATCGGCCATGAATTCAAAAGAATTAGCTGACGCACCACGACAAAAGAACAGGAGGGATAGTATGTGAAAAGCAAAAACCTGGTAATCTGTGACAGGGAAAAGGGTTATGCAGATGCATTTGCACGCTATATTATGCAGAAAGAGGAACTTGCTCTTCAGGTTCAGACATGCAGTGACCTGTCACATGTGTTATCCATTCAGGAACAGGAGGGGGATTGATTATCTGTTTATCTCTTCGGGTTATCCGCCCGGAGACAGGGGACAGGCGGAGGCAGGGACGGTATTTGTACTCACAGAAGATGAGGAGGATACACTGCTTGAGGGGGAAACCCAGGTGTATAAATACCAGTCCGGAGACGAGCTTTTGGCAGAGCTTATCAGAAAATGCAGTAACGGAGAAAATGCAGAAAATACATTCCTGAAGAGGTTAAGGAAAAAGCAGGCAAAAATTATTGGCATCTACTCACCGGTACACCGGGTTGGAAAAACCTCCTATGCATTAAGACTTGGGAGAAAGCTTTCAGAAGAGGCGAATGTGCTGTATCTGAACCTTGAGACTTATGGAGGAGTCGGAGGACATTTCCAGGAAGGAGGGCAGACGCTGTCAGATGTGCTGTACTATGCAAGGCAGGAAAAAAGTAATCTTGGGCTTATGCTTACCACGCTTGTGGGACATAAGGGGAAACTGGATTACATAGCCCCGATCCAGGTGTCTGAGGATATTAAATCCGTGTCTGGTGAGGACTGGTTAAAACTCATCGAAAGGCTTATGGAGGAAAGCATATATGAAATATTAATACTTGATATGGATGAGGGCGTCCGGGATATTTATCAGATCTTCCGGGTGTGCAGTGAGATACATGTGCTCACACTTCGTAATGAAATATCGGAATCGAAGCTCCGGCAGTTTGAAGAGGAGTTAAGCCTTCTGGGGCATGAGGATATCAGACGCAAACTCATACGCAGGGAGAGCAGGCTATGATTCAGCCGGAACAGCTCTATGCAAGGGTTCTTGAGGAACTCGATATGTCAAAGGAGACAGAGGATGAGGAGCTTACCGGGCTGATCCACAGAGTGCTTAAGGAGGCATGCGGGCAGGAGTATATTCCTCTCGCAAGGCGGACAGAGCTTGGAAGAGAGCTGTTCAATGCATTCCGTAAGCTGGATCTCCTTCAGGAATTTCTGGAGGATGATGAGATTACGGAGATTATGATTAATGGAACACAGAATATATTTCTGGAAAAAAAGGGACAGATGTTTCCGTCGCAGAAGCGTTTTGCCTCTGCGAAGAAGCTGGAGGATGTGATTCAGCAGATTGCGGCTGGCTCCAACCGGATTGTGAATGAAGCGTCTCCGATTGTGGATGCCAGATTATCTGATGGTTCCAGAGTAAATGTAGTACTTCCTCCAGTCGCGCTTAACGGTCCGGTTGTAACGATCCGGAAGTTTCCGAAGGAAGCAGTGACCATGAGGCAGCTGATCCGGTGGGGATCCATCAGTGAGGAGACGGCTGAGTTCTTGTCACAGCTTACAAGATCAAGATATAATATCTTTATAAGCGGCGGGACAGGCTCTGGAAAGACGACGTTTTTAAATGCATTGTCCCAGTTTATCCCAAAGGATGAGCGCATCATTACCATAGAAGATAATGCAGAGCTCAGGCTTCTGGAACTGCCGAATCTGGTGACACTGGAGGCAAGAAATGCAAACACAGAAGGAAGCGGCGAGGTGACAGTGCGCGAGCTTATCAAAACGGCACTTCGTATGAGGCCGGACCGGATTATCGGAATATATGGAGCAACCGCCCCTATAATCCCTTATTTTCGGTCTTTATTAC
>CANOKL010000029.1 GCA_947566645.1 uncultured Lachnospiraceae bacterium
CATCTGTTTTCAGCTCTTCAACATCTGTTTGTAGCTCCCCGACATCTGTTTTCAGCTCTCTGACATCTGTTTGTAGCCCCCCGACATCTGTTTTCAGCTCTCTGACATCTGTTTTCAGCTCTTCAACATCTGTTTGTAGCTCCCCGACATCTGTTTGTAGCTCTCTGACATCTGCTTTCAGCTCTTCAACATCTGTTTGTAGCTCCCCGACATCTGTTTGTAGCTCTCTGACATCTGCTTTCAGCTCTCCGACATCTGTTTTCAGTTCTCTGACATCTGTTTTCAGCTCTTCAACATCTGTTTGTAGCTCCCCGACATCTGTTTTCAGTTCTCTGACATCTGTTTTCAGCTCTCTGACATCTGTTTTCAGCGGTTCTACAGCTCTCTCAATGACTTCTGAAATCATTTCTAAATCTTTAGGCTCTAACATTGGGTTGTTCTCCTTTCTTAAGATTTACTATTTTCAAAACTTTAATAAAAAAGCCGCAAATCCTTAATTTTACTGAAAAATCATAAGATTTGCGGCTTCTTCTCGTCCTGCGGAGAAAGGGACTTGAACCCTCACAGGATAACTCCCACTAGAACCTGAATCTAGCGCGTCTGCCATTCCGCCATCTCCGCTCGCAAGACATAGTATAGCACAAATTTACGGACTTGGCAAATACTTTTTTTATTCTTTTTCAACTTTTTTTGTAATCGTGATGCCATTGACCTCCAGATGGTCATCAATTGCAATAACAAGACACTGTCTCCCGTCAATTTCCCGTGTCTCTACAAGGTCCGAGCGCTCTGGTTTTACTTTAACTACAATATCTGGCATCTCAATCTGAAAGGTTTTCGCACTGGCTATATTAGAAGCAAGCAGAGTAGCAGAGTCCCCCACTGCTTCTGTAAAGTCCTGATCAAAATTCTCAAGCTTTTCCTCCGGCACCCCGCTTCGTTCAAGCAGACGCTTCACATCCGGCCTTGACAGCTCCAGGGGCTCCGGAGCTTCTTTTGATTCTTCCAGCATTTCATTCAGATTATCATGTATATTGCGGACCGTATCATAATCACAGGTGTCTCCCAGCGTATCACTGATAATTGTCTGAAATGTCGTCATCTGGTCTTTTGCCGTCAGAGGAATCCGGCTTCCCAAAACTGTTTCAATAAAATCCGGCTGAAGTTCCTCCGGTTTTTTGGAATAATACAAGATATGATGAAGATCGGATGCCCGGTCTGTAAATGCAGGAAACAAAAATCCTTTTACGGGCAGCTCCACGAACCAGTCGCGTATCCGGTCTTCTATATTATTGGTCACTGCATTGTATGTAAGCCCGGCCTTTGTCAGATTTACCGGGCAGATGCTGCACAGAATATGCTCATATACCGTATCAGATGCATCGAATAACTCCGAGCCGTCGGAGGACCTGCCTGGTACATCATATACGGAATGAATAAGAATTATGTAATAATTCTCCGCATAATCATAGCTTTCGATCACTTTATCATAAAATTCTCCGACTAACAGATCATCCTCCAGCTTACTGTCACGAAGTCTGAGCAGAAATTCCTGCGGACCGCCTGAGAGCTCTGCATCAAGAGGAAAGTCCATCTCAATCAGATTCTTCCCAGGCGTACCGGACAGAGTATGGCGGAAAATGTCGAAATATTTGAACGCTTCCTCCTCGGGCATGGAAAGAAATGCCTTCTTAAGCTCAGCCTTTTTTTCTTTTTCATGATCTACATAACAGCCGCAGATACGGGTAATCGCACAATTCTCAGGGGTAAACTGCTTCCTGATCTCTAATACTTCTTTTTTGTTCATTATCATTACACTCCCTTATTCCAATCTGTATCCAATCTTAGCACATTCGGGTTGTATTGACAATACTGTAAGTTTTAGGTTACTATTCACGGGGCTGGATGCGTTACTATGAGCGGACGGCTAGTCCGTGAATAATAACAGTTTTAGAGAACGGGCATGTTTACTGCTTCGGGCATTGTCAGTCCCCCGCAGGGCATTGCAAGAACAGCTGCGCTCTCCCCGCACTTTTCTACAGCTGCCTTGTATGCTTCCTCTACTGTATGAAACGGCCTGAAAAATATCCTCTCTGCCAGTTCATCCGGCAGTTCTGATACAAGGTATATGTCTGCCTGTTCTAATACCATTGCAATAGCCGCCGCCTTATGACCCCCAAGACGGAAATCTCTCTGAATCCTTTCAATTAAGGAATGCGGTGTCCGGGCTGCCAGCATCCATTCTTCAAATGTCTTCTCTCCAAGCCCTTCCCTGCAGGACCCGGCTAATATAATAACTCCCCCATCTTTCACTGCATACTTTGCGTTATCTAACGCCTTCTGTACCTGATACAGATTCAGATCCTTAGGCTCCCCGCCCTGGGATACAATTACGATATCTGCTTTCTCCTTTATCTGAATCCTGTAGATCGAATCCAAAAAGGCGCATCCCGCACGGTGTGCCTCTATTACATCTCCTGCATAGGCACGCAGAATATGTTTCTCCGGATCCAGAACTACATTCAGAATAAAATCCACCCCCACCATGGCTGCTGCTTCCTCAATATCCTCTCTGACCGGATTACCAGTAAGCTGTCCTGCACAGGCCTTCTCATGAACCATTCTGCTGTGATTCGCCTGAATTGCCTCTCTGTCTGCCACTCCCGGCATAATCGCCTTTGCCCCGCCGGAATATCCCGCAAAATAATGATACTCAATATTCCCCAGACAGATACGCCTGTCCGCTTCCGCCACCCGCCTGTCTATATCAACAGGCGTTCCCCGTGACGTTGTTCCAATATGTACACAGTCCTGTGTATCCAGATCCACACACTTTATTTCTTTCCATACACGCTCACCTGCCAGGCGGCGCTGCTCCTCCTTGGAATGCTTCCGGTGGCTCCCCAGAGCGAAAATCAAAGTAATATCTTCCCGCTTCACACCGGCTTCATAAAGCTCTTCCAGCAAAAAGGGCATCAGAATATGAGTAGGCAAAGGCCGCGTAATATCACTTGTAATAACAGCGATTTTTTCACCCGGACAGACAATCTCCCGAAGCTGAGGGGTGCCTGCCGGATACTTAAGCGCATGCCGGACGGCCTCCTCGCCGGACGGCCCAGGAGGGATTTCGCCAGGCTTTAATATACCCAGAAGATATCTTTTATCAACATCTACCGTCTGCTTTTCCTTCCCGATTTTAAATTCCAAAGTCATAATATACTCCCTGTCACACTATTGCGCTTCATGCCTGCATGAAAAAGCAGGACTTTGCGTCTTTCATTTTCTTATATATCTGAAAACTTCGGGGTAAAAGTCAGTCTCCCCTCATGAAACAGTTCCTTTCCCAGGGCGTAGACTGACTGTATCTCCAATTGGTCATCAAGCAGCAGAATATCTCCCAGAGCACCCTGTTTCAGGCATCCTTTATCCGGCAGGCCAAGAGCCTCTGCAACATTAAGCGTGCATGGCAGAATTGCCTGCTCCAGAGAAAGGCCTTTTCTTTTCACCAAAGTCTGGACTGTGGCATGAATGCCTGATACCTTGCATATGCCGATCCCCTTCATCTCCTTATTTTCATTCCACACAGGCATACTCCCGTTCCCATCTGTACTAAATGTCACCTTGTCCACTGGGCAGTGTTCCAGGGCATACACCATCTGGTCTGCATTGCGTTCTTCCTCTTCTAAGACAGTAAAATCTACCCAGCCTCCCATTTTTGCAAAACGAACCGCGTCATCCATATGATTTCCCATATGTGTAGGCTGAAAAACCCGGACTGGCAGATCTGTTTTTTCTGCCAGCCGGATCAGCTGACTGATTCCTTCCTTTCCGTGCCCTACATGAAGATGAACAAATGCCGGGTGTCCCTTTAAAATACCTGCCTGCCACACATCTGCCGCCAGCCTTGCCAGTTCATGATCCAATATACAGGAGGATCGGTGGTCCGAAATTGCCAGTTTGACACCCAGGCAGCTTTTTAACATCACGATATCTTTCTTAACACTCCCTGTAACCGACGGGGACGGGTAAGAATAAGAACCTGTAAGAAAATATGCAGTCAGTCCCTCTTCCTCCAGAGCCATAGCTTTTGCTGCCAGACTTTCCACACTCCGTGTCAGTCCGTCTGTTCCAAGGACTCCTGTTACTGTGGTCACTCCGCCGCGAATAAGTTCTCCCGTCCGCACAGGCGGCGCCTCATTTGAAAAGCCCCCTTCTCCTCCGCCCCCGGTAATATGCACATGCCGGTCCAGATAACCTGGAATTGCCTTCATTCCACAGCCTTCTGATTCTATCAGCCCAGGAGCACACACCTCAATTCTGTCATCAATGGCAGCAATTCTCTCTCCTTCCAGCAGTATATCGGAATCCCTCCAGGCATTTTCCCTAAATACCTTCACATGTCTAATCAGTCTCATTCCACTCCCCTATCCGGCAAGCAGATGCCTCTTGAGGGTATCCTCCGAAGCCACCCTGCCCGGAGTAATCAAAGATACCACAACCATTGTAATAACTGCTGCCGCGAATGCCGGAACCACTGCATGGAAACCATGGATTGCTTCTTTTAATGCCGGAACCTTTGTACATAATACCAGTGTAAGATCTCCGCAAATAATAGACGCCCATGCTGCAGGAGTCGTTGCCTTCTTCCAGTACATGCCAAACAGGACCGGCACAACGAACATTGCCATTCCGGAAAATGCAAATGTATTAATTGTGAAAATAGAACCCGGCTGCAGGAGGAGCGCTGATGCTTTTTGACACTGGAAAAAAAGTCTCTACCCAAAAGGATGAGGCACAGCGTTTTTCCGGCATGGAGGGCAGCATCGTCTTCACTCTGGAGGCATCCTATGATTTTGCAATGAAAGCAAAACGGGCGGGTGCTGTGGCCATTATTACCGCTTATGCCCTGAACATGAAACACCATGGCAGTCTTGGCAGTGTATGGGGCAACCCTGACATTGACGACCTTGCGGATATGTACCCATGGCTTCCTTATGGGGAACTTATGAAGGATGACAGTGACCGGCTTGTATCTCTCATGGATGCAGGAGAGATTGTCACTGCCACAATAAATATCCGGCAAGATAATCAGATTGTCACTGCCAGCGAACCCATTGCGACCATTCACGGACAAAGCGAGAAATTCGTTCTTATCTCTGGTCATTACGACAGCTGGTATGAAGGAATGACCGATAACGCCTCCGCCAATATTTCTATGGTGGAAATGGCACGTATTCTGAAAAAATATGAGGGAAAGCTGCGGCGCAGTGTAAAATTTGCATGGTGGTGCGGTCATTCTGATGCACGCTATGCAGGCTCAACCTGCTATAACGATCACCATTATATGGAACTACAGGAAAACTGTGTTGCACATCTGAACATGGACATTACAGGCTTCGGTGACCTGGATCACGTAACCTTTCTGACCTCTCTTTTTGAAACAGATGAATTTAATATGGAAATTCTGAAGGAATATAACAAAGAAGAACCCGATGCACCAAAGCCCATGACACGTTTTGCTGATCAGACATTCTGGGCAGTCCGCGTCCCCTTCACAGTAATGCCTAAGTTTGGTGTGTACCATTTCGGAACAATGGATCTGCCCTTCTGGCATACTCCGGATGATACATTTGACAAACTAAACAAGCCATCTGTTATCCGCGATGCCTCCTGCATGCTGAAACTTGCCTGCTATTATATTGAAACCGAACAGCTGCCTGCGGATTTCACCGGGTTCCTGAATTTTATGGACCGGGAGCTTCATGAGATTCAAGATGGTACAGAGAAGGAATTCGATCTGTCCCCTGTCTGGCCTTATCTGGAGCAGGTAAAGGCATCTGCCGCTATTCTGGAGGAACTGATGCCAGGAAGAAACAGCGATGATATTATTATAAAGGCCGGCGGTGAACTGACCCGCCTTGTCTATAGCTATAGCAGCCGCTATGGGCATGACACCGCTCTTCCCCAGCCGCGCTACCCAAAACTAAGCATCGCAGTCGGCAAGACACGGGACAATACAACGCCAGACTATTATCTTGCACTACAGACGACCTTCCTCCGCCATGTAAACCGTCTGACCGGACAATTGGTTTACGTCAATGAATTAATAACACAGCAGATTGCAAAGTGGAAAGAGCTATAAATGATTCCTGCACAAAATAAGGCAGACCAGGGCTTCCGGTCTGCCTTATTTTTATTCTTCTCCTGCCATATCTGGTACGACTTCCGTCACGCCCGGATGTTCCCCAGAAGGGTCTGCACATCCGCCACCATCCTGCTCATCTTCCTGTAATTCGCATACTGGGCCTGCTGTCTTCCCCTGGACACAGTCTCTGCGCCATGGCTGTGCATCTCTGCAGTCAGCCGTGCCCCAAGATCTAACGGCTCTTCCTTATTCTTCGCCGCTTCCTCCAACTCTATCAGCTTAAGATAATGTTCAATCTCGTTAATCAGCCCGTCAACCCATTGAGCCAGAGTCCAGAATTCCTTCTCACCGTCCGTCATCTCCTGACCTGATGAATCAGCCTTTTCTGCCTTTATCTGTGCAAATTCCTTTGCCACATCCTGTGTAAGCTGTTCAAATGCCTTGTCCAGCTTCTGGAGCTCCTCTTCCTTGCTAAGCCTGCGGTAACGCACAGCGCTGCCGTCGATCTCGAACTCCACACCGCTAAAATCCGCATCCGTACCCTTTTCCATGGTCCAGACCTCACGCGTACCCTTCTCATATCCTTCTTCGATGGTCTTTTTCATATCTGCATAGGCTCTCGCAAGGCTTTCCCCATGGCTGGACAGGTCGGATGCATCCTTCTTCTTAAGCTCCTCTTCATACCGGGTCATCAGTCCGTTATAAAGCCTGGTACTCACACCATTCGCGTCCTCTGTATCCATGCGCTGCAATATATAAGTCCGGCAGAGACCATCCATCAGAGACAGATTCCCTCCTGCTGCCGCCAGCTGATTTACCGGCTCACAATGTGTAAGACTCCCTCCTGTACTGCTCAGGTCTGACAGGCTGTCCCTCAGATATTCCATTCCGTCCCGGGAGATGGTAACCTCATCCTGGAAGGCTGCCTTCTGCTCTTCTAAAAACTTATCCGCAAACTGGACAATCCTTGTTCCGTCCCCGATAATCTTAACCTGCGAATTATTCCATACATTCAGCTTATCCAGAAGGAATGTATAATCTCCATAAATCTTCATGATGTATCACCGCTTCCTGTTTATCAAATACCTCTCTATTATTATCGGACACATCACATAAAAAGTTAAGGAACTGCATATACCCTTCAAAAAAAATTATATTCTCTCTGTCTGTACTTTCCAACCGGGTTTAAAAAATGTATAATAAAACTAAACAGAAACCAATGACCTTCCAAAGGAGTTGACTGGAATGAAGCATTTTAATGTAACAGGATTATGTACACCCGCCCATGATTCTGCAGCACCCGGAACGTAGTCTTAATCATTGACGAAGTAGACCAGGCGTCTGATAATCAGGTCTTTCTGCATTTTCTTGGTATGCTCCGCGGAAAATATCTCGCGAGAAAATCAGAAGAAGACTATACATTTTTTAGTGTTATCCTTGCAGGAGTATATGATATTAAAAATATAAAACTGCGGATGATCGAAAAAGGATTTTCCACACCTGTAGACGGGGAAATAAAATATAATTCTCCCTGGAATATTGCAGCAAATTTTGATATCGATCTGTCACTTTCTATTTCTGAGATCAGTTCTATGCTGGCAGAATATGAGAGCGAGCATCATGTGCATATGGATATACAGGAAACCGCCGCCTTGATCTGGGATTATACCAGAGGATATCCCTTCCTTGTAAGCAGAATCTGCCAGGAGGTTGACGAAACCAGATTAACCTGGAATCCTGCAGGTCTGCAAAATGCTGTAAAAAGAATCCTGACTGAAAAAAATACACTTTTTGATGACATGTCCCACCATCTGGAAAGTAATGAAAAACTACGGACATTTATGTACGAACTGCTGATTCTTGGACAGGAAAAGCAGTACGAACGGACGAACACTGTCATTGACCTTGCTGCGACATTTGGTTTTATCTATAATGAAAATGGACAGGCTGTCATTGACAACCGCATGTTTGAAATAAAAATCGCAAACTACTTTATATCGAAAAACATGGAAAGCAAAGAACAGATCAAGATCTCGGGTGTTTTAGCAGAAGATGTAATCCAAAATGACCGTTTTTCCATGGAGCATGCGCTGCAGAAATTCTCAGAGCACTACGGGGAACTCTATGGAAATATGAAAAACAGAAAATTTTTAGAAGAACATGGCAGAATCCTTTTTCTCACATACCTTCGCCCTCTCATTAATGGAAAGGGATTCTATCATATTGAATCCCGGACAAATTCAGAACGGCGGATGGATGTTGTCGTAGATTATGGAACCGAGCAGTATATTTTAGAGTTAAAACGATGGTATGGTACAAAAAAACATGAAGACTCCTATCAACAATTATATGAATATCTGGAAAGCAGACGGTCAGCAGAAGGCTATCTGCTTACGTTCGACTTTCGGAAACAAAAACATCGGCGGGCAGAATGGGTAATATATAAAGGAAAGCGGATCTTCGATATAGTTGTATGAATCTGGGACGGGGCATTTTTAAAAATGCCCCGTCCCAGATTCATCACTCTTCTTTCCTATTTCTCAAATGCACTTTTAATGTTTCTGGAAAACTTGCTGTTATCTTTTCCACACTCTTATCCTGTATATAATATTCATTCAATACCTTCTTTGAATACTTATATATCTTATCATTTGTCATAGAGACCAACAATTGCGTGTAGTATCTTTCCCAGCTTTCATGCTCTTTAGCCTCAATATAATCCGAAGGAGACTCCAAAATTTCAAATAATTCTTTTGACCAGATCAGACCAGATCTCAAAACCAAGTATTCAAATGATTCCGGCATCCAGATCGAAATTCTCTGCTCTAACCTTGCCGCAAAATATTCCAGGCAGTTTTCAATCATTGCCCCAAATGCCGCACCATCAACAATAATCAGCATGTCTCCTTTCTGTATTCCCTGAATTACGCACAGCACATTACTATTTCCGCCTGCACTTATAACTTTGCTCTGATCAAATAAGTGTGCAAAAAACTGGTATCCTGAATTACTGTCCTCCGTTACAACAACATCCATCCTGTTATTTCCGATTACCGGATAGTTACTGTACAATTCTTTGAATTGGTGATAGGACTCTTTTACATTTGTGTGCTTTCCATCCGTTATAATCTCGTAGATTTCATGTATGCTATAAGGAAGCATATTAAAAGGGGCACGGTTAACCAGGACAAAATAATTTCCCGAGCTTCTTACAAACCTTGCAAATTCCTCTGAAAATACGAAATTATTATTTTCTTCGATAAAAATGACTGTATTTTCTAACGGGTACAACATATCCTGCCATGTGCGCCCTACCTCATGCCTCAGATAAACATAATAATTGCTGTCCGTAGCCACTGAGTAACCTGACTCTCTTCCAACACGCAGATACTCATACAACATATGCAAAAGGGTCGTTTTTCCTGTCGCGCTGTCTCCCTTTATTACAGTAATATTTCTTCTTATTGTAAATTCGAATAACAACCGCTTACTTTTGACTCTAAAATAATATCTACCCTTCATCCTGTAAAGCCTCCGCCTCAAGGAGCCCATTCACATATTCGGCCTGATTATGGACAATTTTCCCGGTATTCATTATTTTTATTTCAAACTGTCCCTCTAAATGGAATATATGATGTAGATACACGGTTAAATCTTTCATCCCGGCAATTTTCAAAACCCATTTTGCACAATTGTTCCCACAGTTAGACAGATTATAAATAAACGAATCATCCTTCAGCATCAAAATCAGAACCTTTACGCCTCCGGACAGCTCTTTCGGCGTAATTGCGCCTAAAACAGGACTTTCAATAATGTGTGCACTGACTACCACAGAATGGTCAACATCCCGGATCATCTCTTTCACAAGCTCATCTTCAATCCACTCATCCTCATAAACATTATCAAAATATGACGGTGCATCATTCATATACTCTGTTCCGCTATAATACCATATTTTCAGCATTGCACTCCTCCTATATTTCCGGCAAACGGGTAACTGCAGAGGCAGACCAAACCCGATAAGCCTCCTGGCTGAAATTACTGCTTCTGCGAAGGAGGGCATTTGGGACAGCATACCACCCTGACATCGTATTTCTTCAGCATCTCCCCTTCTGTGAGAATGCTTCCTGTCAGCAGATTCTTCATTCCTCCAAATACTTTGGGAAGCGGAAGCTCTTCGTCCTTAAAGTTCAGGACAAAGTAAAGGTCTTCCTTATCTGTCACTCTTTTTGTCACTTCAAGCCTGGTCTCCTCTTCAATAACCGGTGTGATTCCGGCCCTGTCACACATAAGCTCTAATACCCTCCCAAGAGCTTCCTCTGACAAAACTGATCCCACATAACAGGTACAGCCCTTTCCGAAATTATTTTCCGTAACTGCAGGTGTTCCTGCGTAGAAATCGCTTCCATACTGTGCGATGTCTCTTGCGCCCTCCAGGTGAATAATATCACACAGCATACTGCACTGTCCCCTTAATCCGTCCTTAAATACAATCTCATTGCTCTGTTCCGGAGCCAGTGCATCAATCTCCTCTGCCCAGATACCTGCAAGCTTCCTGAGCGGTCCCGGGTATCCTCCAAGATACACATTATCGGACTGGTCCACAATACCGCTCATGACGCCTGTCACGAGGGTGCCGCCTGCCGCTACATATTCCTCAAGTGCCTCTGCCACACCTTCTTTTACCATATACAGCACAGGCGCCGCCACCAGATCATATTTTCCAAGGTCTGCATCCACAGGTATCATGTCCACTGCAATATTCTTATGATAAAAATATTCGTAAAACCGGAAAATCTGATCCACATACGTCAGATCTTTATTGGGTCCGCTTGTGTACTCCAGTGCCCAGTAGTTATCCCAGTCGAACATAATCCCGACTTTGACTTCATTTCTGGATCCGGAGATTGTTCCCCCTACTCTCTTTAATTCCTCTCCAAGTTGTGAAATCTCTCTGAATACTCTCGTATTCTCAGAGCCTGCATGTTCAATCACCGCCCCGTGGAATTTCTCACATCCTCCCACGGATCTCCGAAGCTGGAAAAACTGAATCGTATCCGCACCATGGGCAATCGTCTGATAGCTCTGTGCACGCATCTGCCCCGGTCTTTTCAGGGAATTATAAGGCTGCCAGTTCTGCTGGCTCGGCGTCTGCTCCATCAGCATAAAAGGCGCATCCTTAAGTCCCCGCATTAAGTCATGGCTCATGGCCGTTCTGCTCCACGGAGTATCATAACTCGGATAGTTGTCCCAGGAGACAATATCCATCTCCTTCGCCCATTTAAAATAATCCAGCCCCTTAAAGGTTCCCATCAGGTTCGTGGTAACCGGAGTATCCTTGTCATACTGCCGGATCGCATCCCGCTCCGCCTTGAAGTTATTCAGAATACTGTCTGAATTGAACCTCATATAATCAATCGAAATTCCTGCGAATGCCGTCTTATCGCCCTCCAGCCCCTCGCTGAGGGCATTGGGCAGTACAACCTCGTCCCAGTCGTAGATGGTATGTCCCCAAAATGCAAGATTCCATGCCTGGTTCAGTGCCTCTATTGTCTTATACTTCTTCCTGAGCCAGACGCGGAATGCCTTCTCACAGTTCTCACAATAGCACTCTCCGCCGTATTCATTATTCACATGCCAGCACACCACATTCTCATTACTCCCATAGCGCTCTGCAAGCCTTGCTGCAAGCTCCCTGCTGAAGTGCTGGTAAACCGGACTATTGGGACAGGCATTGTGCCGCTGCCCGAATTTATGGCGGCGCCCTTCATAATCAGTCCTTGCCACCTCTGGATAGCACTTTACCATCCATGCCGGAAGAGCCGCTGTGGAGGTAGCCAGCACAATCTGCTTTCCTTCCCTTGTCAGCATATCCACAATATCATCTAGCTCGCTGAAATCATACGTCTCCTCTGACGGCTGAATCTTCGCCCAGGAAAAAACATTAATCGTAGCACTGTTGATCCCTGCCTTGTTAAACAGCTCCATATCCTTCTGCCATATGTCCCTGGGCCATTGCTCTGGATTATAGTCTCCGCCATATAACATCTCTTTAAATCTTACACTCATAATAACTCTGTCCCCTTCCATGATCATTGCTCCGAATGCCGTGCAGAGATGCACGGCTCCGTAAATGGTAACCATTTCCGTTCATTATAATACACTTTTGCCAATAATTGTATAAAATAATAAAATAAAAATTATAATATTTGGAAAATGGGTTACTGTTCACTCCGTAACCAGTAACCCATTTTCCAGATTCAATATTGACTTTCCCGCAGCGTAACGGTTTAAAAAGTCTATTTTTCAATTTTATTCAAGCAACGATTATTGATTTAAGTCCTCACTAATCATACGGTCAATACTCTCTATATTTTTTTGTCCGTAATTTGCTTTAGATAACTCATAATTCAATCTCTCTACTAATGCATCATTCTGCGCCTTTATTTCATTCAAATACTGTAAAGTTTTTTCTCCTGAAATAAAACTGTAAATAAAAGAACCCATAGCTAAAATGATTGAAACAACAGTTGATATTATTCCTATCATTGAAGCCCAATCCTTATCGCAAAAACCTAAGATAATTGAGAAGAATACCAACACGGTTCCTAATATAGTCAATATCCAAAAGCATTTCTTTAAATCCATATCCTTACCTGCTCTCTTTATGTATTCCAATGCGATCCAGTAAGTCCCCACGCCGGATGAAATGTATATGCTTCTAATATATGTTCAATTACTTTAGGAGCAATCGCACGATATGAGAGATAATAAATAAACTTATCAAACATCTTATTTTTCATATCTTCAAAATCATCAAAAACCAACTTATTATCATCCACTTTCTGAATCTTTTTATAATCTCCCATCTTGCAAACTTCTTTATTAAAATCAAATATGTAAGTCAAAGCAAATTGTGCAGCTACATATTCATTTATATGCTTAAGTTGCCACGCAAAACGCCGGCACTCTTCTTTCATATCCTCTTCTGAAATATTTTGTATATTTTGAGTCTTTACAAATTCCAAACGAAAATCTTCTGGAAAATGTGTACTTATTGGTTTATGTCGTAAAAACCAATATGTAAGGTATGCCGCTATTTTAAATGCATTCGGCTCTTCCACAGAATTATTGTCACTATTGACTATTTTTCTCATGCCAATAACAGCATCTACAACTGTTTCTTCTAATAAGGAAAAATTCATAAAAAATTGAATGGGAGATTCTTTACTCATCTTCGCTTGCATCTCATCTAAAACGTCAACATATGCATCACGAAGATTTATCTCCCATTCTCTCATACGTTGCCTTGTAAATACTTTTTCATCAGCAACATCTACAAAGCCAAAGTACACCGGATTCTTTTGCATTGTTTAATTCCCCCATTATCTAACCAGTGATTTTGCACATTTTCTGCGACTTTCTTTTGTTATCTCAACTGGATTATGGGAGTTCGTTTGAACCATGGTGTAAGTCCTCTGCAAAAAATCACAGCTTTCTCCATCATCAGACAGAAATTTATCAATTGCTTCAATATTTTTTTTGCCGTAATTTATCAACTTATCGTTCTCCATTGTACACTCCCTTCAGCATAAAAATGCTATTTTTTTTAATATAGCATACATTTATGTCCTAAATCAATATATTTGTGTTAACTCTTTACTTAATTTTGTTTAATCGTTACTATTCACAGGTCAGAAATACTCAGTTCAGCGCATTCCTGAGCTGTGAATAGTAACGTTTAATCTTTAGCATTTGCAAATTCTTAGATTTTATTACATCCTCTTTTGCAATTAGTGTTATACACACTCTATAAACATTTATGTCATCATTCCGCTTTGCGGCTGCGGTTGGCGCGATATCCACGGCAGATTTCATCGGCCGTGGATATAAAAGAGGCTTCCAGAAAAGCTTCCAGAAGCCCCATAAATTCAATGAATTTATAATTACTCGATGATAGTAGCCACACGGCCAGAACCTACTGTACGACCACCCTCACGAATAGCGAATGTAAGTCCCTGCTCCATAGCTACTGGATGAATCAGCTCAACTGACATCTCTACGTTATCGCCAGGCATACACATCTCTACGCCCTCTGGAAGGTTGCAGACACCTGTAACGTCTGTTGTTCTGAAATAGAACTGCGGTCTGTAGTTGTTGAAGAACGGTGTATGACGTCCACCCTCGTCCTTTGTCAGAACGTAAACCTGAGCTGTAAACTTGTGATGACACTTAACTGTACCTGGTTTAATCAGAACCTGACCTCTCTCGATCTCTGTTCTCTGAACACCACGGAGAAGAGCACCGATGTTATCACCAGCCTGAGCCTCGTCAAGCAGCTTACGGAACATCTCAACACCTGTTACAACAGTCTTTCTTGTCTCCTCATGGATACCGATGATCTCTACTTCATCAGATACATGAAGAACACCACGCTCTACTCTACCGGTAGCAACTGTTCCACGGCCTGTGATAGAGAATACGTCCTCTACAGGCATCAGGAACGGCTGATCTGTTGCACGCTGCGGATCCGGAATATAATCATCAACTGTAGCCATAAGCTCCATGATCTTATCTCCCCACTCTCCATCCGGCTCTTCAAGAGCTTTCAGAGCGGAACCTTTGATGATCGGGCAGTCTGTGAACTCATATTCCTCTAACTGCTCTGTAACTTCCATCTCAACCAGCTCAATAAGCTCGTCATCGTCTACCATATCACACTTGTTAAGGAATACAACGATATACGGAACACCTACCTGACGGGAAAGCAGGATGTGCTCTTTTGTCTGAGCCATAACACCGTCAGTAGCAGCAACTACAAGGATCGCGCCGTCCATCTGAGCAGCACCAGTGATCATGTTCTTAACGTAGTCAGCATGTCCCGGGCAGTCAACGTGAGCATAGTGACGCTTATCTGTCTCATACTCAACGTGTGCTGTAGAAATTGTAATACCACGCTCTCTCTCTTCCGGAGCCTTGTCGATATTATCAAATGCTACTTCTGCATTACCTGCTACTCTCTGGGACAGAACCTTGGTGATAGCAGCTGTCAAAGTTGTTTTACCATGGTCAACGTGACCGATGGTACCGATATTACAATGCGGTTTTGTTCTTTCAAATTTAGCTTTTGCCATTTTGAATATCCTCCTTATAATAGCGCCTTCTAAGGCAATTTTTGAATTTTTACGTTTGCTCGGCTAACATTGATTATATTTCAAATCCGAATGTTTTTCAAGCCCTTTTCCTATTTAATTGCGTGAATTCTTCATTTTATTGTTATTCATGGACTGACTGTCCGAAAATAACAGTGGAATTCATCTATATTATACTAATTTTTATTCGACAGTACCTTTTCCTGTACAGACTTCGGAACCTGCTCGTATTTTTCGAAGAACATGGAGTAATTTCCACGTCCCTGTGTCCTGGAACGAAGGTCTGTTGAATATCCGAACATCTCGGAGAGCGGTACATATCCGCGTACGATCTTTCCTCCGCCAAGGTCATCCATGCCTTCAATACGGCCGCGGCGTGAATTGATATCGCCGATTACATCACCCATATACTCTTCTGGCATGGTTACTTCCACCTTCATGATTGGCTCAAGAAGTACCGGGTCAGCCTTCTTCATGGCATCCTTAAATGCCAGCGAACCTGCAATGTGGAATGCCATCTCGCTTGAATCGACTTCATGGTAGGATCCGTCATATACATTCGCCTTAACGCCCACAACCGGGAATCCTCCGAGAATACCGGACTGCATAGCATCCTCAATACCTTCTCCGATCTTCGGGATATACTCCTTCGGAATCGCTCCTCCGACTACCGTAGACTCGAAGAAGAAGGTCTCCTCACCATTTACATCCATTGGCTCAAACTTAACCTTACAATGTCCATACTGTCCGCGTCCGCCTGACTGCTTCGCGTACTTGCTGTCCACATCAACTGCTTTTGTAAATGCTTCCTTATATGCAACCTGCGGAGCACCTACATTCGCCTCTACCTTGAACTCACGCAGAAGCCTGTCAACGATAATCTCCAGGTGAAGCTCGCCCATACCGGCGATAATCGTCTGTCCTGTCTCCTGGTCAGTGTGTGCACGGAAGGTCGGATCCTCCTCTGCAAGCTTCGCAAGAGATTCTCCAAGCTTGCCCTGGGAAGCCTTTGTCTTTGGCTCAATCGCCAACTCAATAACCGGCTCCGGGAATTCCATGGATTCCAGAATTACCGGGTGCTGCTCGTCACAGATCGTATCACCTGTTGTAGTGATCTTAAATCCAATTGCAGCCGCGATATCACCGGAATACACCTTGGAAAGCTCTTCCCTCTTATTCGCGTGCATCTGAAGGATACGTCCTACACGCTCCTTCTTACCCTTTGTCGCATTGAGTACATAAGAACCAGAGTTCATTGTACCCGAGTAAACTCTGAAGTATGCAAGCTTACCTACGAACGGGTCTGTCATAATCTTAAATGCAAGTGCCGAGAACGGCTCTTCATCAGAAGAATGTCTCTCAACCTCATTGCCATCCATGTCTGTTCCCTTGATTGCCGGAATATCTGTGGGAGCAGGCATATACTCCAGGACTGCGTCCAGAAGCTTCTGCACACCCTTGTTTCTGTAAGCTGAACCGCAGCATACAGGAACTGCCGTACATTCACAGGTGGCTTTTCTCAATGCTGCCTTCATATCTTCTACAGATGGTTCATTTCCCTCAAGGTATTCCATCATCAGGTCATCATCCAGATCGCAGATCTTCTCTACCAGATCAGAACGGTAAAGCTCTGCATCATCCTTCATATCATCCGGGATGTCTACAATAGAGATGTCATCGCCCTTATCATCATTATAAATGTAAGCCTTCATCTCCATCAAATCAACAATTCCCTTAAAATCGTCTTCTTTGCCAATCGGCAGCTGAAGCACAATTGCGTTTTTCCCAAGCCTTGTCTTAATCTGATCAACGGCATTGAAGAAATCTGCACCAAGGATATCCATCTTATTAATAAATGCCATTCTTGGTACATTATATGTGTCTGCCTGGCGCCATACGTTTTCTGACTGCGGCTCAACACCGCCCTTTGCGCAGAATACACCAACGGCTCCATCCAGTACACGAAGCGAACGTTCAACCTCTACAGTAAAGTCTACATGTCCCGGAGTATCAATAATATTGATACGATGCTCTAATGCACCTGCTTTCGGTTTACAATTCTCTTCCAAAGTCCAGTGACAGGTTGTAGCTGCAGAAGTAATCGTGATACCTCTCTCCTGCTCCTGCTCCATCCAGTCCATGGTAGCAGTACCTTCATGAGTATCACCAATCTTATAGTTTACACCGGTATAATAAAGAATACGTTCTGTAAGCGTAGTCTTCCCTGCATCAATATGAGCCATAATACCGATATTTCTTGTTCTGTCTAATGGATATTCTCTTTCAGCCATATTGCCTCCTAGAATCTGTAATGAGCAAATGCTTTATTAGCCTCTGCCATCTTATGCATGTCTTCTTTACGCTTCACTGATGCGCCTGTATTATTGGCTGCATCAAGAATCTCATTCGCCAGTCTCTCCTCCATGGTCTTCTCTCCGCGTTTGCGTGAAAACATGGTAAGCCAGCGAAGTGCAAGAGCCTGTCTTCTGTCAGCTCTTACCTCAATCGGAACCTGATATGTTGCACCACCGATACGTCTTGCCTTTACCTCAAGTACTGGCATGATATTGTTCATAGCCTCCTCAAATACCTCGATTGCCGGCTTATCGGATTTCCCTGCAACTCTTTCAAATGCTCCGTATACAATCTTCTGGGCAACGCCCTTCTTACCATCTAACATAATGTTATTGATAAGCTTTGTTACCACTTTATTATTGTATAACGGATCTGCTAATACGTCTCTTTTCTGAGTATGTCCTTTACGTGGCACGGTCCTTCCCTCCTTAAACATATTTGCATGCCGGTGCATGCTGATTAATTCATCGGTACTCACATGTGTCGTTCTAATGATACTGTGCAGTGCGCGGACATATCTATTCAATCTATGTCTGGCAACTTACTTCATCATAGTTCTGTTTGTGAATATTTTTAAATGGCGGTTCTGTGAACCTTACTTCTTAGCGTCTTTCGGTCTCTTGGCGCCGTATTTTGAACGTGCCTGCCTTCTCTTAGCAACACCTGCTGTATCCAGTGTTCCTCTGATAATGTGGTATCTTGTACCAGGAAGATCCTTTACCCTTCCTCCACGGATCAGGACAACACTATGCTCCTGAAGGTTGTGTCCTTCACCCGGAATATAGCTTGTAACCTCAATACCATTAGAAAGACGTACTCTGGCAATCTTTCTAAGCGCTGAGTTCGGCTTCTTTGGTGTAGCAGTCTTAACTGCTGTGCATACGCCCCTCTTCTGCGGTGCAGACTCATTGGTCGCTTTCTTTCTAAGAGAGTTGTAACCCTTCTGGAGAGCCGGAGCTGTAGACTTCTTCACAGATGTCTGACGTCCCTTTTTTACTAACTGGTTAAATGTTGGCATTCTCTTTCACCTCCTATGATTGTAATAAATAAGTTGCATTCCTGTCTGAATGAATAAACGCGCAAAATAATAAGCGTTCTTTTTTGCACGCTAGATAAGTGTATTACGAAATTCCTTTATTGTCAAGGGTTTTTCCGCATTTTTCAATTTGGGACGGGGTATTTTTAAAAATACCCCGTCCCAAATTGAACAAATTGAATCGGGGCGCATTCTACGGCCCCCAATCGGAACTATAATCCCAGTTTGTCTGCAATTGCAGTCATCTCTTCCAATGCTACATCAATCAGATCATCCAGGCTCAGTCCTGTAAATTCAATGCATTCCATATAGTCCCTGTTAGCTCCCGCCGCGAATCTTTTCTCATTAAAGCGCTTCATAACAGACTTATGTTTTACACTTGCCACCTTTTTATCGGGATAGATCTGTGCTACTGCTTTTATGAATCCGCTCATTGGATCAGCGGCCAGTATTGCATATTGAAGCTTTGTTTTTGCTTTTACCTTACTTTTTGGATTATGGGCACAGATGGCATCAAACAGCACCTTATCTTCAATACCTTCTTTTTTTAATATTTCCACTGATGTAGGGCCATGGACGCTCATATCGCTCCGCCAGTCGCACTGCTCCTCGTCGAGGTCATGAAGAAGTCCTACGATTCCCCAGTATTCTACTTCATCCGGTGCGAGACGCTTTGCCAGTCCTCGCATAATTGCTTCTACTGCATAGGAATGGGTGATATAATTTTCACCTTTCATGTATTTCATTAGGATCTCATGTGCCTGTTCTCTGTTCATCATCTTTCCTCCTGATATTTTGTCTAAAAGAACGGTATGGCATAATGCCATACCGTTACTTTTGATTGTCTTTTCATCTCACGGAATATTCTTAAGCCGTGAATCGTAAATAAATTTTTTATCTGCGCTTTCTTCTTGAAGCACATACAATCCAGATAACAGCCGCTGCTGCTGCGAGAAGAATGGAATATAACAGAATCTGATTCTGGTCACCTGTCTTTGCACCTGTTGCATTTGTACCAGTCTGCGTGGTTGAGCCAGTTCCTGTCGTTCCGGTTCCGGTCGTTCCAGTCCCAGTAGTTCCAGTTCCGGTCGTCCCGGTTCCGGTCGTTCCAGTTCCCGTTGTCCCGTTGTTATTGTTGTTACCTGTACTTCCATTGCCATTATTATTTCCCTGGTTATTGTCGTTGCCGTTACCCTGATTGTTGTTATTATTGTTCGGATCTGACGGGTTTGTCGGATTTGACGGATCCGTCGGGTTTGTTGGATCTGACGGATTCGTCGGATTATCTGGATTCGACGGATCACCTGAATTTCCCGGATCATCTGGATTCGTCGGGTCATCCGGATTCGTCGGATCATCTGCCTGTGTCTGAATCCAGCCAACTGCAACCGGAGACAGACCTGTTACTGTAAATCTGATACCGTCGCTGCGTTCCGTAATCTTCGGCTGTTCAATCTCTCCCGGTGTCTTTCCATTTACTTCTGTTGTAAACATATGGACTGCCGCAAAGTCATACCCGTCTTTATCGGTACCCTCTGGATATGGAAGAGTAATTGCAAGCTTGCTCGGGAAATCTGTCTCCTCAATTACTTCCTCCCATGTATTGATGCCCATTCCTACTTCCTGCTGAACTAAAAGCGTGATATCATATACTGCCATATTCTCGTCTGTAATCTTATCGTTCGCCTTTTTCAGCTCAGAACGCATCTTATTAATGACATCTTCTCCCTCTGGGTATTCATTCTCAATGGTTTCTGGAATCTGGGAAATGCCTTCTTCCATCTGCAGTCTGTACTTCTTATTTCCACTGGAGAACTGATTTAATGTCTTAATCTTTGTATCCTCTGGGACAACAATAATCCTGTATGACGCCTGTGCAGCACGGTAGTCATCTGTCTTGGTTGACGTTGCAGTGATAATCGCCTCGCCTTCTCCGACTGCCTCAACACGCCCGTTGTTGTCTACCATGGCAACGCTGTCGTCGCTGGTGGTATAAGTAATCGTACTGTTCGGAACTGTCTGGAGAACTCCTATATTCCTCTCTTCTCCATACGCCATCTTTACAACGCCAAGTTCGAAACGGAAATCTGTCTGATCGCTCCGGATCGAATCATCTTCTGCCCATCCGATTGCAATCGGCGAAAGACCCTTCACAGTAAACTGAGTGCCATTATCCCGTTCGGTTACACCGCAAGTCTCAATCTCGCCTGCTGTTGTGCCAGAAAGACCCTTCGTGAACATATGAACAACTTTAAAGTTATATCTTCTTCCGTCCGTTCCTTCTGGATATGGGATCGTAATAGGAAGTCCTGCTGCCGGGAAATCATCTTCGCTTTCTACCAGCTTCCATGTGTTGGCAGCAATACTTACATTATTTTTAATTGTCACATCATCCTGGCTGCGCTGAACCATAAGGTTTGCGTCATAAATCTTGATATTATCCGGCAAAATCGTAGGATCAAGCTTCTGAACCTCTTCCTTCAGCTTCGCTTCTATCATGGATATCTCCGGATATTCAGCGCTAAGCTCAGATGGAAGCTGCGAGATGCCTTCTTCTAGTTCAAGTTTATATCTCTTATCTCCATTCGCAAATGGATCCAGCATGTTTACCTTGCTTTCTGTCGGGATAACCGTTACAGTACAGGTTGCTTCTGCCTCTAAGTAATCACCTGTTGCTGTACCTTTTGCCTTTATGGTGGCTGTACCTTCACTTACCGCCTCTACTGTACCGTCATTCTTTACCGTAGCTACCTCTGGCGCGCTGCTTGTATATGTCACCTCGCTGCCGTCAACCTTTTTGCCTACAGCTATTTTCTTTGTTGTCCCATTCGGCATTTTCAGAGCATCATGGTCAAATTTAAAGCCTGTCTGCGGATCTTTATTAGCCACCGTTATATTCAGAGTGATATCATACGGATTGTAATTGGGTGACGAATTAACATGAGCAACAATCCTGCCCTTTCTGCCTACCAGATTAGCATTGTCTTTGATCTTGTAAATCACATTTTTCCCGGCCTCAACTCTGGTAGCATCTGTTTCCAGAATATTTCTGGTATCTGCATCAAAATCCACTCTGTCGGCAAGAACGCCCTCGGTATTCATCAGATCAGTCAGATCAACGGTTTCCTCTTTTCCATACCTGGTAACAACGTCTATACTTCCGTCTTCCGGAGATGCCTTTGAAATTGTAAATTCAACGGTTTTTTCTCCCTCCCAGGTGAATTTTGTTCCTGACCTTTTGGATGTTATCACAACCTCTGTTTTTGCTGTATCATTTGTTGCCGACACATTGTTTCTATAATCAACGTAATAGTCTTCTCCTTCAACCAGCGTAATGCCATCCACACTAACTGTGACTTCTGGTTCTATCGCATTTCCAGTATATTCATACTCGGACTGCTCCAGCCGTACATCGACTCTTCCCAACTCGACCGGCTGTGCAATGACCGTATATTTAATGCCGCTCCTCTGAACCTTATTATCGCCTACAAGGGTATCCCCCACTCTGGTATTTAATGCATAATTACTTGCTATTGCACCACTTGGATCAGTAGTGTTATTCCTCTCTAATGATAATTCTACACTCACCGTTCCCGAATAATCCGGAGTATACTCATCCCGCACCCGTGTCCCTACCAAAGCTGCTGCCGAAGCAACCACTTTGTCTTTATCAGAGGTAAGAACACCCGAAATCTGCAGATTCCCCTTCTGTATAAACGTGGTCTCATCATTATAATA
This sequence comes from uncultured Lachnospiraceae bacterium, assembly GCA_947566645.1. Taxonomy (GTDB): domain Bacteria; phylum Bacillota; class Clostridia; order Lachnospirales; family Lachnospiraceae; genus CAPEBR01. The sequence continues at coordinate 22,427 of CANOKL010000029.1, forward strand.
CATATTATACGACAATCCCCCGGTGTCTATATCTACCCCTTTCCTTTTAATTTCCGGTATAGAGCCACTCTTCGCATCATATACGATAGCGTTAGTGGAATCTCTTCCCTGGCAGCTTATGGTAAATGGATAATTTAATGATGCATTTGGATAACCGCCTGGGCCTGCGCTGCATGTCAGTGTAAATGCAAGATCGTTTACTACACTCCCATCTTTAGTGGCCGTTATACCATACTGAGCTCCAGATGCAGTATTACCCCCTTGTTTAAACGGAAGCATAGCCCCAATCGTGTTACCATATACCATGTTGCCTGTATTTGGCGAAATCAATGTGTTATACAGTGCCTGGAACACCTCTGCATCAGTCGGAGCACTTGTTCCATCAGCCCCCTTTATTTCCACACCATTTATGGAGTAAACAAATTTTGCCGAATCGTCCCTGGCGCCTACTGACGCACGCATCGGAAATAAACTTTTAAAAGCCGGAGCCGCTGCCGCAGTTCCTCCAATCCCCCACTTGCTGTCTGACTTATCCTCTTTATCGTCCGCTTTGTCTTCCTCTTTATCATCTCCGGTATTTCCGTCCGCCTTATCATCCCCTGCGTCCGTTCCGTCCTGTTCGTCTGTCGTTCCCGGTTCTGCCGTGTCTGCTTCTTCCCTTACATCACTCGCCGCACACCATCCACTGTCCAGGAGCACATAGCATTCACCGTCAGCAATCACAGATGTAATTCCCGCTTCATCACAAAGCAGCTTAACTGCCCGCGCATAACCATCCTTGCCAAGCCCCATACTTCCTGCCACGGTATTTGCGTTTTCTCTGAAATATGTAATCTTCCCTGCAAGGCCTTCGTTTAACATTTCGTCAAAGACTTCCTGTATGCTCTGATTGCGCTGTTCAATCTTCTCATTGATTGCCTCTGCACTCTGGTATTTGCTATCACGGATATCGAAATCATTTTTATGATCCTTCAAGACAAAATAAATCTGATAGCTGTAAATCTCCTCGCCGCCTTCCAGTGTCTCAGAGTTTTCCACACGGATAACCTCCGGGCTGTCATTCAGCCAGAATACTCCCGGGTAATCCCGCTTAAAGGCAACATACGCACTGGCGAGATTCTCCTTCATCTCGCTCCACTCCTGATCCGACATCTTCGGGGAATCATACAGCTCGCATACATTAAAGCCATTAAAGACATCCGAACTGCCGTCACTATAGTTTGTTGTAAAGGCTGTATCCTCCGAAAAATTGCCGTCATCAACCGTTACGGAGCCATCGCCCAGCATACTATAAAGATTCATGGCATACTCCGGGAATCCCATACGCCCGTACCAGTCTACACTGCCGCCATTCTCACTGAAGAAACCCCAGTTCATGTTCTTTTCTGCAGATTCGCATCTCAGCGTATCCTTCATACCTGTAACTGTTGCTACGTTCTCCTCTTCCTGCGCATATGACCCTGTTTCCGGATAATACTCCCCTGCTTCCTGCGCAGACGCCGGAATTACCGCTGTTCCGCCTGCCAGTATAGCTGCCAGCGTCAGAGCCAGCGCCCGTTTCATACCTTTTCTCATGAATAGTCCACTCCCTGCATTTTGTGTTAAATTATGTTTATAATGGCTGGTGTTTTTTCATATGTCACAAGCCATAATGTCCCACATTTTTCATCTTTTTATTATATATGTTTAAAATCACACTGTCAACACTCTCAAAGACTTTTCCCCTACTATCCAGTCTTAGAAAAAACTGGTGATTATAACAATGCAGATCCCGTGCAGCGGGGTTCACGGCTCCACAATTGCATCAGTTCCCCATGCCCATATTATAATATATCGGACATAATTTGTATTTCATAATACCTTTTGACATTTATTTCTTTTCTATTCCCCCAAGGCACAAGAAAAAGCGCAGCATTCCGTATGCTGCGCTTTTTCTTTGGTATGTCATTGAGAGGTTTTTCCTCGTTGCATTGCAGTTTTGTCTATATATACAAAGCTGGGGAATGCTCCTCTGTTAAGAGGAAATATATAGTAATTGGAGTTCACTGCCGCAAGGCCATTCTTGGGGGAAACGACCGGCAACAGCATAACTGCAATAACAACCATCATTTCTTACGGTCAACACAGTAAGTACCCTCACCTTGCCAGACCTGCTGAATAGTTACCTATAATTATACAATAAGAATGATTTATTATGCAGTCTTAAGCTAAAACAAAGACCTGTGCATTAAGCAATTTGCCCTTATCTGTTGCTCATTTAAGACATGTCTAATATAGCACTTCTCTTTTTTCCAGTCAATATAATTTTCATAAATTGTTAAATTTTATGCAATCCACCGAACAATCAAAATATTCCGCAGACCTTTTCAGCACTTTATTACAATGAAGTGAACGTTATTTGTAACTATTCAGCAGGTCTGCGCATTTACTGCGCTGACCGTAAGAAAGTGATTCAGGAGTGCAAAAATCCCATTGCCAAAGGCAATTTTATATGGATTTTTGCATGTAACTGCGAAGGTACTGAGCAGTTACCGTTATTTTACGCCTTATTTCCCAGTTTCTGGTCTTTCTGGCGCATCTTCAGCTTCAGAAGCGCCTTAGCCTTCAGGCAGTCAAGTCTGACCACGTTATTTTCCCCCACAACGTTGGTTTCCACGCCTTCCTCGTTTTTATTGATGTCTACAATTCCGTCCATGTACTCATTTTCCACGACAAAATGCGCCGGCCCGCTGTTAAAATTCAGACCCGTGACCGGTATTCCTCTGATTCCGAGCTGCTCGCATGTATTGGCAAAATCAACGTCACTGTTCCCCCACCCGTCGGAGGACAGGATCACGCCGTCTGCCCGCATGCCTTCTGCCAGTACCGCACATCGTGTTCCTACCAGCATCTTGTCCGCCTGGTCATCCGGGGTTCCCACAAGCAGAATTCCCATGAGATCCAGGTCTGTATCCTCTGACACCACATCAAGAAGCGGGTCTCTGAAATGATGTAATGTCGTCTCTTTTGTTGATGGTCCTATTCCCATTTTCTTCGCGCCTCCTTACTGCATGGAGTGAATGATTCCGTCTCTGTACTCATTCGGCGTTACCAGTACAGGCATATTCCCCATATCTATTATGGAGCGTCCGCCCTCCACTCCGGACGGCTCATGAGAAAAGAAACGAGTATCGTACATAGCTCCCTGTCCTGCCACCTGTTTCACAATCAGCACGCGTTTTTTCCCGGGGCGCACGATATCATGGTATTCATGCCGCTCTGTGCATCTGTCGCCCCTGAATTTCTTTAACTTCATACGGTAGTCCTGAATGAATCTGTCACATGCCCGGTGTGCTGCTGTCGGCCCGGGCCGCTCCTGTCCCATGCCAGCCGCAAGAGTTACGTCAAAGGAGACAATATAGTCATCATCCCCCGGTGTTCCTGCGCGGTTCAGATGCAGTCTGTCCTTTAGAATCCCTTCAGATGATCCGAACTCATGGCACTGCTTTCCATTTACATCTATGCCTGTCAGCATCACGTATACTCCGGTAACGGTATGAGTAATCCCCTCACCCAGCTTACCCAGTACCTTTGTGGAGATCGGAATGATGTCCATAATTGTGTTCGTCCATCTGTCGTGCCTGCCGGGTCTGATAATTCTGAGATCAATATCTTCTATATATTCTTCCCCGGCTGTCAGCTTTTTCAACGTCTCCTTACTGACAGTCATATGTCCGTCTGCTGTAATATCATTGTGCGCCCCCCATTCTACATCCTGCATATGGAAGGACTTGATTACTAACTTTCTTAAATCCTTAACTTCCTCAGCCATCCCGCCTCACCTCCCTAATGCCATTGTACATCATTTTCCATAAAAATGCCATGGTGATTTTTACGTAGTCTGTTTTATCAGATTTACAAGGGAAAAAGGAAATAGCCGCCACTACCACCAATAGTGACGGCTTGCCTATGTTAAAACATAGGTAAAAACTCATACGTTGGGGTAGAGCCGCTTGAATGGCTTTCCCTCTGTTTATAATATAGCATATCTCTGAGGATGATTCAAGAATCTTTTTTCAGATTTCGCCTCAGTCTATACTTTCGCAATATACTCAAACGGCAGCGGAACAATCTTTCCCGGTGTCTCGATCTTCACCAGCTGCTCCAGTGTTGCCTTCACGATCTGTGTCTGCTGCTCCGGGTTATTCGGGGCGCCCGCATTTGCTCCCATGGGAACCAGCGGGGCTACCGCACGGGGCGTACCGGTCTGCCGTACAACCGGCGGAAGTGCCGCAATAATAATCGTAGGAATTCCGGCCTGTTCAATCGCTCTCTGCACCAATACTGCAGAGCGGTGGCAGGTACCTCATCCGGCAGTAAGGATTACCCCGTCAACTCCTTCCTCTTTAAACATCTGGGCAATCGCGGGTCCGGTCTCGCCTTTGAATTTCTCCTGGTTTCCGCCCCCTCCCATGAAGCCTGCATGTACAGGCGCGCAGGCTTTGATAAAGCCTTCCTTTGCCAGCTCATGAATCCGGTCAATGGGGAACATACAGTTAATGTCCTTGTTCACATCTCCGTTATCATAACCTCCATGGGATACCATCAGCTCGTCTGAAGGCATCTCGTCTGTTACTTTTCTCCAGGTAAAGTCTCCCGCAAGATTGAATCTTTCCTGATCTCTATGATGGACGCCCGCTGCTGTGGCAAGCGCGATCGTCATATCCTTAAGCTCTTTTGTAACAGGAGTCCATACAGCCGGAGGAGTAATTGGGACAAATATTTCCGACTGCATTCCTTTTACTAATGTTAAACTCATTGCCATACCTCCTAATCATAGCAGCTGCGCTGTACCTTCGCAGCCAGCTATTCTGATTGTCTGCAACTGTTCAGACAGGCTGCCCTGTTACGGTTCGTGCCGTATATATCCTCGCTTCGCCGGGGCAGATCCTGCACAGACCCGTCTGAACTGTTACGATTATTTTCGTTTATCACGCATCTCTTTCTGACGCCTTGTATAAGTGTCAAGGTTACTCACATATTTTTCATTGACCTCCGGCCCCAGCTGCTCTACAAAGCTCATATTCCAGGCAACCTCCTGGCCAACCTTAATCGGATAATCACTGATGAACATCCGCACAGGCACCTTCAGATATCCGAGACGGCCCTTTAAATCAACTGCTACCGCACCGTCATGCACCTCCACGATCACACCTTCCATCCGTATAATCTTATCCCCGTATTTTAAGTCTGACATGCTTTTCACCTGATTATTTTTTAATCATATTTTTCCTTACGCTTCTTGCTCATCGGAAGAGACTGCTCATTCTCTACAAGGCACAGTTTCTCTCCTGCCGCATCTTCAATCGACTCCACATTGGATGATTTCACATTGGGATTCCACTTCTTCTCTGCAGCCTTCACATCCTCTCCGCCCATGGCGTTTTTCAGCATCTGTACCGCACGGACTGCATCCTCCGGGCAAAGTGTATTGCAGGCAAGTACCTCATTTTCAATACCAGATTCCGACTTATTATTATCAACCATGTGCGTCATATATTTATTACCTACAACGAGAGCTCCCTGAACTGCGCAGAAGGACATGCCTACCACCGGGATTCCTCTCATACCGATCTGCTCATGATGACTTGCGAAATCAATGTGATTATTTCCAAAGCCTTCTGTTGTAATAAATGCACCGTCAACATCCAGCATCTCACAGAGCTGTCCCACACGCTTTGATACATAGAACTTCTCTGCATTGATCTGCGGACTTCCCACGAAGATCACGCCGCACAGATCCAGCTCTTCATCATGGAGCACTTCAAGAACCAGCGGCTCTCTCCAGTAATGTCTGGACATCTCCTTTGACGCAGGCCCGATACAGGTCAGCGCATGGATACATCCATCCAGCACCTCAAGAGGGGATACTGCCACCGGGACATTTCCAAGGTCAACATTGGGCTTCGCACCCAGAACGCCTACCGGCTCAACCGGGAGGATCAGATTATCATGCATTGCTCCCTGGCCCATGATCTCCTTTACAATTACAACCTTCTTCTTACCAGGTCTTCTGTACTGGTCAAACGTCTCCTCTGACACAACGAGATTCTCATCCAGTTCCTTTAATGCCTCACGGATCTCCTGGGTAATGATATCTGTTGCAGTATGAGCCGCAAGCGGACCCGGACGCTCCATGTTCGTTCCTTCCTTAACCGTTACCTGTGTCTTAATGAAGATCTCGCCCTTATCCGGTGCGCCCGGGCGTCCCCACATAATATTTTCATCAAGATATCCCTCGGAGGAACCAAACTCGCCGATCTGAACCCCGTTCGCATCGGTTCCTGTTACCATCATCACAACACCGTCTAACACTCTTGTAACACCGCTTCCGAGCTCGTACTCGCCTTCCTTTGCGGCAATAGGCTGTACATCCATGATTGTCTCGGAGTAGGTATGATAATCCTCCGGTGTAATAATATCAATCTTAAGATCATAGACCAGTTCCTCTGAGTCTATACATTCCTTTTCAATATCATCCCGGATATAGAGGACAGTCCCCTCAATCTTTGTCTCCGGTCCCCTCTTCACCTCTGTAATATGAAAATGCTTCCTCGTAAGGCTTCTGATCAGCTTCGGCTCCTGCTCTGCCGGTTCCTCTGTCTCTGCTGCCGCTGCTTTTACTGTCTCCGGCACACTGCCTGCTGCCGGAGCGCTGCCGCCCCCAATGATTCCTACCGGAATCTCCAGATCAATATCTTCGCCTTTCCCGATGTGTATCTTCAGGATCCCGCCAGGTACTGCTGCCGGCACTGCCGCTGTCTGGGCCGGTATAGCTTCCTCTGGCTGCGGTTCCTCCTGTTCTTCCGGCTCCTGCGCTTCCCCGGATACGGAAGGCGCTTTTGCTCCCTCCACTACATCTGCTGTAAGCGGGCAGAGCGAATCACATGTTTTTACAAGCTTCGCTCCCAGTACCTCCTCAATCGTAAGACACCCGTCAAGATTCAGAAGTCCCGAATCCACCAGGTCGTCAAAAATCGCCGGATCCTCCAGATTCGCCGGTTCGATTGTAATGCCGCCTTCGGCCCTGCAGCATAATACCGCCGGATCATGGGCATGCGCTTTCGCTGTTTCAGCTGTGATTGACATATTGTTTTCCCTCCTTAAATAATGTCGTGAACATCTATATTCTGTCTATTTTTAATCTTACATACTCCTGTTCCAGGAACAGTCGCAGAATAACTTGTATAAATGACACCGGATAAATCCCCAGAGCCGTTCCTTAGCCCTCTCTTAATCCTCTGTGTCAATGTCCTGGCTCACCTGCTTGGAAACCTTCAGGGTTCTGTACAGGGAATGCCCGATTGTTCTCATTACATGGTCCGTCTGGTGGAATACCTTAAGCCCCATCTTCGGGCCAGACGCCATAACTGTATTGGAGCAGTCCGAGCAATTGCCGATAATGATATATTCACATCCATCCTTCTTGAACTGCATATTATTCTTAACCTGTCCCGGGCAGTTCCCAGGCCTTAAGCACTTAAGAGGTGCACCGGGTTTATTCTCAATCGCCTGCTTGCATCTGCAGACGGATGCCACCTTCCCGTTCATCTTCTCTGCAATCTCACGCATACGCTCCTCTGAGCCGCCGCACGCACAGACAAGAAGCCCTGTTGGCGCCCCGTGGAGATCCGGCAGGTCAATGGTCACAAGGATTCCTCCTGTTGTCTTTGTAATGGGCTCCTCCGGCTTCACGGACCTTCCGGTAAATGCACCGCCCATGATGATCTCTCCGTATACTCCGTCAATTCCGCCTGCTCTCTCAATCAGCTCCCCGACGCTTGTCCCCACCGGAACGTCCATAAATACATGTGCTTCATTTCCCCCGTTGATCTTCCCGCGCACGGTCAGGTTCTTTGTAAAACACGGCTTCCTCTCATCAACTGCCTCAGCAATCTTCGCGGCAGTCTCAAGGTTCACAACTACGGACCTTGCCGCAGATGGAAGCTGCGTTGTGGTAAGATTCACCCCGAGGCATTCACGCACCACGGCACGTTCCTCACCCATAGGGTAAATGTCCGGCAGAAGATGCATGGAGATATCCGGCTCGCCGTTAAGTGCTTCCCTTAATATCCGGACTGCCTTCTTGTTTTTCTTCTTAATAGCAAAGATCGCCTTATCCGCGTGGGTAATCTCCATACAGTACCTGACGCCCCGCAGAATCTTATCGCACTGCTCTTCAAGCTGCCTGATATTGTGTTCCAGACCTGGCTCGCACTCTGCCGCATTAATTAAAATATGGCTTTCCTTAAGTCTGAAGCCTTCCGGAAGCTCCGGGTTAATCTCTGGATCCAGCTCCCCCATCTCTGTGTCCTTAAGATTAATACCAAGCTTTACACCAGTCGGGAAGCCTGCACCTCCCATACCGACAATTCCTGCTGCCTTCACTATGTCAAGCTTCCCCGCATCCTCCGGAACCGGAATCGGCTCAAACGCATCCGGCTGATCATCTGACGGCTCAATAATGATACGGTCATCCGTGACCTCAGCCACTGTTCCGTACACACTTGAAAAGATATTCGCCCCCAACCCTGCCGGTTCGGCAATCAGCGTACCCTTCTTCACCTGGTCGCCTGCACGGACAACTGCCCTGCACGGTGCACCCACATGCTGGCGCAGCAATAACTGTACATTTCTCATGACATCCCTCTCCTTATATTTTTATAAAAATGAGCTTCGTAAGCAAAACTCCTTTTATTCGCACCTGGAATCACACAGATAAACAGGATTCCCTGTTATATATCTATATATACCTGTATATTTTACAAATCGAAGTATTAGAGAATCCCTTCTCATAATACTCCGATAACTTTCTCTGGCGAGGGCATGTGGGAATCGAACCCACCCGGGACGCTCCTAACGCCCCACACTGGTTTTGAAGACCAGGAGGCACACCAGTCACCCAACTACCCCCATATATATCTGTCTGCAGCTATTTTGTATCCGCAGCCTGTCCGGTAACATCAGAACCCGTGCTTTCACAAAATAACTGTGCGCGATATAACCATAGCATAATTTATCATTTATTTCAATAGTTTTGTTGAAATTTATAATAGCAAAAAACATTGACTTTTCAAGGCTTTTCCCCCATAATAATTTTATACGGACTGTACGTTGTACTAGAACACAGTCTACCCATGTCAGGAGGTAATAGATATGAAGCTAAAAGCAAACGTGAATTTTGACCGGTTTGAGGGGGCGCTCCAGGTTGTGGATTCACACACAGTGGGCGAATTCTGCCGGATCGTCATCAGCGGTTTCCCCGAGCCGGAGGGAAACACGATGATTGAGAAGAAAAAGTGGATGGAGACCAATTATGACCATGTACGTACTGCCCTTATGCATGAACCCAGGGGACACCGTAATATGTTCGGCGCGTTTCTGTGCGAGCCGGTGGATCCAGAGGCCCAGTTCGGCGTCATGTTCATGGACACAGGCGGGTATCTGAACATGTGCGGCCACTGTACGGTCGGCGCGGTTACAGTCGCCATTGAAGCAGGCCTTGTAGAATCTCACGAAGGGGAAAACGAGGTGGTGCTGGAGGCTCCTGCAGGACTGATCCGCACAACAGCCATTGTTGAGAATGGAAAGGTAAAAAGTGTAACCCTTACGAATGTCCCGTCATTTGTGTATAAGGAGAATCAGAAAATAACAGTTGACGGAAGAGAGATTGAGTTTACCATCTCCTTCGGCGGCAGCTTCTTTGCCCTTGTGGACACGACTAAGCTTGACATCGGACAGATCAACCAGAAGACAGTTCCAGAATATATTAAGCTGGGAATGAAGATGCTTGAGATCATCAACAAGGAGATTCCTGTAAAGCATCCGTTCCTGGATATTGATACCGTCGATCTGGTGGAATTCTACGGGCCTACCCCGAACCCGGAGAAGGCTTCCATGCGCAATGTCGTAATCTTCGGAGACTCCATGGCCGACCGCTCTCCGTGCGGAACCGGTACGAGCGCAAAGCTTGCTACTCTGCACCACTGGAATGAGATTAAGATTGGGGAGGAATTTATCTACGAGAGCTTTATCGGTTCTCTGTTTAAAGGTGTTATAAAGGAGACTGCAAAGGTTGCGGAATATGACGCCGTTATCCCCATGATCACAGGAAGCTGCTACCTTACGGGCGTTGCCACCTATCTGATTGATCCTGAAGATCCTTTGAAATACGGTTTCCAGGTGGGTTAGACAGAAGAATATTTTCACGGAATGTGCATTCCCGGGCCGCGTATCGTAACAGAAGAATTTCATCATTGATTTGACCACATAAGAAAGGAATGATGCCGATGCCACGGAAACGGCGATCTACGAAAAGCCGCATTATAAAAGCCGCGTGGAATCTATTCTACAAAAATGGTTATGACCAGACTACCGTAGAAGATATCATCGCTGCCTCCAAGACATCAAAAGGTACATTTTACCACTATTTCAAGGGGAAGGAAGCGCTTCTCAACACCCTTTCCAGCCTGCTTGACGAAAAATACGAAGAACTTGCCTCCTCGATTGACCCGAACCTGTCTGCCCGTGAAAAGCTTCTGTATCTGAACCGCGAGCTGTTTTATATGGTTGAGACCAGCATAGATATTCATCTGCTTGCCTCTCTCTATTCCTCACAGCTGGTGACAAAGGATGACCGCTCCCTGATCGACAAGGACCGCTTTTATTTTAAGTGGATCAAGGAGATTATAACAGAGGGGCTTCACAGCGGCGAATTTAAAGACACCAGCTCTCCCGAGGAATTGCTGGATCTTTATACCATGTATGAGCGTGCCCTGATCTATGACTGGGTGCTCCTTAAGGGGAGGCATTCTCTGACAGAGTACAGCGGACGGCTGCTGCCGCATGTTCTGGATGTATTTGTCCAGGGCATATAAAGAGCTTTACTCCAAGTTCACATACTGATATAATGAAAGAAAAACTATGAGCGGCCTTCCGAGTCGTGAATAGTAACATTGCAGAGGCATGACACGTTAGATTCACAGTTTCAAGAATTTTAGAAAGCAGGTGATGATATGACTGACAAGGAGATGCTACAAAAAAACGTTGAAGAATTCTCCAGAATTCAACGATATATGCGAATGGCTGACAAAAACTCTGATTTGTATGTGGAATTAAAGGAACGCTATACCGAGTTAAAGGTCATTCTGACAGCTTCTGGAATTAATTTAACAGAACTTGACAAAATCAAAGAATAGCTAAAAAGGCTGAGAGAATAAAATATTCCTCAGCCTTTTTATTACTGCACAGCTTCACTTGTTATGATTCACTTTCCATTCACGGAAGGAACCTATACCATACACTCATGCATCTCTTCTTCTTTGATCCCCGCCTTTTCCATCATAGCCGCAATCTCCTCCCGGTCCGAAAGATCTGCGCACCAGGAAAGCCCGCAGCCTGCGGATATAGCACGCGGAACCGGAATGATCCGCCCAGGCACATGGTGCTCCTTACATGCCTTTTCCATCGCCATTGCATCGGCTGTTGTATGAAAAGTTACTACGAGTTTCAGCTCTTTTTTTCTCATAACTACTTAATCACCACTTCGAAATATCCGTCCTTCTCGGATGAAACCGGAGTCTTTCCATGATCCTTTGCGTATTTCTCCACGTTCATCCTCTGGTGCGGCTCGGTCACCAGCACCTTCACTGCCTCTTTTGCATCCTTTAATGCATCCGCCGTCAGCATGAGCGGCTCCGGGCAGGAAAGACCTCTTGCATCTACTTCCTTCATGTTTATTTTACCTTCCTTCTTAGAATACTATGTATGGCTCTGAATTACAACTATTATTTTATGATGAAAGCGTCAAAAGATGCGGGCACGAAACACATGACCTTTTAACACTTGTTGTATCATTTTATTTCTTTTCCTCGCGTTTATGTGTAAAGGCAATGACAAAGCATACCAGGATACAGATGATGCATGCCATCTTGCCGTTTAATGGAACAGCGCCTGCCACCACCTCTTTTGTCTCAGCATTCAGTGCAGTACCGCTTGCTGCCAGGCCAAAATTGTGGCAGAGCGCAGCGCCGAAAAACATGCCAAGCACTGTTACAGCAGAATCAGACGATCCCTGCCCTGCAAGAATCAGCTGGCGTAAGGGGCATCCTCCTGCAAGCACTGCGGCAAATCCGACTGCATACATACCAAGCACATTCCACAAATGGTCGGAATGAGCTATGATTCCCGGCGTATGAAAGCCAAGTACAAAGCGCCCTGTTGCCACATTAAATACAAGCATAACTACAAACAGCCCTGCAATGACACTAAACAGGTCAAAATTCTTCATCAGAATGATATCACGCATACTTCCCGCGAAGCACATTCTTGACTTCTGGGCAAATGCTCCGAACACAAGCCCGCCGATCAGAGATGCAATCAGCGGTGCATGAAGGCTTCCCGGGCCTGCCTCACTGGCCTTTAACAGGGATGAGCAAAGCGCCAGTACAAGGATTCCTGCCATAAGAACCGGCAGTACCGCTCCGCTTGCCTTATTTGTTACATGTGCCCTTCCAAGACTGAAGCCTCGTCTCAGCGCAAATACACCCGTAGCCACACCGAAGATAAACCCAATCAATGCCACCCATGCATTCAGGTCGCCTGCTGACATACGGATAATCATCCGCAGCGGGCATCCTAAGAATACAAGGGAACCAATCATAATGATCATTCCAAGCACAAAGCGTGTCATGGTAGAAGAACCTGCCGTAGAGCGGTACTCCTTCGTAGCCACAGAGATGATAAATGCTCCAAGCACCAGACCGATTACTTCCGGTCTTGCATACTGGACTACCTCTGCCTGGTGCATCCCGAGTGCTCCCGCCGTATCCCTGATAAAGCAGGCTATACAGAATGCCATGTTAGCCGGATTTCCCATAAATGCAAGACATGCCGCTACAAGTCCGCATACAGCGCCGGCTAACGCCAGTTTTTTCTTTGAATCTGATAAATTCATGTTCTTTCTTCCTCCTTCGTTCTCTCATTCCCGAGTAACCGTTCCGTACGTTTCCTACCCTCACAGTTACTCTGCGGATTTGCATTGATCAAACCCGCCAGGGCGTAAGACGTAAAACAGACAAATTGTTCGTAACACCCTTAATACAAGCCTATTATTCGTCCTGCGCCAGTTCCCGGACAGCCGCAATCGCGGCGTCCACTTCTTCATCCGTGTTATAATGCGAGAAGCTGAACCTTACTGCTCCCTGCTCCACCGTTCCAAGCGCCTCGTGCATAAGCGGTGCACAGTGCCCTCCCGGTCTTGTAGAAATTCCATATTCTGTAAGAAGCGCATCACTCACTTCTGAAGAATCATAATCACCGATGTTAAGCGCCACAATCGCACACCGGTCAAAGGTACTGAAGTCGCCGTACACCTTCACGTCCGGGATCTCCTTCACGCCTTCGTAAAATTTACGCATAAGCCTCTGTTCTTTTTCCCGAACCGCATCAATTCCAGTTTCATTCAGATAATCAACCGCCGCGCCAAGTCCCGCGATCCCATGCCCGTTCAAGGTTCCTGCCTCCAGTGCGGTCGGCATCTCTGCAGGATGTGTCTTACTATAGGTCTGCACTCCGCTTCCGCCGCACTTTAAAGGTCTTACTGCAAGTTCTTCCCGCACGTACATGCCGCCGATCCCCTGGGGGCCCAGAAGACCCTTATGTCCGGTAAAGCACAGAACGTCTATCTGCATCTTTTGTACATCAATAGGAAATACCCCTGCAGTCTGGGATGCGTCCACTACGAACAGCAGACCATGCTTATGCGCCATCTCTCCCACCTTTTCAATATCAATATAATTTCCTGTCAGATTGGAGCCATTTGTACAGATGACCATCTTCGTCTCTGGACAAATCGCATCCTCCATATCTTTCAAGTCAAATGTCCCCTTCTCATTACTCCGGATGATGGTAAGCTTCACGCCCTTTTTCTCCATCTCATAGAGGGGCCTGAGCACTGAATTGTGTTCCAGCATTGTGGTAATGACATGGTCTCCCGGATTCAGAAGACCCTTGATCGCTATATTCAGGCTTTCTGTCGAATTATTCGTAAATACAATCTGTCTTGGATTCTCTGCACCGAAAAACCGGCACAGCTTGTCCCTCGTATCATAGATTACCCTTGACGCGCTTAAGGATGCCTCATTCGCACCTCTCCCCGCATTTCCCATTGAACTCATGGCAGCAATTACTGCATCAATGACAGCCTGCGGCTTGTGCATCGTAGTCGCTGCATTATCCATATAAATCATAATAAGTCCCAACCTTTCCCCACAAAGAATCTTGTATCAAAATTTTTTTTAAATGACAATCCATATCTTATGTCTCTTCCATAAGTATAAGACTTCTTCTTCTCTTCGTCTAATTGAATTATTCTATAATTTTCATTTCATAGATATTATCTATAATTCAATACTGCATCACATCCATCGTTACTTTCAATAATTCCTTTTTTCTTAATTCTTAGCATTGGAAATGGTATCACTGACATTGTCTTTTTCTGCTATTCTATTTTTGTAAAGTTATTCCTTACTGTCAGTCCATTTTCCTGTTACTGCCATTTTATTTTATCCCGAATTTTATATAAATCATGTAATAAATTCTCTAATTTCATAAGTCTACGATGCTGATACCAGATCAATCCCGGAAGTCCCACTGCAAGAAAGAACGAAGCACCCAAAATCTTTATAGCCTGCCCTCTGCAGCTTATCCCTCCACTTCCAAATCCACATATCAGATTCACGAATAAAACATAGAAATATCCACAAAATAAAGCGAATTCAAAAATCCATACCAGCACCTTTTTCACTTTCTCTTTCATTGTACTTTATCCCTCCTGCATTTTCAAATTCGGTTTAGCGAATTTTTCGCTATATTTCAATAGTGAATATCTCGCTAGTTTATTATTATGCCAGAGGTGAAACACATGTATCAGAGAATACGGGATCTACGTGAAGATCGTGACCTTACGCAGAAGAATATGGGTGAAATTCTAAATTGCAGTCAGCGTATTTACAGTAATTATGAGTGTGGTGATGTAGATATTCCCTCTCACATTCTGATCAAACTGGCCGAATTTCATAACACCAGCGCTGATTATCTGCTGAACCTGACAGACGATAAACGTCCTTACCCAAGGAAGAAGAATAGCTCCACTTAAAACAGTCCGATTTATTTTCATGTAAGCCGGACTTTTTTTCTTTTACAGACAGTTAAAAACTGTCCGCAAAATCAATGTTGCATCCTAATGGAGACTAGTATTTTTCTTTTGTTGTTTCCATTTTGTATAAGCTGCTGCCAAAGTGCTCTTTCTTTCGTTTCTATACCTTTATGTATTTTTTGTTGTCCGGGCGAAACAATAAATGCATGTTTTTCAATATTACCCGCAACTACTTTTCTTAATTCATCATCATTCCTCAAAAACTTAATTGTGTCAATAATTTGGCATAGCGCACCTCGGTATCGCGGGTAAGTTTTCCGATTAAAATTATTTTATTCATGTGCTTTTCTCCTTTTTTTGAATGCCATTAGAAACGGTATTTTGTCTTTCAGCCTGTCTCAGCTGTTTTCTCGAAATTACACCCGGCGCGGCAGCGCTTTATAATTTATGTTGCAAATGGATTGCTGTAAAGGGACAGCGTTACGGATATGCGGATTTGAAGTATGGCATGACATTATTAGAAAAATTGTCTTATTTGTATGTGGTGCTTTTAAAATCAAAATAGCTGCCCTGTACAGGCGAGGACCTGTAGGGCAGCTATTTTAAGTTCAGTATTCAGTGTTAGGGGAGTGGCTATGCTTCTTTTCAAGGTTTTTTACACGGTCTGCTTTACAGTCCAAATGTACGATACAGCCACGCTTTACTATCGACTAACATATGCAAATTTCTGATTATGTATATGGTGTCCTCCTCTATCACATAATAAATCTTGTAATTACGATAGTACTCTTTACGGACACCTAATCCGGCAAGTGACTTGTCTTCGTCCAGTTCATTCCGCTCTGGAAAATTTGCCAGAGAGTTTATCTTTGCGCGGATTCCCTTTACTGTATTTTCAGCGGCAGATGGATCTTTCAAATCATAAGCAATATAATCGCCAGCATTTTCCAAGTCTTCCTCCGCCAGCTCCGTAATCCTAATTTGATATTGCTTCATCTCTGTATTTCTTCTCCAATCTGTCACATACGGTATTAAAGTCTTTTGTCGTTCCCTTTTTTACTTGTTCCAATCCAGCCATTACAAGCTCCCGGACTTCCCTTTTCTGTTCATCCAAAGCTCTCTGGTAATCTTCTTTTAATGCCAAAGCCATAAAATCAGTCCTTTCCATTTTTATTAACAGTTCCCCGCCAGGAGAAAAATATTTTATTCTTTCAACTTATATGATACCTTAGTTAAGTGATATTAATAACAACCACTCTGTAATTCTTCCCATACTGTGGTGGCAATTATGCAACTTTTCCATCCTGTCTCCGCCTTTCTTTGGTTTGATTATAACATATCCGCGCAGCCAGATAAAGGGTTGTTTTATATTTGAAAGATTTATGCAGCCGTAGCCGGAAGCGGGGCGCATAGCGCCCCCTGCTTCCATGCCGCGACAAACGCCTCCACTTCTGGCGTCATGCCGCAGTTTCCCATGCCCCGCACCTGCACGACTTCCTGCCCGCGCACTTCAATCGTATAAAATGACTTTGCCTCGTCAGCGCATTTCCGCAGGAATAATATCATGCATTCCCTTTCGGCCACGCGCTCCACATAGCCGCCGACGCAGTGGTGCAGCGCATGCCCCTCGGCGGCCACGTCGTCAGGCGTATTGGGATACACGATTTTAAGGCCGTCTTTCTCAAAGTCCAGCCGCCCGGAGAGCTGCCTGTATGCCACGATAAAGTCACGTTTTATCTTGGCATCTTTCTTGTGTTCGTACCGGCGGGCCGTCCTGTCGTGTGACTTCTGCAAGTCTTTCGGGTACAGGACAAAGCTGTTTTTCATATCGTATCCCATCCTGCGGCACATATCCAGGTAATCCCTGTATTCCGTCACCAAATCCTGTATCTCTTTGTAGCGCATTGTGCCGTAAGGCGTTTTTCGCAGACGCAGGAAACTGTACTGGTTTTCTATATATCGGATAAACTTATGTACGGTCATATGCTTTAGGATTCTCTGCTTGCGGTTTCTCCGCTTGCGCCGGCTCCGTGGTTTTGGTTTGCTGTGTCTGTACGGCGGATGCCTTTTTATCCGTGGCTGGCGGCTGCGCAATACCGGGTTTTTGTATTTGCGTCCCTGACGCCTTCGGCTGTGCAGGCTGCGGCTTCTCCGCTGCCATATTCGGCTTTATGGGCTGCGGCAGGGGAACAGGCTCTTTTTGTTCCAACTCCTCCAGTGTATGCCTGCAAATATAGAACCTGTGCGGGGATTTCCTGGAACGGCTGACCGTCCGCAGGTTCATACAGTTCTCCGTGAATGTCATGTACACAAGCGTCCTTTCTTTCATAACGTCAGTTTCTCCTTTCATAAATGGCATTGAATTTCTTTATGTCTGCCGTATTTTGAATAGTCCCCTTTTACACCCTGCACCCGGACGCCCCTGCATTGCAGGATTCCGGCGATGATGCTCCGGTGGCACAGTGCCTCGTCACGGCAAAAGCAGGCCAAACAGATTCTCTTCCCCTGCCTATCCAGTCTGATAAGCTCGGAGAGTTTTCTTTGCGGTTCCTTGCCCGCCATTTCTTTTAAGAATATGGGAACGTAGATGCTTTTGAACGTGTCCGCGTTCCATTGTCCTGTATCCCTTAGCTGCATGTATTTTTTAAATAACGCCCAGGAAGGGGACAGCCCGGGGTGTCCTCCAGTGACCGGACATGGAGCGTCGCCATTCTTTTGGCGGCGTCACTCCCCATGTAGATTCCGAAATCATCGGAAATGCAGCTTTTTACCATGCTGCCGCATTGATACAGGGAATCGCACACCAGCGTGCGCCCGGAGTTTCCCCATTCCCACGAAATGGGCCTTTTCCCGCCACGGAACACGGTGCAGGTATGTCCGCCTCCTTTTGTCAGCCGGAACACGGTCTCGTCCCCGTCAAAGCATCCAAGGCCGACAAGCTCCGTCTGTACGCCTTCCTTCACCTTCAATACCACGCATTCCATGTTGTTCTCCGCCACTTCCACTAAATCACATAATCTTGCCATCGTTCACTTCTCCTTTCGCGCTGATTGGTTTTATAAGCATCAAAAAAAGAGCCTGTTTTACGGCTGGCTCCAAAGCCGTATTTGGGCATATTATGATTTCATTCTTCATCATTCCGCTTCAACTCCTTTTATCAGCCCCAGCGAAACAAGCAGGCTGACAGTGTCTTTGATGCCGCACATATACGAAATGTCAGCGTAGCGGTGGTTGACCGTTGATGTACACGCCACATAATCATTGATGATTTTTTCTGCTCTCTGGTCAGGCCAAGGTTTTTATACCTCCGCTCCATTTCTTCCTCACCTCTGCAGTCATC
Organism: uncultured Lachnospiraceae bacterium; assembly: GCA_947566645.1. Classification (GTDB taxonomy): domain Bacteria; phylum Bacillota; class Clostridia; order Lachnospirales; family Lachnospiraceae; genus CAPEBR01. The sequence goes on from CANOKL010000029.1 coordinate 40,963, forward strand.
TAGGTAGATTTCATCTGTCTCCGCCAGCGCGTCCCTGCTCCTGTCCATGAAATTCCCCATACCTTTTTCAATTAATTCTTCTATCAGTTTATTCATTTGCGGCTCCTTTCTGTATTGTATTTCACAGATGCACCCGCATATTTTTTACTGTTGCAGACAGGGGAAATGTTTACGGAGAAATCCGAATACAGAAAATGCAGATTGCCGTACGGCATGAAGTATGCTATAATTTTTTCCAGAGCAGCCGTGTTACAAGGTGGTGAGCCTCCCCAACTTTACAGAAGAGGGGAGGTGATGCATATGAGTACATACGAAGTTTTAAGCCTGTTGTTTTTGGGCGGTTCGTTCCTCGTTGCATTGCTTGCCTACATAGATAGGAACAACAAGCGAAAATAAATAAGCCTACCTTGTACTTTGCCGAGAACAGGTAGGCTTACACAGCTATTTGGGAGGTAAACCACTTTGTGGGCGGCTGCTCCTTTTCTATAATATAACATTTCTGTATCTGGAAATCAACATTTTTTTGGAATCTTGCGGAGCATCTCACACCATGTTAAAATGCTTAAACGCCGCCATTATCGCTTTCTCTTTCTCCGGCGGGCACTTCAGCACACAGCTTTTGTTTTCGCCCATATTATAATTTAGACGTTTTACTGTTGCTGATGGAGGAAAACTTTTTCTTGTTTCAGTTCATATATACCGCGCTATTCCAACTCCATTTTTCCAAACTCCGCTAACTGGTTTCGTTTTCTATATACAACCGCTGTTATATGGACTGTCTTGTGTACGTCATCTGCCCAGTAGTACATGATAAAATTTTTTACCATCGTTTTCCTAATCCCCTGTTTTCTCCATTTTTCCGCATCAACCAGCGGGTTACGCTCCGGCATGCTCTCTAATGAGGCAGACGTTTTTTTCATTTCCGAAAACAAGTCATATGCCGCCTGCGGAGCGAGAAGCTCATCCGCAATATAGTCCCTTATTTTCTTCATCTGCGACAGGGCATATTTTGTAATTTTCACATTATATTGTTTTTCCATGATTTTCAAAGCCCTTCCATAAGCCGGTCAAAAGCTTCTTCATAGGGAACGGATTCTCCCTTTTTTGCCTGTTCCAATCCGGCCTGCATCATCTCATCAAATTCTTCATCGGTCATGGTATCAAGGGTTTCGATTCCCGAAGGCAGTTCAACCGAAAAGGGAATCCCCCTTTTCATAATTACCTGCCTGTAGGTCATATTGATAAAAGCCGATGCGGATACACCGAGTTTATCCAGTATATCTTCCGCCTGTTTCTTGACATCAGGCTCCACTCTGACATTTACGTTTGCGCTTCGTGCTGCCATATTGCCGCCGCCTTTCTTTTTTTTCTTTATTATATCCTTTTGTGCCGCAAAATGCAATACAATTATCATTATTGCCAAACCCGCTGTTTCACAGCATATTAAAATGCCTGAATGCCGCCATAATCGCTTTTTCTTTCTCCGGCGGACACTTCGGCACGCGGCTTTTATTTTCGCCCATATTATAATTCAGACGCTTCTCCAAACCGCACTTGTCTTTTATCTGCGCCACATACAAAGACGATACCTTTAACCCATACTCTGATTTTATCCATTCTTTGATTTCTGTATAGGTTGCATAACCCTTTACGTCTTTTAAATATTCGCTGTCTTTCGGCTCATAATCTGTGTATACATAGACTGTATCGGCAATGTTACTATTTCCTACCCAAAAGGACGCACGTCTCAACATGTTCATCATTGTCCAAACCTATACTTAAATCATTTTCAATAATCGGCAGCTTAAACCGAATTGATTTAAGCCACTGACCATTGGGTTTGCGTTCCTCATAAATCTGTATTTCTGCAATCAACGCTTCGATAAGCTGTCGCCGTTCCACATCGTTCATAGCGAAATACAATTTGTCAAAATAAATCAATACCTTGTAAATATTATCCCCTGTGATTTTCTCGGCTTCAATGGATGTCTTTTTCGCTCTGGCGTCCATCAACTGCGATTCCAGTTCTTCTATTTTATCATACATCCGATAAAGCCTGTCATCAAGGTCTGCCTTTCTTCTAATATAATGTCTGTCATCGGGATTGAGGTTATCAATTTCCTCAATCAGCTTCGATTTAATGGCGTAATCTTGACGGAGCTGTTTTTCATAATTGGTTATTTCTTGGTCTATGGCGGTCGTATCAACTTTCATGTTGATTTTTTCCTGCATCATTGCCGCAAAATGGGGATTGCTGACCAGCTTTACTATCACTTCGGCTACGGCATCGTCCAGAAGTTCTTCCCGTATCTGCTTTCTGTAATCGCATTTATGCCCCCGCTGCATACCACGGTGTTTACACCCATAATAGAAGAAATCCTTGTATTTCGTTCCGTCCTTTTTGTATTTGATGCTCTTGTTCCCATACATCCCCGCTCCGCATATGGGACACTTCACAATCCCAGAAAGCAGGTGCGTCCGCTCGTTTTTCCCCTTATTGACGTGTTCATACTTCTTCGCCTGTGCAATCAGTTTTGCCTGCGCCGCATTCCAGACATCTTCTGGGATAATCGCTTCATGCAGTCCGTCTACCAAAAGAAAATTTTCCTGCTCCACAAGATGGTATTCATTCCGTGTCCCGTGGACTTTTTCTGTTTTCCTGCGTCCATAAGCAATTTTACCGCAATAGACTGGATTTTTCAATATCAGTCGGACTAAGTGGGCATCAAAAAGAGGGTTCTTCCCATTCTGACGCTGTATCTTGCGGATGCCGTGGTTTTCCAGATATTTTGAAATCCCGTTTGAGCCAATATCCGTATTCACATACTGGTCATAGATGGTTCGGATTGCAACCGCTTCTTCTTCGTTGATTTCCAACTTGCCATTTACGAGCTGGTATCCATATGGCGCAAATCCGCCGTTCCATTTCCCCTCTCTGGCTTTCTGGATTCTGCCCTCCATTGTCTGGACACGGATATTCTCACGCTCAATTTCTGCTACCGCCGACAAAACAGAAATCATCAGCTTACCCGCATCTTTAGACGAATCAATCCCATCCTCCACGCAGATTAAATTCACGCCAAAGTCCTGCATAACCTGCAAAGTGGAAAGAACGTCTGCTGCATTTCTTCCAAAACGTGATAGCTTAAATACCAAGACATACGAGATGTTGTCTTTTCCCGACTTCACATCCTCCATCATCTGTCTAAATTGCATCCGCCCTTCGATGGATTTGCCCGATTTCCCTGCATCCTCATACTCGCCGACAATTTCATAATCATTAAAGTCTGCATACGCTTTCATCCTTGCCCGCTGTGCGTCCAGTGAATAACCGTCAATCTGCATGGCGGTGGAAACCCTCTTATAAGTGTAAACCTTTATTCTTTCTTTGTTCATAGTAACAGCAACTCCTTTTTTACCAAAACCGTGATATTTATTTTCTGCACTTAAAATTGTATCAGCGATTCTCTGAAACAACAAATGTGCGATTTTGGTGAATATTAGAGTCGCTGCTATATTCTTTGTTATGACTGGCATCGGGCATACCGTCTATGCCCAGTTCGGAAGCGTATTTTGCTATCAGATTTGCCAGCAGGTCAGCTAAGCCGTTCCACTCATCGTCAATGAGCATATTCCGATACACCCCCCTTATTTCTTTGTCATAGCAAGGCTAATGGCAAGAGCCTTGTCGACTCTTGCCATTATATTATCGGGCATTGTACCCATATGGTTTTTAAGCCTTTGCTTATCAATCGTCCGTATCTGTTCAAGCAGGATAATAGAATCCCTGTCAAGCCCCTCAACATCTTTTACCTCGGTATGTGTCGGCAGTTTTGCCTTTGTCTGCGTCCTGCCTGTGATTGCCGCAATAATGACTGTCGGGCTGTGGCTGTTGCCTATATCATTGGATATGATAAGTACGGGTCTTGTTCCGCCCTGTTCTGAACCGACAACGGGATTAAGCTCTGCGTAGAAAATGTCGCCACGCTTAATAGTTCTGTCCATAGTGTCTGACCTCCTATTTTGATTTAGGCAGGAATACCCTGCCTATGTAACAGCCAGACGCAAGGAAGCATTTAAGGTCGGAAAAGCATAAAACAAGCTCTGTTCCATTGACCGCCCTGCATCTGACTTTATGATAAAAGGCATTTTCTATTTGTCCCCGACACCCCGAAAATGCTGATGCGTGATAACGCAAGGGAAGTCACCAAACGGTCAGCAGCGAACTGACGCCACGGGAGTTGCACCCCAACTGTCGGTCTGACAGAGCCGCCCTCATTGCCTGCGGCGGATTGGTTACCGCTCGGACTATGACTGGACGGGAGTATCATTGTCCTCTTTGTGTGTCATGGCGAAATCGGGAGCCGCCCGATATTTTGAGTCGGTAATTATCCGCTCACCACCTTTCATCGCTGTTGCTTTTTCGGCAGGTCATGGCGTACCGCTACACACGCTTATGCTCATTACAGTCACAAAGAGAATGTATTTGGTGAATGGTTATTCGGTTGTCAATGAACTGCGGGAAGCCTGTAAAAAACCCCCTCACTTTTCCAAAGGAAAAAGTGAGGGGGTTGAGCGGAACAAATTTTTATTTTTCCAGAATTTTTTTGAGCTTGGCTAATATTCTCCGTTTTCGGTCATTGATTGTCTTTTGTGGAATGCCCGAAATGTTTGACCATTCTCTTTCCGACAATTCCTGAAAGAAAATAGCATTTACCAACTTTTGCTCATCTTCCGATAACATAGCAAGGGCAGAACGCAGCTTGTCCAACATCATCCTATGGACAACAGTTTCCGCAACATTTACCGCTTCATCAGCGATGTAATCAATACTATTGTCATCGTCACCCTCAAAAGCCTCTAAGGATAACAGGCTGTTATCTGCATCAAGTTTTTTCAGATAACGCCACCGCTCCTTGTCACGATAAAACTCAATATAATGTGCCTGTTCCGTTTCAATCAGACAGCCCTGCACGGGAATAAAGAGCTTGTCCGCATAAGTCCCATCCTTTTCTCTGCGTTTGCAAAATTCCTTATAGGACAGCTCTGTATAGCTGCCATTTTCTTTGATATATACCTTTCTTGGTGCGTATTTCACCGTAAGTACCTCCAATCTGAATTTTTTTGAAAATCCAGATTGGCAGGCGGTGAACGGCATCCAATGACAGAAACAGCCTTACGGCGTATTTCTGCAAAAAACGACAAAAGAAAAACCGCAAAGGCTGTTATACCTTTACGGTTTATAGATATTTTAGTTCTAATATGTAGATATTTGACTTCTACTTGTTGGGTGCAAAGCCCCCTTGTACTAAAATAGATTTTTTTAACAGGTTATCCACCCATTCTTTATTTGATATATGTAAATAGAAGTCATTGCTTACAGGCAATACAGCAAACCTGCCACTGGCAGCTTTCCTTGCATACTTTGGCATAAAAATCCCTCCAAACTTCAAAAAGCGAAGTCGGAGAGATTTCAAAGCATGGCAAATCAGCTCACCGATACATCGTTTTTTTTATTCGGTGGGCTTGTTCTACCTATAATATATAAAGAAAGAGCCGATGCTCTGTGATTATTCACAAGTTCATCGGCTCTGCGTCTAAAGCGTCTGGCTCTTTGATGATAATTATTTGTAAATCTTTTACCTCAACCAAACTTTCGTGTTTGCATTTGGGGCAGTATAATGGATAGTTTTTTAAGATTGTATCCTCTCTAATTTTATTACGTGTCTTGTTACCGCAGACGGGACACAACATCCACTCACATTTAATCGTAATCATCTCCTTTACATTCTGAACTAAAATCTCCTTATATGAGATATAAAATCTCTATAAGTAAGATATTTCATCTCGTTTAATTAGAAGCCACATTTCCATACAATATAAAAGAAAAATTTATATATACGAAGGTGGATAATATGAATACTATCAAAAATTTCGATTTTATGGCACTAGGTCAAGCAATAAAAAATGCTCGTGAATCTAAAGGCATTACCAGAGAGCAATTAGCTGAAATTCTTGACCTTGCTCCAAGACATATTCAATCTATTGAAAACGAGGGACAACATCCAAGTTTTCAACTATTTGTACGTCTGATTACTATGTTTGATATATCGGCTGACCAATACATATTTCCAGACAAAAAAACAGATAAATCAACTATTCGCAGACAGATTGATACTGTACTTGACACATTCAATGATAACGAACTTACAATTGTTAAGGGTACTATCAATGGTATCTGTGCCGCAAAAGGGCAGCAGAAAGAGTAACAACTTTCGTTTACTTCTTATTCATCGAGTAGTTTTAAAGAGTATTTGACAATTCCGATATTCTTTTTTCAATATCTTTAATTACTGTTTCAAACATAGCATCACTTTCTCCTGTTGGGTCTGGAAGTCCCCAATTATCATCAAAGGTTCTTCCTATATATGGACATCCTACGTCACATCCCATTGAAATCGCAATATCGGGCGTAGGAATGTCCGAAATCAATTTAGAAAATTGTTCCTTTTCCATGTCAATTCCATAAAGTCTTTTCATAATGCGTACAGCATCCTGATTGATTTGTGGCTTTGTTTCTGTTCCTGCGGAATAAAAGTCAAACTTTTCCCCTGCAAAATGTTTTCCAAGAGCTTCAGCTATTTGACTTCGGCAGGAATTATGTACGCATATAAACGCTATTTTTTTCTTATTCATTTTTAAACCAACCTTTCGTATTA
>CANOKL010000030.1 GCA_947566645.1 uncultured Lachnospiraceae bacterium
AGGTGAGCCTATTTTTTTCAGCTCATTTTTTCATAGATTACTTGACACTACCTTGTCCAGGATGCTTTTCTGCCTCTGCAGCACAGGTACTCAGACTGCCCTCGCTGGAAGCGACTTTTAAATGGGCTGGATGCGTTACTGTGAGCGGACGGTTAGTCCGTGAATAGTAGCCATTAATCTTGTAAAAAGTATATATCTTACAAAAAATATTGACAATGTAACGCATGCACATGTTTCCTTCAAAATAAAAGACTATATGCACGCAGTTGGGGACGGGGTAAAATTAATTTTACCCCGTCCCCAACTGAAACTTCACATGAAACTGCGTCCCCTCCCCCGGCTTACTTTTTACGGTTATGATGCCATTCTGGAGCATAATCAGCTGCTTTGAGAGTGCCAGTCCGATCCCCACGCTGTTTTCTGAGGCATCCTTTCCTTTATAAAACCGTTCAAAGATATGCCCAAGATCTTCCGGTGCGATTCCGGTTCCATCGTCCTGGATATAGACATTCAGGGAGAAGTTGTTCTTTTCTCCTGTGATCTCCACCTTTCCGCCGGGCTTTGTATGCTCCAGGCTGTTTTTTACGATATTGGAAAATGCCTCTGCGGTCCAGTCTCTGTCACATTCGAGCCAGATTTCCTCGTGAATCCGGATCTCCAGTTCTATCTCTTTTAGCTCTGCCATGATCTGGAATGGCTCGGTCACGGTTTCGAAAAGCTCTTTTAAGTTTACCCGCTCTTTTTTGAGGTGAATCATATTTGCATCAAGCCGCGACAGTGTCAAGAGGCTCTTTACGAACCAGGTCATCCGGTCTGCCTGACGTTCAATATTTGCAGCGTAGCGGATGCGCTTCTCGTCCGGTATCCCGGCGGATTGCAGGAGATCGGACATGATGCCTATGGAAGTCAGGGGCGTCTTAAGCTGGTGGGCAATGTCGGACATCATCTTTGCCAGGTATTCCCTTTCCCTTGCGGAAATGTCTGTCTGCTCCTTCATCTGCACGATCAGCTTATAGATCTCGCTTTCCAGTATCCCGATCCGTCCCTCTCCGCAGTCTTCCGGCGGCGGCAGCCTGCGGCTGTCCTGTACCCGCATCAGATAGCCGGTCAGACGATCCAGCTCTCTGAGCCACTTATGCCTGACGGCCAGGAAGAAGACCCACTGTATTATAATTACACTTCCCAGTATAATAACCATTTCCTATTCCTCTTAATTCCGTTATGATTCACGATCCAATATCATTTAGTTAAGCCATTACACAGCGTCTGACATGATGTAGTTCTCCCACAGACCGTTGGAAAACGCCGGCACTTAGCGAGGTTTTTCACGAGCTTAGTACCGCTGCGTTTGGAACCGAGCGAAAGCGTGTCTGAAAGAGAACTACATCATGTCAGACGCGTCCGGCTTAACTAAATGACATTGATTCGCGGCCTCGAAACCCGCTTACTCCATCCGGTACCCGATTCCCCTGACCGTAGTGATCAGCGGCTCTTTTTCTGTTGCTCCCAGCTTCTTCCTTAATCTCTTCACATAGACACTAAGAGTATTATCATTTACAAAATCCCCTGCATCGTCCCAGATATCGTTCAGAATCTGCTCCCTTGTCAGGATCCTTCCCCGGTGGGAGGTGAAGATCATAAGAAGCCTGTACTCCATTGCCGTAAGCTGCACGGGCTGGTTTCCGGCATAGACCTTTCCCGTCTCAGGATAAATCTTATTTTCCCCCACCTGTATCACTGTCTCGGCCTCCGCCCTCCCAGGGGAGGAGCGTCTGAGAACCGCCTTCATCCTCGCCAGGAGCTCCCGGATGCGGAAAGGCTTGGAGATATAATCATCCGCCCCCAGCTCCAACGCCATTACGGTATGAAGCTCATCCTCACATGCCGTCAGGAAGATAATCGGTACATTGCTCTTCCTCCTGAGCTCCCTGCATACCGCGTAGCCGTCCCCGTCCGGCAGCATCACATCCAGAAGGCAGATGTCCGGCGCCTCCCCTTCAGACAGCTGCCGGAATGCCTCCTGACAGCTTTTCGCAGCCACCACCAGATACCCCTCCTGGCCAAGGGCAATCTCCAGCCCTTCTAAAATAATTTCATCATCCTCCACAAGCAGCACTTTCATCTGATTCATACGATTCCATACCGTCCTTTACCCATAGTCCTTTAGGAACTGTATATAAATAACTTGTGCAGATTGCGCAGGATATTTCTTCGAGTGTGCAGGTCAAAAAACGCAGGCGTAGCGGGCTACGTCGAGGCTTTTTGACCTGTGCAATCGGAGAAATAGACAAGCAAGATGTACAAGTTATTTACATACAGTTCCTTACTAATCGCGGCCTATCCCGTGAATTGTAACCGGTAGTCCTTTTCTCTATGATAATGATACAGCATAAACCCGAAAATAACAATTACTGTTATGAAAATGGCCGCTGCATAGACCAGCCATGGAAATCCAATACGCACAGCCCCGAACTGATCAATCAGCAGGTACCGGACAGCCAGAATCAGGGGCGTCACAATCAGAAGTGTACTCACACAGCTTCCAAGGAAAATCTGCAGTGTCTCGTACATAAGCATTCTCCGGATCTGCTCCTGGGTTGCCCCCACAGATACCAGCATAGCAAAGTGAGGCTTCTGCTCCGCAATCCACCCATGGATGGAATTATACAGATTCAGCAGGCAGATCACAGAGGTCAGGAGGACAAAGCACAGAAGCAGGATGCGGATCATACTGCACAGTGTGTCTGATATTGTCTTAACACGGTCTGCCCTTGCAAAGATATAGTGCATCTCATCAGCCTCAGTCAGTGCATTCAGCCTCTTTATCAGCCCGGTTTTCTTCCCGTTCATCTTCATATACAGCGTTGGTTCCATCATGCTGCCTGACTCTTCATTTCCGTCTTCTGCCATGATCTGATTCATTTTCTCACAGGTATCCAGTTCCACGATGACCCACAGACTCTCCGAATGGAAGGTATAATACTTTTCAAGCTGCTCTTTGGATCCATATCCTGCCACGAGAAGCGGAAAATCCACCTGTTTCTCCTCTTTGGGAGAGTAAATGGTCATGGGAAGCTTCTCACCCTTACCCAGGTCCGTCATATGCTCAATCTCATGGAATTCATATTTTTCCGGCTCCTTTTCAGAAACAACCCAGTTAGCCGTTGACACCTCTCCGCTATTGACAACGATTGCCGTCGGCGTCCCACTCTCTAAAAGCTTTTGATCCGTATCCGTTGCCTCTGCAATATTTTCAAACGTCTCATCATCCACTCCGATCACACTGACGACATTTGTCCCCTCTTCGAACATCCCCTGAAATTCCTCGTCCGAAAGCTCTCTGTGATAGTAAAGATTAAAAACCCGGTGAAGCGCATTCCAGTATTCCTTGCCCATAACATCCCGCGGAACATTTCCTACAAATGTCCCGGAATATTCCTCACGGACAGCCTCCACGCCCACATCATTTTTAATCTCCTCCTTAAGCTTTTCATACTCTTCCCCCGCATTTCCATTAAAGACGGACAGCTGATAATCCCAGCCCTCTGATTTTACATTTACAATATCAGAATCCTGCATCCGGATGGTAATAAGCTGCGTAAGGATCTGTGTGGTCGCTGTCGTCACAATCAGAATCAGCATGAAAATAGATGCTGCCCGCCGCATTCCCCTTGTCTTCCGTCTCTGATATCTCAATGAATTTTTTGCAAGCATTTTCTCCGCACTTAAGCTCATACTGCTCTTCGCGCCCTCTTTCAGCCTGCCCGGGTTCTTATCAAGATTCCCCCTGATACACTCGATGGGCCCGATCCGGCTTATTTTCACTGCAGGCAGAATCGCGGACAATAATACGGTCAGCCCGCCGCTAAAAGCAATAATCAGAATGTCCCAGGCAGAAATACTAAGGTGCACCGGCACTTTCTCCGGCAGCACTGCCAGCCCTGACATAAACGAATAGATGAATGGCAGGAGCAGATTCATTCCCAGCAGTACAACAAGGCATCCTGCAAGAATCCCAAGGGGAAGCGCCGGAAGGAACAGGGAAAACGCCTCAAAGTACACGCTGCTTCTCTTCTGTTTCCCGGTTGCCCCCACTGAACAGAGCATCCCAAGATATCTGCTCCTTTCCTCAAAGGAAATATTAAATACATTGTAGATCAGAACAATCGCCGCCAGGACAATCAGCACCATAAAGAATATGGTCATAAGCTGTACCATAAAGTTCACGACTGAATCAGAAGACCTCCCTGAAAAGGCAAGGACATAATCGTTAAACGCAACCTCCCTGCTTCCTGCAATTTCCCGGATATTCTGATACATATCATAATGTTCATTTTCCAGATCAAAGAGGCACGCTATATTAAAAATCCCGTCTCTTTCTGCATCATAACAGGTAAATGCAAGATAACCCGCAGCCCCCTCCTGCTCAAACCAGGGCTCATCAACGATTCCCACAACGGTCAGATTATCCTTCATCCCCGTATATTCCTTATCAATCCGGAAGCTCTCATTATTTTCATAAAACGGAAAATCCTGAGACAGCTTCTCCGTCTCACCCCCGGCAAGCTCTATTTGCTGAAAAGGAAATACCGTTGTGACGCCCTTCTGGAGTCCCGTAACCGTCCGGTCAAAATACTCCGCCTTCACCGTATCGCCAATGCTGATCTTCGCGCCGTCATCAAGAGCGCTCTGGCTGATGACGATCTCACCCTTCTTCCCGGGAAGCCGCCCCTCCCGTACATGGATATTCATCCAGTCAAAGCAGGGCGCCTCATAAGACTTAATAAAAAGATAAGGCTTCTGGTCATTTGCCGACTGAGGAAATTCAACATAACCCTTGTCCGCAGAGCGTCCCATTTCTTTGATATAGCTCTCGCCGCCAAGCGTCTCATACTCCTTCTCTGTCATATCATACATAGTCGCATGCCATTTCCCCTTAATCTGCGAACTCACATTCTCAAGATAGCCGACAGCCGTCTTCCTGCCAACAAACACACAGGTAATCAGAAGCACCATGAAGAAAATGCCAAAAAACGAAGTCCAGGTTCTCCGCATATTCATTTTCATATTTTTCCAGGTTACTTTATATACAATGTTCCTCATTATTCGTCACCTCCCAGACTTCGTATCCGCTCATCCCTTGTAATCTCTCCGTCCTCAATACAAAGCATCCGGTCCGCCTGCAGGGCAATATTTTCATCATGAGTAATCAGAAGAAGCGTCTGCTTCCACGTCCGGTTCGCCTCTTTCAGAAGACTGACAATCTCCGCCCCTGTACTCCGGTCAAGATTCCCTGTCGGCTCATCCGCCAGGAGAATCGCAGGGCGGTTATATAAAGCCCTCGCAATCGACACCCTCTGCTGCTGCCCGCCGGACAGCTGCCCCGGCAGATGCCGTCTCCTCTCCACAAGCCCCATATGCTCCACAATATTGTCAAGCCTCTCCCTGTCTAACTTCCTTCCGTCCAGAAGATGCGGAAGCCCGATATTTTCATCCACATCCAGCATAGGCAGAAGATTATAAAACTGATAGATCAGGCCGATCTGCCTGCGCCTGAATATCGCAAGCTTATCCTCCTTTAACCCGTGAATCTCCGTCCCGTCAATAAACACCTTGCCCGCAGTCGGCTTATCCACGCCCCCGAGAATATGCAGAAGCGTAGACTTCCCGCTCCCCGAAGGCCCCACAATCGAGACAAATTCCCCCTTTTCAACCGAAAAAGACAGACTCTTAAGCGCATGCGTGCGGATATTCCCCTCCCCATATATCTTCGTCAGATTCTCACATCTTAATATCTCCATAATACACCTCCATAAAATCATCCTATTATCGCTTCCTGAATCACAGTATATCACGGGCAGATGACACTGCAGTGAAATATCAAGTGACAGATTTGTCACCCAAGGCTCAGTCTGGGGCTCAATTGGGGACAGGTCATTTTCAATTGGGGACGGGGTATTTTTAAAATTACCCCGTCCCCAACTTCCATTTTTCCTCATATAATGCTATAATAAACCAGTTATGAGATTCATGCTATACTTTTTATCATCAGGATATAAGGAGTCAGAAAAATGAACAGACAGGATTTAACTCTATTAACCGACCTGTATGAATTGACCATGATGCAGGGATATTATAAGCAGAAGCAGAACGAGGTTGTGGTCTTTGATGTCTTCTTCCGCCAGAACCCGTGCAGTAATGGTTATTCTGTATGTGCGGGTCTTGAGCAGGTAATTGACTACATTAAGAAACTGAACTTTACGTATGAGGATGTGGATTATCTTAGGAGCCTTGGTATTTTCAGCGAGGATTTTCTTCATTATCTGAGCGGCTTTCATTTCAGCGGGGATATTTATGCCATTCCGGAAGGGACGGTTGTCTTTCCCAAGGAGCCTCTTCTGAAAGTGGTTGCGCCGATTATGGAGGCGCAGCTTGTGGAGACTGCGATTCTTAACATTATTAACCACCAGTCTCTGATCGCGACGAAGACCTCCCGTATTGTATCTGCTGCAAAGGGGGATGGGATCATGGAGTTTGGCCTGCGCCGCGCCCAGGGGCCTGACGCAGGACTTTATGGTGCAAGGGCTGCCATGATCGGCGGCTGTGTGGGTACCTCTAATGTATTGGCAGGACAGGCCTTTGACGTACCGGTGATGGGGACGCATGCTCACAGCTGGATTATGAGTTTTCCAGATGAATATACTGCATTTAAACACTATGCAGAGCTGTATCCAGAGAATTGCACACTTCTCGTTGACACCTATGACACTTTAAAATCCGGCGTTCCCAACGCCATCCGCGTATTCCAGGAATTTAAAGACGCCGGACGTCCGTTTAAGAAATATGGCATCAGGCTGGACAGCGGAGATCTTGCCTACCTGTCCAAGCAGGCCCGTAAAATGCTGGATGCCGCCGGCTTCACGGATGCTGCCATCTGTGCGTCGAATGATCTGGATGAATACCTCCTCCATGATCTGAAGGTGCAGGGCGCTGCCATTGATTCCTGGGGCATCGGCACGAATCTGATTACCTCCAAGGACTGCCCGTCCTTTGGCGGCGTGTACAAGCTTGCTGCCATTCAGAATGAAGAAGGGGGTTTTGTCCCTAAGATCAAGGTCTCAGAAAACACAGAAAAAATCACAAATCCAGGAAACAAGACAATCTACCGGATCTATGATAAAAAGACAGGAAAAATCAGAGCCGATCTCATCTGCTTTGCAGACGAGGTCTATGATATTAGCCAGGATCTTCTTCTCTTTGATCCGATTGATACATGGAAAAAGACCCGGCTTACCGGGGGCTCCTATACCATGCGCGAACTTCTTGTCCCCGTGTTCCGGAACGGAGAATGCGTCTATCAGTCACCTTCTGTTATGGAGATTGCCGAGTACTGCCGTCAGGAGAAAGAGACGCTGTGGGATGAGACGAAGCGTCTGTTTTACCCTCACCGCGTATATGTGGATTTGTCACAGAAGCTGTTTGATGTAAAGAATTCCCTGCTGGAGCGTGTTTAACTGTACCAGCTCTAGAGCGTGTTTGTGCAGATGGCAGGAATGAATTTTCAAACACGCTCTAGAACAGATGAATGCTTAGGAGGAAATATTATATATGAAAAATCTCACATTGGAGAATATTACAAAAGCCTGCTGCGGCACATTTCACGGCGACAGTCAGCTTCTTTCGCGGGAAGCTGCCGGTGTCGTGATTGACAGCCGCAAGGTGGAGAAGGATTATCTCTTCGTTGCCATAGACGGAGTAAAGGTAAATGCCCACAGATTTATCCCTGACACCATTAAAAAGGGGGCGCTCTGTGTCGTATCACATGAAGATCTTGGAGAAACAGATTATCCCTATATCCTGGTGGAGTCAACGGGCCAGGCTCTTCTTGATATCGCCCGGCTGTACCGGAATTCCTTTGATATTAAGGTTGTCGGAATTACCGGAAGCGCAGGGAAGACGAGTACAAAGGAAATGATCGCATCTGTTGTAAGTCAGAAGTACATGGTTCATAAAACTCTTGGCAACTTTAACAACGAATGGGGGCTTCCCATTACCATTTTTGCCATGAAAGAGGACACACAGGTTGCCATTCTCGAGATGGGTGTCAACCATTTTGGGGAAATGCGCCGTCTTTCCTCTGTCGCAAGCCCCGATATCTGCGTCATCACAAATATTGGCGTCGCCCACCTGGAATTTTTTAAGACAAGAGAAGGGATTCTCCAGGAAAAATCCCAAATGATTCAGGATATGAAAGTTGGCGGCACAATTATTTTAAATGGAGATGATGATCTGCTCTGTGAGGCCGGTCCTGTAAAAGGCTCCATCCCACAGTTTTTTGGAACCGGCGAAAACAGCAGCTTCCGCGTGGAAAATCAAAAATCGTTAGGGTTAAAGGGTACCTCCTGTACTATAAATCTCCCTGACGGTACATACTTTGACTGCATCGTTCCCCTCCCGGGACCTCATATGGTGTCCAATGCGCTTGCAGGCGCAGCCGTTGGCTACAATCTTGGGCTCACCCCGGATGAGATCAGGCGCGGAATTGAAACCCTCCCCTCCATGCCTGGGCGGAACAACATTATTTCAACAGAAAAATTCGTCCTTCTGGACGACTGTTACAATGCTAATCCTGTGTCCATGAAAGCAGCCATTGATGTGCTGACCATGGCCATCGGACGGAAGGTGGCCATTCTCGGCGATATGACCGAACTGGGTGAGGACGCTGACGCTCTGCATTATGAAACCGGAAAGTATGCTGCCGCACAAGGCATTGATCTTGTATGTGGAATCGGCACACTTGCAAAGGACCTGGTCCGGGGCGCCCAGGAAGTATTTAACAGCAAGCCTGCCCCAAAGTCTGCAGATACAGAAGGCATTGTTACAGAAGGCAGGCTCGCAGAATCTGTAACTGCAAAGGCAGTATGGTTTGAAACAAAAGCTGACTTTCTTGCCAGGGCATCCCTGCTCCTAAAGGATGGGGACAATATTCTTATAAAGGCCTCTCATGGAATGAATTTCCCTGAGATCGTAGAACATTTGAAGTAACTGGGCCGTTACCATTTGAAAGGATTATTATGAATTACCAATTACTGGCATTAGATCTGGACGGGACACTAACCAATTCAGAAAAAGAAATATCAAAGGCGACTTTAGAGGCGCTGATCAAGATACAAGAACAGGGAAAAAAGGTCGTCCTGGCAAGCGGCAGACCCACCGTAGGAGTCCTGCCCCTCGCCGGGCAGCTGCGGCTGGCAGACTATGGCGGATACATGCTCTCCTTCAATGGAGCACGCATCACCGACTGTCAGAGCGGACAGCTCATTTACAATAAGCAGCTTCCAGACGACATCGTTTCCCCCCTGTTTCATATTATAAAAAAATACTCCGGAATCGACATCCTCGCCTACAGGGAGGATGCCATCCTCTCCGGCCTGAAGATCAATGAATACACCGAACTGGAAGCAAGGATCAACCATATCCCGATTGAGAGCGTCCCTGACTTCGAAGAGCAAATAACCGAACCCGGTAATAAGCTGCTCGTAACAGGCGCTTCGCCCATAATAGAACTGATCCGACAGGAAGCCCGTGCCAACTTCCGCTCCTACCTGAATATCTACTGCTCCGAACCATTTTTCCTCGAAATCATGCCCGCGGGCATTGACAAGGCACATTCCCTGCTAAAGCTTCTGACCTCCGTCGGACTATCCGCCGACGAGATGATCTGCTGCGGGGACGGCTATAACGACCTGACCATGATCGAAACCGCAGGCCTCGGCGTTGCCATGGCAAATGCCCAGCCGGCAGTCAAAGAAAAAGCGGACTATATCACAAAATCAAATGACGAAGACGGAATCCTGCAAGTCATCAACGAATTCATGTTGGTTTAATTGGGGACAGGTCATTTTCAATTGGGGACGGGGTATTTCTAAAAATACCCCGTCCCCAATTCAGCCCCCAGTTCGTCAAACCGGCGTACCGGCGCCATACATGCCCCGTTTTTGCAGAGGTAATACATTGCCCCGCTCTCTGGAACCGGGTAGGCTGCTGTATAGGGTGCGCACTCTGCGAGTTCTTCTTTATTCTCTTCTGTTTTTATGATCACATTCAGCCCATAGACGAGCGTCTTTTTCAAATACTCTGTAAGCTCCCCCGGCAGGCTGTCTTTTACTGCACATACCAGTTCTTTATGCGGACAGAGTACCCCTGTCAGGGTGAAAAGGCCAAAGGTGCATCCTGCGGGATAATCCCCTGCTTCATTGATAAGGTAATGGAGCTGCCGGTCGGATGCTTCCTGCCAGTGCTTCTCTCCGGTAAGCGACGCGATCTTAAAAAGTACGGCTGCAGCAACGGAATTTCCGGAGGGGACTGCACCGTCGTATACCTCCTTCGGCCTGGTGATGAGAGCCTCTGCATCAGATGCGGTGAGGAAATATCCCCCTTCTTTTTTGTCTTCGAAGTATTCCTGCATCTGTCCGGCACGGAAAATGGCTTCTCTTAGATACTCTATCTGAAAGGTTCCCCGGTAGAGTTCCAGCAGCGCCAGCGCATAGACTGCATAATCGGCAAGCTGCCCTGCATGTGCCGCCTCCCCGCCGCAGTACCTGAGATACAACCGGTTATCCTTGTCTGTCATGGATTCCCGCAGGAACCTCTCTGCCTCTGTTGCCGCCTTTACATATTTCTCCTCTTCAAGCAGCTGCCCTGTCCACAAAAGTGCAATGATTGTCCATGCATTCCAGGATAACAGCACCTTCTTATCTGTGTGGAGGCTCGTCCGCTCCTGCCTGTACTTGTAAAGCTTCTGAATGCGTCCCTCCCCCTGCTTCCATTCTGAAAATGAAGGATGTCCGATCCGGTTCGGAATGCTCTTCCCTTCAAAGTTTCCATCCTCTGTAATACCATAAAGCGCACAGTACTCGGTTCCATCCCGTTCCCCCAGAACCTGCCGGATCTCCTCCGGTGTAAATACATAGTATTTCCCCTCTACACCGTCACTGTCTGCATCCTGTCCACAGTAAAAACCGCCCCGGGAGTCTCTTAATTCTCTTAAGATATAATCCGCCGTGTTCCTTGCAATCTCCGCATATTCCTGCCTCTTCGTCGCCTGAAAAGCATTGAGGTAGGCAAGAATCAACAGCGCATTGTCGTACAGCATTTTTTCAAAATGCGGAACCAGCCACCTGTCGTCCGTGGAATACCTGGAAAACCCGCCTCCAATATGGTCATAGATTCCTCCCCGTGCCATGGCCTCCAGCGTCCGCTCCGCCATCTGCGAAGCCTCAGGCACTGCCTCAGCAAAAGAATACCGCATTAAAAATAACAGCTGATGAGGCATGGGAAACTTAGGGGCATGCCCAAAGCCTCCCCATTCCTCATCAAACTGCTGCTCCAACTGGTGAAATGCTTTATGAAGAATCCCTGAGTCCGGTTCATTCTCCATCTGCTTCCCGCAACCCTGTTCCTTCCTGACTGCCTCCGTAATCTCCTCCCCTGCATCCACAAGCCTCTCCCTGTGATTCTCCCACAGCCTGGCAATTCTCCCCAGAATCTCCACAAGCCCTTCCTGCCCGAACCTCCGTCTTTTCGGAAAATACGTCCCTGCAAAAAAAGGCTTCTGCTCTGGAGTCATAATGACAGTCAGCGGCCATCCCCCGGCTCCAGTCATCATCTGGCACACATCCATATACACCGCGTCAATATCCGGCCGCTCCTCCCTGTCAACCTTAATGCAGATATAGCTTTTATTCAAAATCTCTGCCACCTCTGCGTCCTCAAAAGACTCGTGCGCCATCACATGACACCAGTGGCAGGTCGAATATCCAATGCTCAAAAATATAGGCTTATCCTCGCTGCACGCCCTCTTAAAAGCCTCCCCGCACCAGGAATACCAGTTCACCGGATTATCCTTATGCTGCAGCAGATAAGGAGATTTCTCATATTTCAAATAATTTGACATTCTAAGCGTCCCTCCATTTATCGTAAATATATAGACAATAAAAGTAGTATGCCCCCGAGATGCCAGATTATGTAATTGGGGACAGGTCATTTTGAATTGGGGACGGGGTATTTTTAAAATTACCCCGTCCCCAATTCAAAATTCATTAGCTTCTCATCGCCCCGTCTACGGACAGGATCTCGCCTGTCACATAAGCTGCCATATCGCTTGCCAGGAAGAGGAATGCATTTGCAACATCCTCAGGCTCTCCTACCCTGCGAAGGGGGATCGCGTTGATCAGCGGCTGGATCATCTTCTCTGGAAGAGCTGCAACCATATCGGTCTTCGTGATTCCGGGCGCTACTGCATTGACGCGGATTCCGCTTGGTCCAAGTTCCCTTGCCAGTGACCAGGTCATTCCGTTTACAGCAGACTTGCTTGTAGGATATGCCACGCCGCTTGGCTGTCCGCAAATGCTTACCATGGAGCTGGTATTAATGATGCATCCGCCGCCCTGCTCCTTCATGATCTTAACTGCTGGCATGACCGCATTCATGATGGCGCTGACATTCAGCTGCATCACATTTTCAAAATGCTCTGCTGTATAGTCAGTCACTGGTTTGCTGTCGGAGACTCCCGCATTATTTACGAGAATGTCAATCCTGCCGTATTTTTCCTTTACCTTTCCAATCGCTGCCTCTACTGCCTTTGCGTCCTTTAGGCTCGGATAATCTCCGCTTACCTCCCAGTCTGCATTTTCCTCCTTCAGGGAAGCAAGCGCCTTCTCTACCGTCTCCTCCCTGGAGCCAAAAAGAACAACCTTCGCCCCGTTTTCCAGATACTTTTTCACAATCGCGTAGCCGATTCCTCTTGTGCCTCCTGTTACTACAGCTACTTTTCCTTTTAACATGTATTTTTCTCCTTTCCCAGTGCCTGATCTCCTCTGACACCTTTATCTGATATTATAACGTAGATACTGTCAACACTGCAAGTCTATTCAGGCCTTTATACTTATTATTAACCATTTACAGCCGATATATATAGAAAGAGTGCATCTGTGCGGTGAATGCGCAGACTTGCCGATACAGGAAGGGGTGTACTATGAAACTAGACTTTTATCCGGCATTTCAGACAAATACCATTTTTAATACATATGGTCTGAACCAGAGTATTGCAAATAAGGGAGCGGACAGTACCGGCGCAAAGGAGCAGGAGGAGCGGCGTGATCTCTTTCTGCTGTCTCCTCAGAGCGGTGCCCGCAGCCATCTGGCGAATCTCATGAAGCTTAAGACCGAGCTTACAGACCGTAAAAATGAGCTGCTTAAGACGGTAAATGATGGAGGTTCCATTGATTCCATTAAGGGACAGCTTGATTTTTATGATGAGCAGATTGAAAATATTGACCAGCAGATTGCCGATGCCATGGCCGCAGAGATGGATAAGAAGCAGGAACAGGAGGAAGAGAAGCGGCAGGCAGAGGAGCCGGTTACACGGGAAGAAGATCTCAACCGCAGAATGAACGATATTACCGGACTGTCAGACAGCATCAGCAGAATACAGGTCATGGATTCCGCCAGGGCAGCTATAGACGGACGGATCAAGGTACTAAGATCAGAGATTGAACTTGATACGCTCAACAATGAACGTTCCGGCGCATCATCGTCATCGTATAAAAAGGAGCAGCTTGCGGAGCTTGAAAAGCGTTCCAAAAACCTTTCCCAGGAGATCGGTACACGCCTGGTACAGCTTGCAAAGGATGAAGCAGAAAACAGCAGGCCTTCCGAAATCATAGAAGAAGATGAGCAGGAAAATATAGCAGAAGATGAACTGGAAAATATAGCAGAAGATGAACTGGAAAACCTGGTAGAAGATAAACAAGAAAACATAGCAGAAAAAACCGGTCTGCCCGGCGAAGAAGAGGAAAATGAATCATGAAAGATACAAACAGCCAAATCACTGAGTTAAATCTCCCGCGTACCATACACCTTGTCCCTATGGACTATATAAGCGGCTTTGCCGTCCGTCCGGGATTTTACGAGACCAATGGCGCAACAGCCATTCCTGGCGGTGTAAACTTCACCGTATATTCCCACGGTGCAACTTCCATTGAACTTCTCCTGTTCCACAGAGAAGAAAGTGAACCATTTGCAGTCCTGCCATTTCCGCCTCATTACCGGATCGGGCAGGTTTACTCCATGATTGTATTCAAACTGAACATAGAAGAGTTCGAATATGCCTACCGTGTGGACGGTCCCTATGACCCGAAAAAAGGACTGATCTTTAATAAAAATAAATATCTCCTTGACCCGTATGCCAAGGCAATCACCGGCCAGAGCACCTGGGGATGTACCTCTCCCCGGGGCCAGCATTATAAAGCACGGGTCGTAAAGGATGATTTTGACTGGGAAGATATGCGTCCTCCTCTCCTTCCCATGGAAGATCTCATCATCTATGAACTCCATGTGCGCGGATTTACCATGCACGGCTCCTCCGCGGTACTTCATCCTGGAACATTTGCGGGACTCATGGAGAAGCTCCCCTATCTCATCGCCCTTGGTGTAAATGTGGTCGAGCTGATGCCCATCTTTGAATTTGATGAGATGCAGGATTACCGTGAGGTTGACGGAAAAAACCTTTACAACTACTGGGGCTACAATACCGTAAGCTTTTTTGCCCCCAACACCAGTTATACTGCAAGCACGGAATATAACCGGGAAGGGAACGAGCTGAAAAAGCTGATTCAGACCTTCAACCAGTATGGAATTGAGGTATTCCTGGATGTTGTTTTCAACCACACGGCAGAGGGCAACGAAAAGGGTCCCTTCTTCTCCTTTAAGGGCTTTGACAATAACATTTATTATATGCTGACACCTGACGGGAACTACTATAATTTCAGCGGCTGCGGAAATTCACTCAACTGCAACCATCCGATGGTACATCAGATGATCCTGGACTGCCTTCGCTACTGGGTGACCACCTACCGCGTGAACGGTTTTCGCTTCGACCTTGCTTCCATTCTCGGACGAAATGAGGACGGAACGCCTATGAATAACCCTCCGCTCCTGAAGTCCCTGGCATTCGACCCGATCCTGGGTGATGTGAAGCTGATTGCAGAGGCATGGGATGCTGATGGCCTCTACCAGGTAGGAACCTTCCCCTCCTGGAACCGCTGGGCAGAATGGAACGGAAAATACAGAGATGATATGCGCCGTTATATCAAGGGGGATCCAGGCATGGCACAGGCCGCAGCCTTACGTATTGCGGGCTCCCGCGACATCTATGAGCCAAAGACCCGTAAGAACGCCTCGGTAAATTTCTTCACCTGCCACGATGGATTTACCTTATATGACCTGTTTTCCTATAACGAGAAACACAATGAGTCAAATGGCTGGAACAATACTGACGGTTCAAATGACAACAACAGCTGGAACTGCGGCGCAGAGGGCGAGACAGATGATCCCGGAGTTCTCACCCTGAGATACCGTATGATCCGCAACGCCTTTACCCTGCTGATGTGCAGCCGCGGAATTCCAATGTTCCTGGCCGGAGACGAATTCTGCAATACCCAGTTTGGCAACAATAATGCCTACTGCCATGATGACATTACCTCCTGGCTTGACTGGAACAAGCTAAAGGAAAAACATGATATTTTTACATTCTTCCAGAATATGATAAAATTCCGGAAGGAACACCGGGTGCTCCGCACCAATGTAAGCGGCGGCGCCTGCGGCTTCCCGGATGTAAGCTTCCACAGCGTCACCCCGTGGCATACCGAATTTGCTGACTATGAGCATTACGTAGGCGTCATGTTTGCAGGTCAGGAGCACCACACCGGACCAGAGGTCATCTATATTGCCTCCAATGCTTACTGGGAGGAACTGAATGTCACTCTGCCGGAGATTCCCGAATCCATGTGCTGGGAGGTTGTGGTCGATACCTGGCATGAGAGTCAGACTATATACCCGGTAACATCCAGTGAATTTACAATACACCCCAGAAGTGTAATGGTTCTGATTGGAAAATAGAAGCGCAGGTTACTATTCACGGCTCAGGAATGCGCGTAAGCTGCGCAGGGTCTGCCCCAGCGAAGCGAGGGTATTCCGTAAGAATTCTTTATAATTAACCGTACGTTTCACTGGTCTGCTTTCCCGATAGCACATGTGTAAAGCCTCCGCGTAGATAGAAAAAGAATGTGCCAGGCACATTCTTTTTCTATGCATATATTTACTCTACTGTTATATCCATGGCTTGTGCAGATACACCACCCTGATTTGCCTTGTAGGCAGCCTCAGCACGTGCACGCTTCACCTTCCTTGCCTCCGGCGTTGTCTCCGCCTCAGCACGAGTCATCGCCCGCTCCTCCATAACAGCTCTCGCCTTCCGCTTCGCCGCCTCCGCTTCAGCCCTGCGAATCGTCTCAGATCCCGCATCAATAACCATCTGGGCATCCTCACTGTCTGCTTCTGCCTTTATTTCTGCCTTCCAGCCTGCCCCCGTCTCCCGGTCTGCTTCTGTCTTCCAGCCTGCTCCCGTCTCCCGGTCTGCCTCTGTCTTTGCTTCCGCCCCGGCATCTTTCCTCTCAGCAGCATCCTGCTCTTCTGACGGTTTCTCCGGCATCTTCTCTGCTTCCTCAGCCTCCTTAAGATCCTTCTCAGCCTTCTGGCGCTCCTCCTCCGTCGGCAGCTTCGCATACTTTCCACTCTCCACGAACTCCGCCGTCGTCTCCGTAAATGCCTGATTCTTGCGATGCTCCTGCATAATCAGCTCCAGCTTCTTTTCCTCCGGAATAGCAGGATTATTCTTAATACTGTTCACCGCACTCAGGGAAGCCGCTGTATGAGCCATCCTTAATTGCTGGACTTCATCCTTCGTCTTACATCTCTTAAGCTCATTCTCATAATTCTTCTGCTCCGCCTCAATCTGCTTCACACGCTGATACTTCTGCGGATCATGCGTCTGCAGATACTCCATCTCCTCCGCCGTAAGCTTCTTCCCACTATTAAGCTTCAAGTCAATCTGCTTCGCCATCTTCGTGCTGCCGTCCGCATTCGCCTTCCGGATCTCCTCAGCCTGCCTGCCCACTGCATCCAGCTTCGTACTTCCATCAGCAGTAAAATCACCAGTCTCCTTCTTCCGCTGCCACTTCATCTGCATTTCCATATTCTTAGTATATGTATTAATAGACTGAACTGTAAAAAAATTCAACAAGCACACCCCCTTTATACCATAAATATCGGCAAAAAGCGAGAAAACTTAATTGGGGACGGGGCATTTTTAAAAATGCCCCGTCCCCAATTGAAAATGACCTGTCCCCAATTACTCTTCCGGAACGACTATGAGATCTTTCGTGAAGTGATTCAGTACCTCGCAGCCGTCCTCTGTGATAATCACAAGGTCTTCGATACGAACGCCGATTCCCTCATCTGCCAGATAGATTCCCGGCTCTACAGAGAAGCACTGTCCAACCTGGATAATGTCCTCATTAACAGAGGACACGTCTCCGAACTCATGATCTTCAAGACCAATGGAATGCCCTGTCCTGTGGGTGAAATACTGCCCGTATCCCTTTTCTTCGATATAATTTCTTGCTGCAAGGTCTACATCGCACATTCTGTTTCCTGGCTTTGCAGCTTCGATTCCGCGCCGGTTCGCCTCTACTACAATGTCATAGATCTCTCTTGCCCGGTCAGATACCTCGCCGATAAATACGGTTCTTGTCATGTCTGATGCATAGTTATCCTTAAACGCACCGATGTCAAGGATAACACAATCTCCGCGTTTTCCTTTGGAATCATCTGTTACATGATGTGGGTCTGCCGCTCCTTTTGCATAGGCGGTAATCGGGTCAAAGGATACATCCTCGCATCCCAACTCCTTGTAAATCTCACGGATCTTTGCATTCAGTTCTTTTTCTGTCAGCCCCTTCGCTACCCATGGAATCAGCTTCTCCATCGCGATATCATTGAGCCTTGAAGACTCTCTCATCAGCTCCTTTTCCTTCTCATCCTTAACCATACGGATGTAGTCCACGATGGGAGAGCCATTTACAAACTTGCTTCCGCCGCCCAGCTCCTGAAGACGGAGCAGGAACCTTGCCGGCCATGTCTTGTCGATTCCCATAGCCTTGTCCTTCTCCACAAATCTGCTCATGATCTCTACGCCGTCCTCAATGTCATCGTACCATACCAGCTCCACGCCAAGATCCTTCTCCTGCGGGAAGAGCTTGTTGATTACGAGCTTGTGATTCCCATTCACATTCAGATACAGCGCCAGCAGCCTCTCACCTGGAATAATCCATTTACCTGTCAGATAAAAGATCGCCACCGGGTCAGATATAATCATCTGCGGTATGCCGTGCTCCTCCATAGACTTTAACACTCTTGAAACTTTTCCTTGATCCATCTCATTGCCCCAACCTTTCTTTTAAATTATCTTTATTATATTATTTTGCCTTTTGAAAGTCAATTGGGGACGGGGCATTTTTAAAAATGCCCCGTCCCCAATTGAAAATGACCTGTCCCCGATTACAATATGCCATAGCCATACACATAGCTGCTGTTAATGGTTCTTCTGCTGTTTTTCGTGAATCTTACTACCTTCCAGTTTCCGTCAGTGCACTTGATATTTCCTTCCACTGTCTGCAGATAACCATTTACCGGGGCTGCCGTGACCATGCCCACATGATTACAGCGTCCTCCGGAGTAATAGAATACCAGGTCGCCTGCTTTTGGAGTATAGTTCCCACCATAATATTTACTATACTGGAACTGTCCCCTGTTCTTATACCAGCTGGCTGCGGCAGCACAGCTGGCCGTCCTTGGTATGGCTGTATCCAGTAGTCCGTACTGGGCTGCGCAGTATGCCTGAAAAGCCATGCACCATGCATACCCTGAACCCGACACTTCTCTTCCATAATACCAGGTGTTATATTTTACACGGTTATTCCCTTTTTGGTCCCCGGTCCCAACCTGTGTTAACTCGTAATCTACGATCCTCTGGGCAGCAGATGTTCCGTCTGTGCCTGTGTATACACCGGCATCTGGGTTGGAACTGTCCCCGTCTCCGGTATTCGTGTCCGGGCTGGTATTGCCCGATGAACCGGATGTTAAATATGCATTGGATTCTGTGGTTTTTATAAAGGCGTATTTATAGCCCCCGCTTACCGGGTATTTCACCTGGGTGTATCCATCTCTGCTTCCGAGGATTACAACACGGTCCCCTGGCGACACATATCCATAAGATGCTCCGCCGGGACGTTTATAAGTCGTAATCTTTGCCTTTGATATATAAGTATTTCCTGTTGTCCCCCACAAGATTGCACTGGTACTGATATACCCTGTCTTTGTCCTTCCCCCGGAAACGGGATAGGTCACTCTGGTGTATCTGCCAGTTACTGTAATGACGCTGAGCTCGTCTGAATCAAAGATTGTCCCATATTTTGTTGTCAGCCCGGTATTGCTATAAACTGGTGTATTTCCACTGGAAATTGTATAGCATCTTCTGCTTCCCGCCGCCAGGGCGGCTGCCGGCAGCAGACAGCACGCGGCCGCGATGATGAATGCTGCCGACAAAACTCTCTTGATTGTTCTATTCATAAAGCTGCTCCCCTTTCATTAAGATATACCTCTTTCATTAAGATATACCCCTCTCTTTAAGATAGAGTACTCTCGGAAAGTCTCAACCGCCCGAAAATACTCTGTTTTCTAGTCCGTCATTTTTTTCTGTTACCCCTGCTTTTTATGGGATTCTTTATAAATTTTTCATATTTTTTCTTAAATAGGGCTTGACAAACCTGCCAGTTTGTGCGGCGTATTTTGTTGTCTTATGGACAGCAAAATGCGCCCTTCATTTAAGGGGCATTTTTCCCATTCCACTTTTTATGAAGGAGGTCACACATATGTTGATTCACTGGCAGTCTCACAAGGAATATCTCTTTTTCCTTCATGAGCAGAAAATTTATTTCGATTCTTCCCAAAAGCTCCGTCTTCAGTCGGAATTCGCCGCTTTCCGGGAAAAACTGGTCCTCTTAAACCTGGATAAGGCCATGGAATTCCTCCAGCAGCTTTATCCGCCTTTCGGGCGCCCCGCTGTCAACCAGACCCAGATCCTGCGCTCTTTCATCCTGTTTCTCCTCTTTTTTAAATCCGGCCGCTCCTCCGGCCTGTCTGCCTGGGTCAAAAGGCTGAAATCGGATCCCGTCCTTGCCGCCCTCGTGGGCTGCACTGCGGACTCCCTCCCGCCCCTTGGCTCCTATTTTGACTTTATGGACCGGCTCTGGCTTGCCCATGACAACACCCGCTACTCCAGCAGCAGGCTTTTCCCCGAGTCTAAAAACGGCAAAAAGCCGGAAAAGCCGGGCAAAAAAAGCCAGAAGGTCAGGGAGTCCCGCAAAGGCATCACCCTGAAAATCGCCCGTTACCTTATAAACGGCGGTAACATCCCTTTTAATTTTGAAGCCATCCTCCAGCAGCTTCTTCTCATTACCGCTGTCAGACCCTCCCTCAGTCTCGGGCTGATTCCTGCGCAGAACCTGACCCTCTCCGGCGATGGCACCTGCCTCCATACCCATGCCTCTCCCTATGGCAGGCCAACAGACCACCCTTCCCTCCGCCGTTTCTCCGACCCGGGTGCCGACTGGGGATGGGATTCTGACCTGAACGACCATTTCTTCGGCTACAGCCTTTACCCGCTTTCCTTCCATAACCGGGAACAGCATCTGGATCTGCCCCTCTTTTTCCGCATTACCAGCGCCAGAAGGCATGATTCCATCAGCTTCCTTGCCACTTTCCACGATTTCTGCAGGCATGCGCCGGACATCCCCGTGAAAAATGTCTGCCTCGACTCCGCACATGATAACTATGGAACCTATGAGCTCTTCAGACACCGGGGGATCATCCCTTTTATCGACCTCAACCCCCAGCATGGTTATCCCGAAGGGATCCCGGAAACCATCCGGGTGGATAAGAAGGGCGCCCCACTGTGCAGGGCCGGATACAGCATGACTTACTGGGGCTATGACAAATCCCACCATGGATGCAAATGGCGCTGCCCTTACAAAACCGGAAAAGTCAAGTACTGTGACTGTATCTGCTCTTCCTCGGACTATGGTCGCACGGTCCATACCAAGCCGGACTGGGACATCCGGCTCTACCCTCCGGTCATGCGCCAGACCGCACAGTGGAAGGAGACTTACAAGAACCGTACCGCCTCGGAGCGGATCAACAACCGCATCCTGAATGACTATGGGCTGCATTCCATGCGGATCCATACAAAGAAGCATTATTCCTTCATGGCCATGGCGATCTGCATCTGCATACATTTGGATGCATGGTACAAAAAACGGCATAAGGCGGATCCCAAGGCATGACCATGCATTTATTATAGAAGAAACAGGCTTTTTCCATAAATTTCCCGTACCACCAACTGCGCGAAAAGCGAATTTCCAGTTGGATGGTCCCCTGCGCCCTTTTTTACACCTTGTTCCCGTGCTTTGTATTTCTGTTCCGGCTGTGAAGACGGTTCCCCTCTTTTCTCTTTTTGTATTTGTGCAAATTTACCATATTTTAATTACTTTCCGAGAGTACTCAAGATATACCCCTCTCTTTATGGCAACCTGCTGTTATTGATAACATAAACCGGATTATAATACGTCACTCCGCTATAGTTTGTTTTATTGCCGCTAAAGTATGTTGCATATCCATAATAAGAGCCTGCCCACAATGAATTCATCATTGCAAAGTGAAGATGCTTTCCACCTGATGCACTTCCGGTGTTCCCTACGGTTCCAATCGTTGCGCCTTTTCCTACAGATGCGCCCTTTGACACATTCCTCCTGCTAAGATGTGCATAGAAGCTGTAAAATGTCTGTCCGTTCAGATTATGCTTCAGAACCACATAATTCCCATTTGCGTTATTCCATCCGGCTGCTGCAACTGTTCCATTTGCAGTTGCCCGTACATTGTCATTTGAACCTATAATATCAATTCCCAGATGGTAGACTCTTCCGCTTCCTCCCCGGTTATTTCCCCAGGACCAGTTTGAATAAGAGCGCCACGTACATCTTGCATTGTCAAGCGGCATCTGGAAGGATGCTGCTGTCTGTGCGGCCGGTGCCATAGCTGTGTCTCCTTTAATATAACGGTTTGCCTCATCCGTGGAAATGAAGCCGTATTTAAACCCGCCGCTTACTGGGTATTTCACCTGGGTGTATCCTCCGCTGCTTCCGAGGATTACAACACGGTCCCCTGTTGCAACATATCCATAGGATGCTCCTCCAGGACGCTTATATGTGGTAATCTTCGCCCTTGATGTGTAGGTATTTCCTGTTGTTCCCCATAAGATTGCATTAGTACTGATGTATCCCGTCTTTGTCCTGCCACCGGAAATAGGGTAAGTCACTTTTGTATATCTTCCGGTTACTGTGATAACACTGATCTCGTCTGAGCCAAAGATCGTCCCATACTTTGATGTCAGCCCTGTATTGCTGTAAACTGGCGTATTATTGTTTAAAATCGTATAACATCTCCTGTTCCCTGCTGCCGATGAAACCATTGACCATAATCCACATGAAATAACTACTGCTAATGCTGTTAATAGCACATTTCTCCATATTTTCTTCATAATCATATCCATTCCTTTCTTCTCTTTTTAATCATTTACTCCTTCAACACTTTAACCGTTACCTTTTTCCTTGAAAACGCAGGGCAAAAACCGGTATACCCCACGGCTTTTTTATAGAGTACTCTTTCTATATCTAATTTTCCTCCCTTCGTTGTTTTATCTTGTAATTGTATTATAATGGAATGAATATGGATTTTTAAGAAATGTAATAATTGACATTATTTCTGTAAGATTTGGATAACTATTCACGGGGCCGTGCACCCCGCTGCACGGCATCCGAGCCAGTAAAGTGGTGGTTTCCGGCATCATGTTCTCACGGAATGCGCAGCTTACGCGCATTCCCGGGTCGTGAATAGCAACATCAGACACACTCCAGAATATGATGCTGCCTAAGCAGTTCCTTCATTCGGGCAAGCTGTGCATCCTTCTCGGCAAGATCGGCAAGCAAGGCGTTTTTGTCGGCCATTAATGCATCATTATTTGCCATTAATGCATCGTTATTTGCCATTAATGCATCGTTGCTTTCCATTAATGCATCGTTACTTTCCATTAATGCATCATTACTTTCCATTAATGCATCGTTATCGGCCATTAGCGCTTTATTCCTGGCTATTAGTTCGTCGTTTTCTTCATACAGTCGTTTTTGAAGTACACTGGGCAATTCAATAATCGGCTTTGTCATACGATCTGCCTCCTTTCGAAAATCTTCGTGTTTTTCAAATACTTTTTCTGCAGCACGGCGGAAGAGATTCACGTAATCATCATATTCCTTTCTTGTCAGATATCCCTGCTCCAGTTCGTTTCCTAATATTATCATAACTTCACCAATAAACTCTGTCAATTCCTTTCTTGTTAACGGATTTTTTATTTTATTTTTCAGCCTTGGGCGCAGGCGGAGCAGTACGTAAGGGATAAACAGGTTGAGGTGTTTTTCATGAATTTCCTCCAGAGAATAAGACTGGATTCTGACCGTAGGGATCTGATAAAAGTGCTCGCTTCCATCCTGGAAAATAATACGGCAGTGCAGGGATTCTGGAATCTTCCTGTTATTTTCCGGATAAATAACTACGGAACGGGGAAAACGCATGACAACCCCATTCCCCTCCTGCTCCGCCTCAGCCGTATGCTGCATGGCAAAATGCAGGTCATAGGCAACCATACGTATCACCATATCCTGGTCATTATGCATCTGGCACTCAAGATGATAGTAGTCTGTCCCATTTACCAGGAGTGCAATGTCGGACAGGCGGGAACTGGGCGGCGCATCCGGATTCTCCTGGTAAGTAGAAGATTCCGTCCCAAGCAAAATTATTGGGGTTCCTTTTGGATACTCCTTTCCAAAAACTTCCTTAAAAAGAGAAAACAGTTGCTCTGGCATGGCATCCACAATCGCCTTAAGGATCTCATCCCACAGCCTGGTTCCGTTAGGTATGCTTTTTTCTGTCATAAATTATAATTCCTTTCTGCTTTTGTTAAAAAATATCCGTGACTGTAACGATACGAAACAATGTAACAGTTCAGCCTTCACTCCTGTATCACTTTCTTACAGTCTGTGCAGTAAATGTACAGACCTGCCTGAACTGTTTCGAAACAGTTACAGATATTCATTAATAGGTTACATATACTGTGAAATGTGGCGAAATGCCAGAATTTCCGAACCTCCAGAAGGACGATGTCCGATAAGATTTCACACAGCAAGTATAACAGATATGGGAAAAAAAGTAAATAATTTTTTCGGCTGTACCAAATTACTTTATATTGAGACAGGAGACGAACAATATAAGCCGAGGGCAAAAGATGGAAAAGCAAAATAGATTATTACCAGGACCATTCCTGGCTTTTACAACTCCGGAATGCGCGTAAGATGCGCATTCCGCGAGAACCTGTTTCCCCAGACTGCGGCAAACTACATTTACCAGGCAGGTTTAAGACCCTCTTTTCTCCATATCATACAGACGTATTTCCTGTCCCAGTCCGGGTCAGCGAAGTCGTAACCAATCATCTGACATCCATGACACAGGTCGTCCGCCATTTCAATAATAACGTCAATCAGTTCCAGATTGGTTTTCCACTTCTCTTCTATAGCGCTGAATCCAAGGAGGGCGCCGAGGATATTTCCGGTAACAGCCCCCGTGGAATCGCTGTCGCCTTTATGATTGACTGCGGCGGTCACGCCTGCGGAGAAATCATTCTGATGACGCAGCGCGCAGTAAAGCGCAATGCCCAGGGTTTCCTCCGCTACCCATCCTTCGCCTATACGGTTAATATTATCAAGATCAGGTTTGTGATTTTCAGAAAGCCGGACTGCAAGATCTATGATATCCGTAAGCTCCTTCAGATGTTTATCTCCCCGGAATATCTTTTGGACCGTCTTTTTGGCTTCCATTACGATATCCTTAAGTACGATATTCTTAAGCGGCTGCTCTTTCCAGCCAAAAACAATACGGTATATGATATGCGTCATGACTGCTGCCGGCATGTAACCCAGGGAGTGTCCATGAGTAATGGCCGCGATCTCGGCCCCCTCCATATCAAGCTCCTCCATATCCACATAATACTGTTTTTTGAGCCCCAACGGAGCAACCCTCATAATACCTCCGCAGCCTTTGCTTGTATTTTGTGGTTTTTTGACATAATCCCCCACATAGCCCTGCCCATCCTTGTGCCTCCTCAGGGCAGACAGGCAAGTATTCCCCGGCGCACGGCAACTATACAGTTCTGGTACATCTGCAAGCCAGGATTTGCGTCTAACCATACTGTCACGCAGCCGCCTGCTCTCTTCATAAGAGATTTCCTGCGTACGCAGCCAGTCATCATAAGCCATCGCCACGTAGTCTCTCGGCGGGCCTGCAACACCATTTGACATACCGCGAGTCTCCCTTACCAGAAGTCCGTTTGCAGTAAACAGGGTCATCTGGGTATCATCAGAAATGAGCGCCTTTCCCGTCTTCCTGTCCAGTTCATATTCCGTAATTCCCTTTTTTCCATATTTGGAGAAAATCTGATCTTCTCCCCAGAATTCAACAGCATATCCAAGGGCATCCCCGGCTGCCCCTCCCAGAAGGCATCCCCGGATCTTGTCCAGATTTACCTCTGTTTCCCGGATAAGCTTCATTGTTTCCCTGGCGGTCTGTCTCCTATTAAGCAGCTCCCGTACACTAATACGCATAGCAGATCCTACCTCCCATCCTTTGAAATTCTCCGCAGCAGCACCGTAGTCAGTATCCCGCAAATCAGTGCCATAACACCTAATATTGCCCAATGATGCAGCACATGTCCCTTGGTATATTCAAAAATCTTCTGAAACTC
This sequence comes from uncultured Lachnospiraceae bacterium, assembly GCA_947566645.1. Classification (GTDB taxonomy): domain Bacteria; phylum Bacillota; class Clostridia; order Lachnospirales; family Lachnospiraceae; genus CAPEBR01. The sequence goes on from CANOKL010000030.1 coordinate 25,865, forward strand.
ATGCTCTGCATTTGGCATTTCCTGCTGCAATTTTGTCTCTAAATCATTTAAATTTGCAATGCTTCCCAAGCCCTCTACAGACCATTTACTCACCGTCACATATGCGATTTTCTTTCCCACGCCCTTTAATTCAAACAAAATTCCGGAAAACAAAAGCTGGATGATTAACACAAACGGGGCGCAAGTCATAGCTTTATCGCCGCTCTTTACCATAGCAGATATGACAAAGCCCAGTGCCATGGATGCCATAATCGTTAACCACAACGTAAAGAAAATTTCAAAAAAAGCAGTTTCGAAAAAGACTCCCTTTTCCGGCATGCCTACAGCAATTGCAAATACGATTGTAATAAGCAATGCCTGCACAACTCCCAGGATTGCCTGCACGGTATATTTAGAAAGGGTATATGCCCATAGCTTTAAATTGCTCATATACTCCCTCTTCAGAATCACACGTTCCTTACAGATCTCCTGAATGGAGTTAAAAAGGCCGATCCAGATCCCTGCGCAGCTTAATGCAAATAGAATGGATTTCGTACTCTCGTATATTTCAAATACCTCGTCATCCGCCACGACTGCAAGAAGAAGGGCAATAGCGACAGGCTGCAGCAAAAGCATCCCCAGGCGCTGTATATCATTTTTGATGAGTTCCGTATAGCGGGACATAAGAATGAACATCTGTCTGATACCGCCAATATACTTTCTTTTTCCCTCTGTATTATTTTGTCTGACATCTGCTGGTTTCGGCGAGACAAATTTCTTATACTGTTTCTCCCAGGCTTCCGGCTTTGCAGCAATCTCATTATAAATATCAACCAGACTCCTGGTGTCAAAAAACATACGGGCTTCTTCTGTCGTACCACAAAAACACAGCCTGCCTCCCTGCCCCATAAAAATAATTTTATCACATAAATCCAGGCTCTGTGTCGTATGAGTTACCATAATAATGGTCTTTCCCTGATTCTTAGCCAGCCTGTTCAAAGTCTCCATCAGTTTTTTCTCTGTTCCAGGGTCTAATCCAGAAGTAGGTTCATCCAAAAAGAAGAGGCTTGGATCTGCCAGTAACTCGACAGCAATGCTTGCACGCTTTTTCTGGCCCCCGGACAGCTTTCGGATATAAGTATCCTGGTGCTCTTTTAGTTCCACCATATCCAAAACCTCTGAAATGCGCTGCTGGATTTCCTGTTTTGTAATGTCCTTTGACATTTTCATCTTGGCTGTATAATACAGCATGCGCTTTAAGGTAAGGTTTTCATAAATAATATCCTGCTGCGGCACATAGCCAATTAGATTTTTTAGCATAGAGAAGTTTTTTTCTAAGGAAACCCCATTAAAAAATACATTCCCTTCCTTTTTCTTATCAAAACCGCTGATCGCATTCATCAAAGTCGATTTTCCGGCGCCAGAGCCGCCGATAATGGCCACAAACTCATTGCTCTCAATATCACAGTCCACTTCATGGAGAATCTGTTTGCCCTTATCCACATATTTATTTATATTTCGTATCGTAAGGCTGACGCCCTGCCGGCTATTCTTATACAGAATCTGTTTCTTTGTAAACAGCAGTATACTGTCCAGGATCTGGATTACATCTTTATCCCGCAGCGTATAAGAACCTGTAATTTGCCGTCCATTTACCAGAATGCCATGCTTGCTGCCAGCATCTGAGATCGCATAAAAGTCCCCGGATTTTTCCAGTACAGCATGTTTTCTGGAAATACACGGATGTAATAAGACAATGTCATTTTCTCTACCCCGGCCAATCCGAATCTGGTTATCTTCCCCTAATAAATATTTCTGCCATTTTCCCTGCTGTGTTCCCCTTGCGTACAGCACCAGAACAGACCTTTGCTGATCCTTTTTGCCATGAATACGCAGAATATCCCCATCTAAAAGAGCCACATAATTCTTGTTATTCCTTACAAACTGACTTCTGCCCCTGCTTTCAATATAAGTGCCATTCGTGCTCCCAAGATCTGCAAAATATGCCCTCCCATCAACCATTTTCAGTTTTCCATGGTTTCTGGATACAATATCGGAGTTTATCACAATATCATTTTGTTCCGGATTCCTGCCAAAGTAAATCCGTCCTTTTGAAAGCTTTTCCAGGTTTATTTCTTGTACATGCCCTTCATCATCCACGACTAAAAGATAGTGCTGCTGATCTTTCCCAGGGAGATCCGGCGCTATAAATAAGGTATCATTTTCTCTGAATTCTGAGTTCATAAGTTTTCTCCTGATTTTGCAAAGCAGGCTGTGATACTTCACAGGCCTGCTGAATCATTCCGTTTTTATATTAGGTGTAATACATTATCCGCCTCTCCGAGCACCAGCAGCCCTCCGGCATTCACTTCTGTTGCTACCCCTTTCTGCAGCTTATTATTGTCATAGTATGTACCATTCGAAGAAGAATCTGTAATCTGGTACCTTCCATTGTGGAGTTTGCATACTGTGCAGTGAATGCGGCTGACCTTAGGGTGGTTCACCTGGATCTCGCAGCAGGGTTCCCTGCCGATCTTGTAGTTCCTCCCTGTATATACTTCAAATCGTTTCCCCTGCAGTACGCCAAACATTCCCTCAATCGTACCTGCACCTGATGGAAATGGGTCTGGGCCAGGACTTGGAAGCGGTCTGGATCCTGGAAACTGACCAGAAACAATATTTGAAACAGGAACAGCCCTCTTATGCTTTAAGAGCAGCATAACTCCTGTAGCAATCCGCCACAACATGGAAAACAGATAACTAAGTATCATCCCTGCCCCTGCTCTTGCAGCAATTCCAAAAATAAATGCTATGGCAGTGAATGCGGCGCCTGTAAAATATAGAATGGCAAATACAACCAGGGTTTCTTTTGCCTTGACATAGTCTCTGACCAAAAGGATTCCTGTCATTGCTGATACAGCCAGTATAGCCACCACAATAAGAAAAAGAATAATCATAACAACCATTACGGATCCTGAAACAGAACCCATCATAGCGCTGCTATATGAATCCATAAACGGGCTGTAGTCATCCACATATGATGTCAGCATTGCAGAACCAGCAAAAAGCAAAATCATGCCCAGCAGCAGAAGTACTCCGCCAAGTGCTGTAAAAACCAATAAGATAATCCCCCATACTTTAAATAATGTATTCGATCCATCTATCCGATATCTTTCTTTCATCTTTCCCTCCATTCCCAGGCTTCCAGTCAGCCCAAAGTAATCTCATTGCTCCCGTCAGCCAGACTCAATACTGTCCCTGCCGGGTATTCCTGTGGTGTGTCCTTCTGCAGACGGCTGCCATTTACAAATGTACCATTTGTAGAATGATCCTTCACAATATATCTATCTCTGTTAGGATTATAGCGGATACTGCAGTGTATATTGCTCACCCTGGGATTATTAATAACCAGGTTTGCTTTCTGAGGATTCTTTCCCACAATGACTTTCCGATCCTGCGGAAGCATAAAGCCCTGTCCTGCCATAACCCCCTTCGTACATTTAACCTGGCCCATAGGCGCTGCCATCACTGGCGGGCGCTCCGGAACCGGCTGCTGCTTCGGAACAGATGGCTGTTTCGGAACCGGCTGCTGTCCTGGAACCGGCGGTTCATAGAAACCGGACTCTGTAACTGGAATCTCTTTCTCCGGCGGATTTGGAAACTGGCTGTAGCCATTTTCTGCACTGCCTCCCTGAAGGCTGTTTTCATCAGGCTGAGGGGTATTTCCATAGTAATCCCATCCGGAATTCTCTTCGATATGCGGTTCAATAATCTCCTCACTTTTTCCAAGAAGCATGGAGAGCACACTCACCAGAATCAGGCAGAGGGCTGCTATAAATGCGATCAAAAATGCCACAGAATAAAAACAGGAGAGCATCTTAGTCGTAACAGAGAGTGTTTTTTCCGATCCCAGCCCTCCAAAGTTTGCCCCAAGTTCATCCATAATGGAACTGCCCGCCTTCTTTACAACCGCACGTATAAGAAAGAACCTGAGATAGCCAAAAGCAATTGCTCCGATCACACCATATACTGTACTTATAATCAAAGGAATCATCTTATTCCACTCTAATAGAAAACCAAGGATTGTCATCAATATAATAATAGCTGCCCCAATATATACTGCCCACAGGAAAAACCTCAGAATACTATACTTTTTTTGTATACTGGCAAAGGGTTCCTCATCCTCAGCATCCTTAAGCTCTTCTTCTGTAATCTGATCACCCAGGACAAGCCTTGAAAAACTGTGGGTCATGATGGCAAAAGGAGAAATCTTTGATATCTTAACATGATGTTCTTCCTCATATTCTTTTACCTCTTCATCAAGTTTTTCCTTCTCTTCCTCAATGCTGTCCCCAATGAGGCTGTCTGCCAGATCTCCAAGAATATTATTGCCCGTTACAGACTTTACCATATCCCCGAGCACATCCCCGTTAATCCGGAAGGCCGGCAGAAACATCGTAATGACCAAAACCAGTGACACCACAGTCACTATAATCATCTGCCACAATTTCATTGTCTTTTGTTTCATGAATCTCTTCCTCCTGATAAATAATATTTAAGCCGCCAGGGCTAATTTTTCCATCTGTACAGCCGCGCTCCCGGATCATTTCTCCGAGCGCCACCAGCTTTTGTTTCCAATAACATCGTAATAACGCTGTGAAGGAATTACGGTGCCGTCCCGGATCTCGAACACCTCCCAGATCACGCCGCTTCTGTGTGCCGGAACATAAAAGGTCTGAATCAGCCCCTGGCTCCCATATACCCGGACAGTCGCCGACGAGTCAGACATCTGGGTGCTCTTTTCATTGTCCTGGCTGCAGTTCGTATAATCGCACACATAGAACTTATACTGCCCCCGCCTGACCTGGCTGATCGTAGTCGTCTCCGGCCCGTATCCGTCCGTGTCATCCACATCCAGTGAATGGTCTCCCTCCTTGTCCTCCATATGGTAATAGCAGATGTGATGATCCTCTGCCTCCCCGGTATCTGTGGGAGCGAACAGATGGGAATCAAGGTCACGGGGCTCTTCATTCCACGTCAGCACAATCCGGTATTCATCCTCCTTAAGCTCAGGCGTAGCATAGACTGCCAGCTCGTTTCCGGTCTCCCCGGATACGAACAGAGAACTGTATGTATCCATATATCCGTCCCTGGACATCTGCACCGTATACATGCCGGGCGTCAGGCTGACGCTCTCCCTGTATCCGGACACCTGCCCCTGGAATACCGCCTCGCCGGTTCTGTTGTTGACGCCCCGCCGTATGATTACCATAGATTCGTCCAGTCTGTCCATACCGTTTCCATCTGACGATTTATTGAGCGCATCATAAAAGGTCAGCTCACAGTCGTATTCATTTTCATCCTTATGGGAAAGCCGGACCTCCTCCTGGCTCAGGCTGACCTCACTGACATCTGCCTCTATGCCATACAGAATTTCCTCTATATAGCCCTCCTTCTGAAAATGCAGCTGGTACTCTGCCTCTTTCGTCGGCACCATAATCTCATAGCAGCCCTCCTGGTCCGTCTTCACCGTACATAAGGGCTCATCATACTCCTCTGACTCCAGGCTCACCTCTGCATCATCCAGGCCCTCTCCCGAGGCTTCGTTGATGTATCCGGTAATAGTGCTGAGCCCTTCCTGGTTCATAGCTACATCCAGGACATTGTATGCCATGTTCAAGATTTCCTTTTCTTTTTTGTCATATTTCTTCTTTATCTCATTGCTGCAGTCAGAATACAGGATGACATTCGGAAAACCGCTTTCCGTCAGACGTTTCTGCTCCCCATTTCCACAGCAGTAATTGGTCATCTTTCCATTTTTTACGGCTCTCCATGTAACCATCGTATCCTTATGGTACAGATATCTCTCGCCGTCACGGTCCGGTGTGGCATAACTGGGCGTATAATTCACATCACTGTATGCATAGACAAAATTCACCGCTCCCTTGTCTGTATAGTAGTATTCCACAATCCCCAGCCTCTCTGGCATGTATTCAATACTAACGATCTTATGGATGATGTCCGTATCCGGATGATGGTAAATCTCATATTCTATCTCATTTCCAGTCTCCTGGTCAATGAACTTCTTCTTTTCTACCTGGTACGAGTTGATCTGTCCGTCTTTTTCACTGTCTGGATCCACATCCTCCAGCTTATAAAATATTTTCCTGTTCCATGTATACCCTGCATCCCTCTCGCCTGGTTCGCGCTCTGTTCCTTTTACATCAATAAGCCGGGCATCCTCTTTGGAACATGCCAGCCGGACGGTTCCGTCCTCTGCCGCCTCTTCCTCTGGCTGCTCCCCGTTGAGCGCCCCGACCTGCCAGGCAAAATCCTCTGCCTCAGTTCCGCTCCTGATCACACACGCTGCCTTAACGGTGTCGTCCGTTTTACTGGAAGCCACAAGGTTACAGTTCATCCCGTAATCATTTGCCACAATATGACCCTTGCTCCCCACTGCCAGTCTGTCGGAGTCAGAGGACCAGACCACATCCTCCGGAGACATCCCCTCGCACTGGAGATACTGGCTCATATCCATCTCCTGATTCGCCTGTACCTCATAGACATCTGCAGTAAAGGCCAGCTTCCCCGCCGCCGTATCCGCACTTTCACCATCTTCAGTCTCGGACTGCACCTGATAGACCGGTTCCTCCGCCCCGAACACAAATACGAACAAGAGAAATATAACCAGCAGTACCAGACAGATACAGCAGGCAATACAGGTTGATACAATACTGCTCTTCTTTTCTTGCATTCGCGTATTCCCTCACTATAACAGTTGAAACTTCTGCGCACTGCTGCCAATACTTAAGACGCTTCCCCGTCTTGCAAGATACCAGCCGCCCTTCTGAAGGACTGCATCAATATAAACGCCATATGGGGAATTAATATATACCTCATAGCATTCCTTAGACAGGTTAAAACGCACTGCACAATGTTCCGCACTGACATAATTATCCTGAATCTTAATCGCCGCTCCATTCCCAGAACCAATCATAACCGCCTGATTCTTCAGATATATGGTCTGTCCGGCATAGACCCCGCTGATGCCCCGGATTCCAGGGGCGCTGCTGACGCCAAAAATCCCGGAAACACCATTATTTCCCACAGAGCCGCCGTCCACACGAATGATCTTGCCATTTCCGTTATCAACCGCTCCCCGGAAGAAGAAGATGTATAACAGAGAAACCACTGTCAGGAGCATCCAGAAGCTGATGGTCCCGACCCAGTAAGATCCGCTTCCCATGTATCCGTTCCACCATTCGCCGGCACTGTAGGATATGCTTATATAAGCAAGAAACTGGAACAGCACAATCAGCGAGGAATCTGTAATTACAAGAATCATGAGCAGCGTCCCCAGGTTCACCCTGGAGAAAAAATGGATAAAGCCGCAGGCCACAATACCGAGAGAAAGCAGGAGAAGCAGTACAAATAAAACTGTAATCAGCACCGAGCCCGAGTTCCTGTAATAGAACGGCAGATTCAAAAAGCACATATAGTGCAGAATAAATGTGAGGAAGTGAAACACCCCCACACTATAGAGCAGTACAATCGCCGTCAGCCGGAACGCCATCATAACCCCCATGCCAAGCGCAAACAGCAGAAGCATAATCCATGCCGCGCTCCCTCCTCCCATGGCTGCTGCGATCAACGTAAGAAACGCCGAAAAGCAGACGACACACCACAGGACGAACTCCCTGATCACTCCAGGCCTCTTATCAGGCCTCCTCTCATGCATCAGTGAAGAAAAAATATTTTGAATCATCCTCATTCCTCCTCATCGTAATTTATATATATTGCCGCTGCCTACCCAGAGCTCAGTCTTCGGCGGCAGATAGTATTCCTGATTCGCCTGCAGTCTGGAGCCGTCCTTCAAAAAGGTTCCGTTGCGCGAATAATCCACTACCCGGTATTTCTTTAACGCCCCAATATAAGTAATCTCAAAATGCTTCCCGCTGACCCGGGGATCCGGTATCACATAATTACTGACCGACGGATCCCTTCCGGCAACTACCCTCCTGTCACTTTTCAGCGGAACCATACTGCCGATCTCCTGCCCGTTAATACAGATCATGGCGCCGGATTCCTCCGCCGACATTGCAAGACTGCTTGTCACCTGCATCGTTCTCGTGTTATTTACATCTCTCATACCTCTCCTCTTTTCTACTATCGTAATCCCTTTCTTACGGTCAGCACAGCAAATACCCTCTCTCATGCTGTACTATCCCTTCTCCCCGTCAAGATATCTTCTGACATCCTCCACATACCGCCTGCTCACGGGAACCGTCTCATCTCCCACTTCAAGCTCCGTACGGGAGCCGGACTTTACATAAGCCGTATTTACAAGATAGCTCTGATGGCAGCGCAGAAATGCGTCCTCCTTTAAGGTTTCCTGCAGATCCCCCATCTTCGCATAAAAGGATATGTGCTCCTGTCCGCCTCTCTGGCAGACAGAAATCTTTCTCCCCTCAGCCGCAAAATATTTTACACGCTCCAGAAAGATAGGCACCTTCCTGCCCCCGATACTTACATGGAGACATCTGGGGCTGTGCTCCTTTGCCTTCATATACCTTTTCAGTTCATCGGACAGCCTGCCCATGCCCTGGGGCTTCAAGACATAAGAAAATGCCTGGTAGGTATATCCGTCAAAAACATGCTCCGCAGAAATAGTCACAAAGATGATATCCACGTCAATCCAGTGCTCTCGTATATATGCCGCCACAGACAGCCCGTCCATCTCCGGCATATTAATGTCCAGGAGAAGGAGTTCACACTGAAAGCGGTTCTGTTCAATGTCCTCAATCACCCGGGTGCCGGATTCATAACAGATAAACTCTGCTTCATCAAATTCAAACATTGCCCGGAAGGCCGTCTCGTACATCATCGTACGGTGTGCCTTTACATCATCACAAATTCCTATGTATATCATCCTTTACAGCCTTTCTCAGTCTATACTCCCCTGTCACATCACCATAAATATCTCCGAATCACCCGCCATATGTATCACAGTCCCCGGAAGAATAACCGTATACTCAGATGCTGCCAGCATCATTCCGTTTGACAGCGTAGTCCCTCCTGTAGAATAGTCAACCGCCTGATAGCACCCATTTACCGCATCATAACGTATCCCGCACTGCCTGCGGCTTACCTTTGGATTACTGAAAATCAGCATGCAATACCTGGGATCTCTCCCCAGGACAATCTCCTCACCTGCATGGATGCTCACACTCTCCCCTGCATACTCGCCTTTGATTCCCCGAAGGATCCCATTCTCCCGGACAGAAGCCTTTCCGGCCACAGAATCTGTCTGATCCCATATCCCGGTGTCAGGGGATATCCTGTAATTCCCCTGAAGTTCCCCGGCTCTTCTCATCCTGAGCTGCAGCGCCAGGCACAGGATGCCATATAAGGCAGCTAGCACTGAGAGCACAATTACAATGATCCAGCTTACCCCCGAGCACCGGGAGAACAATTCCTTTACGAATCTCTCTCCTGTACCATACTGGTTTAAAGCCTCCCCGCCCACCAGCTCGAAGGAAATCACTGCGCGCCTGGCCTCCTCCCACACCATAGAAGGAATCAGGAATCGCACCAGGCACTCACACAGAATTGCCAGCAGCCCGTCAAACAGCAGCATGCCCGGCAGGGTGCGCCCCTTCACCAGCATAAAGACCAAGGTAAATGTCACTGCAAGAAACGGAAGATAGACAAGCCATCCCCACAGTCTGAATACTCCTCTGATACCAGTGTCCCGAAGGGTCATGCCCTCCCTGAGCTGTACTCCTTCAAAGTCCAGCCGCTCCTTCACCGTCAGCGCCCATCTGGCAAGGAACAGCCTTGATATCAAAGTATCTCCCCCGGTAATCTCTCTGGCTCTCCGTCTATAGACCTTCTCAATACCGGCGCGGCCTGCCCCGCCCGGCTCATAATCCTCCACAATTTCCCTGGCGCCTGTAATATTCTCATCCTTCCCCAGGGCATATCTGTTGGCGCTCACTGCCGCATCAATATAGCATTCAGCACGAAAGGACAGTCCCGGGAAAAATATCGTAATCCACAGTACAAACAGGAGCCCCGCCCCCACAATTGTGTGCCAATGCAGTCGGTATCCTTTCACTGTAACCTCCTTCTTACCTAGAGCATTTTCAGAAGCTCTTTATGCTCAGATTTGTGAGTTTTCAGGCGTGCTCACCTATAATAGCTTCCGGATCTCTCTGCCAAGCTCCGCCGCAGAGCTTATGCGTTCCTCCTTCTTAAGAGCCATCGCCCGGCTAATCAGGCTCATCCAGTACTTGGAGAGCCTCACCTTATATTTCCTGGGCGGAACCAGATTCGAATCCTTCCCGCTAAGCCGGGTAAGGACATCCGTCGGCTTGTGCCCGGTCAGCAGATAATACATGGCAGCCCCCGCCCCGTAGATATCAGTCCACGGGCCCTCATCCCTGGGGCTTCCCTCCCTTGCCGTACGATACTGCTCGGGAGCCGCATAGTCCGGCTTCAGGAACGCCGCGCTTAAGAAAGGCTGGGATTCCAGGAAATATTTGGATGCTCCCAGGTCAATCAGCCGGATCTCTCCCTCTCTGGAACGCATAATATTTCCCGGGCTGATATCGCTGTGCACAATCCCTTTATCATGGATCTCCTCCAGTGCTTCCAGTACCGGAAGCATAATCTCCGCCATCCCGGCGGTTGTATAGGGTTTATACCCCCTGCCCCGCAGCTCCCGCCCGATGCTGCTTCCCGGAATATACTCCGTCAGCAGATAAACCGTATCATTCGCCTCTATCACATCATATATTGTGACAATCCCGGGCGAGTGGATGAATTCCGCTGTAATAACCGCTTCTTTTAAAAAGGATCTCATGCCGTAGCGGTATGCCTCCACCATGGCGGAGGTCTTCACAGCCACGTACTCTCCGTCCCTCTGCGCCCATTCCGACGGGAAATATTCCTTCACTGCAACACTCCGGTGAAGAATCTCATCCTCACACAGATAGATGATTCCAAAGCCGCCGGCACCGATACAGTCCATAACCCGGTAACGCTGATCCAGGCAGGTTCCCACCGGCAGCGCCTGCTCCTTCCTTGCCGGATTCTCTGTATAAGGCTCCCGCCCCTCACACCGCTCCGCCCTGTCCCCCAGGGCAAGCAGCAGATAAAGCCTGAAAACACTGACCGGCATATATCTGTCTCTCATAGAGAAAATCAGTACATTCTTATGTCCCAGCTGCTTAACCGACAGAACCTCCAGACATCCTCCCCTGGATTCACTGACTGCACTAAGCTTCTGTGCCAGAATGACAAGATTTTCTTCTGTATCCTCCTGTCTTCTCAGCAGAAAGCAGGGAAGCTTCAGCAAATTATCATAGGCCCTCCACACCGCCGTATCCTGTTCCTGGCAGAAGAGCCTGCCCAACAGATACCGCTTCTCTAATACAATACCGCTTCTCCATCCAAGAACCTCCTCATATTCCCTTCCCGGCTCCCAGCCGCAATGGGGGCATGCAAAAACGTCCTCATCCCACTGTGAAAAACATCCTAAGCAAACTTTGGGCATTTCCATACTGTCTTGTCTCCTGGTAAATTTATGTTATAGTCACGGCCTGCGCATTCCGGAGGAACATATTTATATCGCTTCTCCGTATAAATCCCTGTATAACGCTGCGACGGCAGGATACCGTTCTTCTGCCTCTATATGAAGCCCCTTCATCACGGCGCGGTCCTGCTCCTCCGAAACAGGGACGCCCATTGCCTGGAGCCTCTGAAGGGTATCCCGCTTCTGACGCTCCCCGGCATCAGGGATCCGGACTCCGGTCAGCAGATAATAGATACTGGCACACATACTGTACACATCGGTCCACGGCCCCTGCTTCCCGTCCCTGTAATACTGCTCAATGGGGGCGTACCCGTGCTTTAGGAGCACCGGTCCATTGCGTACAGCAAAGTCCCTCGCCGCCCCGAAGTCAATCAGCTTCGCCTTATAATCCCGGGTAAGCATGATGTTGTCCGGGCTGATATCCCGGTGGATAATCCCCGCCCTGTTCACCTCATCCAGTGCTTTTAAGACATCCCTTAATATAGGAAATAACTCTCCCGGCGACAGTCTGCCTCCCCTGGCTTTGGCATACCTTTTCATGTCGATTCCGTCAATGTACTCCATCACAATGTACGCCGTATTATTTCCGTAAAAGAAATCCCGCACTGACACGATCCCCGGCATCAGGTAGAACCTGGACAGCGTTTTCGCCTCCTCAATATACGTTTTCAGGCCTTCCACATAGGCATGCTGCGCTCTTGACGGGTTCTTTGTGTACATCATGCTGTACTGGACCGAGACAGAGATCTGCTCTGAATAGGTGTCGGCATGTGTGTTCCTTGCGGCAACTGCCCTTGGAAAATATTCCTTGATACATACCTTTTTGCTCTGATAAAAATCCCATCCTATGTAGGTGATCCCAAAGCCCCCTATGCCGATTACCCTTCCGATCAGATATTTCCCATTTACGATCTCATACAGGGGAAGGCTGTTCTGCGGTCTCCTGTAATTCCTGGTCTCGAATCCACAGCGGGGACACCGGGCATATGGTTGGGGAAGCTCGGCCATACAGCCCATACATAGATTGTCCGGATTCACTAATCTTTTCTCCATGATTTGTTGTCACCTCTTTAGAAATTGCTGCTCAGACATGAAGCGTATCGGACATCACCTTAGAACAATTCGTTCCTGTGACCACTGTCTTCAGAACCCAGATCTGCGGGATCTGACGGAACTGGTTCTGGCTTTTGTACCGGTTCCTGCACCGGCTCCTTTTTGTCCGTGCCTCCGCCCTGGTTATTCTCAGGCACTTTGGGAACCTGTTTTTCCTTCTGGACATACAATACAATCTTCTGCCTGTTCCCCTTATTCTTTAGTACATTAATCTCTTCCCCTGCGGCAACGCTCTGTCTGTTTACCTGGCCCGCTGAGATTCCGTCCTTATAAGCTTTGGAATCCTTGAATTTTAAGCTGAATATCTCAGCAAGCCCTGCCTTCTTCAGCGCCTTTTTCGCTTTTTCCTTTGACAGTCCTGTAAAATCCGGAACCTGCTTTATAAATGCAGCCTCCTCCTGGCCTATGGATATGAATACGGAAACTTCTTTTGTACTGTCGTATTTTTCTCCCACTGCCACAGACTGGTCATAGCATATCCCTCTTTCAATATCTTTGGAAAAATACCAGTTTACAGTGATCTTCCCTGTCTTTTTTGCAAGTCCCGTATTTTCACCTGCGCCTGCTGCCATATGGACATCAATATTATAAGGATCGCCGTGTACCTCTACATCAAAATTTCTGTCTGTAAAAAACTGTATCACCTGCGCCTCCGCCATGCCAGTAAAGTCTGGCATAGTATAATAAGTATCCCCTCCGCTGACCTTAAATGCCAGCTCGCTGTCAACATCCACAATCTCTGATGCCGGAACCGACTGCTCAGTAATAACGCCCTCCGCCTCACTGCTGAAATCATACTGGGGCGCCGCCAGATTCTCGAACCCCTGATCCTTCAGGTTTTCAATTACATCCTCGTAGGATTTTCCAGTGTAGTCCTTCAGACGCACTTTCCCATCCTCAATGGTGTTGCTTACACTTTCTGCTTTCTGGGTAGTGTTATGCCCAATTGCAGATACCCCAAAGGCAATTCCGCAGACCAGGCAGATACACCCAAAACAAATGGCAGCCTTCGCCGCAACAGGAAGCCTGGCGATCTTGCTCAGAATCCCATTATTTTCCTCTGCAGGAGGCAGAATCCATTCCGGTTCGTATACTGGGACAAAGTTCTTCCCGTCCAGAACCTCCATGAATTCATCCGCGCTCTGGAGCCGGTACTCCGGTTTTACATTCAGGCAGACCATGATGCCAAGCTCCGCCTGCTCCGGAATCTTGATATTCATATCAGACGGCGGAATCAGGCCATCCTTCTGGGCACGCTCATTTGCCGGGATCGGCTTCTGCCCGGTCAGCATCCGGTAGAAGAGGGCGGCGACTGCGTAGAGATCCGTGTAGGGTCCCTGCTTTGCCTCCCGGCTGTACTGTTCAATGGGTGCATACCCCACCTTCAGCACAACCTCTGATTTCATATTTGCCAGAGATGACGCATGCTTCGCCGCTCCGAAATCAATCAGCTTAATGACACCTTCGTCTGTTACAAATATGTTGTCAGGCGCTATGTCTCTGTGGAGTACACCGCGCTTATGGATATCCCTGAGTGTGTGGAGCACGGTAAGCACCACCCTCCGGCACCACTCGTAGTCCTTCTTGTCCCCGGATTTCTTGAGGATGGTCTTTACATCCATTCCCTCAAGGTACTCCATCACGATATATCCGGTTCCGTTTTCCTCGAAAAAGTTGGATATCGCCACCACTCCCCTGATGTCCTGAAGAGCCGCTACGCTCCTTGCCTCTTCAAGGAACTGTTGGAGCCCCTTCCTGAATCTGGTCTTCAGGCTCTCATCCGGCACGGTCACTGTGACGCCGTCCTCCCCGCGGCCAATGTACTGCTCCGGGTAAAACTCCTTGACCGCAATCTTGCGCAGAAGGAGCTTGTTCCACCCCACATAGGTATTCCCGAAGCCGCCATAGCCCAGTGGATATCCTATGATGAACTTGCCCTGCAGGACTGTGCCGGGCTTTAAGAATCTGGGGGATACCTGCTGTATGGCAAGACTTTTGCCACAGTTGGGGCAGGTGCGTAATTTTTCATTTTGTATTTGCTGCATGCAATGATAGCAAAGTTTCATAGTTTTCTCCTTAGTGTCCAACATCTGAGCCTCCGTCCGAATTACCACCACCTGCTGGCGGAGTATCAGCCGGTGTCGAAGATGCCGGCGTCGGTACATTCTGTGACGGCATTGGTGTCGGCGCTAGTGTTGGCACAGGCGCTGGTACTGACTCTGTCGTTATTGTAATGGAATACTTCTTCCCTTCTCTAAAGTAGTCAACCGTTTTTTTCTTTTTGTCGTAAATATTTACTCCTATTACATACTGTGATTCCTGTCCTGTTCCGCCTTCAATATTTACAGTTACATCCCAGCCCTTTGTCTTGCCTTCTATCTCTTTCTTTACCTGGCTGCCTGTTTTCCCCTCGTATGTAAGTTTTTTCTTAACCACATATAACAGAGGCTCGTCCATGCCTTCGCTTGTATCAAGCGTCTCCCCCTTTTTCCTGGTCTGTTCAACAACAGTTCCTTTTTTCTTTTCAAATGAGTAACAGTTCTCATTTACCAGGCTGGTTCCGGCTAATGATACCTTTCTTCCGGTTTTCTTCCTTTTTTTCTCATTATTCAGATCATATTGATAGGAAGCGCATTTAATATCCTTTATATTTTTACCTACATAAGAATCTAACGATTTCCAATACAAAAAATCGGGAGCGTAAAAAATAATACAAAATTTTTCATCACAGCTAATTTCCTTACCGGCATTTGCCTCGTCTTTCAATTCCTCAGCAGATATGGAGCCATCCTTTGTCTGAATCTCTTTAATGTCATAATACCTTCCTCCATCTTCCTGTACTCCCAGGTAACGGGTTCCATCACTTTTGTCTATACCTAATTTTTCGGCTAACGCAAACGCATTCAGACCTCTGATTTCACTGTAATAGAGCTTTTCGCTGCTATAGACTGTACATTGGATAATACCCTCAACCTTCCCATCTGCGTTCTGTTTCAAATCCTCTGTACTCTCCAGATCAGCTTTACTTGTCAGATCAATTGATGACTTTACCGACTGGCTGCAGATTGTACCATTATTTTTCTCATCCGGATCAAATATATGCCGGGAAGTATCAAGTGTAATATTCCATCCATTCTGTCTGTTCAGCTTATGGACATGATCCTGTGCTTCCTCTGCGCTCATTCCGGTATAATCTGGAAGCCGTATTGCTCCATCTTCAAGCGTGCTACTTTTGCCTTCTGCCCTTTGCATGCTCTGATACCCGGTTTTCGATATTCCCAAGACAATACCGAAGATCAGACAGATACCGGCAAAGCAGATTCCTGCCTTTGCCACAACAGGAAGCCTGGATATTTTTCTGAAAAGTCCAGTGCCTTTTTCCTCCTGAGGCAGGATCCATCTCGGTTCATATACCGGGATAAAATCTCTCCCGTCCAGGGCCTCCATAAATTCGTCTGCACTTTGAAGCCGGTGTTCTGGCCTGACATTCAGACAGACCATCATTCCCATCTCAGCCTTTCCTGGGATCTCAATTCCCATCTTGGACGGAGGAATCAGAGCATCCTGCTGGATCCGTTCAATTGCCGGGATTGGCTTCTGCCCGGTCAGCATCCGGTAAAAGAGTGCGGCGACCGCATATAGATCAGTGTACGGTCCCTGCACCGCCGCACGGCTGTATTGTTCAATCGGTGCATATCCGCCCTTTAACACGATCTCTGACCTCTCAGCTGTCAAAGCCGTCTCATACTTTGCCGCTCCAAAGTCAATTAGCTTGATCACGCCCTGGTTTGTCACGAATATATTGTCAGGAGCAATATCCCTGTGGACAATGCCTCTCTTATGGATATCTCTAAGTATATCGAGCACAGTAAGTATAACTCTCCGACACCACTTGTAGTCTTTTTTATTACCGGATTTCTTAAGGATGTCTTTTACGCTCATCCCATCCAGGTACTCCATGACAATATATCCGGTTCCATTTTCCTTGAAGAAATTAGAAATCGCTACAACTCCCCTGATATCGTGGAGAGAGGCTACATTCCTTGCTTCATCCAGGAAATGCAGCAGTCCTTTGTCGTGCCTTGACTGGAGATACTTCTCTGTTGCCTCCACCGTAATGCCATCTGCCGCACGGCTGCTAAACTGCCTTGGATAGAATTCCTTTACTGCAACCTTTCGTAAAAGAAGCTTGTCCCACCCGATGTAGGTGTTCCCGAAGCCACCGGAGCCTAACGGGTAGCCCAAAATGAATCTGTCCTGTAAAATCGTACCAGGGCTTAGGAAACTCACCGGTATCTGCTGTATATCCAGTTTTTTTCCACAATTTGGGCATACCCGGAATCTCTTGTTGCGTATTTGCTGCATGCAATGATAGCAAAGTTTCATTTTTTCTCCTTTAACTTGCTCCCCGTCCATTGTTATCAGTAGGAGGCAAAGTCGGTGTTGGTGCAGCTGGTCCTTGAATCGGTGTCTGAGGTATTTCATTACTCGGTGTATTTTCCTGTATCGGCTCTGGCTCAGGAATCTCTTTCGTTGTTATTATAATTTTTACCCTTTGGCCTTTTTTGAAATACTTAATTTCCTGCCCGTTCTCATCGAAAACTGATACTCCGATAACCTCCTGTGAACCGTCTTTACTTCCTGCAAATTCAACTGTAACACCATTCCATTTTTTTACCTTATCTTCAACTTGGCTGCCTGTTTCTCCATCATATGTAAGTCTTTCTTTAATTACATATAGCAATGCCTCTTCCATTCCTTCACTCATATCAAGTTTCTGTCCTGCAGGCCTCGTCTGCTCAACAATTGTCCCTGCCTCTTCTTCAAATGAATAGTAATTCTCATCTACAAGGCTAGTCCCCTTTAAAGATTTCTCCTTCCCAGTCTTTTTCCTTTTCTTTTCATTCTTCAGATCATATTCATATGTTGCATATTTAGGCAAATCATTAATTTTCTTCCCTTCAAAAGCGTCCAGCTCTTTCCAGTAAAAAAACTCGGATGCATAATAGGAAATCCTAATTCCTTCATTATAATTAATTTCTTTATTTGCGTTCTCTTCCTTTTTTAAATCTTCTGCATTTATGACCTCCTCTTCTGTCTGAAGAGATTTCAAATCATAATAATTTCCTTTTTCCCCCTGTACTCTTATAAAACGGGTTTCATCCGTCACATCAATACCCAGCTTCTTTGCCAATGCATATGCATTCATATTACTGATTTCACTAAAATAAAGCTTTTCATTACTATAGACAGTACATTTGATTGTTCCCGTAACTTTACCATTTTCATCTTGTAAATCGTCTATGTTCTCTAATACTGTCTTGTCTGACAGATTTGTTGAAGGCTCTACAGACTGGCTATAGATTGTTCCGTTATTCTCTTTAACTAAATCAAAAATATGCTCTTCTGTATCAAGCTTAATATTCCATCCATTATCTTTATTAAGAGAATCAATGTATTCCTGTACTTTTTCCACTTCCATGCCTTTGAGATCTTTTAGTATAATTGCCTTACTGTCAAGCCGCGTGTCCTCTCCAGACATTCTGTACAGTACTATCCCGCCTGCGATTGCAACGCAGAACAGGCAGGCAACCAGTCCCTTCGCCCATATAGGAAATTTTCCTGTTTTATTGTTGCGTTTTTTTACTTTAATCCGCTTTACAGACGGACTGTTTAACTCCTTTAGAAATGCCTCTGCAGAAGGCGTCCGTTCTTCCTGATATACATTCAATGCATTCATAAGCGCATTTTCCGTATTCATTGGTATGGAAATACCCATTTTTGACGGCTCCTTCAGCTCATCTGCCAGCACACGGTCTACCGATTCCTGGGGAACCACTCCGGTAATCATACGATACATCACCGCACCTAACGCATAGACATCTGTCCAGGGTCCCCGCACTCCACGGCTTCTGTATTGCTCTTCGGGGGCGTATCCCCTCTTTAATATAATAGACAGGCTCTTGGAATTTGCGGTTGTCACATATCTGGTAGCTCCAAAATCCATAAGCTTAATCTCTCCAGAATCAGTAACCATAATTGTTTCCGGAGAAATATCACAATGCACAATGTTCATTTTGTGTACCTTGGCCAGACCTCTTAATATTTTTAGGATAAAGCTTTTTGCCTCCTCTGCTCCAAACTTTTTCCCGGAATCTAATATCTCCTTTAATGTCTTTCCCACTACGTATTCCGAAATCACGTAACCTGTTTCATTCTCTGCAATACAGTCATAGACCTGTGCAATTCCTTCTGCTTTCCCCAACTGTTGAATCCGGTTCGCCTCATTCAGGAAATTAGTCAGTCCCTGTTCAAATTGCACCTGCCCGTCTCCGGAATAAATAGTAACTTCCTTCTCGCCTTCAGACCGTGTTGAGAAGTCACTTGGCAGATATTCTTTTATAATTACCTTTCTATCCGCTTCTGCATCCATCCCCAGATAGGAAATCGTATGCCCGCCATAACTCATAACCCTGCCTACGATATATTTACCCCCGATAATTGTACCCGGATCAAGGTAATAGGACTCCTGCCTTAATGCCGCTTCATTAAACCCACAATGGGGACATACCAAAAGATGATCCTCCATCTGGTTCATACAACCCATGCATAGTTTCATACCTGTTGTATCCTTTCCTTTTTCTATACGTTTTACTTCGTTACGGTTAATGTCTCTGACTGGTTTTTACCATTCTCTTCATCCTTTGCTTATTGTTACGAATTCTATTCTATTGACCTTGTGATAGCGGGAAGCTCTAACTTATTTTTTCCTTTTCCATAAGAAACTGTAATCTTAAATGTAACCTTATTTTTAAGTTTTTTTAATGTTTTCTTTGAAAAGAGTACATAAGACATTTTATTACTCTTCGGTTTGCTTATATAATAATCAAATTCCCTATTAAGTTTTTTAGTTCCCCCTTTCTTCATTCGTACCTTTATGCTGTCCGCACCCTTAATATTATACGTAAAAGAATATTTGTATGCTTTTGAGCCATCTGACATTGGAGTAGGTCGTCCTTTTGATATCTTTACCTCTGGAGTTGGAATCTTAACCTTCACATTTACCTTATATGTCACGCCATCAACAACAACATTAACCGGAATGGATTTTTTTAGTTTTACTTTGTAATACTTCTTAGTTTTAATTATCCCCTTTTTTGTGTCCAGTGTGAGGTATTTCTTATACTTGGATGCATTAGGCAGCTTCATGGTACATGCCGATATATCACTAATTATTTTCGCCTTTTTTCCTAATTCAACTGTAACAACTTTTTTAGGAAGTGGTAATTTTTTTGTATAGCCACAGCCATGCTCACAGGTGTATGTCAGTTCGCCTTCTGAACTATCGGTCCGTTTTTTAGTAACTACTCCCTTGCCTAAGGAATGCCCCGCATATACAGTAAATCCAACTGCTTTTGTACGATACTCTTTATAATTCGTGGTTTCTCCTAAAACTGCATATATATAATAGTTACCTGCCGCTATTTTGGAAGAATTATTTTCTGCCCAAAGCGTACCGCCGCTCGTATCACCAGAAGTATTATAGTAAAACTTAATTGGTGCGTCCTCTTTGATGGTGTCTGGTTTATTTATAGAAGGAATGCTTTTTCCACCACGCTCATAATTTTCCATGGCTACGGTTATGTCTCCCTGAATTGCTTTTTCTATCTTTACAGTAGCTACTCCTTCTACTGTATTGTAATTCTCTGCTGTCACTTGGTAGTAAACCGTATATTCATTTGCATTACAGTATTGAGGATTTTCGGTCAGATTATATTCTTCCGGCTTCGTTCCGTATTTTACCGTTGCTCCTTCTACTGGGTCTTTCACTATTACCTCTATCCCGTGTTCCTTGCCGTCATAGGGTACGTTAACATTGTATGCCTCCACCTCTATTGTTTTCCCTGTTACTTGAAACTCTTCTGTCTCAGTCGTATACTCACCATAATGAGTCGTTGCCTCCAACTTTGCATATATATAATAAGTCCCTACCGGCAGACTAGCCGCCTCTGCATTGGCCCACTCTGTCCCACCTTCATTTTTGTTCTCACTACTATAGTAATATGTAATCTCTGGATTCTCCTCTGCTCCCTTTATTTTCGGCTCATTTACCGGCCCACCATACACATAGCCTGTCATTTCTACCTTTGCATTGCTTTGAGTAGCCCTTGTAATGGTTACTTTTGCTTCTTTTTCCAAGTCACTATAGCCAGGGGCTGTCACTTTGTAGTAAACTGTATTTTCTCCAATCTCTTTGTACGTTGGACTCTTCTCCAGATTATACTCTTCCTTTGTAACTCCATATTTTATCGTAGCACCCTCTACAGGCACTTTTACTGTTACCTTTATCCCATGTTCCTCGCCGTTATAGGGTACGTTAACATGGTCTGCCTCCACCTCTATTGTTCTCCCTGTTACTTGAAACTCTTCTGCCTCAGTCGTATACTCACCATAATGAGGCGTTTCCTCCAACTTTGCATACATATAATAAGTCCCTATCGGCAGATTAACCGCCTCTGCATTATCCCACTCTGTCCCACCTTCATTTTTGTTCTCACTACTATAATAATATGTAATCTCTGGATTCTCCTCTGCTTCCTTTATTTTCGGCTCATTTACCGGCCCACCATACACATAGCCTGTCATTTCTACCTTTGCATTGCTTTGAGTAGCCCTTGTAATGGTTACTTTTGCTTCTTTTTCCAAGTCACTATAGCCAGGGGCTGTCACTTTGTAGTAAACTGTATTTTCTCCAATCTCTTTGTACGTTGGACTCTTCTCCAGATTATACTCTTCCTTTGTAACTCCATATTTTATCGTAGCACCCTCTACAGGCACTTTTACTGTTACCTTTATCCCATGTTCCTCGCCGTTATAGGGTACGTTAACATGGTCTGCCTCCACCTCTATTGTTCTCCCTGTTACTTGAAACTCTTCTGTCTCAGTCGTATACTCACCATAATGAGTCGT
>CANOKL010000031.1 GCA_947566645.1 uncultured Lachnospiraceae bacterium
CGGAGCTTCGCCTTGCCATTATGTCCTCGATTGCACAGGAGGAAAGCCGTAAGACATCTGAACGTGTAAAATGGGGGCAGAAACGCCAGATGGAGCAGGGAGTTGTGTTCGGACGGAGTATGCTTGGCTATGATGTGAAAGACGGCAAAATGTATATTAACGAGGAGGGGGCAGAGGTTGTCCGCCTTATCTTCCACAAGTTTGTAGATGAGGGGAAAGGGACTCATGTGATTGCACGTGAACTTCAGGAGGAGGGGATTAAGCCCATGCGGGTTAAGAACTGGCAGAACACAGTTATTCTCCGTGTGCTCCGCAATGAAAAATACTGCGGCGATCTGGTGCAGAAGAAAACCTATACGCCAGACTTTTTATCCCATGAAAAGAAGGTAAACCTCGGGCAAGAGGAATTTGTGATTATCAGAGACCATCATGAACCGATTATTTCCCGTGAGCTTTTTGATAAAGCAAACCGTATGTTAGACGAGAAATCACTATCGCAGGAGGGAAAATCAAAGTACAGCAATCGTTATCCGTTTTCAGGGAAAATTAAGTGCGGATGCTGCGGCAGGGGTTATGTGGCACGATATAAAATCCGGAAAAATGGAAGCCGTTATAAGGCGTGGCGGTGTCTTGAGGCAGCAAGACATGGAAGTCCGCATGTGGACAAAGAGGGAAAGCAGGCTGGATGCAGCGGACCCGGCATACGCAATGAAGATGTTATCCATATCATGTATCTTGTCACGAGGAACTTAAAATATAATAAGAAGAAAATAACGGATAATCTTCTTACTGTTATCAGGTCTGTTATTGCAATGGATACCGCAGGTACAGGCAGTGAAAAACCAGAATCACAGATTGGGACGCAGGAACTTGCCGCTGAAATTACAGAAGCGGTAAATGAACTTATAAATGGTGTGGAATATGAAGATGATTTCTATAAGGAAATTTTAGATAAAATGGTCGTAAATGACAAAGACCATATTGATGTGTATTTGAAGCTGCTTCCTTTCAAATGGAGCTACACAGCTGTAAAAAAGCGTAAATGATAACAGGAAGCAGTCTGCCCTGATCTTCTCTTATGTCCTGCTTTTGCTTTTCTCTTCGTTTATTATATTATGATGTGAGAAGAAAAAGATGAAAATTCATGTTTTAAATAGACGTAAATTTTTCTCTATGTTATAATATGAATATAATTTTGCCTGTGTATGTTATGATGCAATATATACACCAGATAAAAGATTTACAATTTTATAGCAAAGTGAGGGAGAAACGAAATGAAGAGTATTCGTAAGAAAATCACCATAAGCCTGATGGCAACAGTCCTGACTGCCCTGATTGCGGTAGGGGCATCTAGTATTTTGCTAAACTACAGGAGCACGCTTGCCACTGTAAAGGAGATGATGAGTGAGACGGCTGTTTTGGCGGCAGAACGTATTGAACAGGAGCTGACAGCCTATAAGAATGTTGCTGTGGACACAGGACGTATTTCGCAGTTATCTGATGAGAAGGTGTCTCTGGATGAGAAGCGTGCTATTATAAATGAGCGTGTTGAAATGCATGGCTTCCAGCGGGGTAACATTATCAATTCAGATGGCTATAGTATCCTTGACGGGAAAGACTATTCTGACAGGGAGTATGTGCAGCAGGCAATGAAGGGAAATGTCAGTGTATCAGAGCCGCTGGTCAGCAAAGTTACCGGAGAGTTGTCTATCATGGTAGCAGCACCGCTTTATGCAGGAGGAGACGGTAATTCCGATATAGCAGGAGTGGTATATTTTGTACCTCAGGAGACATTTTTGAATGATATTGTCTCTTCTATTAATGTTAGTGACAGCTGTCATGCGTATATGCTTAACAAATCAGGGGACACGATTGCTGATACTACACTGGAGACGATCACCACTCAGAATATTGAAAAAGAAGCAGAAAAAGATGGTTCTTTAAAGGAACTGGCAGCTCTTCATAAAAAAATGTGTCAGGGAAAAAATGGATTCGGGAGCTTTCGCAGAGATGATGAGGACCGGTTTTTAGCGTATGCGCCAGTAAGCGGTACAGACGGCTGGAGCGTTGCGGTTACCGCATTGAAGACAGATTACCTGGCTGATACATATTTTGGTATCATTATTAACCTGGTTGTGATCGCAGTGTCTGTTCTCGCATCTATTGTAGTAGCTCTGAAGCTGTCCAATAATATCAGTGTACCTATGCGTGCCTGTGCCGGGCGTATGAAGCTTTTGGTAGAAGGGGATTTGTCATCACCGGTACCCCAGGTCAGGGGGCGTGATGAGACGGCAGAGCTGACCAGGTCTACAGCAGAGATGGTAACCGGGCTTAATACAATTATTCATGATATAGGTTATCTGCTCAATGAGATGGCAAATCAGAATTTTGATATAAGGTCTGACCATCGCGAGGAATATGTGGGTGACTTTCAGAGTATTCTTCATTCCATGCGGCATCTGAAGGTTGAGCTGAGCAATACCATGCGCCAGATTGATTCTTCTGCCGGACAGGTGTCCGCTGCCAGTTCCCAGGTATCTGATGGAGCCCAGTCGCTGAGTCAGGGTACTGTGGAACAGGCAAGTTCTATAGAGGAGCTGGCAGCTACGATTACTGAGATATCTAAAAGCGCCAGACAGACAGCAATTGCGGCTCAGGAGGCGGGTGAATACGTAAATCAGGCAGGAGCGCAGCTGAATACCAGCGTGGAATATGTGAAAGATCTGAATACGGCTATGGAGAAGATTTCGGACTCATCTGTGGAGATTGCCAAGATTATCGGCGCGATTGAAAATATTGCGTTCCAGACCAATATTCTTGCTTTGAATGCTGCTGTAGAGGCGGCACGGGCAGGAACATCTGGAAAGGGTTTTGCCGTTGTTGCGGATGA
Source organism: uncultured Lachnospiraceae bacterium (assembly GCA_947566645.1). Taxonomy (GTDB): domain Bacteria; phylum Bacillota; class Clostridia; order Lachnospirales; family Lachnospiraceae; genus CAPEBR01. The sequence continues at coordinate 2,891 of CANOKL010000031.1, forward strand.
AGTACGTAATCTTGCGTCTAAATCCGATGCTGCAGCTAAAGCTACAAAGGAATTGATTGAAGGCTCCATTTCAGTTGTCAATGAAGGTACGCAGGCTGTGGGGCAGGTTACGGATTCTCTGGAACTTACCAGCTCCCTCGCCGGAAAAGTAACTGCAAAGATGGACGTTGTTGTAAATGAGGTAGAAGACCAGACCGCGGCTATCCAGCAGATTACAGAGGGTGTTGACCAGATTTCTTCTGTAGTGCAGACGAATAGTGCGACTTCCCAGCAGAGCGCTGCAGCTAGTGAAGAGCTTTCTGCAGAAGCTGAAAGTCTGAAGAAGTTAGTAGACCAGTTTGTGCTGGCAAGGGATTGAGACATTTAAAGAAATACTAAAATTGCAGGCCCCTGAGATGGAACATTTCAGGGGCTTCTCTACCTATATCCGTTAAGATTCCCGTTACTTCGTTATAGGGCATTGTATAACGCTGCGAGAGGTAACGCATGGAGGCGGCAAGTTCACCGTCAGGTCCGCCGAACTGACTGATGATCACCTGTGCGATCTCTGGATTCGGCTGTGTAATCTTTACTGGGTGCTGTAAGCGTTTTTCATAATTCCACATAAATTAGCATCCTCCTTCCTGCCATGGCCACGGGTTGTCAATCCATGCCCAGCGCTCCGCCGGCGTGCAGGCTGTATCTATAGTAAGCGGGCCATAATATTTTGCATATTCTTTTAAGGCCTGCACACGCTGTTTTTTGAATTCTTCAAAATATTCCAGTGCATCACGATCGCACGGGTGTGTATCAAGGTACAGCTTTACATCATCGACGGAAAAGCTTACCACATTAATCCATTCAAATAATTCTTCACGGCAAGGTCTGTTATCTGACATTCTGGCATCCTCCTATCCCACGGAATGGTTTGTTAAGCTCTTCGAAGATTGTGCCGCAGTGGAATCCCTTTTCTGCTTCATAAATATTTCGCCATTCCTGCCACGGAACGTATGCCATGGCAAGCGGCATATTATTGAGTTCATCACAGGAGGATCTGGAGTCACGGCAGACAGGGTATATGGCTTCTGGAGTGACAGACGATGGCTGCCCGCAGCCTCTGCGCCTTGAAAAATCCTGTTGGTTGTAACGGTAATTCGGCATTTGTTCTTGCTCCTTCCATAAAATATTTGCAATATTATACTATGTGAAAAATGAAAAGTTGTGCCCGAGGTTGTTTTTGAGGAGTCTACAGGGTATAATGGGGGATAATAAGTTACGTTCACAGATGGGAGTATAGATATATGGAAAAAAGACAGAGAGAGAGGAAAAAACAGGGGGAACACTATTTTGATTATAGCCTTCTGGCGGTTCTGATCTGCCTGGTCTGCTTCGGGCTGGTGATGCTCTACAGTACAAGCTCATACAGTGCGCTGGTGGATTATGGTGACAGTATGTTCTATTTTAAAAGACAGATTATGTTCTGTGCGGCAGGCTTTGCGGGGATGATGGTTGTCTCCCGTATTAACTATCACTTTTATATAAAATGGGCCAGATATTTTTATTACATATCTATAGTACTGATGCTGCTTGTGCAGACGCCGCTGGGAAAGACGGTAAACGGCGCCCGCAGATGGATCAGGCTGCCCTTCGGGCAGCAGTTCCAGCCGGCGGAGGTGACGAAGATAGCGGTTGTCCTGTTTATTCCGGTCGTGATTATTAAACTGGGGAAGGAGGCGAGGACAAGCCGTGGAATCGGCAGGATTCTGATGTGGGGCGGGTTTTCGGCACTTTGTGTATATAAGCTTACGGATAACTTAAGTACAGCTCTTATTGTACTGGGGATTACCTGCATTCTGATCTTTGTGATGCATCCGGAGACAAAGCCATTCATTGCTCTTGTGACGGCAGGAATTGCGGCGGTAATTGCCATTGTGTGGGCGCTGAGAAGGGTTCTTGTGATGAGTGTGACAAGCGATAATTTCCGGCTGCAGAGAATCATTACATGGCTGGATCCGGAAAAATATGCATCCGATGACGGATATCAGACGCTTCAGGGGCTCTATGCCATAGGATCAGGCGGATTTTTCGGAAAGGGACTGGGAAATAGTGCGCAGAAGATGATTATACCCGAGGTTCAGAATGATATGATTCTTTCTGTAATCTGTGAAGAGCTTGGGGTATTCGGCGCACTTATGATACTGGTTCTGTTTGCCATGCTTTTATACCGCCTGCTGTTTATCGCGCAGAATGCACCGGATATGTATGGATCTATGGTGGTGACAGGAATCTTCGCCCATATTGCACTGCAGGTTATCTTAAATGTAGCGGTTGTTACAAACCTTATCCCTACGACTGGTATTACACTGCCGTTTATCAGCTATGGAGGCACATCGATCCTGTTTCTGCTAGCAGAGATGGGGATTGCATTCGCAGTCTCCCGGAGTATCCGGATTGATGAATAGCTGTGCGTTGCTATGGGCGGTCTTCCGGGCCGTGAATAGTAGGCTGCTTCACTCCTCTAAACAGTTTGACTTTCTATATAAAGTATGCTATGATAGTGTATGTAGTAATGAAAACTACATATAATGATACAAGTGTCAAAAGGTGTTTTGACGCAATAGAAATGAGAACATGCGAAGGAGTATGGAGAGAAATTATGAGTTACAAGATAATCGTGGACAGCTGCGGAGAGCTGACCAGAGAGATGAAAGCCTCGGGAAATTTTGAGACAGCATCACTGGAGATTGATGTGAATGGACACCATATGGTGGATGATGACACCTTTGATCAGTCATTGTTTTTAAAATATGTGAAGGAATCGCCGGAGTGTCCGAAGTCCTCCTGCCCTTCGCCGGAAAGATATATGGAGGGATACTGCTGTGAGGCAGACAGGGTATATGCTGTAACGCTTTCAGCAGAATTGAGTGGTTCTTATAACAGTGCGGTGCTGGGGAAGAATCTGTATATAGAGGAATATGGGGAAAAGGACATCTATGTGTTTAATTCCCGCTCTGCATCCATCGGAGAGACACTGATTGCCCTTAAGATCCAGGAGTGTGAGGAGCAGGGGTTTTCCTTTGATGAGACGGTGCGCAGGGTGGAAGAATATATTGAAGGGCAGAATACGTATTTCGTCCTTGAGACTCTTGAGACGCTTCGAAAGAATGGAAGGCTCACTGGACTGAAGGCGGTTATGGCGACAGCGCTGAATATTAAGCCTGTCATGGGTGCCACGCCGGAAGGCACCATCTGCCAGCTTGGGCAGGCGCGGGGAGTGAAGAAGGCACTGGCGAAGATGGGGGAGCATGTGATTGCTGATGTGAAGAATTCGAAGGAAAAGATTCTGGCAATCTCTCACTGTAACTGCAGGGAGCGCGCGGAGTCGGTAAAGGAGATGCTGAAAAGTAAGGCGGATTTTAAAAATATTATTATACTGGATACCGCTGGAATCAGCAGTATGTATGCTGCCGATGGCGGAATAATAGTGGTTGTATAATTTTCTGACCTGTGCTATAATAAAAAGGCTGAGACAAAAGAAATACGGAGAATAGAAGGAGTTTTCGCATATGAGTCAGGAAAAGGTAGACAGATATAAACAGGAAAAGGCAAACCGGAAGCAGATTATGAAAAAGCAGAAGATGACCAATGCCCTGCGCAAGTGTGTTGTGGCCGCGGCAGGTCTTTTGCTTGTTGTATGGATTGGCTATTCTGCTTATGACATGTACGAATCCAATAAGGAACCGGAAAAGGTTCAGATAGATTACCGTGCATTTAACGATTTTTCGAAAAATATTACTGACGCGTCCGCTCCGGATGATACAGAGGACGAAAAAGCAGAAAAGGAAGACACAGCACAGGAATAAAAGAAAAGCGCAAAAAAAACAGACAGTGTGTACTGTCTGTTTTTTTGCGCTTTTCCGGCTATATTATAACAGTAAGACCTGTTGTATTTCTGTAAAAATGAAAAAAGTGCTTGAAATCACCCCAAAAGTGTTTTACAATGGTTGCAGGTGGTAAAAAGTGGTGGTAAGTGGTATGAAGTGGTAAAAAAGTGGAGACACAGGGGAGTATACTTCATACAAGAGGGAGTACATTATGTTGAAGGGAGAGTACAGCCATAATATTGATGCCAAGGGCAGATTGATCATTCCCGCCAGGTTTCGTGACGATCTAGGGGAGAATTTCGTCATTACCAAGGGGATGGAGAACTGTCTGTACGTCTACCCGGAGGATGAATGGACTGCCTTTGAGGAGAAGCTTAACGCCTTACCGACCACCACAGATAAGAAGGCCCGCGCGTTTGCCTATTTTTTCCAGGGGAGTGCAACAGACGGAGATCTGGACAAGCAGGGCAGGACATTGATCCCTTCTGTGCTGAGAGGCTATGCAGGACTTGATAAGGAAGTCGTGTTTATCGGTATGGGGAAGCGTGCCGAGATATGGGACAAGGCCAGATGGGATGAAAAGAATGCTGAAGTGGAGCTCAACATTGAGGACATTGCGGCAGATATGGAAGCCAGTGGATTCAGTATCTAGATCTGAGCTATTATAATGTGATATAATGAAGGGGCAGGTATGGAATTCAGACACAGGTCAGTGTTACTTGAAGAGACAATAGAGGGACTTCATATTAAGCCGGACGGCATCTATGTGGATGGAACGCTCGGCGGAGGCGGGCATGCCTTTGAGGTATGCAGCCGCCTTGGAAATAAGGGGATTTTTGTAGGAGTAGATCAGGACGCTGCAGCGATCGAAGCTGCGGGTCAGCGGCTAAAGGGCTTCGGGGAGAAGGTCAGGATAGTCAGAAGCAACTATCGTGATGTGAAGTCCCAACTTCAAAAGCTTGGCATTGACAAGGTCGATGGGATCATTCTCGATCTGGGCGTATCATCTTATCAGCTTGATACGGCAGAGCGGGGATTCTCCTACCGCGAAGATGCGCCTCTGGATATGCGGATGGATACCCGTCAGGTAAGGACGGCCAGAGACATCGTCAATGAGTACAGTGAGATGGAACTCTTTCATGTGATCAGGGATTACGGGGAGGACAGATTCGCAAAGAATATTGCGAAGCATCTTGTAAAAAGGCGAAAGGAAAAGCCTGTGGAGACAACAGGGGAACTGGCAGAGATTATTAAGGGAGCCATCCCCATGAAGTATCAGAAGAAGTCAGGTCATCCGGCGAAGCGGACATTTCAGGCGATCCGGATCGAACTGAACAGAGAACTGGAGGTTTTAAAGGATTCACTGGATGACATGATCGGACTGTTGAATCCCGGCGGAAGACTATGTATTATAACCTTCCATTCACTGGAGGACCGGATTGTGAAGAGTGCCTTCAGGAGGAATGAGAATCCTTGTACATGTCCGCCCGATTTCCCGGTGTGTGTGTGCGGAAACGTCTCAAAGGGGAGAATTGTGACGAAGAAGCCAATCCTTCCGGGGGAGAGAGAGATGGAGGAGAACAGCCGCTCTAAGAGTGCGAAGCTTCGCATATTTGAGCGGGGTCATGATGGGTAAGGCATAACAGGGAAGAGGACAATGCTGTTATGATAACAAGAGCAAAGGGGTGAGTGTAATGGCAGCACGATATCGTGCACGTACGGGCAGTCAGGGAAGGCGTGACAGGATGGCCGGACAGACATATGTTCATGGAAATGTTGCGGCGAAGCCTGCATACTGGCCGGAAGGACAAAGTGAAGAGCCGCAGTCCGCCGCCAGGGCGAGCAGCCAGGTGAGGAAGAACCGAAGGAAGGCGCTCTGCATGAATGCCGGTTATGTTATGTTCCTTACACTTGCGGCAGTGCTTGCGCTGGTGATCTGTGTGAACTATGTAAAGCTTCAGTCAAAGATTACGAAGCGTTCCGAGAATATTACGGCGCTGCAGGCAGAGCTGGCTGACAGAAAAGAAGAGAATAACACAAGATATAATTTTGTGATGGATGCCGTGAATCTGGATGAGATCAGGACAAAGGCACAGAAGGATCTCGGCATGGTATATGCCTCGGAGGATCAGATTGTAGAGTACGAGAGGCCCTCTGCGGATTATGTAAAGCAGTATGAGGACATACCCGAGGACGGGGTACTTGCCCAGTCAGATAAACATGAGGATTAGATAGAATTATGGCAGGAAGAATAAGAAGAAAAAGGCGTAAAATATTCAAAAGAAAATCTACAAAGCTGATGCAGAAAAAGCTAATCATGCTCTTCATGGGTATCGTATTAGCTTTTGCTGTTTTAGTGGTGAGAATTACTTATATCAATGCATCAAGCGGGGAACGCTATTCGAAGCTGGTGTTGGACCAGCAGCAGTATGGAAGCCGGACGATCCCCTTTAAGAGGGGGGATATTGTAGACCGCAATGGCTCTAAGCTTGCCACCAGTGCCCGGGTCTATAATGTCATACTGGACAGCAAGGTAATGCTAAGCGACGAAAAATATATAGAGCCGACGCTGAATGTGCTATCAGAACTTTTTGAACTTAGCCCGGAGGAGGTAAGGGGCATAGCCCAGGAGAATCCTTCTGCCAGGTATACTGTTCTTTTAAAAGGAATTGACTATGACAAGGCGAAGGAATTCGAAAAGATCGATGAGGATGATGAAAATCATCCATATGTGAATGGAATATGGCTGGAAGAGGATTATGTAAGGACGTATCCTTATGGCTCCCTGGCAAGTGATGTGATTGGTTTTACCGTGGACGGCAATGTAGGGAGCAACGGAATCGAAGATTCCTATAATTCGGTCTTAAATGGAACAGACGGAAGAGTTTACGGCTACCAGGACAAGGATTCTACTTATGAAAGAACAGTCAAGGAGCCGGAGAATGGGAATACGGTTGTGTCTACCATAGATCTTCAGGTTCAGAGCATTGTAGAGAAGCATATCCTGGCATTTAATGAGGAGCATCAGAATCAGGCATGGGACGGAGCAGGAAGCAAGAATACAGCAGTGATTGTTATGAACCCGCAGAATGGGGAGATCCTGGCCGAGGCTTCTTATCCGAACTATGATCTGAATAACCCGAGAGATCTGAGTGCATATTATTCAGAAGAGCAGATTAAGAAGATGAAGGATGACAAGAAGCTGGATACCTTGTATTCCCTGTGGAATAATTTCTGTGTCAGCGAGACCTTTGAACCAGGCTCTACGATTAAGCCTTTTACCGTGGCAGCAGGGCTGGAGCTCGGGAAGCTGACCGGTGGGGAATCCTATGTCTGCGGCGGTTATGTTCAGACAGAGGAGTGGAAGATTAAATGTAATAATACGAGCGGCCACGGCACGCAGTCGCTGAAGCAGGCTGTAGAGAATTCCTGCAATGTGGCGCTTATGGATATCGGAAATGTGCTGGGGGTAAAGGATACCGTCCGGTATCAGAAGATATTCGGATTCGGGGAATACTGTGGGATTGATCTTCCGGGAGAGGCTGCAGGACTTCTCTACACAGAGGAGAATATGGATCCGGTCAGTCTGATGACCAATGCATTCGGGCAGAACTTTACGGTAACTATGAACCAGCTTGCAGGTTCCTTCTGCTCTCTTGTCAATGGCGGTAATTATTATAAGCCCCATGTGGTAAAGCAGATTCAGGATGAGAACGGGAACGTTACAGAGAATAAAAATCCTGTCTTAATAAAGAAAACCATTTCGAAAGAAACAAGTGATATCATCAAAGATTATATGAGAGGCGTGGTGGAAGAAGGCACAGGATCCACGGCGGCGGTAAAGGGATATGACGTAGGCGGGAAGACGGGTACAGCGGAAAAGCTTCCGCGTGATAATGAGAAATACGTATTGTCTTTTATCGGATATGCCCCCCAGGAGAATCCCCAGGTTGTGGTGTATGTGGCGATTGATGAGGTGAATTCTGCAACTCCGTCAGACGGGAAGCTGGCGCCGGGTCTGGCGGCGGATATTATGAAAGAGATCTTCCCATACCTTGGAGTGACGAAGGCTTCACAGGAAAAGGAAGAATAACCTCAGAGAAGTCCTAATAAATTATAGAAACGGCTTCTCTGAGGTTTCTATAATTATGAAGAATAAAACATATAATAAGAAGAAGATGCTTGTTGTATTCGTCTGTGCAGTGGCTGTCATCCTGGGACTTGTGGGAAGACTTATCTATCTGATGGTTTTTGATGCAGAGTATTATCAGAAGAAGGCAGAGGATCTGCACGAGAGGGAGCGTAAGATCAAGGCAGCGAGGGGAGAGATTGTGGATGTAAACGGAACGGTGCTGGCTACGAATAAGACGGTCTGCACCATATCAGTTATCCACAGCCAGATCACAGATCCGGACAGAGTCGTGGCAGAGCTTTCCAGAATACTTGAGATGGATGAGGAGGAAGTCAGAAAACGGGTAGAGAAGGTATCCTCCATGGAACGCATCAAGACGAATGTGGAGAAAGAGACAGGGGACGCTATCCGGAATCTGGAGCTTGACGGAGTAAAGGTAGATGAGGATTTCCGGCGTTATTATCCATATAATGAGCTTGCGTCAAAGGTTCTTGGATTCACAGGGGGAGATAACCAGGGGATCATCGGCCTGGAAGTGAAATACGAGGATTATCTGAGGGGAACCAATGGTACGATTCTTACGACTACAGATGCAAGAGGTGTAGAACTTGACGGGGTGGCGGAAGACCGGGTTGAGCCGGTGGCAGGAAACTCCCTCCAGATTAGCATTGACTACAATATTCAGATGTACGCCCAGCAGATGGCAGAGAAGGTCATGGAGGAAAAGCAGGCAGATAAGGTGGCGATCCTGCTTATGAATCCGAAAAACGGCGAGATCATCGCCATGGTGAATGTGCCGGAATTCAATCTGAATGAGCCTTTCACCTTGAATACGGGTGTGGATGGGGATTCTCTTTCTGATGAAAAGAAGCAGGATGCCCTGAATCAGATGTGGAGGAATGGCTGCATTAATGATACTTATGAGCCTGGCTCTACTTTTAAGGTAATTACTGCATCTGCATGCCTGGAGGAGGGAGTAGTATCTCTGACAGACCAGTTCAGCTGCCCCGGGTACCGGATTGTGGATGACCGGAAGATCCGCTGCCACAAGGTAGGCGGGCATGGGGCAGAAACCTTTGTCCAGGGAATTCAGAATTCCTGTAATCCGGTATTCATAGAGATCGGGCTGCGTCTCGGTGTAAAAAAGTTTTGTGATTATTTCAGACAGTTTGGCCTTATGGGCATGACAGGCGTGGATCTTCCGGGGGAAGCAGCAACTATTATGCATAAGGAAGAGAATATCGGGCAGGTGGAGCTGGCAACCATAAGCTTCGGACAGTCCTTCCAGGTGACTCCCATGCAGATGGCGGCAACGATGAGCTCCCTGGTAAACGGGGGGACGAGGGTAACACCTCACTTTGGCGTGCGCGTGCTTGACAAGGAGGGGAAAGAGGTGGAGAAATTTTCCTATAAGGAAGGAAAACGGATTATTTCAAAAGAAACTTCTGAGACGATGCAGAAACTTCTGGAAAGTGTTGTGGCAGAAGGCTCCGGGAAGAATGCTTTTATTGAAGGCTATCACATAGGCGGAAAGACTGCAACATCCCAGACGCTTCCGAGAAGTGCCAATAAGTACATCTCCTCTTTTATCGGATTTGCCCCCGCAGATGATCCACAGGTGCTGGGAATGTGTGTGATCTACAACCCCCAGGGAATCTATTACGGGGGAACCATCGCCGCACCAGTGGTCAGAGATATTTTTGAAAATATATTCCCCTATCTGGGCATTGAAAAAGACTAAAAAATAAAGTATACTATGATAAGCTAACAAAAGAGGCAAAGAGGTGGATTATGGATTATACAGTATTTATTCCGGTGATTATTGCATTTGTATTAAGTGTTGTGATGGGGCCGGTGATTATTCCAGTGTTAAGAAGGCTTAAGATGGGGCAGACAGAACGTGAGGAAGGCGTAAAGTCCCATCTTAAGAAGGCAGGTACGCCCACCATGGGAGGTGTGATCATCCTGCTTAGCGTAGTGGTAACATCTGTGTTTTATATTCGTGATTATCCGAAGATTATCCCGATTCTGTTCGTGACTCTCGGGTTCGGGCTGATCGGATTTTTAGATGACTATCTCAAGGTGGTTCTGAAGCGTTCGGACGGTCTGTTCCCCTTGCAGAAGATGGCGCTTCAGATTGTAGTGACGGCAATCTTCGCCTTTTATCTCGTCAGGTTTACAGATGTACCTCTGGCTATGCTGATTCCCTTCTCCGGCGGGAAATATCTGGACATCGGGTGGCTTGCCATCCCCCTTCTCTTTTTCGCGGTGATCGGGACCGTGAACGGTACGAATTTTACCGATGGGTTAGACGGGCTGGCATCCAGTGTTACGGTGCTGGTAGCCACCTTCTTTACAGTGGTGGCAATTGGGACAAAGAGCGGTATTGAGCCGGTGACCTGTGCAGTGGTGGGTGCGCTTCTGGGATTCCTTTTGTTTAATGTGTATCCTGCAAGTGTATTTATGGGAGATACGGGCTCCCTTGCCCTTGGCGGATTCGTGGCGTCAACAGCATATATGCTTCAGATGCCGGTGTTTATTCTGATTGTGGGCCTGATTTATCTGGTGGAGGTGTTGTCTGTTATGATACAGGTCACATATTTTAAGAAGACAGGCGGAAAGAGAATCTTTAAGATGGCGCCGATCCATCATCACTTTGAGCTGTGCGGATGGTCAGAGACGAGAGTAGTTGCCGTGTTTTCCATTATTACGGCGATTCTCTGCCTGATTGCACTGATGGCAATGTAGAAAAGATAAATGTAGAAAAGATGAATGTAGTAACACACTTTAGGGCAGCAGCACGTTTTAGGAGCGTTTACTGCATGCAGCTGCAGAAATACGTAATCCAGGAGGAAGGATATGGAAGTGACAGGAAGAAAGGTGCTTGTATTCGGAGCCGGTATCAGCGGAATCGGGGCGGTCAGGCTTCTTAAGGAACAAAAGGCAGAGGTTGTTCTTTATGACGGAAATGAACAGCTTGATACCGGAAAGGTAAAGAACCAGCTTGGAGAATATAAGGACATACAGATTGTGGCAGGGGCATTCCCTGAGGAGGAGCTTGACAGCCTGCAGCTTGTTGTGCTAAGCCCGGGGGTTCCGACGGATCTTTTGGTGATAAAAAGGATGCATGAGAAGAACATACCGGTTGTGGGGGAAGTGGAGCTTGCCTATGAATACGGGAAGGGCGATGTCCTCGCTATTACCGGGACGAACGGGAAGACAACGACAACAACGCTTCTTGGTGAGATTATGAAGGATTACCGGGGAGAAGATGTGTTTGTGGTCGGGAACATAGGGAATCCGTATACAGTTGCGGCAGGACAGATGAAGGAGAGTTCTATTGCAGTTGCAGAGATGAGCAGCTTCCAGTTAGAGAGTATCAGAGACTTCCGGCCCAAGGTAAGTGCGATCTTAAATTATACGCCGGATCACTTGAACCGGCATCATACAATGGAGGCCTATATTGCTGCAAAGGAAAACATTGCCCGTAATCAGAGGGAGGGGGATTTCTGCATTTTGAATTATGAAGAAGAAATTATGCGGGAATTCGCAAAGAATCTGAAGTGTCAGGTTCTATATTTCAGCAGCCGGCGTAAACTAGAAAGAGGCATCTATCTTGACGGGGAAAAGATCGTTTATAAAAACCCGGAAGAGATTCTTGTGTGCAGGACCGGCGACCTTCAGATTCTCGGAATGCACAATTATGAAAATGTAATGGCAGCGGTTATGATGGCGGCTGTGTACGGCGTACCGATGGACCAGATCCGAAAGACGGTGCTTGCGTTTCGGGGTGTGGAGCACCGGATTGAGTATGTTACGGAAAAGCGTGGCGTGGTGTACTATAATGATTCTAAGGGAACGAATCCGGATGCGGCAATTAAGGGAATCCAGGCGATGAACCGCCCGACCGTGCTTCTTGGCGGCGGCTATGATAAGGAGTCAGAGTATACGGAGTGGATCAGAAGCTTTGACGGGAAGGTGAAGAAGCTAATTCTTATGGGCGCGACCAGGGAGAAGATCGCGGCTGATGCTGAAAAATGCGGTTTTCATGAGTATGTATATTCTGATACATTCGAGGAGGCAGTCCGTATGGCGGCAGAGGAGGCAGTACCGGGGGATGCGGTGCTGTTATCTCCGGCATGTGCAAGCTGGGGCATGTTCCCTAATTATGAGGTACGTGGAGAGAAGTTTAAAGAAATTGTAAATTCCTTATAAGGAGTGCATAAAAGATTGAGTAAGCAAAAAAAAGGAAGATATGACTACACACTTCTTACCGCGCTGGGACTTCTGATTATTATGGGTCTCGTGATTTTATACAGTACAAGTACTTATAACGGAGAGATTAAGTTCCATGATTCATTTTACTACCTGAAGAAACAGATCTTTGCTACCAGCCTTGGAATTGCATGTATGTTTTTTGTGGCAGAGATGGATTACCATGTGTGGAAATCCGTTGCCTTCCTGGGATATCTGATTGCTGTGGTTTTGTCTCTTGCGGTTATGTTCGTAGGAGAGGAGTATAACGGGTCCAAAAGATGGCTGTCTTTGGGCCCTCTTTCTTTTCAGCCTTCAGAGTTTGCAAAGGTGGCGGTAATCCTGTTTCTGGCAGTGCTTGTGACAAACAGGGCAAAAGATATGGGGAAGATGAAGACAATGTTCCTGATTATGGTATCCATCCTTCCCATCGTCGGACTTGTGGGTGCAAGTAACCTAAGCACAGCCATCATTATACTTGGCATTGGAGTGGTCCTTGTGTTTGTGGCCAGCCCGAAATACGGGCAGTTTATTGTAATGGGGGCTCTTGGCATTGGATTTATGACAGTCTTTCTGGCACTGGAGAGCTATCGTCTGGAGCGTCTGGAGATATGGCGGAATCCGGAAAATTTTGAAAAGGGCTACCAGACGCTCCAGGGTCTCTATGCCATAGGTTCCGGAGGGCTGTTCGGGAGGGGGCTTGGAGCAAGTGTACAGAAGCTGGGGTTTGTTCCAGAGGCACAGAATGATATGATTTTTTCCATTGTCTGTGAGGAGCTTGGCCTCTTTGGCGCAGGCTTTCTGATGATCCTTTTCCTAATTCTGATCTGGCGGTTTTTTATCATTGCCACCCGGGCAAAGGATCTTTTTGGAGCCCTGATTGCGTCAGGAGCCATGGCGCATATGATGATACAGGTGATTCTGAATATAGCGGTGGTCACGAATACCATTCCCAATACGGGAATCACGCTGCCCTTCGTCAGCTACGGAGGAACCTCAGTCGTATTTCTTCTAATTGAAATGGGGCTTGTCTTAAGTGTATCAAGAATGGTATAATACAGATGATGCAGGAGTTTCATTGCCAGAGGCAATTTGAAATGGAGCGGACAGTTGCTGATATAGCCATCCGTTCTGGGGACAGGGGGAGTATGGATGGCGAGGGAAGGATATCCTTACGGGGAGCAGCCCCGCAGAAGAAAGAAAAAGGGACATAAGCTTTATGCATTTATTGTGCTACTGCTCGGGTTATTGATTATAGTGTTTACGGTGCTTCTGCTGTTTCATATTCAGCGGATTGAGATCAGCGGGAATACCTACTGCCCGGATGAGCAGATTGCGGAGACGATACAGAGTGACAAGTATTCGGTGAACAGCATCTATGTCTGTGCCAGATATGTCCTTGGTTACGGGCAGAATCTTCCGTGTATTGAGAGTATGCGCGTCCGGATGGGACCGCCCTGGGTAGTTAAGGTGGAGGTGAAGGAAAAGCAGATTGTAGGGTATCTGCCTGAGGGAGACAGCTATGCATATTTTGATAAGGAAGGACTGATTGTCAGCAAGGATAAGAAGCACATAAAGGGAATCCCCAGGGTAGAAGGGATTGATGCGGGCGATACCGGGCTGTACAGCCAGATCGAGAGTGGGAATTCCAGGCTGTTTGGAGAGATTCTTGAGGCGTCGCAGGAGTTGAGGAAGTATCAGATGCCGATCGAAAAAATTGTGTGTAAAAACAACAGAATATACATATATGTTGAAAAAATATGTGTATCAGTCGGGAATAATGTGACTTCGGAAAAGATTGCACAGATTGCTCCGATTATTGAGGAGCTGGAAGGGAAGGAAGGAACCCTGCACCTGGAGAATTATGCCGAGGGGCGGGAAACCATTACCTTTGATATTGGCGAAAAAACCGAAGAAAATTAAGAAAAATGGACGAATTCTATTGATATTTTGGACAAAAGTCTATATTATATAGTATATATGGCGGAGAGCGTGCATCTTCCGGTACATGGGATGTATGAGTATATAATAAGGATAACAAAGGAGGAGAAACCCTTGCTAGAAATTAAAACGAATGAATCAGAAGCGGCGGCTAAGATAATTGTTGTAGGAGTAGGCGGCGGCGGTAATAATGCTGTGAACCGAATGATAGATGAACAGATTGCCGGTGTGGAATTTATAGCGATTAATACAGATAAGCAGGCCTTGCAGCTCAGTAAGGCTCCGACACTTATGCAGATTGGAGAGAAGATTACGAAAGGTCTTGGTGCGGGAGCAAGACCCGAAGTTGGAGAAAAAGCGGCGGAAGAGAGCTCTGAAGAGGTATCTGCAGCACTGAAAGGTGCGGACATGGTATTTGTCACATGTGGTATGGGAGGCGGTACCGGAACAGGTGCAACTCCGGTTGTTGCGCGGATTGCCAAGGGACTTGGCGCCCTTACGGTCGGCGTAGTGACCAAGCCCTTCCGTTTTGAATCCAAGACGCGTATGACCAATGCCCTTACAGGAATTGAAAAGCTGAAGGAGAGTGTAGATACTCTGATCGTGATCCCTAATGACAAGCTGCTGGAGGTTGTGGACAGGCGTACCACTATGCCAGAGGCGCTTAAGAAGGCGGACGAGGTTCTGCAGCAGGGTATTCAGGGCATTACGGATCTGATTAATGTACCTTCACTGATCAACCTCGACTTTGCCGATGTACAGACGGTTATGACGGACAAGGGAATTGCACATATCGGAATCGGACAGGGCCGTGGTGATGATAAGGCACTGGAGGCTGTGAAGCAGGCAGTTGCAAGTCCGCTTCTTGAGACGACGATTGCAGGAGCGTCCCATGTTATTATTAATGTATCCGGGGATATTACTCTTATGGATGCGTCAGATGCGGCAGAGTATGTACAGGAACTGGCAGGCGAGCAGGCGAATATTATTTTCGGTGCCATGTATGATGATTCTCATACTGACGAGGCGACGATTACAGTGATTGCCACAGGGCTTCATAATGTGGGTGGAAGTGCGTCCAAGCTGAAGTCAAGACTTGAGAGCCAGAGGCCCGGAGTGACTGCAGAGGCGGCAGCAGGCTATGACCGCCCGTCTGTATCAAAACAGACGGCAAAGGTGCCAAAGCTTGATATTGGCATGGCTCCTTCCAAGGCCGGTACGCAGACGACACAGATGCCAAGGAGAACTGTAGGCGGTACGGCTCCCTCACTTGAGGTTCCGAAGACACCAACAGCCCGTGTAAAAGAGCAGTCAATCAAGATACCAGATTTCTTTAGAAAGTAAATAGTTTCGTAATTACTCAGTAGGTCTGCATATTTTGCGAAAGTACTGAGTAGTTGCATCGTTTCTTTTGGGGACACTTTAGATGTGTCCCCTTTTTTGTCGAAATAAACCTTGTGTTTTCTCACAGCATCTGACAAATTCCTTGTCTCAATCCTCGTATAATAAATTTCATCATCAAAACCATTTAAGACGGAAGAAGGTGGAACGTGTACTATGAATTGTATATAGACGCATTTTTTCTCGTGAATTTTACGATGAATTATCTTCTGCTGCGTCTTGTCCGTCAGATACTTAAGTGCCCTGCCACGCACGGAAGGATCTGCCTGGGGGCGGCACTTGGGGCATTGTGCACATGCATTATTATGTTGATTCCTGGAATTGGGGCGTTTGCCAGGATTCTGTTATTCCACACAGTTTTAAATGTTCTAATGATTAAAACAGGGCTTGGAACCGGATGGGACAGGACATTTCTAAAAGCCCTTCTGTTACTTTACATAAGCGGATTTTTACTGGGCGGGGTTATGGAGCATTTCCGCCAGTATATAAGAACGGGAAGCCTGTTTTTTGCACTTGCGGTTCTGGGGTATTCTTTAAGTCTTGGAATATGGAGGCTGCTGACCTGTTTTGCAGAGAGAAATGCGAGATACTGTCAGGTCAGACTTCTGAGGAAAGGGCACGAGTATGAGACGGAGGCACTGGTAGATACAGGAAACAGGCTTCGGGATCCGGTGACAGGAAAATCAGTCAGTATTATTTCCGCCAGGGCAGCCGGAGCACTTGGAATATGCCTTCCGTCACTGGCAGAAGCAGGAGACAGAGATTACAATAGCGGATTCTGGTATATTCCCTATCATTCTGTAGGCAGGGCAGAGGGCGTGATGCCGGCAGTGATGCTGGATGCCCTGTATGTACCTGGAAACCCGGCGGTGCAGGTTGAAAATCCGGTGGTCGCGGTATGTGAAGAGTATATAACAGAGGATGATTATGAGATGCTTTTGAATCCTGACTTATTATAGGAGGTTTATTTATGGTAATAAAAGTTGCAGTGCCACATCAGTTTAAATTAAAAGTTGTACCGGATTTCAGGACACTGTTATTTCCGGACAGAAAGGACATCCATTATATCGGAGGCTCAGAGATCCTGCCGGCGCCTCTTGAGACAGACGAGGAGGCAGCCGTGATTGAGGAGCTGGGAACAGAGGAGGATGAACAGGCAAAAAAGCTTCTGATTGAACACAATCTCCGTCTTGTGGTATACATAGCCAAGAAGTTTGATAATACGGGAGTCGGAGTGGAGGATTTGATTTCCATCGGGACAATTGGACTAATTAAGGCGATTAATACATTTAATCCAAATAAGAACATCAAGCTTGCCACATATGCTTCAAGGTGTATTGAAAACGAGATTCTCATGTATCTGAGACGGAATAATAAGACAAAGATGGAGGTGTCTATCGACGAGCCGCTGAATGTGGACTGGGACGGGAATGAACTCCTTCTGTCGGATATTCTGGGAACAGAGGAGGATACGATCTACAGGGATATTGAGCAGGAGGTGGAGCGGAAGATTCTCATTAAGGCAATTAACCGGCTGTCTGGCAGGGAACGGATGATTATACGCATGCGGTTCGGTCTGGGGACGCCTGACGGGGAGGAGAAGACGCAGAAGGAGGTGGCGGACATCCTTGGTATCTCCCAGTCATACATTTCCAGGCTCGAAAAGAAGATTATGCAGAGATTAAAGAAAGAGATGGTAAAGTATTCATAGCCAGAATTCATAGCCAGAAAGAAAAAAGTGCCACAATAAAAGAAGAAAAAAGTGCCACAATAAAAGAAGAAAAAAGTGCTACAATAAAAGAAGAAAAAGTGCTACAATAAAAGAAAAAGGAGTTGTGCTTATGAGACTTACTTTTATTGGGGCAGACCATGAGGTGACAGGAAGCTGCCACCTTCTGGAGGCGTGCGGGAAAAACATATTGGTAGACTGCGGCATGGAGCAGGGGCCGGACCTGTATGAGAATCAGGAGATACCGGTGAACCCGGGGGATATTGATTTTGTGCTGCTGACACATGCCCACATTGACCATTCGGGAAAGATTCCGCTTCTTTGCAAGCAGGGATTTTCCGGGGAGATCGTGACTACATTTGCAACCTCTGATCTGTGCAGCATCATGCTTCGTGACAGTGCCCACATCCAGGAATTTGAGGCAGAGTGGAGAAACCGGAAGGCGAAGAGAAGCGGTGAGCCACTGTATGAGCCGATGTACACGATGGAGCATGCAGAGGCTGCGGTTAAGCTTCTGGCTCCCTGTGATTATGACCAGAAGATTGTACTGTGCGAAGGGATTGAGGTGCGGTTTACGGACATGGGTCATCTTCTTGGATCATCGGCGATTGAGGTATGGATTACAGAGGACGGCATCTCGAAGAAGATTGTATTTTCCGGTGATGTGGGGAATCTGGACCAGCCGATCATTAAGGATCCCCAGCCTGTGAAGGAAGCAGATTATGTGGTAATCGAATCGACCTACGGAAACAGGGTTCACGGGACAGAAAAGCCGGACTATGTTGGGGAGTTTACAAGGATACTTAAGGACACATTTCTGCGGGGAGGGAATGTAGTCGTACCGTCCTTTGCTGTAGGGCGGACACAGGAGCTGTTATATTTTATCCGGGAGATTAAGGAGAGAAACCTCATACCGGAATATCCGAATTTTGAAGTATATGTGGACAGCCCACTTGCCATTGACGCTACAAGCGTATTTAACAAAAATGTAAAATCCTGTTTCGATGAGGATGCCATGGCGCTGGTGGAGAAGGGAATCAATCCTCTTGTATTCCCAGGACTCAAGACAACGATTACAAGCGATGAATCCAGGATGATCAACTTTGATTCAAGACCAAAGGTCATTCTGTCTGCCTCCGGCATGTGTGAGGCGGGCCGTATCCGTCATCACCTGAAGCATAATCTCTGGCGTGCGGAGAGCACCATCTGCTTCGTCGGATACCAGGCAGTGGGAACCCTGGGACGGAAGCTGATCGAAGGGGCAGACACTGTAAAGCTCTTTGGCGAATCCGTGGAGGTGAATGCCAGGATCGAATCCCTGAAGGGGATCAGCGGACATGCCGATATGAACGGCCTTCTCGGATGGCTGTCCGGATTTGAAAAGGTACCGGAGCAGGTATTCGTGGTACACGGCGAGGATACTGTTACCGACGACTTTGCGCAGACAGTTACAGAGCGCTTCGGCTGTCCCGCATTCGCGCCATACTCCGGAGGCTGTGTAGATCTTGCTACAGGCGAGATTCTCTCACCGGGAATCCGGGAGCCTGTAAAAGCAGCAGAAAAACCGGCACAGGCGAAGAAGCACAGCGTATTCGCACGCGTGGTTGCAGCAGCAAAGCGGCTGCTTGAAGTGGTATACAAAAATGAAGGGCTGGCAAATAAAGAACTGGCAAAATTCGAAGGGCAGATACAAAACCTGGCAGATAAATGGGACCGGTAATTTTGGGGACGGGGCATTTTTAAAAATGCCCCGTCCCAGATTAAAAATACCCTGTCCCCAATTGAATCAGGAGAGATACTGCTTCATGGTCCGCAGGGCGTTTTTTTCCAGCCTGCTGACCTGGGCCTGTGAGATCTTAACATCCCCGGCAACCTCCATCTGTGTCTTGCCTTCAAAAAAGCGCAGAGTGATGATGTGTCTTTCCCGTTCGCTTAAGTGTTCCATGGCTGCCTGGAGCGACAGGTTTTCTACCCAGCGTTCTTCCCTGTTTTTTGTATCGCTGATCTGATCCATTACATAGAGTGCGTCTCCGCTGTCGTTGTATACCGGCTCCTGGAGGCTCATGGGTGCCTGGATGGCATCCAGTGCGAAGACAATGTCTTCTTTGGAAATCCCGATTTCTTCTGCAATTTCCTGAACGGTTGGCTCTTTCAGATTTCTCTTTATATAATTTTCCTTGGCATAGATTGCCTTGTAGGCAGTATCACGCAGAGAACGACTCACCCTTATGGAGTTGTTGTCGCGCATATAGCGCCGGATCTCCCCGATGATCATGGGAACAGCATAGGTGGAAAACTTCACATCTAATTCTGTATTGAAATTGTTGATTGCCTTAATCAGACCGATGCAGCCGATCTGAAACAGATCATCAGGGTTCTCATTGCTTGCGCCAAACCGCTTAATTACACTTAAAACCAGTCTCAGATTTCCCTTAATGTACTCTTCTTTTGCCTCTTCATCGCCTGCCTTAATCCGTTCAAATAGTGCATTCTTTTCTTTCTCCTTCAGAATCGGAAGCTTGGATGTATTGACTCCGCATATTTCAACCTTTCCCTGTGCCATTGTATCATCCTCCTCTTTATGAACTGGTATTTATGTCTAATAAAATGATTCTCCATATATGCTTCCTCTATTCCGGTCAGAGGAAAATAAAAAAACTTTTAGACCTTGACAAACTTGGGGACACCCTATTTTCAATCTGGGACGGGGTATTTTTAAAAATACCCCGTCCCCAACTCTTGCATAGGGTCTCCGTGTATAGTATAGTTATAGTAAAGTTACGGCTACAGAGAAAGGGATGGCATAGTTATGAAGGCATGTATTTTTGATCTGGACGGTACTCTGGGTGATACGCGTGAATCGCTTGTTTATTCGGTGGGACGTACGCTTAAGGAGATGGGGCTTCCTGGGATTACGAGGGAGGAGTGTATCCGTTTTGTAGGAAATGGGGCGAGATGTCTTATGGAGAGAGCCCTGGAAGCCTCCGGAGCGGGGAATGAAGTGAGAATTGAAGAGGGCATGGAGGTGTATGGCCGTATTTTTGATGAGTTTTGTACTTATCAGGTGGAGGCTTATGAGGGGATTAGGGAACTTCTGGAGAGGCTTAAGGAGAAGGGACTTCTTCTTGCGGTGCTTTCAAATAAGCCCCACAGACAGACGCTTAAGGTGGTACGCGCCATGTACGGGGAGGATGTGTTCTCGTATGTACAGGGGCAGCGGGACGGGATTCCGAGGAAGCCGGATCCGGCGGGGATCCATTGTGCCCTTAAGGAGCTGGGGGTCCGGGCTGAGGATTGTCTTTACATAGGGGATTCCGAGGTGGATGTAAGGACCGGGAGGAATGCCGGGCTGAAAACTATCTGCGTTTCCTGGGGATTTCGGACAAAAGAAGAACTAAAAGCAGCAGGAGCGGAATATATAATAGATAGAGCAGAAGAACTTTTACAATATGTTTAGAATAAAGGTAAAGGAGGTGTGAAAGGTCATGTATGAGTACGATGAGGAGTGTCTGAAGGCGTTTCTTAGGAATCAGTCCCGTCTGTTTGATGAACCGGTAGCAGAGACGATGGAAGAGGCGGAAGCATTTCTTGAGGACTGTATGGCAGTTGTTGTGGACAGTATCGGGGAAGTGAGATCATTCTTCGAAGAGGAAGGCGTAGACGCTGCGGGAATGTCAGATGAAGAACTGGAAGAAGCATCAGAAGTATTTGTAATTCCAGGAGGCAGATATCTGATCGTAGAGGGGTAACAGTTACATAAAAGCCATAACTACCTGGTAGTTATGGCTTTTTTTAGTGCTTCGTCTATGGCATTTACAATAATCTGCGATGTATAAGGATTTTCGGATGGATAGTCAATATCTTCAAGGGATTGTTTTTTATAAACCTGTTCTGCGATATCTTCAATGGCAGGCTGGATTAGCGGGAACATAGTTGTAACGGTTTCGTCAATATTGGAGAAGCGTATGGAGTTGATATGGGCTTCATCTACCGTAACCTCTACTTCCAGCGCCGTATTGTTCAGGGTTACAGTAGAGGTGTAGACCCCAGGCTTATATTTTGCTTCCGTCATTGGTTCGTTTTTTTCCTTTGGAAGAAACATAAAGATCAGTAACAGGATTAATACTATTGCTAACACGGCAAATATGACCGTGTAGATGATTTCCTTCATATGAAGTACAACGATTTTTGTTTTCGAACTCATAAACGTCCGCCTCCCTGTCTCTTATAATGGATTTTTTTCATTACTATTTGTCTTTATAACATATGAAAAAAGAGTGGAAAATATGCGTAGATTCTTGTATAATAGGAAAGCTGACAGGAGGTGGAGGAAGGATGTTTGTGATTGCAGGACTTGGAAATCCAACGAGACAATATGAAGGGACAAGGCATAATGTTGGATTTGATGTCATAGATGCGCTTGCGGATAAATATAATATAGCCGTGGATGCAAGAAAGTGCCGTGCGTATGTGGGAAAGGGAATCATAGAGGGACAGAAGGTCCTTCTTGTAAAGCCTCAGACTTATATGAATCTGAGCGGGGAGAGTATCCGGGGAATTGTGGATTATTTTAAAATTGACCCTGAGGAGGAGCTTCTTGTTATTTATGATGATATCAGCCTGAACCCGGGACAGCTTCGTGTGCGCGCAAAGGGAAGCGCAGGAGGGCATAATGGTATGAAGAATATCATTACCTGTCTTGGGACAGATGTATTTGCAAGGATTAAGGTGGGGATTGGAAAAAAACCGAAGGAATATGATCTGGCGGACTATGTGCTGAGCCGTTTTGGAAAAGAGGAACGCACACTTGTGGAGGAGGCATACGGTCATGCAGTACGGGCTGCAGAGCAGATTGTAAAAGGTGAGATCCAGTCCGCTATGAATGAATATAATCGAAAAGTGAAAGTAATGGAGGAATAGCAGATATGCAGGCGTTAACCGCACCACTTAAGGAACTGGCGGAATACGAAGAGATTGTGAAGGGCTCCAGGGAGGGGCCGGGAGTGACCCGGATCTCTGGATGTGTCAATTCGCAGAAAACACATATGATGTATGCATTGTGCGATGGCTTTACTTATAAAGTCATCGCCTGTTCCAGTGAATCAAAGGCGAGGCAGATCTATGAGGAATACCGGGCGCTGGATTCTTCCGTCTTTTTTTATCCGGCAAAGGATATGCTCTTTTACCAGGCGGATATCAGGAGCCGCGAGCTGGTGCGGCAGCGGATGGAGGTTATAGAGGCTCTGGCCGGGAATAAACCATCAGTTGTTGTGACAAGCTTCGATGCATTTATGGATGCCCTGGTTCCAAAGGGGGAGATTAAGGAGCGCGCCGTGACCATATCCGGGGAGGGTACACTTGACCTTGCCCGGCTCTCAGAGAAGCTTTCCTGCCTTGGCTATGACCGGGAGGTGCAGGTGGATGCGCCGGGGCAGTTCGCCGTAAGAGGCGGAATCCTGGATGTCTATCCTCTGACAGGAGAACTTCCTGTCCGGATTGAGCTGTGGGGGGACGAGGTGGATTCCATCAGAACCTTTGATGTGGAGACCCAACGCTCCATTGAAAATCTGACAGAGGCAGTGATCTATCCCGCTACGGAATTCCCCCGGGAAGGAGGAAAAAGAGTTTCATTTCTGGATTATTTTCCGACAGAGGATACGCTGCTTTACCTGGATGAGCCTTTGCGCCTGATTGAGAAGGGAAATGCGGTGGAAGATGAATTCATGGAGGCTCAGAAGAGGCGTCTTGAGGCCGGACAGGTTCTGACGGACGCAGAGGCACATCTCTATACCACCTCCGAGATTGCAGGGAAAATGAACGGATATTCCTGTATTGCGTTCTCCGCGCTGGAATCTTCCTGCCGGGAGTTCGCGGTGCGTGCTTCTTATAATCTCCAGGTAAAGGGGGTACAGTCCTATAACAGGAGCTTTGAGCTTCTGACCCAGGACTTGAAGCGTCTGAAGAGAAATCAGAGCCGGGTTGTCCTTCTGTCTGGTTCCAGAACCCGTGCAAAGCGTCTTGCGGAGGATCTGAGAGACTATGATCTGAGCAGCTTTTACAGCGAGGATATGGACCGTGAGGTGCAGCCAGGTGAGATTATGACAGCGTATGGCTATGTGGCGGAGGGATATGAATACCCGCTTCTTAAATTTACAGTCATCTCGGAGACCGATATTTTCGGCAAGACAAAGAAGAAAAAGAAGCGGAAAGTATACGAGGGGAGAAAGATTCAGAGCTTTTCAGAGCTTAAGCCAGGAGACTACGTGGTACACGAGAACCACGGGCTTGGAATCTACCAGGGAATTGAAAAAATTGAGGTGGACAGGGTCTCCAAGGATTATATGAAGATTGCCTACGCACAGGGAGGAAACCTCTATATCCCGGCCACCCAGCTTGACCTGATCCAGAAATATGCCAGTGCTGATGCAAAAAAGCCGAAGCTGAATAAGCTGGGCACCCAGGAATGGGTGAAGACAAAGACCCGGGTCCGGGGGGCTGTAAAGGAGATCGCAAAGGATCTGGTAGAGCTCTATGCTGCAAGAGAGAAGCAGGAAGGTTACGTGTACGGGAAGGATACCGTGTGGCAGAAGGAATTTGAAGAGATGTTCCCCTTCGAAGAGACAGAGGACCAGATTCTTGCCATTGATGCCGTAAAACGGGACATGGAGAGCAGGAAGATCATGGACCGGCTGATCTGCGGCGATGTGGGATACGGGAAGACAGAGATTGCCATCCGTGCCGCATTTAAGGCAGTGCAGGAGAGCAAGCAGGTGGTCTACCTGGTGCCTACAACCATTCTTGCCCAGCAGCATTATAATACATTTTTACAGAGGATGAAGGACTTTCCGGTGAGAGTGGACCTGATGTGCAGATTCCGGACCCCGGCCCAGCAGAAGAAGACGGTCCAGGATCTGAAACGGGGGCTGGTGGACATTGTCATTGGAACCCACCGGGTCTTAAGCAACGATGTGCAGTTTAAGGACCTGGGGCTGCTGATCATAGATGAAGAGCAGCGATTCGGTGTGCAGCATAAGGAGAAGATCAAGAAATTAAAGGAAAATGTGGATGTGATGACACTTACTGCAACCCCGATTCCCAGAACGCTTCATATGAGTCTGATCGGAATCCGGGACATGAGTGTTCTGGAGGAGGCGCCGGGAGAACGGATGCCGATTCAGACTTATGTGATGGAATACAGTGACGAGATGGTCCGGGAGGCAATTGAGCGGGAATGTGCAAGAGGCGGACAGGTCTATTATGTGTACAACCGCGTGGAGGACATTGAGGAGATTACCGCGCAGGTGGCAAAGCTTGTGCCGGAAGCCCATGTGGCATTTGCCCATGGTCAGATGCGGGAGCGCCAGCTTGAGGGCATCATGTATGATTTTATTAACGGGGATATTGATGTGCTTGTCTCTACGACTATCATTGAGACAGGACTTGATATATCCAATGCAAATACAATGATCATCCACGATTCGGACCGGCTGGGCCTCTCCCAGCTTTACCAGCTGAGGGGCCGTGTGGGACGTTCCGGGAGAATGGCATATGCGTTCCTTCTGTACCGGAGAGATAAGCTTCTTAAGGAGATAGCGGAAAAACGTCTCTCGGCAATCCGGGAGTTCACGGATCTTGGTTCAGGCTTTAAGATTGCCATGCGGGATCTGGAGATCCGCGGAGCGGGGAATCTTCTTGGGGCAGAGCAGCACGGGCATATGGAAGCTGTGGGTTATGATCTGTACTGTAAGATGTTAAATGAGGCTGTACGCCACCTCAAGGGGGAGATGAAGCAAGAAAGCTTTAACACCACCATTGACCTGAACGTAGATGCCTATATTCCGGACAGCTATATTCCAAATGAATATCACAAGCTTGACATCTACAAGCGTGTGGCTGCCATCGAATCTGAAGAGGATATGGAGGAGATGACCGGGGAACTGATTGACCGGTTCGGGGATTTCCCCAAAAAGGTGGAAAGACTTCTGGAGGTGGCAGGGCTTAAGGCTTTTGCCCATGAGGCATATGTAACGCAGATTGAGCAGAAGGGGGAGACCTATACCTTTACCATGTATGAGAAGGCGCCTGTGACGCCGGAGCGGATCCCGGGGCTCCTTCTGGGGTTCAAAGATGAGTTGTCCTTTAAGGCAGATCTGGAAAATCCGTGCTTTGTCTACCGGAAAAAGGGCAGAAGCCGGAAGACAGACAGTGAAAATCCGGTAGAAGTTGTGAAAAAAGTGTTAATTGGAATAAAAGGATTGCTAGCATGAGAAAAAGAGAGTATACTAGATAAGGTATGCAAAGGAAACAGCCTTTTGAAACAATGAAGGCCAGTAGCAGTTTCCGGCTTTTGCATGAACAGCACGAAGGAGGTTAGTATCAGGAATGAAAAAAAGAGTATTGATACCTGCACTGGCAGGAATTATGGCTGCGGCAGTAATGTCAGGCTGCACTTTAAAGGGAAGTGAGGCGGCGATTACGGTCGGCGATACAGAGATTAAGGCAGATGTGGCGAATTTCTATGCAAGATACACCCAGGCGCAGTATGAGACCTATTATTCTGCTTATATGCCGGAGGATAAGTGGAATTCCGAGGCAAGTGAGGGAAAAACCTATGAGGAGAGTGTGAAGGAGTCTGTCCAGGATACCCTGTCAACCATGGTTCTTCTGGAGCAGCATATGGGGGATTATGACGTTTCCCTTACGGATGACGAGAAGAAGGTGATTGAGGATACTGCACAGAAGTTCGATGCAGATAATTCACTGGAGGATAAGGATATGGTGTCCGGTGATAAGAAGGCGGTAGAGAGGATGCTTACATTGATGGCAGTACAGCAGAAGATGCAGGAGGCCATTGAAGAGGGAGCGGATACAAATGTCTCTGACGAGGAAGCTGCGCAGAAGAGTATGGATTACGTGCTGTTTTCTTATACCACTACAGATGACTCTGGCACATCCACAGATCTGACAGATGACGAGAAGAAGGCCCTGAAGGAGAAGGCCGATACTCTTGCGGCGGATCTGAAGAAAGGAGGGGACTTTAAGGCTCTTGCCGAGACAGCAGGCGTGGAAGTCAGCAAAGCGACCTTTGACAAAGAATCCACATCTCCGGATGAGGAGCTTGTGAAGGCGGCTGATGCATTAAAGGAAGGCGAATCCACAGATGTGATTGAGACAGACGCGGGCTGCTATGTGGCAAAGGTAACGAGCCTTCTCGACCGTGAAGCTACAGATGCAAAGAAGGATACCATTGTACAGGAGCGGAAAAATGAGCTCTATAATGATACCTGTGAAAAATGGCGCAAGGATGCGAAGATTACCGTACATAAGGATGTATGGAAAAAGATAAACTTTAATGATCTGACTGTGACGATGAATGTGGAGGAAGAGACACCGTACTCTGATTCCGTAAAGACAGATGATCAGGTAGATCTGGACGCAGAAGAGTAACAAGTGCAATTGGGGACGGGGCATTTTTAAAAATGCCCCGTCCCCAATGCTGTTATCATCTGGTTTACCAGTTTGCCGTCTGCCTTGCCTTTTACCTTTGGCATCAGTACCTTCATGATCCTTCCCTTATCCTTTGCAGTCGGAGTATCAATGCCAAGTTCAGAAAGCGTGGCATTTATTACATTCCGGATCTCTTCCTCGTCCATAAGCTTTGGCGCATACTGCTCCAGGACGGCAATACGCCGGGTGCATTCATCAATGATGTCCGTACGGTCCGCAGGAGTCATCTCAAGAGTTTCCTTTGTCTGCTTGATCTCTTTTAGGACAACCTGGATCTCTTCCTCTTCGGTCAGGTCTGCGCGTTTGTCAATGGCTTTATTTTTAAGAGCTGAAAGGAGCATGGAGAGGGATTCCTTTGTGGGTTTATCACCTGCTTTCATTGCAGCTACCATAGCGCTTCTTACTTCTTCAATTTTACTCATGTTAAATCCTCCTGGTCTTTTGATTTGTAAACTGCATTATGCTGTTGTTGCTCTCTATACAGTCCGATTCTATTGTAGCATTCTGAAAATTAAATTGCAATAAAGTATTCAGCGCATCCCTGACTCGTGAATACTAACTTTTTTTACAGTTTTTCCTCTGTTTCACTTCATAATGTGATAAGATAGTAACAGTACCTTATGAAACGGAGGGTTTTAGAATGAGAAATCATGAAGTGACGGCGGTGCAGCCGCTGCTTAAGGAAGATGGGAGTCTGAGAGAACCGGGGTGGTCGAAAAGGCTTTTACAGGTTTATGACAGGGGGCAGATCCGGGCTCCAGGGTTCAGAATCAAGGAATGGGATTACTATCTTGTGTTAAATGAGGATTTTGCGGGTGCCTTTACAATTTCGGATGACGGCTATATTGGTCTTCAGTCAGTCTCCCTGCTGAATTTTAAAGAGGGGTGGGAGCATACGGAGACCATTCTGAATCCATTTCCCATGGGGAAGCTGCATCTGCCGTCAACATCAGAGGAAGGGAATACGGTATATAAGGATAAGCGTCTGCATATGGGATTTTTTGTGAAGAACGGGAAGAGAGAGCTTCGCTGCAGATTTAAGAATTTCTATAAGGGAAAACCTTTTTCCTGTGATATTATTCTGGAACAGCCTGAGATGGATACGATGGTAATCGCTACTCCGTGGAAAGAAAACAGGAGGGCATTTTATTACAATCAGAAGATAAACTGCATGCCGGCAGAGGGAAACATGACCTTTGACGGAAAGACCTATACCTTCTCAAAGGACAGGGACTTTGGCACGCTGGACTGGGGAAGGGGAGTGTGGACCTATGATAACCGGTGGTACTGGAGCTCGGGAAATGGCATTGTGAATGGGAAGCCATTTGGGTTTAATATCGGGTATGGATTCGGGGATACGTCTGCGGCATCCGAGAATATGCTGTTTTACGATGGGGCAGCGCATAAACTGGACGATGTGACCTTTCATATTCCGAAGGACAGCTATATGAAGCCCTGGATCTTCACCTCCAGCGGCGGGAGGTTTGAGATGGATTTTGTGCCGGTGCTTGACCGGGCGGCGAAGACCTCGGCAGTGATTATTGAGAGTGACCAGCATCAGGTATTTGGACGCATGACCGGGAAAGCAGTGCTTGACGACGGGACTGCGCTGGAAATCAGGAACCTGATGTGTTTTGCAGAGGATGTACATAACCGGTATTGATGATAGGAGGTGGTTTTTATGAATCAGATAAAGTGGCATAAATATAGCTCTATTGTGATGCTGGTCAGTATGCTGATCTGTATCTATTCCGGGCATAAGCTTGTGGGACGGCAATAGGAACGGATAACCCGGCGGTTATCCGTAAGAATTAATGCAAAGCTGTACTAGTTACGGTTCCCCGCCGCAATCCTCATTCCCGTCAGAGGCCTCTCCCCGCAAGGATTCAAGAAACGGAATCATAAGGTCATGTCCGTACTGGATAAGAGAATATCGTTTTTGCTGCAGGCACCAGTTATATGTGATTCCGATCTGGAAACTTGTAATCATATCTGTCAGGACTGTATAGGTATGCTGGGAAAGGATTTCTCCTGTTTCAATCCCCTCTTTTAAAAGGCCTCTCAAAATGTGGTAATATGGTCTGTCCGGATTCAGGGTATGGCGTACGCCGTCCGTCATAACCTGAAGTCCGTAAAGAGGGGGATAGAAGCGGCAGAAGGGAGAAGACTCTATGGTATGCATGACATAATTATGAAAGGAAATGAGGTTATCCACAGTATGGATGCTGCTGTCATAGTACTCCTTAAGCCAGATATCATAGTCATTATCATTGATATATTCAATCGTAAAGAGAAGTTCCTCCTTACCGTGAAAGTGATGGTAGAAAGCACTGCGGGAGGTGCCTGATTTCTCAATAATCTCTGATATGGTAGTTTCATCATAGCCATTCTCAAGAAATAAATCCCATGCAGCTTTCATGATTTTTTCTTTCGCTTTCTTTTTATATGATCCACGCATAGGCCGCTCTTTTACATTTCCTTTTTTATTATCATATGAAAATCCAGCTCACAATATGTTGGAGAAAGAGTATTTATTCTCACGGAATACCCTCGCTTCGCTAGGGCAGACCCTGCGCAGCTTACGCGTATCTCTCTAATATCCTGCCCCCAGCAGAGTTCCGATTATGCGGACCAGAAGAGCAGCTGCCCAGGCGATGGTACACTGCCAGAGTACAACGCAGAGTGCCCATTTTACCCCCAGCTCCCGTTTGATGGAAGCGATGGCCGCCACGCACGGGGTGTACAGGAGGCTGAAGACGAGCAGGGAGGCAGCAGAGAGGGAGGTCATGGAAGCTGTGATACCGCCTGTACTGCCAAATAGTACCTCTAGTACGGAGACAACGCTCTCCTTTGCCATAAAGCCGCTGATCAGTGAGGTGCAGATACGCCAGTCTCCAAGTCCCAGGGGCTTAAAAAGGGGAACCAGAAGCCCGGATATTGAGGCCAGGATACTGTCATGGGAATCAGCCGCCATATTAAACTGGAAGTCAAAGCTCTGCAGGAACCATACGATGATGGTGGCAATAAGAATAACAGAGAAGGCTCTCTGCAGGAAGTCCTTGGCCTTTTCCCAAAGAAGCTGCATTACGTTGCGGAGGCCTGGCATACGGTAATTGGGAAGTTCCATAACAAAAGGCACTGCTTCGCCTTTGAACAAGGTCTTTTTAAATAACAGGGCAGCCAGAATTCCGGTCAGAATGCCTAGTACATATAGTCCGGTCATGATCAGTCCTCCCTGGCGGGGAAAGAATGCATTGACAAAAAAGGCGTAGATCGGAAGCTTTGCCGTGCAGCTCATGAACGGGGTGAGCAGGATGGTCATCTTGCGGTCGCGTTCACTGGGCAGGGTGCGTGTGGACATGACTGCAGGTACGGTGCAGCCGAAGCCGATCAGCATGGGCACAATACTGCGTCCGGACAGTCCGATTTTCCGCAGCAGCTTGTCCATAAAGAAGGCAACGCGGGCGATATAGCCGCTGTCCTCTAAAAGTGAGAGGAAGAAGAACATGGTCACAATGACAGGCAGAAAGCTTAGTACACTGCCCACGCCTTCGAAGATTCCGTCAATAACCAGCCCGTGGAGTGCCGCGTTAACGTGAGTGGCAGTCATTGCACTGTCAGCCCAGTCTTTCAGCATCTCAATACCTGACGCAAGCAGATCCTGGAGATATGCCCCGATTACATTAAAGGTCAGATAAAAAACCAGTCCCATAATACCGATAAATACGGGAATAGCAGTATATTTTCCAGTGAGGATCCGGTCCATATTCTGACTGCGGACATGCTCACGGCTCTCGTGGGGCCTGATTACACACTGGTCACAGATTTTCTGTATGTAGGAGAAGCGCATGTCCGCCATAGCCGCACTGCGGTCCAGACCGCGTTCCTTTTCCATCTGAAGTACAATGTGCTCCAGCATCTCCTTTTCATTCTGCTCCAGCTGAAGCTGCTCTAAAATCAGAGGGTCTCCCTCAATAATTTTTCCGGCGGCAAAACGGACCGGAAGGCCTGCCTTAAGCGCATGGTCTTCGATCAGGTGGGTGACTGCATGCAGACACCGGTGGACTGCACCGCTGTTATCATTCTGGTCGCAGAAATCCTGCCGCAGAGGCTTTTCCTGGTATTTTGCAATGTGGAGGGCATGTCTTGCCAGCTCGTCGATTCCCTGGTTTTTGACAGCTGAGATGGGGACTACCGGTACACCCAGCATGGCCTCCATAGAGTTTACATCCACAGAGCCGCCGTTTCCGTTCATCTCATCCATCATGTTAAGGGCCACTACCACAGGAATGTTCATCTCCAGAAGCTGCATGGTGAGATAAAGATTCCGCTCAATGTTTGTGGCATCTATAATGTTAATAATTCCCTTCGGGGAATCCTTAAGTACGAAATCCCGGGATACCAGTTCTTCACTGGAATAGGGCGACATGGAATAGATGCCCGGCAGGTCTGTAATAGAGGTATCTGGATATCCGCGGATCTCTCCGTCCTTGCGGTCTACTGTGACACCGGGGAAATTTCCCACATGCTGCCTGGAGCCGGTCAGCTGATTGAACAGGGTAGTCTTGCCGCAGTTCTGGTTGCCTACCAGTGCGAAGGTCAGCTTTGTTCCTTCCGGCAGAGGGTCGCCGCTGCCCTTGGGATGAAACCTTCCTTCCTCTCCGAGACCGGGATGCAGTGTCTTCTTAGAGGGCTTCTTTTCCGGACGGATCTTTGCAGTGACCGGCTCGATCTCAATCTGCGCGGCATCGGCCAGTCTGAGAGTCAGCTCATAACCGTGGATCCGGAGCTCAATGGGATCGCCCATGGGAGCAGGTTTTATGACTGTGACCTCCGCCCCTGGTATTACGCCCATGTCAAGAAAATGCTGACGCAGGGCGCCCTCTCCGCCTACGCTTTTCACAAGAGCGGTCTTTCCGATTTCAAGTTCTTTAAGTGTCATGCTCTTCTGTGTATAACTCATGTTCTGCCTCCTGTATATGTTCATGTAATCATCCTATCACCCTGTATGAAAAAATACAAGTGCGAAGGTTCGAAATAGTAGCCCCGAATCGTTACTATGAGCGGACGGTTCGTCCGTGAATAGTAACTCGATATATAAAGTTGCTTTTTAAGGTATAAAATTCCTTCATTTACAAATAATAGTATCATTGCAGTAACAGTGATATGAAAATATACAGATGGAGGAATTGTTATATGAAGGCCACAGGTATTGTAAGGAGAATAGATGATCTCGGGCGGGTGGTAATTCCCAAGGAAATCAGGAGAACCTTGCGCATAAGGGAAGGAGATCCCCTCGAGATTTTTACGGACAGGGAGGGAGAGATTATACTGAAAAAGTATTCTCCCATCGGGGAGTTGTCCGTATTTGCAAAGCAGTATGCAGAGAGTCTGTCCCAGACTATGGGCTGCCTGGTCTGTGTATGTGATATGGACCAGATCATTGCAGCAGCAGGAAATGGCAAGAAGGAGCTGCAGGAAAAGTACATCAGTAAGGCGCTTCTAAAGGAGCTGGAGAACCGGAACAGCATTCTTGCAGCAAAGGGAGATAAGAAATATGTGAAGATTATCAACGACCAGGAGGAGGACTATGAGTGTGAAGCCGTCACGCCGATTATCTGTGAGGGAGATGTGATCGGGGGAGTGATTTTCCTCACAAAAGAGGAGAAGAAAAAGTTTGGAATTCCAGAGGAGAAGATGGCGTCCTGCGCGGCATCCTTTCTGGGAAGACAGATGGAGCAGTAAAGGGAGGCAATTCTAGTCCTGTATTAGTCATAAAAAGTTCTCTCCTGTCATACCTTGTGATAGAGGATTCTGACAGACAAGGGAGGGATGGGATGGAACGCAAAATCCAGAAGGATTCAAAGGTGATGTGGATACTAAAGGCACTCTTAGTATCTTATATTATTACAGGAATTCTGCTCCTTATACTGACATTTCTCATGTATAAGATCGAGCTGAATGAAAAAGCGGTGGCAGCGGCTATTATTGCGGTATATCTTGTATCTACGCTGATCGGTGGGATTATTATTGGAAAGCTTGCCCGGATCAAGAGGTATCTGTGGGGGATGGGGCTGGGAGTTCTTTATTTCGGTCTTTTGCTTCTGGTTACACTGGGCGTATACCGCACGCTGAACGGGGATGCAGCGAATCTCCTCACCACATTCATTCTGTGCGCAGGCGGCGGCATGGCCGGCGGAATGTTATCGTAACAGTCCGTAAGAACGCATCAATTGTGCCAGGAGCGAATCCTAATTTTGTAGAAAAAAAGGATTGCGCAACCAATGAGAAAATGATATAATAACGAAAGTTGAGTGTGAGTAACCGTTCAGCAGGCCTGAACGGTTACGAGTGTGAAAGGTAAGGAGGAGATGTTGTCATGAAGCATGTAAAGACATTAAATACGCAGACTCTTAATAACACCGTTAAGAAAAGCGGATGCGGCGAGTGCCAGACATCCTGCCAGTCAGCATGTAAGACATCCTGTACAGTAGGAAACCAGACATGTGAGCAAAAAAGATAATCGGGATTATATGAGAATACTTGAGAGACAGCGGTCTTAAAGGCCGCTGTTTCTCGTAGGAGGAACAGAAGTGATTCACCAGTATAAGAATAACGGATACAATATTGTCCTGGATGTAAACAGCGGTTCTGTTCATGTGATGGATGATTTGTGCTATGATGTGACAGAAGTTCTGGACAGACAGTATGGGGAGCTTGCTTCAGAGTCTCTTTCTTCCCCGGAGATATCCGGGATACTGGAAAGGGAGCTTGGGAGTACATATAAAAAGGAAGAGCTTGAAGAAGCGCTTCTGGAGATTGCGGAGCTTGTGAAGGCAGGGCAGCTGTTTACGAAGGATGCCTTTGCCGGTATGGTTCAGATGGTGAAGGAGCACAAGACCGTGGTTAAGGCGTTATGCCTTCACATTGCCCATGATTGTAATCTGGCCTGTAAGTACTGCTTTGCAGAGGAGGGCGAGTACCATGGGAGAAGGGCTCTCATGAGTTATGAGGTGGGCAGGAAGGCTCTTGATTTCCTAATTGCGAATTCAGGAAACCGGCACAATCTTGAGGTGGATTTTTTCGGCGGGGAGCCGCTGATGAACTGGCAGGTTGTAAAGGATCTGGTAGCATATGGAAGGGCGCAGGAGAAGCTATATAATAAGCGTTTCCGTTTTACGGTGACGACCAATGGAGTCCTTCTGAATGACGAGATTCAGGAATTTATCAATCAGGAGATGGATAATGTCGTTTTAAGCCTTGATGGGAGAAAAGAGATCAATGACAGGATGCGGCCATTTCGGAACGGAAAGGGCAGCTATGACCTGATTGTCCCGAAGTTTCAGAAGCTTGCCGAAAGCCGGAACCAGCAAAAGTACTATATCCGTGGTACATTTACAAGGGAGAACCTGGATTTTGCGGAGGATATTCTGCACTTTGCAGATCTTGGCTTTCAGCAGATGTCCATGGAACCTGTGGTTGGTGATGAGAGCGACCCGTATGCAATCCGCAGAGAAGATCTGCCGGCGATCATGAAAGAGTATGACCGTCTGGCGAAGATCATGGTGGAGAGGGAAAAATCCGGAAAGGGTTTTCAGTTTTTTCATTTTATGATAGACTTAGACGGCGGGCCGTGCGTGGTGAAGCGTTTGTCTGGCTGCGGTTCGGGAACCGAGTATCTGGCTGTGACGCCATGGGGAGATCTGTATCCCTGCCACCAGTTTGTCGGTCAGGAGGAATTCCTGATGGGAAATGTGGATGACGGCATTGTAAAGCCGGAGATTGCGGATGAATTCCGGAGTTTAAGTGTATATAGTAAAGAAAGCTGTAAGAATTGCTTCGCAAAATTTTACTGCAGCGGCGGTTGTATGGCGAATTCCTATCATTTCCATGGAACGCTTCAGGATACTTATGAGACCGGATGTGAGATGGAACGGAAACGTGTGGAATGTGCTATTATGATAAAAGCAGCATTAGCTGAACAGGGAAAGGAAGTTTACCATGAAGAAAAGTAAAGGCATACTTAGTCTTGTTGTAACGGCGGCGGTGATCGCACTGCTTGCATTTACAACAACGGCTGGATTCGGAAAGGGTCATATCGGATCAGCCAGAAACATCAAATTAGGACTTGACCTTGCAGGCGGTGTCAGCATTACCTATCAGGTCAAGGATGATAATCCGTCGGAGAAGGACATGCAGGATACGATCTACAAGCTCCAGAAGCGTGTAGAACAGTACAGTACAGAGTCAAGCGTCTACCAGGAGGGCGATGACCGGATCAATATTGAGATTCCGGGCGTATCCAATGCCAATGAGATCCTGGATGAGCTGGGACAGCCAGGTTCCCTTTATTTTATTAAACATAAGGGAAGTGACGGGACGGATAATTACACACAGGTGAATTCTACCGGTGATGCTGCCCAGGACTTTCAGCTGAACAAGACGATTGAGGAGCTGGAGTCTGACGGATCTATCGTCATTACCGGAACGGATGTGAAGGGTGCGCAGGCAGAGACAACGGAGGATCCGGTCACAAAGCAGAGAGAGAACATTGTTTCTCTGACACTTACAGACGAAGGAACGGATAAGTTTGCAGAAGCAACCAGGGAAGCTGCTCCGACCAAGGACAGTATCGGTATCTATTATGACGGTGCTTTTGTCAGCGTTCCGAATGTTCAGAATGTAATTGAGAACGGACAGGCACAGATTACGGGAAATAATTCCTTTGAAGAAGCCGATAATCTGGCATCTACGATCCGTATCGGCGGTCTGAAACTGGAGCTCACAGAACTCCGGTCCAACGTAGTCGGAGCACAGCTCGGAGAACAGGCTATCAGCACAAGCCTGAAGGCAGGAGCGATCGGTCTTGTGATTGTGTTCCTGTTTATGATATTTGCATACCTCCTCCCAGGACTTGCGTCAAGTATTGCACTGATCGTGTATACAGGACTTGTACTGGTGATTCTGAATGCATTTGAGGTAACACTGACTCTCCCTGGTATTGCAGGTATTATCCTTGGTATCGGTATGGCGGTGGATGCGAATGTCATTATCTTTGCCCGTGTGAAAGAAGAGATGGCACGTGGAAAGAGCGTGAGAAATTCCTTAAAGACAGGCTTTCAGAAGGCATTGTCTGCAATTGTAGATGGTAATATTACAACCCTGATCGCGGCGCTGGTGCTGTGGTTCATGGGTTCGGGAACAGTAAAAGGATTTGCACAGACACTGGGAATCGGTATTGTAGTTTCCATGTTTACGGCACTTGTGGTCACACGTCTGATTATATTTGCATTCTATGCAGTAGGGCTTCGGAGTGAGAAGCTGTATTACAGAAAAGGAAAAGAGCACGGCGTGATTCCGTTCCTTTCCAAAAAGAAGATCTTTTTTGCAGCGTCACTCCTTGTGATTGCAATCGGCTTTGTATTTATCGGAGTCAATTCGGCAGGCGGAAAGGGTGCTTTTGCATACAGCCTTGAGTTTGAGGGCGGTACAGCTACTAATGTAACCTTTAACGAGGATTACTCCATTGAGGAGATTGATGAGAAGATTGTGCCAATCGTTGAAAAAGTGACAGGTGATGCGAATGTGCAGACACAGAAGGTTGCCGGGACGAACCAGGTAATCATTAAGACTGTGACCCTGGCATTAGACAAGAGAGAGGCTCTGAATCAGGCAATGGTGGATAATTTCAAGGTAGACCAGGAAAAGATCACTGCAGAGAATATCAGCTCCACCGTAAGCGGGGAGATGAGACGGGATGCAGTTGTGGCGGTTATTGTTGCGACGATCTTTATGCTCCTTTATATCTGGTTCCGGTTTAAGGATATCCGGTTTGCAACGAGCGCGGTTACAGCGCTTTTGCATGACGTGCTGGTAGTTCTTGCCTTCTATGCAGTGGCAAGAATCTC
The DNA here is from genome assembly GCA_947566645.1 of uncultured Lachnospiraceae bacterium. Lineage (GTDB taxonomy): Bacteria > Bacillota > Clostridia > Lachnospirales > Lachnospiraceae > CAPEBR01. Next base: position 39,626 of record CANOKL010000031.1, read on the forward strand.
AGTAGGTAATACCTTCATCGCATGTATGCTGACCATTGTGGGTTACTCCATCAATGCGACCATCGTCATCTTTGACCGTATCCGTGAGGAACTCCATTACGCATCAAAGAAGACGGATCTTGAAGAACTGGTGAATAAGAGTATTACCCAGACACTGACAAGAAGTATCTATACTTCTCTTACGACCTTTATTATGGTGGCGGTAATCTTCATCATGGGAGTAAGCTCTATCAGGGAATTTGCCCTTCCGCTTATGGCGGGTATCATATGCGGTGCGTACTCATCCGTATGTATTACCGGAGCCCTGTGGTATGTTATGAAGAAAAAGTTTGTAAAAGCAGCGTAAGAAGTTGGGGACGGGGCATTTTTAAAAATGCCCCGTCCCCAACTTACATTTGGAGGATGTTATGGAACGGTGGGTGCTTCTTAGAAAAGGTGCTGATTTTGAGGCAATCAGCAGGAAATATGGGATCAGCAGGAGGCTTGCGGCTTTGATCCGCAACCGGGAGGTAATCGGAGATGAGGCAGTGGATGCTTATCTGAACGGCTCCCTGACTGATTTTTATGATGGAATGCTTATGAAGGATATGGACCGGGCGGTAGAGCTTCTGCTAGAGAAGATTCGTGAGCATAAGCGGATACGGATCATCGGAGATTATGATATTGACGGAGTGAATGCTACATATATTCTGCTGGAAGGGCTGGCTTCTCTTGGCGCGGATGTGGACAGTGATATACCGGACCGTGTGCAGGATGGATATGGACTGAACCGTACGTTGATTGAGCGTGCATATAAGGCGGGAGTGGATACGATTATTACTTGTGATAATGGGATTGCGGCAGCAAAGGAGATTGCTTACGGGAAATCACTTGGCATGTCTGTGATTGTTACAGATCACCATGAGGTGCCCTATGAGGAAAGGGACGGAGAGAGGAATTATATCCTCCCACCTGCAGATGCTGTTGTGGACCCGAAGAGGAAGGACTGCGGCTATCCGTTCAAGGGTCTGTGTGGCGCTGCGGTGGCCTATAAGCTTGTGGAGGCGCTTCACGAGGCGTCAGGCCTGGACGTGGAGGATATGGATTATCTGATTGAAAATGTGGCAATCGCAACGGTGGGTGATGTGATGGATCTGACAGGGGAGAACCGTGTGTTCGTTAAGGAAGGACTGGCTATGCTGAAACGGACGGCAAATCCGGGTCTCAGGGCTTTGATTAACTGCACGGGAATCAACCGGGAGGCTCTGAGCGCATACCACATCGGATTTATTCTGGGTCCCTGTCTGAACGCCAGTGGAAGGCTGGATACTGCAAAGAGGGCTCTTGCTCTTCTTGGGACAAGGGAGAGTAAGGAGGCAGACATTCTGGCAGGGGATCTGAAGGCTCTGAACGACAGCCGGAAGGATCTGACGGAGCAGGCGGTAGAAGAGGCGGTAAAGCTTGTGGAAGAGACGCCGCTTCACGATGACAGAGTGCTTGTGATCTATCTGCCGGACTGCCATGAAAGCCTGGCGGGAATCGTGGCGGGAAAAGTGCGGGAGCGCTATTACAGGCCGGTATTCGTCCTTACGGATGCGAAGGAGGGGGTGAAAGGCTCCGGGCGTTCCATTGAGGCATATTCCATGTATGAGGAGCTGACACGGTGCAGGCATCTTTTTACAAAGTATGGCGGACATCCTCTGGCGGCCGGAGTTTCCCTTGCTCGTGAAAATGTGGAAGAGTTCAGAAGGCTGCTGAATGAAAACTGTACCCTTGGCGAAGAGGAACTGACGGAAAAGGTGGTAATTGATATGGAGCTTCCCTTTTCTGCCGTTACAGAAGAGTTTATCAGAGAACTGTCGCTTCTGGAGCCATTTGGAAAAGGAAATACGAAGCCGGTTTTTGCCGGGCGGGAAATTGTTTTCAGGGATGTGCGTATAATAGGAAAGAACAGGAATGTTCTTAAGGCAAAAGTGTGTGACAGGACGGGAGTATGGCTTGAGGGATTGTATTTCGGGGATGTCAACCGCATGGAACATACACTTATGGAGCGCAGGGATGCCCTTTCCGTAACCTTTTATCCAGGCGTGAATGAATATATGGGCCGAAGAAGCCTCCAGATTATAATTACACATTATAAATAAGTAGAAATATTTGAAAATATCTGAAACTAATGGTATACTTATTGAAGATAGCGAATCAGTATGCTTTTGACAGAGTATTCAAGAAAAAGGAATGGAGTGTGCATAAGATGAAAAAAATAGAGGAATATGTAAGAAGCATCCCGGATTTCCCGGAGCCGGGGATCATCTTCCGGGATGTGACGAGTGTGCTGCAGGATGCGGACGGGCTGGTTCTTTCCATTGACCTGATGAAGGAAAAGCTGGAGGGTCTGGAGTTTGATGTGATCGTGGGACCGGAGTCCAGGGGATTTATTTTTGGCATGCCCATTGCCTACAGCCTTCATAAACCTTTTATCCCGATCCGGAAAAAGGGAAAGCTTCCCTGCGAGACAGTTTCAGTAGAATACGAGCTTGAATATGGAATGGCAGAGATTGAGATCCACAAGGATGCCATCCGGCCGGGACAGAGGGTTGTGATCATTGATGACCTGATGGCAACAGGCGGGACGAATGAGGCGATGGTAAGGCTGATTGAAAAGCTTGGCGGCAAGGTGGTAAAGGCTGTGTTTCTGATGGAGCTGGCCGGCTTAAAGGGAAGAGAGAGGCTGAAGGGCTATGATATTGACTCTATAATTGTATATCCGGGGAAATAACTGGCAACAGTTTAGAAAAAGGATATCAAAAGGGCAGATATAAGAGTCTGCAGGAAAGCCTGGCCTGGCTGTCATTTAAAAAGAGAAGGGAGGAGGCAAGTAATATGTCAGAGAAAATTACAACTTACGAATCGTTTGATGACCGGATCGCGCCTGAGGCGATTACGGAAGATCTTGGTAAAGGACTTGATGTGGTAGACGGGCATGCCGTGAAGGCACCCGGGGATTATGAGAATCCAGATAAGCTGTATGACATGTTAATTGCCCGTATCAGGAAGTATCATCCGTCTACAGATGTGAGTATGATCCGCAAGGCCTACGACCTGGCCAGGGAGGCTCACGGCAATCAGTTCCGCAAGTCCGGGGAACCTTACATTGTACATCCTTTATGGGTGTCCATTATTCTTGCAAATCTTGAGATGGATAAAGAGACAATCATTGCAGCGATGCTTCACGATGTCGTAGAGGATACTGAGATCAGCGAGAAGGAGATCAGCAGTGAGTTCGGGGAAGAGGTGGCGCTGCTTGTAGATGGCGTCACCAAGCTGGGACAGCTGTCATATTCTTCGGATAAACTGGAGGTACAGGCAGAAAATCTGCGGAAGATGTTCCTTGCCATGGCAAAGGATATCCGTGTCATCATCATTAAGCTGGCAGACCGTCTTCACAATATGCGTACGCTCCAGTTTATGCGGCCGGAAAAGCAGAGGGAAAAGGCCAAAGAGACTATGGATATCTATGCGCCTATTGCCCAGAGGCTTGGAATATCCAGGATCAAGACAGAGCTTGATGATCTGGCGCTTAAGTATTCACAGCCAGAGGTGTTCTTCGAGCTTGTAGATCAGATTAACGCCAGAAAGATGGAACGGGAAGAGTTCGTACAGCAGATCGTGGAGGAAGTGGCGGCACACTTGAAGAATGCGAAGATCAGAGGTGACGTCAGCGGCCGGGTAAAGCATTTTTTCAGTATTTATAAGAAAATGGTGAATCAGGATAAGACAGTGGATCAGATCTATGACCTCTTCGCGGTCCGTATTATCGTGGATTCGGTAAAGGACTGCTATGCAGCGCTTGGCGTGATCCATGAGATGTACACACCGATCCCGGGTCGTTTTAAGGATTACATTGCCATGCCGAAGCCTAACATGTACCAGTCTCTTCATACGACGCTCATGAGTTCGGTAGGACAGCCCTTTGAGATCCAGATCCGTACCCAGGAGATGCACAAGACGGCAGAGTATGGAATCGCTGCCCACTGGAAATATAAGGAGACAGGGGATAGCAAGAAGAGTGTGGCGACCCAGGAGGAAGAGAAGCTGAGCTGGCTCAGGCAGATTCTGGAGTGGCAGCAGGATATGTCAGACAACCGGGAATTTTTAAGTCTGATCAAAGGTGATCTTGATCTTTTTGCTGAGGATGTCTACTGCTTCACCCCCCAGGGAGATGTTAAGAACCTTCCCAACGGCTCCACGCCTATTGATTTTGCCTATGTAATCCACAGTGCAGTGGGAAATAAGATGGTAGGTGCAAGGGTAAATGGAAAGCTGGTGCCCATAGATTATAAGATACAGAACGGCGACCGTATTGAGATACTGACTTCTCAGAATTCCAGGGGACCGAGCCGTGACTGGCTGAATGTTGTAAAGAGCACCCAGGCGAAGAATAAGATTAACCAGTGGTTTAAGAAAGAGTTTAAAGAAGACAACATTATAAAAGGAAAAGAGATGATTACGTCCTATTGCAGGGCGAAGTCTATTAATGCATCTGATATACTGCAGTCCAAGTATCAGGAGATTGTTCAGAAAAAGTATGGCTTTAAGGACTGGGCTTCCGTGCTGGCAGCGATCGGACACGGCGGTCTGAAGGAAGGCCAGGTTGTCAACCGTCTTATGGAGGAATATGCAAAGGAGCATAAGCAGGAGATTACTGATGAGGTCGTGCTTGAGAAAGTGGCTGAGGCTGCAAGGAATAAGGTGCATATTGCCAAGTCAAAGAGCGGTATTGTCGTAAAGGGAATTGATGATATGGCTGTGCGTTTTTCCAGATGCTGTAATCCGGTTCCGGGAGATGAGATCGTCGGATTTGTAACGAGAGGACGGGGGATGACCATTCACCGGACAGACTGTGTGAATATGATCCACCTGACAGAGACAGAACGTGCCAGGCTGATTGATGTGGAATGGGAGAGTAATGTTGCGGAAAAGGCAGAAGGGCAGTATCTTGCTGAGATTAAGATGTATGCCAATGACCGCAAGGGTCTGCTCATGGAGGTTACCAAGATCTTTACAGAGTCGGGTGTGGATGTGAAGTCCATGAATATCCGTACCAGCAAGCAGGGGACCGCTACCATTGAGACTGGGTTTATTGTGCATGGGCGGGAGGAATTGTCGAAGATCATTACAAGGCTCAGGATGCTGGAGGATGTGATTGATATTGAGAGAACGACTGGTTAGAGGAGGATACAGCCGCATGCGGAACTATGCCGCTTTGGCTGCGGCTGGCGCGATACTCACGGCAGATTTCATTGGCCGTGAGTATAAATAGTTATAAGGAGTTAAAAAAATATGAGAATAGAAAAATTTTCAGTGGGGATTCTGGGAACAAACTGTTATCTGGCGGTAAATGAGGAGACCCTGGAGATGGTGATTGTGGATCCCGGTGCATGTCCGAAGAAGTTGTTAAGCTACATCGCAGAGGAGAACCTTAAGCCTGCGGCAATTCTCCTTACCCATGGGCATTTCGACCATATCATGGGGGTCGATGGTTTCCTGAAGGAGTTCTCCATACCAGTTTATGTGCATGAGGATGACAGGGATGCCATGAACGATGCGCGTCTGAACCAGTCCCGGACTTATACCTCCGGGTATACATTTTCAGATGCAGTGTATGTGAAGGATCAGGAGATCTTAAAGCTTGCGGGATATGATATAGAAGTAATTCATACGCCGGGGCACACGATGGGCTGCTGCTGTTATTATATAGCATCAGAAGATGTACTTTTCAGTGGGGACACACTGTTTCAAAATTCAGTCGGCAGGACGGATTTTGAGAATAGCAGTACTTCAGCACTGGTGCGCTCTGTCAGGGAACGTCTTTTTGTACTTCCGGATGATACGCATGTATATCCGGGACATTCTGGCGAGACCATGATTGGGTATGAGAAGACCCATAATCCTTATGTATAGAGTAAAACCTGATATCAGAAAGGGAGAATGAGGAATGATCAGGGTTGTATGCAGCAAGGAAACGTATGTTTATAATGGATATCATATGGTGAAGGCTTTTTATCCGCATGAGGAGACTGCTTCCAGTGTGGAGGAAAAAGCCTCTCATTATATTAGTGTATATTTTGAGGATGGCAGTGCGGCTGCTGTGGCAAAGGAAGAAGTCCCGGAAGCTGGAGACATGGAGGCCAGAGAATTAAAGTACCGGATTGACTGTCTGCTGTACAAAAAGCTTGTCTCTCGTACAGGGAGGAGTCTTGCATGGGGAATTCTCATGGGAGTACGTCCCACGAAGATCGCCATGGCAGAGCAGGAGGGCGGGACGGTGAAAGAGGATTTCACTGCCAGATTTATGCAGGATTATTTTGCCTCCAGGGAGAAGGCAGAGCTTGCATGGCAGATTGCAAAGAGGGAGAAGAGTCTGTTGGACAGGCTGGATAAAAGGGGGATAAGCCTTTACATTGGAATTCCTTTCTGTCCGTCTGTGTGCACATACTGCTCCTTTAGTTCAGGCGCACTGGCGGATTGGAAGGACCGGGTAGACGATTATATTGATGCACTGCTCCGGGAATTGGCGGTAATTGCACACGCGGCGGTAAAATGGCGGTTAAATACGATCTATATTGGCGGTGGTACCCCTACAACTCTTAGCGCTGCACAGATGGAGCGTCTTCTGTCTTTCCTGGATGAAAGGTTTTCGAAGGAGCATCTTCTGGAGTATACCGTAGAGGCAGGCAGACCGGATAGCATTACGCCAGAGAAGCTCTCTGTCTTAAAAGCCCACGGGGTAACAAGAATCTCGATTAATCCACAGAGCATGCAGCAGAAAACGCTGGATATCATCGGAAGGCATCATACGCCTGAGGATATCCGGACGGCATACAGCATGGCGCGGGAAGCGGGGTTCGATAATATTAATATGGATCTCATTGCGGGCCTGCCTGGAGAGACGGAGGAAGATATGAGAGACACCCTTTCCCAGATCGAAAGGCTTGCACCGGACAGCCTTACCGTGCATTCTCTTGCGGTGAAGCGGGCGGCAAGGATGGGACAGATCAAGGAGCATCCGATGTCTCCCCAGATTGGGCAGATGATCCAGGATGCCGCAGACTGTGCAGGGAGGATGGGGATGTCCCCTTATTATCTGTACAGACAGAAAAATATCGCAGGAAATTTTGAAAATGTAGGCTATGCAAAGGCTGACAAAGCAGGAATTTACAATATACTTATTATGGAGGAGAAACAGACCATAGTTGCCTGCGGAGCCGGGAGCGTGTCAAAGAGGGTATACCCTGACGGACGTATCGAAAGATGCGAAAATGTCAAGGATGTAGCGTCTTTCATAGAAAGAATCGACGAAATGATTGAGAGAAAACGGAAACTTCTTGAAGATTAAAAAGAGTTTCTGTTGTACATCAAAATGGGGTTAGTACATCAATTGTACATCAATTTTTTACCCGGTAGTACTGAATAATACTTGATGATGTAGAGGAACAACCTAATATAGCGCCTAAAGGACAATCTTATTCTAACGAATAGGACTGTCCTTTTTTGTTATAGTCAATCATCCAATATCCAGAGGGAGGACATCGTTTGCATAAGGGAACACCGGGGGCTGCAACTTAAATTGGAAAGTCTCTCTGTCCACGATGCCGAGAGTGCTGTCGCTGTCGTACA
>CANOKL010000032.1 GCA_947566645.1 uncultured Lachnospiraceae bacterium
CCCCCCACCCCCCCCCCCCCCACCCCCCACAACCCCCCCCCCCCCACCACCCCACGCCCCCCCCGGGTAAAATAAGAATAGGAAAGGAGGATACTGGAAGGAAACTGCATTGCAGACAGAAAAGAGAAAGGAGAGAAAATGAGAGTAAAAATCAATCAGTTTTTAGCAGTGATTCTGATGTCAGTGATGATTCTGGGCATAATGCCTTATCAGATCCCGGCAGCGGAAATACAGGAAGGGAGCGGGGGTTCCCTGACGGTAGAAGGCAATGACGATTTCAAAGACGTTGCGGTATTGTACGGAGATTCTGTGACGCTTGAGGTGACAGCACAAAGTACAGTGTCCGAGGTGTTTTACCAGTGGAGGAGTGGAAATTCGGATGCAGATATGTCGGACATCTCTGGAGCAGATCAGGCAGAATATACTGTAGCTGCGGATCAGAATACGCCGCGCATTTTTGAATGTTATATTTGGGATAATGAGCATGAGGATCAAAAAACAGTGCGGCGCTTTCTTATCAATATTGATCCGATTATCATACCTGGTGCAGGTATGGACAGTTCTAATGTGAAATGGCTGAGTGCACGGGAAAATGAGGAATTAACATTGTCGGTAGATGCCTGGAGCCCTTACGAACTGACTTATACATGGTATTACCGCGAGGGTTCCGGAGGCGAATGGATACCTTTGGGAGAGGACTGGGGGAGAGAGCATACGCTTGTGCTTACGGATGATATTCCCATGTCTTACCGGTGTGAATTCCGATATGAATATAACCGAAAATCAACGATTTTTTATCTGAGTAAAAAGACCGGGCCGAAAGCGGTCAAAATGGAGCTTCCGCCAAGCATCCGGGACTGGTATATCTATGAACAGACGGGAGAAGCTTACGGTGATAACGATACACAGGTATGGGAAGTGAAAGAAACAAACGGAGGTATACTTTCTACCAAATATTACTACGGAATAAAGATCGGATATGACGATGGAAGTGAAGGATACATCGGAGGCCAGGAATATCCGTCGCCGTCTTCATCCACGATCGCTACAAGAGAGGACGGTTCCTGGGAAGCCGGAGATTATTCGGTGATATATTCCCATGATGGCGTGAGTGTAAGCCAGAATGTGCATGTGGTCCGCATTGGTGTAAATGGCACGGATCTTGCGATCGGACAACAATCTTCCACTCAGACAGCAGGCGAGACTGCACCGGAATACCAGTATTACCGCATTCGCCCACAGCAGACAGATGTTTACCAGGTCAGCCTGTCTGATGTGAGCGGCAGTGGGACGGTGAGCCTGTATCAGGGAAATGAGATGGAAAACGGGACATTGAGGACACATTTTAAGCCTTTGGCAGAAGAAGAAATTTCCGTGGGAGGGAAAAACCGCCTGGCATATGAATTAGAGGGAGGCAGGGATTATTTCCTTGTAGTCCGTGCAGAGGGGAATGCACAGGCCGGATACAAAATTCTGTTTGATCAGCGCAGTAATGAGCTTTTTGCAGATACGCCACTGGACGCAGAAGGTTTGGAGAAGTTTATATTTAAGCCGGAGAAAAGCGGGTATTACAGCCTCCAGTACATGTATGAGACAGACGGAAAAGAACGCTATGACAATCTATCCGCCCGGGTTTTTGAGGATGGTATCGAAATAGGAGAAGTACAGATCCGGTATACCCTCTATTTTCATGCAGGAAGGACCTATACGTTTATCCCATGGAGTAAACATAAAACGATAAAAATCAGCAGGTGTTCGGATGTGGAATATCCTTCAGACTGTGTGGTGGAAGGCGCTATGGGGCATGGAACAGGAAAAAGTGCACGAGCCTGGCTGGACAAAAACGGTATCCTTACCTATGAAAAAGAAGAGGGCGGCTCAGGGCTGGAGGTCTCGTCCTTTCCGCTTCAGAACCAGGATTCCGTAAAAAAGCTGGTAATCGGGGAAGGGATCAGGGAGATTGACAGAAACTCATTCCTGAATTATAAGAATCTGGAAGAGGTTACGCTTCCCTCAACGCTGGAATCAATTGGAAGCAACGTATTTTCCGGCTGTACCAGGCTGTCTGCCGTTCACCTTCCGCAGGAAAACCATCTAGTTTCCATTGGGCAGGAGTCATTTCTCTCTACGCCGTTTTTTGACGGACAGCAGGGGAATTATAAAATGCTGGGTACGATTGTGATCCGCTATACGGGTGAAGAACAGGAAACAGTTGTGCCGCAGAATGCGACTGTAATCGGCGGTCATTCGATGCAGAACTGCAGTACACTGGAAAAAATTACGATTCAGGATAAAGTGAAAACAATCGGGGAGTTCGGGATAGCAGATTGTAAAAGCCTGCCGGGAATTGATGTTCCGGGTAATGTGACAGACATTCAGTACGGCGCGTTTTGCGGGGATACGGCATTGGAAAAAGCAGTGCTTCAGGAAGGCGTAGAAAAGATTGGGAAGGATGCCTTTCTGGCATGCGATAACTTGAAAGAGATTGATATCCCCAAAAGTGTATCGCAGATCGGTTATAATGCAATTGGATATTCCAGGATCACACGCGGGGGAGTGTATATACCGAGCGCAGAGCCGCCGGTCGTTGGCTGTTATTACCGTACACCAGGTTATTACTATGCGGAACAGCATCAATTGCCGAAGAAGCTTTTGGATGAAAAGGATTTAGGAAATAAAAACGTAGCTTTTTTGCATTATTCTGCCGCAATCGGCGGATGGCCGATCAAGGTGGATGAAATCGGAGTCAGTTTTGGAGAAGAGACTTTGACGGAAGGCGTTGATTATACTGTGACCCGTCAGGATTTTGCGAATGAAAAAAAGACGGTTCTTACCGTAACGGGAATTGGCGATTATTTTGGCAGCCAGTCAGTGGAGATCAAAAGCCAGCCTTCCAGTTCCGGTGGCAGTCAAAGCGGCACGGGCCAGAATGGAGGGCAGAACAACACTACAGGCGGAGGCTCAGGCAGCGGTCCGTTAAGCGGTACGGTTGTGACGGATTCCAAAACAGGTGCATCCTATCAGGTGACAAAAGATAGTACGGCAGAATACAAAAAAGCGCCAAAGAGTGCCAAAGGAACGGTAACCATACCGGGCACGATAAAAATTGGCGGCAAAACTCTTCCTGTCACCGGGATCGCCGCAGGCGCATTTAAAAATAATAAGAAGATCAAACAGATTAAGCTCGGCAGTAACGTAACGTCTGTCGGTAAAAATGCATTCAGCGGCTGTAGTAAACTTGCATCCGTTTCCGGCGGTAAAAATATAGTATCCATCGGGGAAAATGCATTCTTGCGCTGCACAGCACTAAAGAAAATAATTATTTATAAGGAAGTAAAGAAGATTGGCAAAAAGGCATTCTCAGGCTGTAAGAAGCTGAAAAATATCACGGTGAAGACAACAAAGCTGACCAAAAAGAATGTCGGGAAAAGTGCATTCTCAGGAACGCCGTCTAATACGTCGGTAAAAGTCCCGAAGAGTAGATTAAAAGCATATAAAACCTTGCTAAGGTCAAAAGGGATCCATAAAAAAGCAAAGATAAAATAAGAAACAGAGATACTCACAGTAGATTTCATCAGCTGTGAGTATAAGTGAATTTTATAACTGTGAAGGTATTGGGCAGTTATGTGCGGAAGGGGGCGCGGTGGAACGTGGAAACGACAAAAACAGGTATTCGGTGTTTTCAGATAACAGGAATCATTTTTATCGCCAGCTTTTTTGGGTTCGGTCTGTTTATGGAATATGCCGCATGCATCAGTGCAGGGCTTTTGTGTCTGGTATTGTTCGTCCTGTTATGGAAAAAGGAGGAAATGCCTGTTTTTATTAATCCCACAAGCGTACTGATTTCTGGAATCGCCCTTTTTTATCTGCTGACGGCGGCATGGGGTGTGGATGCGGGTATGAGCCTGATTGGTGCGCAAAGGTTCTTTGGCGTACTGGCCTTTGCCCTGCTTTCCATGCGGCTTTCCGATCTGCAGCGGGAAAAGCTGCTGCTCAGTATTCCGGTATCTGCTGGAATTATGGTTGTATCTGGCATTGCCGTCCTTCCCTTTTCACGGTTTCGTGATTTTTTATGGACAGCCGGGCGGTTGGGCGGTTTTTTCCAGTATCCCAACACATTTGCCCTGTTTTGCCTGTTGGGTTTTCTCATCATCACAGAGCGCGGTTCGAAAGGGAGCCGCGCCCTGTTTTATCAGTTATTGCTCCTGACAGGCATTTTGCTTTCTGGAAGCCGTAGTGTTTTTTTCCTGCTTGCCGTCTCCCTGTCTGTCATTGCGGCAGCAGACCGGAAACAAAGAAAACGGTTGGCCGTTTTGTTCATTTCCGCTTGTTTTACCGGGGCGGGATATTCTGTAATCAGCGGAAATATGCAGAATATCGGGCGGTTTTTAACAGCATCATTTTCATCGAGCACCTTGATCGGACGCGTGATCTATGCACAGGATGCGCTGAAAATGATAATGGAAAACCCATTTGGCTATGGTTATCTGGGATATTATTTTGCTGTGCCGAAGTTCCAGTCCGCAGTCTACAGCGTCCGCTTCGTACATAATGATATCCTGCAGCTTGCACTGGATATCGGCATCTTGCCGTGCATGCTGTTCCTTGCTGTTTATATTATGAACCTGTTTTGTGGAAAACATTCCTTTTATACCAGGATCATGCTTGCCGCGGCAGGGCTGCACCTGTTCCTGGATTTTGACCTGGAGTTTATTTCAATCTGGTATCTGCTCATTCTGCTTTTTGACCTAAGAGAAGGCAGAAAACTCAGCGTTTCGCCTGCCGTCATGTGCCGCGCATGCTTTGTCCCATTGCTTTGCGCCGCAGCGGCTTTGTACACGGGGGCGGCCATGGTTCCGAGATATCTTGGATATCCTGCCGCGAGTGCAGCCGCGCTTCCCTTCTATACAGAAGCAAACCGGGAAATCCTGGCTCAGGAAAAAAGCATGGAAAAAGCAGTCTGGCTTGCAGAACGCGTATTGCGGCAAAATGACTGTATTCCAGAAGCGTATGATATCAAGGCCGCCGCCGCATACCAGAACCATCAGTATGGGGAGTTGTCCACTAATAAGAAAAAGTCGCTTCTGTTCCAGAGGTATGACCCATCCGCATACAAGCGGTACATTGCCCTGCTGAGCCAGGCAGTCCAGAAAGCAGCGCAGGACGGGGAAGAAGAGGAAACCGTGCTTGCGCTTTTGCATGGAATCATGGAAGCTGAGAGCATTTTAAAGCACACAGAAGCAGAGACAAACCCACTGGCATATAAAACGCGAGATGTACCTAAATTTGAACTTGGGGAGGAAGCGGAGAGTTACCTCCAAAGAGTAAAACGGCTTTTGGAAGAATAATCAGTTGGGGACGGGGCATTTTTCACCTCAAACGCTCCACAGGAGCTTCCCGGGTGCGCTATGGCGAAAAATGCCCCGTCCCCAACTCTGCAAACTTCATATTTTAGATGGTAAAAAAGCCCTCTCTATGATATACTACAGTATATTGCAGAGAGTTTTTTTGATAGCGGATACTTCATTCCCCATATCAAGAAATTCTCCGCAGGATGCGCGTTTGCGCGAAAAGAAAGGATCGTCATGTATGAACCATTATATTACGGAAATTAAAATAGAAGAATTACGGCATTTGTCAGATCTGTCTATTTCTTTAAAGCCTGATGCGCGGACAAATCTGCTTTTAACAGGTAAAAATGGCTCTGGAAAGACCACAGTATTACGTGCGCTTAAAAAGTATTTTTCTGCTGTTCCCGGCGGAAAACTGAGGGATCTGGAGACTTTCTATCCTGATTTGCTAAATGATGCAAAAATAAGGATGGAAAATGCAAAAAATGAAGATGAAAGATTTTATGCGCAGCAGGATTATCAGTATTATACAGAACGGCTAAAGCAGTATAGTGACGGAAGCATACATGTGGAATTTAACGACAAAGACGGTTTGACAGGTCTGTTTCAGCAGGGAAAATATATTCTGGCATATTATAGTGCAGACCGTAAGACTGGAATCGCAAGACAGCGAAGCGCTGAAGATGTTATACTGGATACAAGCTATTCTCTGGATTCCAGTCCCGGGGATTTGCTGATGAAGTATCTGGTTCACCTGAAAACACAGCAGGCATATGCAAGAAACGAGAATGATATGCCAGTTGTGGATATGCTGGACAAATGGTTTGAACGATTTGTTGAAGCTTTAAAGCTCCTCCTTGATAACCAGAGTATTGAACTAAAATATGATTATAAAAACTATAATTTCCTGATTATTGAGAATGGAAGGAATGAGTTTGGATTTGACCAGCTATCTGATGGATATTCAGCTGCTATACAGATTGTTGTAGATCTGATTTTAAGAATGGAACAAAACTGGTTAAAAAAAGGAGAACTGAGTTCCTATGATGCAGAAGGCATTGTCATGATTGATGAACTGGAAACACATCTGCATATCGGGCTGCAGAAAACAATACTGCCTTTTTTAACAAGCTTCTTTCCCAAAATACAATTTATTGTTTCAACACATTCGCCATATATTTTAAATTCAATTGAGAATTGTGTGATTTATGATTTGGAAAAAAAGATTCGAATGGAGGATATGTCCCATTACTCTGCAGAGGGGGTAGTAGAGGGATACTTTGAACTGGACTTATATTCCGAAACCTTGCTGAGAAAGCTGAAACGATATCAGGAACTGGTGGATATCAAAAACCCGACAGACGAAGAAAGGGCGGAGAGGGCTGTCCTATTTACTGAATTCAGGCAATTATCGGGAGATCTTTCGAGAGAAGCCAAAAATGCATTTGAAGAGATAAGATTGGGGACGGGGCATTTTTAAAAATGCCCCGTCCCAGATTGAAAACAGGGTGTCCCCTTTTGGAGTATCAGGCATTCGCACGCCGTTCCTATAAAGCCGAATGGTGGAAAAGAAAAACCTTGCCAGAAGAATGGATGAAATGGGTTTTGCAGAACATTTGGTCATGGGTAGTAGTGATATTAAAAACAATGTTTTGAACGAGATGTCCGTAAAGGAGGACTTATTTGAAGCAATCGTTGGTGCAGTAGCGCTGGATAGTGGTTGGGATGTTTCTGTAATTCAAGCAGCTGTTGAAGCTATGCTTTTGCTTGAAGATTTTATAGAAAACGATTGTGATGATAATTATGTGAGAATGATACAAGATTGGGAAATGGAAGCAAATAATGTCATACCATGGTTCTGGTTTAAAGAGTAATCATATACTTCAACCGGGTATGTCCCTTTTGATGGTATTTCGCAGCGGTTTCCTTTGGATTACAATTATTCCCGCTTAAAATTTCACTGTGAATTAAAGCTTTTGATTCTCATTTGTCTTAAACACCTGACTGAACAGGGAACGGATGAGATTGACCATTTCAGGATAATAGCCGTACTGGCAGGCTTTGTCCAAAGGAACATCATACTCATCAATCAAAACGATCACTGGAATCCCATAATGCTTAAAAAGCAGCTTTGTCAAAAGCCTTAGACTGCTGTGAAGATAAAAGGGTTTATTAAAGTCACACTCCATAATACGGCTTAATTTCATTTTTTCAGAGGATGTCAGCTTTTCACTGTCCAGAAGAAAGTCGAGACGCTCTGCCGCCTCACTGACAGCAGATCCTAGCATATCATAGGCAGTCTGAAAATCCAGTCCGGCTGCATCCTTCAGGCTGATGGAGATAACAGGATATTTCCCCATATACTGCTCGCAGATTGCATTTTCTCTGGAAATCTCCAGCCCCTCAAACAAAGCAGGATCCGTGCCGGGCTCAAAAAAGCTTTTCAGCATATCCATATTCAGGCTTTTCCCAAAGCGCTGTGGTCTTGTGATCAGGTTCACGCTCCCGCGCGAATTCACCAGATTACGGATAAAGCCTGTTTTGTCCACATAGTAGAAGCCATCTCTCTTGAAATCTGAGGCAGTGATTGTGGATGATGGGAGTACGGATAGCACAGCAGACATTATTGACTGGTATGCGCAGAATCTGTTATCACAGGAGCCAGAAGGAGATCGTTTCTCTTTTATGTGGACTAAATATCCAGCTGTCTGGCAATATCTGCAAAGTCAATATATAAATCCTCATAGATACCAGCCTTTACAGAATCAGAAAAAGTATAGTCCCTGGTATCTTCGTATTCAAAATCATATATCGTAATTCTTCTTTTGTCAGGATCCACAATCCAGTATTCACGTACGCCTGCAGTGCGGTATTTAAAAAGTTTCGTGTAATAATCCATCCGCCTGCTGCCAGGTGATACGATTTCGATGATCCAGTCTGGTGCGCCAGAACATCCCTTATCAGTAAGCTTATTGCGATCACATATAACTGAGATATCAGGTTCGACATAATTTTTGTCATCCTCATTTAAAAATACAGCAAACGGAGAAACATACGGCCTGCATGAGACGTTTTTTAATTTGATGTATTCACGTATAATTCCAAAAAGCTCCCCTGTAATGTCCTGGCGTTTCCGGCTCGGCGGTCCCATGTAGTAGATCTGGCCGTCAATTAGTTCTGCACGTTTTCCATCTGGCAGGGAGTAAATGTCATCAATGGTGCAGCGCTTTTCCTGTGCTAATGCTGATGCCATAGGTTACAGCTCCTTTCAATTATGAGTTTTTTGAGATTGGGGACACCCTTTTTTCAATCTGGGACGGGGTATTTTGAAAAATGCCCCGTCCCCAATTTATTTTATCTGTCCATTTGATTTAACCGTGACATGCTTTCCCTTACTGATCCGGTTTATTTTATTAATAAGCGTGCGCTTCCTCCCGCCTGATAAAACAGTAGGCTGAAAATTATTATACTGACTGCTTGATGAGATGGAACAGGGAATAACCTTCGCCCTGCTGTCATCTTTTTTCAACTTTCCATTTTTGATACAGAATGTCTGCTGAAAGATCATGGTATCCTTATCAGCCGGATTCGTATGACCGCCGTAACAGAAGTTGCCAAGGCTATATACAATATACCTGCCCTTGTATTTCTCAATTCCCTGAAGCACATGGGGATGATGGCCGAGCACGAGAGAGGCGCCGCACTGGATGGCGTAACGTCCCATGGATGTCTGAAGGGAGGTGGGCTCATAGGTTCTTTCCACTCCCCAGTGAAAGCTTACAATAATAATTTTCGCTTTCGCTTTTTTCGCCTTGTTAATGCTGTCCTTCACCTGCTTTTGGGTCACACCGTTCAGCTGATTGAAACCAAGGAAAGCAACCTTGACCCCCTTCACCTTTTTGTAGGCAATGGCATCATAGCCATAATAGCTGATCTTATTCTTTTTCAAGGTCTTTTTTGTATCCTCAAAGCCAGATTTTCCGTAATCCATAGTATGGTTATTGGCAATATTTACAACCTCGACAGAGCCTTTTGTCAGTATGGAAGCATGCCGTTCAGGCCCTTTAAAGGTAAACTGGGCCGGGACGCGCTGCCAGGAACTGGTAAGCGGCCCTTCCAGGTTCGTGACAGTAATGTCATCCTTTGAAAAAACAGGCTTTACCTTTTTTAGAAAATATGTGGGACCTTTTGCCTTATAACAGTCATTGAATGCATTGTTATATCTTGTATCGACACCTAATGTACAGTCACCGGCAGCGCTGATGGTAATTTTAACCGTTTTGCCCCTGCTGCTTTTGCCTGCCGCCTGCACTGTTTCTCCGGTATACCCAGTAATAAGAAGGCACAAAAGCAGCAGGACCAGGGAGAACAAGATGCGTGCCGTAAAATGGCTGGTTTTCTCAGGACGGGCATGTGGATTTTCCATAAGATGTACTTTTTTAAAATTTTTAGCTGACATGGTATATTTCCTCCTCTTTCTTACTCATTCGCTCTTCGAATCTAAAAAGACCGGAAGATTATTTCCTGCCGCACGAATCCGGTACGATTCTCGGAGTTGTGCATTCCATCTGATTTATTATATTATATCCTATCCCGGGCTATTTCACAATCAAATACCTGTAACAGTTTCCTGTTCAAAACAGCCATTCGGCTTGTGAATCATTCATGGTCTGCTCCTCCCGTAAGCATTATAGCCACACCATGTACTGGTTGTCTTGGTGAAAGGATTATAGTATGATATATTTGTATAATCCACACTAATTAGCGTAGTTAAAAAGAGCACCTGGAAACAGGGAGAAGGAGGCAGAGAAGAGATGTCCAAGATACAAATCATGGATCACCCGCTGATTCAGCACAAGATCAATTATATCCGCAGAGAAGAAGTCGGTTCAAAGGAATTTCGAGAGATCGTAAGTGAGATTGCGTCACTCATGTGTTATGAAGCATCGCGGGATTTAAAACTGCAGGATGTGACGATTAAGACACCAATCTGTGAGATGACAGGAAAGGAACTAAGCGGCAAGAAGATGGCAGTAGTGCCGATCTTAAGGGCAGGCCTGGGGATGGTGGACGGAATCCTCAGAATGATACCGGCGGCAAAGGTCGGGCATATAGGCTTATACCGGGATCCAGACACATTCCAGCCGGTGGAATACTACTGCAAGCTGCCGGCAGACTGCAGCGAAAGAGAAGTATTCGTAGTAGATCCCATGCTCGCAACCGGAGGCTCCAGTGCAGCTGCAATTCAGATGCTGAAAGATAAAGGAGTAAAGCATATCCGTTTTTTGTGCATCATCGCCGCACCCGAAGGGGTAGAACGGATGAAAAAAGAACATCCTGACGTGGCACTATATATCGGCGCACTAGATGACCATCTGAATGAGCACAAATACATTGTGCCAGGACTTGGGGATGCCGGAGACCGTATCTTTGGAACCCGGTAGTCAATTGGGGACAGGGCATTTTGAATCTGGGACGGGGAATTTTTAAAAATACCCCGTCCCCAATTGGCCCAGGAGCTCCCACGAGGCATCCCGTTCTCTTTTTTGCTCCAGTGTCAGCCTGTTATAGGGACACAGCATAGGATGCTGTCTTGCGGCATCATTCCTTACTGGTCCGCAGCTCCAGTTGTAGAAGGTGTAAAAGCGGAGCCATCTCATATGGTCAAGTCTGCGGTACATATCCCGTATATCTTCTGTTGCTTTTGTCCGGCAGTATTCCTTGTATGCTTTTTCAATTGTGCCGGAATCAAAATCTGTAATTGATTCATCCTTTAAAAGAATGCGGATTTTCATCAGAATGTGATCTGCTGCGGCTATCTTTGATTCCCTGTGGAAATCATCCAGCTCTTCCCAGCTAAGAGTAGGGTATGAGACAGACTTGCGGAAGAGCTCATTGATCGTAATGGCAGCTCTGTTCAGTGAGGTGCGCATAATCTGATTGGGGGTGTAGATCTCTTCATTTGTTCCGAAATAGGACACGCCGGGCGCCTTCCGGTTGCTGTGGAGGTCAATATGTCCGCGCAGCTTATAGTATTTATGTAACCGCCAGAAGATGCTCCAGCCTTCCGGTTCGTCATCCGTGCAGATGATAATGCGGTCCGCCCGGCTGAGAATGGTATGGTCTGCCTCCCAGAATTCATCGTGAAAGATCAGGGAATCTGTTGTCTCAGATTCTTCTCCCACTGAAAACATTTCGGACAGATGTGTGTGCATGGCGAGGAATGCTTTTGCATTACCAAAAATGTGATAGGCAACATGCTGGTTTACAGAAATGATATTCGTAAGTATTGCCCGTTCCAGGATGCAGCGTCCGTAATGTCCGAATCCTATGATTACAATTGAGTTTTCGTGGCTGCACAGCGGCCTGGAGCGCCAGTACTGCCTGGCACAGCAGTCATAGCTGTGGAAAAAGTTGATATTTCCGGAGAGGTGATCCTGTCCGTTTGTGGTCCTTGCATAGACATCTACCGGTAATTTATGCAGGTCAATCGCCCGGCTGTTTACACCGATATCATTTTCTTTCATAAGAAATATTTTGCATCTTGTACCTTTGCTTTTCTTACATGCTACAATTCGCGCCGGGGAGATGCTGAGGAACAGGCAGGGGTAGTCGGGGAACTCCATCTGTTCTTCCTTTTTCTCGCCATAAATGATCACGGCATCCGGATCTTCCTTATAGATATTTGCAGCCAGTGTATTGGCTTCCGGGCCGTAGTCTGCAAAGTAATACCAGTTTTTCTTACGTTGAAAGCCAAGCATAATATAAGGAAGCCCTTCGCTGGTCACAAAAGATATAACGGCGCCGAATAAGGTCATGATAATACCGGCTGACAATAAGAGAAAAATAATTCCTACTGCATGCCCGAGGGGCGTTACGGGCGTCAAGTCACCATAGCCCACGGTGGTCAGTGTGACAAGTGAGTACCAGAATGCGTCGCCAAAGGTCCGGATGGTAGCATTGCTGTCAGTATATTCGGAAAGATACAAAAGCACTACCAGCCCGATATAAATAAGTATTAGGCCTACTGTCATATACAGATAGATTTTGCTTCTTCTCTTCATAAAATCGTTCCCCATGTTTCACATTATTTTTCTTTCTGAGTATATCAAAATAATAACAGTAAATCAACTATTCACGCATTCCGTAAGAACATGATGCATGCATTTTTTGCTTGCAGGATAGAAGCATCTATGATATCCTAAATGAGAAGCGTTAAAATACCTTTTGATGCTTGTATTATATGATGTTGTAAACTTGAATTGAAGAGGGAGATGAAAGGATGAAGAATACTTCTTGCTAATTACGAACGTAACTGCATAGCAGACATGAAAGCCTTCGCAGTATATATTCATATATGCTGTAACGTGGGCTGCTTGTTTTGCTGTGCTGACAGCAGGAAGTCTTTCATCCGTTTTTCAGTGTATAGATCTGGCATGTGAACCGCAGGGAGAGGACTTTTCCTGCGGTTTTTTGCGCGTGCCGCCAGGCGGCGCAGATGAGGGAGCCAGTTCGGGCTCCTGCTCACGAGGAGGGATGCATATGTCATTGATTGATGTTGTTGATTTAAGCTTTGCCTGGGAAGGCAGCTATGATGAAGTATTTTCCCATGTGTCATTTCAAATTGATACGGACTGGAAGCTTGGGTTTATCGGAAGAAATGGAAGAGGAAAGACGACCTTTCTGAAACTGCTTTGCGGTCAGTATTCATTTCAGGGAAGGATTATTTCTAATGTGGACTTTGAGTATTTTCCGTATGAGGTATCCGGGCAGGACAGGATGACCAGTGAGATTGTAGAGGAACTCATATCTGACAGTGAGGAGTGGCGGATTTTCCGCGAACTGAATCTGTTGGGAGTAGATGCAGAGATTTTATACCGTCCGTTTTCTACATTAAGCTTCGGAGAGCGGACAAAGGTGCTGCTGGCAGCATTATTTACCGGGGATAACCGGTTTCTTCTGATTGACGAGCCCACAAATCACCTGGATGTGGAGGGGAGGCGGATCGTAGCGGAATATCTGAACCGGAAAAAGGGATTTATTCTCGTATCCCATGACAGGCATTTCCTGGATTCCTGTATCAATCATGTCCTGTCCATTAATAGAAAGAATATTGATGTGCAGAAGGGAAATTTCAGCACATGGTATGCCGGCAAGGAGGCAGAGGACAGACGGGAGATGCTTCAGAATGAAAAACTGAGATTAGAGGTCAGACGCCTGGAGCAGTCGGCAAGACAGGCCTCCGGGTGGTCAGACAAGGTAGAAAAGAGTAAAAAGGGACAGCGTGTCTCAGGCCTCAGGCCGGACAGGGGCCATATCGGCCATAAATCCGCAAAAATGATGAAGCGTGCAAAGGTAATTGAAAGGCGGAAGACTGAGGCAGCAAAAGAAAAAGCCGGGCTTCTTAAAAATATTGACGACACGGAGGAGCTTAAGCTTTCGCCTGCAGTATATCATTCCGGGCGGCTTGCAGAGATCCGGGATCTGAGCATCTATTATCCTCTGGCAGAAGGAAGAGATCTGCCTGGGGGCGAAGGCCCGGGGCATGCGGCAAGCTCCGGTTTCGTGGAGATAGTAAGAGGGGTGGGATTTGAAATCTGCCAGGGAGACAGGGTGTGCCTGAAGGGAAGGAACGGAAGCGGCAAATCAAGCATATTGAAGCTGCTGTCAGGAGAAGACATCCAGTACCAGGGGCTCTGCCATACAGGCTCTGGTATGAGGATATCCTATGTTCCCCAGGATACCTCTGGCATTAAGGGAAGACTTGATGATCTTGCCGCAGAATGCGGGATTCAGGAAAGCCTCTTTAAAACCATTCTCCGGAAAATGGGGATGGAGAGAGCACAGTTTGATAAGAACATGGAAGAGTATAGTGCCGGGCAGAAAAAGAAGGTACTGCTGGCAAAAAGCCTGTGTGAACAGGCGCATCTGTATATCTGGGACGAACCCCTCAACTATATAGATGTCCTGTCCAGGATTCAGATTGAAAAGCTTCTTCTTACGTACAGGCCCACCATGATCTTCGTGGAGCACGACGAAGAATTTCTGAAAAAGACGGCTACAAAAATCGTAGACCTGGAGCGTGTCTGAAAAATGCGTTCTGTCAGTGGAATTGGTAATGCAGCGTTGCATAATTAACGGTGAATAATGTGTCTGAAGTAGTTATCATGCACGGGTCAAGAATGCGCGTAAGCTGCGCATTCCGTGAGAACAGGATGCAGGAGTGAGGGGCGGTTTTTGCGTAGCAAAACCTGGAATGCCGTCCCGAATCATTACTATGAGTGGCCGCCCAGACTGTGAATGGTAACAATTGGTAATTCGGATTGCACCTGTATGGACGAAAAATTGTGGATTTTTCCTTAATTGTTTGTTATAATCGAATCCAATAGTCAGTAAAGCACTGCACAGAGCAGAAAGACTGTATTAGAGCAATTATGCCTCTGTGCGGCTGGCTGGCGTCATACTCACGGCAGATTTCATCTGTCAAGAGTATAACTGATATTTTGGTGACATGTCATTAAGGAGGAGAACATGAAAGGAAAGATGAAGAGAAGCCTGTGTGTCGTTACAGCCGCTGCACTACTACTGGGTGGAATGCAGATACCGGCGCTGGCAGAGACGCAGGAAAGCGGGAAACAGAGAGAGGCGGTGGGATTGTCTGGGGAAGAAGGGGTCACGGTTACTACACCGGAGGAGTTTATGAGTGCCCTGAGCCAGAAGAAAAGCCCGATTACGATTGGCGGCATTATCACGTTCGGGAATCAGGCGGAGGAATCGGGCAGAATGAAGCCTGTAATAATTCCGTCCAATACGTTAATCAGGGGTACAGTAAACGCAGGATTGAATGCAAGATGCCCTGTTCAGCTGGAGGGTGACGGAGTCATTTTTCAGGATCTTGAACTGGTTTTTGAATCAAGTGATGCGCTGGGAAGTGTTCCTCACCGGGAAATTTTCCTGGCAGGACACAGTCTTACGTTTGATAATGTAAATACATATCTTGAAGGAGCAGGCGCGGACCCAGGAGGACTCCAGGGCTCGGAAAAAGAGCTGCTTCCTACTGTATATGCGGGTGGCTATACCGGAACTGCTGTTGGGGATCATGCTTCCCTGACAGTGAGGAATGCCAATATGAAGAACTCCGATAGCGGGACCATGTTCAAGGCAATTTACATGGGACATGAAGGAGGAAGCGACAATAACACAGCATACAAAGGCAGTGCTGTATTGAACCTGGATGCAGATACCATTGTCCGGGAAGGGATTCATACAGAATGCAATAGCCAGGCGGAGATCAATATTACAGGTAAGGACGGCTATCAGGATCTTGTGAATGCAAAGGAGTTTTACGGAAATGAAAACACGACTCTGACATTAAGCCGCGCCATCATGGAAAATGCAGTAGTTAATACAGTAGGAAATATTGTCCTCAGTGATCAGGCATGCCTGTCCCCTGAAGCAGGAAGCCTGAATAATGTTACACTTCAGAACGGTGCCTGCCTGGATTTTAACGCTCTGAAGGATACAGCGGAGATAACCGGCAATTTTACAGGTGTAAGTAATGAGGGCGAAGAGCGGGGAATGCTTGTGCTTAATTCGGAGGGTACATTGATTATTCATGGAACTGTTACCGGAACAACACAGTTCCAGACATCCCACCGGCTGTTTCCAGGAACACTTCTGCCAGATAAGACGTATATTATTGCTGATGCTGCGAATGCCTCAGAATCAGGTTTTGTGCTGGAGCAGTCTTATATAGACCGTGGATATGAGCTGAAATATGACGTAAGCGGATGGACTGTTGAGGGAGCGGCGATAGATTTGCAGAAGGTTGGACGTATAGAGCTTCGCAGCGCGCCAAAGAGTATTGACCTGAGAAAAATTGTAGAAAAAGAGGATGGTTCTATTCCGGATGAAAACGCATACTTTGAAGTTATATGGTACGATGAGAATGGGAATCCATATAGTGATCGTGATGTGATAGACACACTTTGGTTTTACGAGGCGGATTACGTAGTACGGATCCGGACAGATTACTGGGAAAATGATTCTGAGGAAGTCATGGAAAAGACAGACTGGTTCCAGGATGTTTATCTCATGGCGTCCGAGGAGAATCCGGGCAGATATTATCTCCAGGCATATTCACTGGCGGTACCGGGTGACTTTACCTTTTTGTTTCTTGCCGAGCCATTTGAGGGAGATCTGGAGACGGTAGCGGATGTGAAGGCATTAAAGGATGTGGTGAAAGCAGAAAGCCGTGTGATTTTCTATAACGAGGATACCGATATACCGGAAGATCCGGACCACAGACACACATACGAGGCCAGGGTAACGAAAGAGCCGACCTGTACGGAAGATGGAATTAAGACATATGCATGCAGCTGCGGTGAGGAGTACACAGAGAAGATAGCCGCGCTGGGTCACAAGGAGGTAACAGACCCGGCAGTGGAACCAACAGAAACCAAGGACGGGAAAACCGAAGGGAGCCACTGCAGCGTATGCGGAAAGGTGCTAAAAGAGCAGCAGATCATCCCCGCAACGGGAAAGCCGGAGCATGAACACATGTACGAGGTGACAGCAACGCAAGAGCCGACCTGTACGGAGGAAGGGATTAAGACCTACACATGCAGCTGCGGTGAGGAGTATACGGAGAAAATAGCCGCGCTAGGTCACAAGGAGGTAACAGACCCGGCAGTGGAACCGACCGAAACCGAGGAAGGAAAAACCGAAGGGAGTCACTGCAGCGTATGTGGAGAAGTGCTAAAAGAGCAGCAGACCATCCCCGCAACGGGAAAGCCGGGTGAGCACGAGCATAAGTACGAGGTAGCAGTAACGAAAGAGCCAACCTGTACGGAAGAGGGAATTAAGACATTTACATGCGGCTGCGGTGAGGAGCATATAGAGAAGATAGCCGCGCTGGGTCATAAGTATGTGGAGAAGCGGATTCCGGCGACTACAATAAGTAATGGCAAAGTGCAGAGGGTATGCAGTGTATGTGCAGAAACCAGTGATATAGCGGTGATTGAAAGACCAGGGAAAATCAAATGGAGTAAAACAGATTTTACTTATGATGGTAAGGCGAAGGCACCTTCTGTAGTGATCGAGGACATAACAGGCAAAAAGCTGACGGCTGGCACTGACTACCGGCTTGTTTATTCCAAAGGAAGAAAAAATCCCGGCGTCTATACAGCAACGCTTGAATTCTGCGGAAACTACAGCGGAAAAGTGGCGAAAACTTTTACGATAAGACCACAGAAAACAAGTCTGAAGAGAGTTACTGCAAGATCCAGGGGGCTCCGGGTGACATGGAAGAAACAGACCTCGCAGACAGACGGTTACCAGATTCAATACAGCACAAACAGGAGCTTTAAAGGGAAAGCGGCAAAGATTGCAGCAGCAGGTAAAAAAGAGACCGCAAAAAATATTTCCAGATTAAAAGGGAAAAAGAAATATTATGTCAGGATCCGGACATACAAGATAGTAAAGACGAACGGAAAAAAGAAAACCCTGTATTCTGACTGGTCCAAATCAAAGACAATACGTACAAAGAAATAAGAGTAGTCTATTCAAGAGGTCAGCTTACTGCGCTGACCTCCTCTGACATTCCTTATTCCAGCTGCTTTTTGAATATACTATAATAACAGTTCCATTCTAAATCATCACGTATAATCAGATCCCCGGGAAGTCTTGTCCGCAGTTTGTCCTTCACCTTATCAGTCAATTCCGGATTCAAAGCATAACTTAAATGATTCCTGTCCAAAAAGATTTTTACTTCCTGCAGTCCAACTTGAATTCGTCCGAATTCAAGGCTTATATCAAAATTATATCTGGTGTCTGATTCCCATGTTTCGATTTCATACTGGTTTTGTTCGATCCAGTCAGTTATGACTGCAACGGATCCATTATTTTTCGACATGGCTATTAGTTTATGGATACTATGAGTTTGTGGGATCGTGACTCCTTTACACTCTAAAAATGCTTTTAAAGTCTTTTCAACACATTGCTGCAGATTAAACGCAACATCATTCAGGTACAGTTCATCCTGTTCGTAATATTTTATGAGCTTTGCGGCAACATCATAACAATGTCAGGCTGATTTGAAAAAACGGATATCACACATAGATTCACCTCCTAAACACGATTACACCGGTATTCTCAATTTCTTTTTTTAGCCGTTCCCCTAACCTGGAACTGAATATAATGTCTGTTTCACTTTTTACATTTGATAAGGGAGCATCAATCCGTAATTGTGAATCGTCCCGTATGATCAATATATCCAGGTCACTCCCTGACCAACAGTCAAAGCGTACAGCGCTGCCGAAGATGATCAGCCCTGTAATGTGAATGTCTTTTTTAACAGCCTTTATCAGGTTGAAAACATCCTTTTGTTTAAGCGGATGAATATGATTTACATTTTCATATTGTAGGTTGGAAAGAACTTCAAAATTCCATAGATTATTTCCATTATGGGAAATGTATGAATCAATCCGGGCATCCATGTGAACTCCTCCAAATTCTCTTTTTGCAATACTCTGCTTTTTCATAAGATAAAACTGCCAATCGCCTGTCCAATCCTTACAATATCACTATTTCCGGTAAATTCAAATTTTACCAGCCCTATACTGCTGAACCACAGTTCCAGTTCACTATCCATATCCAGTACACCGGATGTTTCGACAGAAAACGCCTGTATTTTGGAATACGGAAGGGAAGTATAGTCCTTCTTCTTTCCAGTCACTCCCTGTACATTCACGGCAATTACACGTTTGTTTGTAAACGTCACAGAATCCCGGACTCCTTTGTAACTTCCGATTATGGTCTCGCCAGGTATAAGAAGCTGCTCAACTTCCCGTCCGGCTCCATCTGCTTTCTTTAACTTAAAAATACTTCCATTTTTAAAATCAATCATAATAGATTCCCTCTCTTTCTTCTTTGGTCTGAGTTTTTAACATCCATGTGAACTCCTCTCAATTGTCCTCGTCTTTCCCCAATTATAAACTAACCCATTTTATTTTACAAGACCGCCATACAGGCTTTTCAGAGAACATGCACAGACAGCACCGAATGAGAACATGGAGCTTAAGAACGGGGATAAGCTGATATTTGCGGATGAAGAGTATGAGTTTAAGGTGTTCTGATACAAAAGATATTGCCGCATAAGGGATGCTGTTACCTTGGTGAAGGAAATCAAAATAAAGAAATAAAAAAGTGACTGGGGACGGGGTATTTTTAAAAATACCCCGTCCCCATTGCGTTTTCTTTTTTTATGCTTATTTTATCTGCACTTTATCCGATATAATAATAGTAAAGACAAAAAGGTATTTAAAATTGGCTATACCAGGACTAAGGGAGGAACTGCTATGGATCAATGTACATGTTACAACTCTCCCGTCTGCCAGAGGATCCAGCCATGGACGGAAAAGATTTCCGAGGCGCAGATGGAAAATATAAAGAAGAATTTTTCTTCAGCAAAACCCATGAATGACGAGCCTCTTGCAATTAAGAAGGATTCTACGATAAAGGATTCCTTGGCCGCCGGGACAGAAGCAGCCGCCCCGTCCGACCGCAAGGCTGCGATCAGTGTTCTGCGCCATGTAACCCCGTATTATACAGGCTACGCGCGGATTGATAATGCAATTACAGACGCCCTGTACGGAAAGAGCCAGGAATTAAAGGATAATGTATACGATATTATGTGGAATGACCTGCTCCGACATAATGTACACGGTCTTACGGAGGATGACCGGACTGCACTGATTTCCCTCGGGGTTCAGAAGGCAGAATACCTTGCAGACCAGTATATGGATGACAGGACAAAGAGCTCCTTTATGGAGGCAATCCGTTCCGTTGCCCGGATTGGCATGGAAGGCACGCGCGTCAGTGCATGTAAGATGGAGTACAATGTGAAGCATGCCATCTGCCTGGACGGAAATAACCACGTCCATGACGACAACATGGAGGAGTACCTTTATACCATGGAGAGGGAAGCGCCAGAGGAGTATAAGACTTATCTGAAGATTAAGAAGACTCCAAAGACCGGTGCACAAGAAGCAGCATTCTTTGCGCTGCACTGGGCAATGAAGAACCTGAACCTGATCGCGGCAAACAGGCCAGATTATCAGAGGCGGAAGGACGAGCAATATGAGAAGCTTCAGAAGGTAAAGATAGACGATACCTTTTCCGGTGCAGACACCTCCAGTAAAGAAAACTTTCTTGCATCTATAGTGGAGAAGCTTAAGATGAACCAGAATCTGCAGCAGAGCTTCTTTATGGAGCAGATCATGAAGATGTCCGAGACCTCCGGTGTATATCTGCTTGGAAGACAGATGGTTCTGTCTGGGAAGGCGTAAGAGCAGGAAAATGGCCTCCTGACAGTAACAGTGAAGGAAAAGCCGCAGAAAAAGAGGACAGAAAGTATGCACGTATCAGAAAAGCTCACCAGGCCTTTGACAGAAGCAAAGTATTTAAATGCGGATAATGTAGACCGTTACAGGGCCATTATGCGCATTTTTTATGAGAATTATGAAAAATTAAAATACTGGATGTATCAGGAAGAGGTATATGCAGAGATGGTGCAGGAGCCTTATTTTTCAGATTACAGGCCGGAACAGTGCCAGCAGGATCTGTCGGCTCTGGTGGAATGGAAAAACTTAAGCACCATGCAGGACACAAGGAAGGTCTCATCCATTGAGGAATTTAAAAATAAGAAATTCCGCTATCAGATGTCAGAGTACAGCGTAGAGATTGAGCGTCTTGTACTGCGCCTTGAAAATCTTCTCGTAGAGGGGGCTTCCCTGGAACCGACCCTTTTAGAGAGAATCAGGCGCTGTGTGGAGCAGTTCCCCGAGATGGCCACAAAGGATGAGGAAACAGTTTATACCTGGTGGAATGACCTGAACCATGACTTCATCAGGCTGAACCAGAACTACCAGGACTACATTCGGGATCTGAACAGCGTGAAAGCAGAAGAGATGATGCGGACAAAGGAGTTCCTTCTATTTAAAGATAAGCTGGTGGAATATCTCCGGAACTTCATCCGGGGGCTTCAGAGAAATGTAGGCGTGATTGAAGAGCACCTGCGGGCAATTGATGAGGAGATGCTGGGCCAGGTGCTTGACAAGGTCAGTGCCTATGAGATGTCTATCCCAAGGATGGACGCAGGGACTGCGGAGGAGCTTTTTGCAGAGAAGGCCAGGGGACGCTATCAGAACATTTACAGATGGTTCGTCTCAGGAGACGGTGAGGAAAATGAAGCGGGCAAGCTCTTTGATGCCACGAACGAGATCATCCGCAGGATTACCCGCTATGCGGCGCAGATGAGCGAGAGAAATGCCCTGGGGGCAAACCGACGGGAAGAGTACCGGAAGCTTGCCTCTATTTTTATGAAATGTAAAGATATGCAGGAAGCCCACAGACTGTCGGCAGTGGTCTTCGGGCTGGAGCGCCCCTTTCATCTGAAGGACGGGGACGCGCGGGAGACGGACAGCATGAACAAGGGTGTGTTCGAAGAAGAACCCATCCAGTTTACCCTGAAGCCAAGGATCCGTACCTACAGGGAAAAATCAAGGCGCAGTTCCATCGCTGAGAAAGGGCAGGAAAAGGCAGCGGCAAGACAGCAGATGCTTAAGAGCCTTAAGGAAGACCGGAAGAAGCTTGCCGCATTGGAGAAGGAGGGACGGATTGATTTTTCCGCGCTTCCTGTTTTGGATGCAGGCGTCCGGGAGATACTTTTAAAGTGGCTGTCAGACGCACTGGAAGATGGGGACTATACAGCGAGGACCGATGACGGGCGGCTGTACACACTGGACATGGAACACGCGGACGAAACATGCGTTGTTTACTGTGAGGACGGAAATTTTACGATGCCAAAGCTTAGCATCGTATTTCAGGAGGAGAGATAGAGGTTGAAGGAACTGGAGCTTTTGCTTTTCAGACGGTGGGTTTTAAAATCCGAAGAAAAGGAGCTGTATTATAAAATCAGGGATTCTATCGGCGAGATCCGCAAGTTTGCCACAGAGAAGATGGGATGTCAGATCATTGAGAATTCCCTGCTGGTCAAGATGGAGAAAATACCGGCACTGCCGGAGGAGTATATGGGAATCACAGAGTTTTCCTCTAAGGAGGAATACGCATTTCTCTGTATTCTGCTGATGTTTCTGGAGGACAAGGAACCCCAGGAGCAGTTTATCCTGTCCCAGCTTACGGAATATATAGAGGTAAATATGCCGGAGCATCAGGCAGACTGGACCCTGTATACGAACCGCAGGCGGCTGGTTAAGGTGCTCAGGTATGCAGTGTCCCAGGGGATTCTCCGGGTGACGGACGGAAATGACGATGTGTTTATGGATGCACAGTCCGGTGAGGTGCTGTATGAAAATACAGGCGCCTCCCGGTATTTTATGCGGAATTTTTCCAGGGACATTATGGAATATCAGAAGCCGGAGGATTTCCGGGAGAGTGAATGGTTCGAGATGGATGAGGACCGGGGAATTGCAAGGCGGCACAGGGTTTACAAGAGACTGCTGTTTTCCGTGGGGATGTACAAAAGGGAAGGCCAGGATGAGGATTTTGAGTACTTGAAATATTATGGGAGAAGGCTCTCTGAAGATCTGGAGCAGACATTTGACTGCCAGGTGCACATCCACAGGGGCAGCGCATATCTGATGTCAGGGGAGGACTGCCGGATGGGCGCGGTGTTTCCTGCCAATAATGCGATGTCTGACATCCTCCTTTTATGCTGTGCCAGAATCAGGGAGAAGGTTCTGGGCGGAGAGTGGAATGCTCTTAGGGACGAGACGGTTTCGGTAGACAGACTGGAATTTGAGCGTATGCTCAGGGAAGTAAAGGCACAGTCAGGGTCAGGATTTACGAAAAATTACAGGGAAATGCCGGAAGGAGAATTCATACGGGAGATTACAGAGCAGATGGAGCGCTGGACATTTATCCGGACATCTGATCTGGGGCAGGTCATGATCCTGCCGTCGGCAGGAAAGCTGGCAGGGCATTATCCGGCGGATTATGAGAACAGGCAGGAGGAAGGATAAGATGAACAGCAGATGGCAGGCAAATAAAATCGGCCTCATTAATTTCTGGTATTATGATGAGCAGGAATTCCCGTTTGTGAAAGGGAGGATGCTGCTTCGGGGGTCAAACGGCTCGGGAAAATCCGTAACCATGCAGAGCGTGGTGCCCCTTCTGTTAGACGGGAACATGAGTCCGGAGCGGCTTGACCCCTTTGGATCCAGGGACAGAAAGATGAGCAGCTATCTTCTGGAGGAGGACGATGAGCGCGAGGAGCGTACAGGATACCTGTACCTGGAATTCTGCCGTCCCGGGGGCGGGGCATACCTGACAGTCGGGATGGGAATACGGGCAAGGCGGGGGAAACCTCTGGATAAATGGTATTTCAGCCTGACAGACGGAAGGCGGATCGGAAAAGACTTTTTCCTGTATAAGCAGACAGAGG
Source organism: uncultured Lachnospiraceae bacterium (assembly GCA_947566645.1). Taxonomy (GTDB): domain Bacteria; phylum Bacillota; class Clostridia; order Lachnospirales; family Lachnospiraceae; genus CAPEBR01. The sequence goes on from CANOKL010000032.1 coordinate 23,815, forward strand.
AGAGAATGACCCTCTCCAAGAAGGAGCTTGAAAACCGTCTCAGGGAGGGCGGACAGGTCTTTGACCGTCAGGCAGACTACATGGAATATGTAAACCGGCAGATTTTCGGTTTTGATACAGTGGAAGAATATAAGGAAATGATTGACCTTCTCATCCAGCTTCGCACGCCGAAGCTTTCAAAGGATTTCAAACCATCAGTTGTCAATGATATTTTAAGCGATTCCCTGCAGCCCCTGTCGGATGAGGACCTGCGCCCCATGTCTGAGGCAATCGAAAATATGGATGCCATGAACATGAATCTGAAGGCCAGAAAGGAAGGAAAGCAGGCGGCTGAGAAGATTAACCGGGTGCTGGACCGGTACAACCGTCTTATGCTCTACGAGAAGGCGGAGGGCTATGAGGAGAACCGGAAAAAGCTCCTGGCTCTGGAAAAGGATGAGAGGGAGAGAGCGCGCAGGATACAGACCCTTGAAGAGGAGGTCTCAGAGCTTGAAACCGAGCGGACAGAACTGGATCTTAAGAAGGAGTCCATGGAGAAGGAAAAGGATTCCTTAAGTAAGAGTGACGCGGTGGGGCTGAAAAACAGAGAGCTGGAGCTTTCCGGACAGATCAGGGAGAGGGAGCAGCTTCTGGAAGAAAAAGAGCGGCAGCTTGCGGCAAAGCAGGAGGTATTCCGGGAGACGCAGCAGAAGGAAAAGGAAGAGAAGGACAGGGAATATCAGAAGGAGCAGGAATTATTTTCCCTGTTGGAGGAAATGCAGGATGAAGCAGAGGATATGGCCTTTGATGACCACGCCCTCTTTGCAGCGGAATTAAAGGAAAACAGGAAGGAGCCTTATGACTTTGACTCCCATCAGAGCCAGTTTGAGAGGACCCAGGAGGGAATCGAGAATGGGCTTGCCCTGCTGCGGGAGACGGATATACAGCAGAGGCAGACAGAAGAGCTGTTTCAGAAAAGGGAGAGGCATCAGCGAGAGACAGACAGCGCCCTGCGCCGTGTCGGTGAGCTGGAAGCAGTTCTTGACCAGGTGCAGAATGAATGGAAGGAGTCAGTCTACAGATGGAATGCATCAAACAGGGAGCTTAAACTTCCAGAAGAGCAGATGAAGGAACTGTCAGGATTTGCGGATACCTATCATGAGCAGTCAGATTTTGCCCAGGTAAGAAAGGGTGTGGCAGATGTATGGATTGCCGGTCAGAGCCGGTTAAAATCCGCCCTCGGGAAGCTTCATGACAGAAAACAGGAGCTGGAAGAGGAGTACAGGGAACGGAAAAAAGAATTAGAGGAGTGGGAGAACAAAAAGGAGCCCGAACCGCCAAGAAGCGAAGCTGTCCTAAGGAACAGGGAGCGCTTAAGGGAGAAAGGAATCCCTTACCAGGAATTCTATAAGGTACTGGAGTTCGGCTCTGAGCTGTCCGCGGCAGACTGTAACCGTCTGGAGGAAGCCTTTTTCCATATGGGAATCCTGGATGCGCTCATTGTGGAGGAAGGCTATAAGGAACAGGTTCTGAAGGCGGATCCCGGATGCTGTGACCGTTATCTGTTTGTGCAGAAGCAGAGGGCAGAGAAAAGTGTCCTGGAGGTTCTGGATCTGAATGATTCGGTCAATGACATTTTCTTCAATCAGAGAATTACGGGAATATTGGAAAATATAGCCTATGGGCCGGAAGGAACTACGGCGGTTTCTCCGGAGGGCTTCTATCAGATCGGCATTGTCACAGGAACACTGACAGGAGAATATAAGGCAGGATTTCTCGGCACAAGGGCGAGGGAGCAGAACCGGCAGGCAAGAATGGAGGCCTGCCGCAAAGCAATGGTGGCACTTCGCGAGGAGCTGGACAGCGCGGCATCAGAAGAAGAGGCGCTTAAGTCCAGGCTGGAGACGCTCCGCTCTGAGTATGAGGCGTTTCCAGGGGATGAGGACTTAAGAGAAGCCTGCCGTATGCTGGCAGGAGCGCAGCAGGCGGCGGAGCGCATGAAAGAAGAAGGAAACAGACTGGAAGAAGAACTGCAGGAGATGACAGAGAAGCTTAAGACCATGAAAAAGGAAGCAGTGCAGATTGCCGAAAAGCTTTACCTGACCTGCAGCCTGGAGGTATTCCGGCGGGCAGAGGCGGCATCCCGTATGTACGGGAAGCATTTTTACCGCGTGCGGTCTGCCCACGAGATTTATCTGCAGATCACCTTACATCTTGGGGAGCTTCAGGACCGCATGGAGGAGCTTAACGAGGATATGGATCAGATCCGCTATGATGCCGGAAACACGGCAAGGGCACTTCGAAAAGACCGGGAAGAGCATAGTTCTGTCAGGGAACAGCTAAAGCTTACGGATTATGAGAAGATTAAAAACCGCCTGGATCTGTGCCTTGGGTGGCTTAAGGAATATCCTGTAAGACTGGGGCGCTGCGTGGAAGAGCAGGCAGGAAAGCGGGAGCAGATCAAGACCTTAAAGGAACAGCTTGTACAGAACCAGGCCAGCCTTAAGGAGTACGGGAAAAGAGAGGAATATCTGAAGAAATGCTATGAGGCAGAGGCAGGGCTTCTGTATGTGGAGCTTCCGGAGGAGATTAAGGGTGCGGGAAAGGTGCGGGATTACCTGGGGACAGACTGCCGGGGAATGAAAAGAGAGACTGTCATTCAGGAGCTTAACAGAGTCTACTTTGAAAACAGGGGATTCCTCAATGACTACCAGCTTACACAGACAGAGCTCTTTGCAGATTACGACCAGGAAGCAGGGCGGTGTCTTCCCTCTGCCAGGAGGCTTGACATCACGGCGAGATACAAGGGTATCCGTCTGCCTTTCCATAAGCTGCTATTTCATCTGGAAGAAGATATAAAGGAGCTTCAGGATCTGATCAAGGCAGGGGACAGGGAGCTCTTTGAGGACATCCTGGCAAACACAGTGAGCCGGAAGATCCGGGGAAAGATCAACGGGTCCAATTCATGGGTGGAGAAGATGAATAAGCTTATGAATGCCATGAATACCTCCAGCGGCCTGCGGCTGAGCCTCAGGTGGAGGAGCAGAACCGCAGAGACGGAGGATCAGCTTGATACAAAAGAGCTGGTTGACCTTTTGAAAAAAGACTACCGTCTGATGCGGGAGGAGGAAGCGGCGAAGCTGTCCCTTCATTTCCGCTCAAAGGTAGAAGAGGCGAGGCGGCATGCAAAGGACAGCGGCGGTATGGTATCCTTTTACCAGGTGATGAAGGATACACTGGACTACCGGAAATGGTTTGAATTCCAGTTGTTTTCACAGAAGAGCGGCGAGCGCGTAAAGGAGCTTACCAACAGCGTGTTCGGAACCTTCAGCGGCGGCGAGAAGGCCATGGCCATGTACGTGCCCCTGTTCTCTGCGGTCGTTGCCAAGTATCAGGGCGGACGGGCGGACGCTCCGAGGCTGATTTCCCTGGACGAGGCCTTTGCAGGGGTGGATAACAGGAATATCCGGGACATGTTCCGGCTTATGACTGAATTCGAGTTTGACTTTATCATTAACTCCCAGGTACTGTGGGGAGACTGTGATACGCTCGACGCACTGGCGATCTACCAGCTTCTGCGCCCGGAGAATGCAAAGTTCGTGACCGTGATGCCCTATCTGTGGAACGGAAGAGCAAAGGAGCTTTTAGAGGATGAAAAAGACATGGAGCAGGCAGCAGGAAGCGCTGGCAGCAGAGTGCAGGAAATACTTTAAGGAGCGGGCCGTGTTCCGGAAGCTTTTTGCAGGCTTCCGGGAGAAATATGCTTCCTACGGCTCATTTTCCGGAACCGTGGTTCTAAGGAATCTGACAGGAGATGACATTGAGGAGCTGGAGGGCTTTTTACAGAAAAGCTGTCATGGAAAAAAGAGCGTTTCCGTCTCAGCAGGGAAATTTGAAAAGGCGCTTGCAGACAGCAGGTTTCATGTCTTTTCTCCCCAGGAGGTGCTGGAGCTTTACTTTCAGGAGGAGATGACCGGGAAGCGGGAGCAGGAGCAGAAAAAACAGCAGGCGAGGGCACAGGTGTTGGCCGGGGTGCGTGGGGAATACGAGGGAAGCTCCCGGGCATCCGCCTGGCTTGACGAGATTCTGGAGGGCAGCGGGGACAGAGACTGGCTGCTGAAAAGATACCGGGAGGCAGGGGAGGATACCAGGGAGTTTGAGAGGCTCCTGAGGCTTGGCGCAGAGATACTGGAAAGACTGCCATGCTATCAGGGAAGAGCCGAATACCTTGCAGTATTCGCGGCAGAGATCACGGGAAATCCTCATGCCTTTGACAGCGGAATGAAGGAGGGGCAGCTCCTTTACCGTCTTGTGCAGCGCGTCGCCGGGATGAGCGGCAGAGATGACGGAACCGGGCAGTCCGGTATTTTTCCTGCGCTGAAGGAACAGCGCCAGTATTTTGCGGCAGGAATCCTCAAAGATGACGTGTCCAATTACGCCATGGTTTCCGGAATCAGGGCCGGGAAAAAGGACGGCAGTGCCCATGCCGGAATGGAAGGCTTCCTCGCCGAGGGGGATATGGTGCAGGTGCCCCTGTCCGTGATCGCAGGATGGGAGTGGGCCAGATGTCCGGACGGGTGCATGTATATCGTAGAGAATCCGTCTGTATATGCAGTTTTTGCAGGAAAATGGCGGGGGAAAAGGGCATGCATGTGCATGAACGGCCAGCCCCGGCTCAGTTCTGTACTGCTTCTGGACCTGCTGGCAAAGACCGGGACAAAGGTGTACTATGCCGGGGATCTTGACCCGGAGGGCCTTCTGATTGCCCAGAAGACAGGGCAGTATTATAAAGGGGAGTTTCATTACTGGCATATGTCCGCCGCAGATTATGATCGGAGCAGATCAAAGGAGCCCATATCAGAGAAACGGCTTAAAATACTGGATAAGATAACGGATGAGAGACTGAGGGAGACTGTCCTTAAGATCAGGCAGGAAAAGACGGCGGGGTATCAGGAGAATATGTGGGAGGTGTTTCTACATTAAGCGCTTACCAACGAAATCTTGCGCAAAATGGCAAAATTTTGGTTCCGGCGGTATACTTCGGATGTCCTTTCACATGGATCGTGAGAGGAGAAGTATTCCAAATTCAGCAGGAGGAAGAAAATGGAAAAGAGTGCGTTTGACTTAATCTATGATACGGTCCGGCAGATACCGGAGGGGAAAGTGGCTTCCTACGGGCAGATTGCAGAGCTTGCAGGTAACCGCCGCTGGGCGAGGGTGGTGGGATATGCCCTTCATGCCGTGCCGGAGGGAAGCGGTATCCCCTGGCACCGGGTTGTGAAAAAAGACGGAGAGGTGTTCGGCGGCGCAGACAGCCCTGGCGGAAAGAGGCAGACGGAACTCCTAAGGGGCGAAGGAGTCAAGTTCACGGATGGCCGTGTGGATATGAAAAAATATCAGTGGGGGAGACGGAGATTTTAGCTTTGCACAGAAAAGCAGATTGTCTTATGGCTTAAGGTGTGCTATAATTTTCCTAGAGCAGACGTGTTACAAGGTGGTAAGTCTCCCTGACTTCACAGAAGAGGGGAGGTGGTGCATATGAGCACATACGAAGTTTTAAGCCTGTTATTTTTGGGCGGTTCGTTCCTCGTTGCATTGCTTGCCTACATAGATAGGAACAACAAGCGAAAATAAATAAACCTACCTTGTAATCTTAGCCGGATTGAGGTAGGTTTATTTTAAACCAATCTTGGGAGGCTAGCCACTTTGTGGGCGGCTGCTCCTTTTCTATAATATAACATTTCTGAATCCGAAAATCAATATATTTTTGAAATCCTGGTAAATGCTATTGTTTACAAGTTACTATTCACGGACTAACCGTCCGCCCATAGCAACGCATCTGGCCCATTTAAAAATCGCTTTCAGCGAGGGGCTGGAAAAGCTTTTACTCCATGACACAGACAGAGGGCAGTAAAGAGAGAATCCATATAATGAAGCATGTTTTTTATACACCGTTAACAGCGGCTCCTTTTAGGAAAAGTAATACGCACAAGGAAATACAGCCTGCCAGTCTGGCGGCAGCCCGGTACATCCGTTGCTTCTGGGGCAGTGAAAAACCATACCAGAAGGCAGAAGCAGATTCTCCGCCGGAGCTTATTATTCCCGATACCTGCGCGGACATTATCTACCATATTGACCATACAGACCACACGGTCACAGGCGGATTCTGCGGCATCAACGATGCAAGCTTTATGTATCATGATGACGCAAAGCCGGGACATCTCATTTCAATGTTCGCTGTCCGGTTTTATGCATGGGGAGCCTATCGGTTTTCGGAGGATTCCCTGTCGGGCACTCTGAATGGATATGACGATGTGCAGTCCAGATTCCGCAGTCTGGATCAGATGCTGCGTTCCCGGCTTCTGGAGATACAGTCCCTGAGGGAGCGGAGTCATATAGCAGAGGAATTTTTTACAGGGCAGTTGTGCAGGCTCAGACAGAACGATATCATAAATCAAGCAGTGGGACAGATTACCTCGCAAAGAGGTACACTGACTGTGGCCGAGCTTGCAAAGGAATGCTTTATCAGCAGCAGACAGTTAGAGCGTTTGTTCGGCGAATACATTGGTATAACACCCAAAAAGCTTTGCAGTCTGGTGCGCTATCAGTGCCTGTGGAATGAAATCCTGCGTAATCCAGGATTCCATATCCAGGATGCAGTCCATAAATACAGATACACAGACCAGGCGCACCTGATGCGGGAGTTCAGGCGGTACCACACAATGGATATAAGGAGTGCGAAGATATACGCCTGTGGGGATGTCGGAAATATACAATACACTCACAGCAGATTACGGTAGAATAAAAAGACAGTGTATGCAGAAGATGACTCCTGGTTACAGCTTATTACAGTTCAGCCTTCGGCTAAGTCCTGTGCTGGACTGTAACGGTTTTTGTCATCTTTTGTATATCTTCTGTGAATAGAGTGAGAAAGTGAGGAAGTACGATGGGAATTTCTGACAAGTCAAAGGAAAATCTAAGTGTGTGCGGAACGGACTGCAGTGTCTGTTACTGCTATGGGAAAATGTGTACAGGCTGTAATGACTGCAGCGGAAAGGTATTCCATGCACCGGAGGGTAGGGCATGTGCAATTTATGAGTGCACGGTGAATAAGAAAGGATTCAAGAGCTGCGGAGAATGTAGCGAAGCACCCTGTGACATCTGGATGAAGACCAGAGATCCGAAATATTCCGATGACGAATTTAACGAGAATGTCAAAATGCGTTTGCAGGCATTAAGAGGGTAAGTGTTAGAGCGCATTCGTCACTATTCACGGCTGGGAGGTCGCTCATAGTAACCGTGATTATGTCTTTACGCAATATTATAAAAATGATACAATAAGATCATGACTGGTGCAGGAAGAAGGAAGATCATGATGCGTAAAGAATTCAACATCACAGGTTTATGTATACCCCGGAAACACTATATGGTGAATTTGAATAACCGGCTGAAGCAAATGAAAAGGATGGTTGATAAAGGAAACTATTTTGTAATAAGCCGTGCCCGCCAATATGGGAAAACAACCACTCTGGCAGCGCTGGCAGAGTACCTTAAGGATGAATACATCACGGTTTTTATGGATTTCCAGACAATCGGGAATGAGATGTATGAGAATGAGGATTCATTTTCAAGAGCCTTTACAACCTGCTTTTTGGACGAGCTTTTTTCACTGCATCTATCAGAGGAGGAGTCCGTAAAAGAACTGAAACAGATGTTGGAGGATCAAAGCAGGCCATTTTATCTGATGAATCTTTTCCGGTGCCTGATTTCTCTGTGTGAAGGGTCAGAGAGACCGGTTGTTCTTATGATTGACGAAATTGACACTGCACAGAATAATCAGGTTTTTCTGGATTTCCTGTCGCAGCTGAGGAACTATTACCTCCGAAGGGAGAGAAAGGGAACAGCGACATTCCATTCGGTTATTCTGGCAGGTGTTTATGATGTGAAGAATCTGAAGAGGAAACTGAGAGCAGATGAAGAACATAAGATGAACAGCCCATGGAATATTGCGGTTAATTTCGACATGGATATGAGTTTTTCAGCGGACGAGATCGCAGGCATGCTGCAGGAATATGAAGCAGATGAGCATACGGGGATGAATGTGGAAGAGATGGCCGGACTGATTTACAATGAAACATCTGGGTATCCGTTTCTTGTATGCCGTTTATGTAAAATTATGGACGAAGAACTGCCGGGGCAGGCTGGTTTTGGAACCCGCTCCGCTGCGTGGAGTAAAGAAGGATTTCTTGCGGCAGTCAGGAGCCTGATTTTAGAAAAGAACACGTTATTTGACTCACTGAACCATAAACTGGAAGAGTATCCGGAACTGGAACGGGTTATCAGCAGAGTACTGTTCAATGGAGAAAAAGTGATCTATAATCCTGACCTGGAAGAAATTGATATTGGGATTATGTTTGGCTTTGCAAAGCGTGAGGGCGCTGTTGTTGTGATTGCAAACCGGATTTTTGAAACCCGCCTGTACAACAGATTTCTGACTTCAGAGGAATGGAAGGAAAGCAGTATTACCCAGGCTTCTTTCCAGGATAAGAATGGCTTTGTAGTGGATGGACATCTGAAGATGAGGAACATACTTGAAAAGTTTGTGGTGCATTTTCAAGAGTTATATGGAGAGAAGGATAAAAAATTTGTAGAAGAATATGGAAGAAGATTTTTCCTTTTATATCTCAGGCCGATTATTAATGGAGCAGGGAATTATTATATTGAGGCACAGACACGGGATAAGAAGCGTACGGATGTGATTATTGATTATCATGGAGAGCAATTCGTAATTGAAATGAAGGTCTGGCATGGGAAAGAATACCATGAACGAGGAGAAGCACAGCTTGCAGAATATCTGGATTTTTACCATAAGCAGACAGGTTATTTGCTGAGCTTCAATTTTAATAAGAAAAAAGAAACCGGAGTGTTTGACCGGATGATTGGAGACAAACGGATAATTGAGGCAGTTGTATAGAAAGATGAGTATGCAAGGCGGGAAAAGCTTTTAATAGCTTTTTCCGCCTTGCAGTATATACTACTATACTATATATAGCGCAGATGCGTATCTATGTGTCATCCGCATCTGCATGTATCTCTATATTCACATCCATACTGACATCCGCATCTATCTCTGCATTCCCTTCCGCCATATAAGCAGTACGGTACTGCACCGGCGTCATTCCGGTTTCTTTTTTAAACTCCCGTATAAAGTAAGAAGAGGTAGAGAGCCCCACCTTCTCCCCGATCTCATGGATAGAGGCATCTGAGTTCAGAAGAAGCTGGGCAGCTTTTTTTATGCGCAGCTTTTTCAGATACTGCATCGGGCTGACCTGATAGGCCTGGTTAAAACAGCGGATCAGATGTGAGGAGCTGTAGGAAAAGAATTTTGCCATATTATTCAGGGAGATATCCTCCATATAGTGCAGATCAATATAATCCCTCAGTGTCCGGGCAATGCTCTGCTTCTCATAATCTGAGCACAGAGGCGTATACAGAGCCTGAAGGAGCTGGATCATATCAGACTGCAGGTCAAGGGGAGTCTGCATGTGGGACGGAAACTCCTTTTTCTTTGTGTACTGATTAAAAGAGACGAGAAGCAGCCGTTTCAGGCAGCGTTCAAAATTCGGGCGGTCCGCTTCAGAGACAGTCCCGGTTCTTGGAAGAGAGAGTACGAATTCCTGGGGCGAATAATAGTACTTCGGAGTTGCCCGTCTCGTAATGCAGTCAGGATAAAAGTTTTCGGATAAGGTGTACTCACTGTCTGTAAAAAAGTGGACCCAGGAGGTAATGGTCTTTTCTGTACAGATGCGCTTGCCTCTGTGGTACAGCTCTGGAACAATAATAAAAAACTGGCCTTCCCCTAATTCTACCTCCCAGTCATTCTGCTCCAGGTAAAGGTGCCCGGTGTGTACGTAGATCAGATCAAAGGCGTTATGGATGACACGCCGTTCATGGATGTCCCCCGGACGGTAAATGCATTTTCCGCCTACAATATAATAGGGAAGAGGCGGACAGGGAATATTTAAAAATTTCATTCAATTTCTCCCTTGTAGGGTTACAGTTTACAAATATCAATTTTATTATATCAGAAGATCTTGGACGTATCAATAAAAATCCGAAAATTAGGGAGATGATTTACAGATAAATTTATTTTTTACACAAAAAATGAGAGGGACGGAGAAAAAATATTGATTTTGTTCTATAAAAATATAATAGTTTTTTCATATATTGTGTGGAATGTGTTTAATGACAATAGAATTTTTTGAAATTATAGTAATAATATATAAAATAATAGACAAGTCAATATTTTTCTTGGATAAAATTTACAGATTGCTATTAAGTGTTTTACGAGAGGAACGGAAGTAATCGTGTTGATTACTCAAGAATTAATGCAATGATGTACGGATGAAAAGGCTTGAGAGTACGAAAGCTATGAGCTATGAGGAGAGGAAAACATGTCAAAAAAGAATCAATTTATTTCTATGAAACAGGTTTCGGTTAAGGATTCATTCTTTTCGCCAATCCAGAAAACGGTTGTGGACGTGATGATTCCGTACCAGGAGAAGGCGCTTCATGATGAGATTCCGGGTGTCAGGAAGAGCCATGTGATTGAGAATATGAAGATTGCGGCAGGTGAGAGTGAGGGTGAGTATTACGGGCGCATCTTCCAGGACAGTGATCTTGCAAAATGGATTGAGGCAGTGGCTTATTCCCTGATATTAAAGCCGGATCCGGAGCTTGAAAGCCGGACAGATGAGATTATTGATCTGATCGGGAGGGCGCAGAGGCCGGACGGATATCTGAATTCTTACTTTATCGCAGCAGCGCCTGAACGCCGTTGGCAGAATCTGTCGGACTGCCATGAGCTCTACTGTGCAGGACATATGACAGAGGCAGCAGTAGCCTATTATGAGGCTACAGGAAAGGATACGTTTTTAAAGATCTGCTGTCGTCTGTGTGACCACATTGACAACCGGTTCGGACCAGGGAAGATTACGGGAATCCCGGGACATGAGGAGATTGAGCTGGCGCTGATGCGCCTCTACCGGGTGACCGGAGAGGAACGGTATCTGAAGCTTGCCTCCTATTTTGTGGACGAGCGGGGGAAGGATCCGGATTTTTTCCTCAAAGAGGAAGAAAACAGGGGATGGAGCCGGACGAATTATGTCAGTAAACTGTCCCCGGCTTATATGCAGAATCATAAGCCCTTAAGAGAACAGGATAAGGTAGAAGGACATGCTGTCCGCTGCATGTATCTTCTTACTGCAGCAGCGGATCTTGCCGCAGAAACAGACGATGAGATTCTGCTTGCAGCCTGCAGAAGGCTCTGGGATAACATGGTGGAAAAGCGGATGTATATAACGGCAGGCATAGGCTCTACTGCCAGGGGAGAGGCCTTTACGGAGGATTACGACCTGCCCAATGACACAGCCTATGCGGAGACCTGTGCGGCTGTGGGAGTCTGCTTTTTTGCAAGGCAGATGCTGGAGGCAGAGCCCTGCTCCCGCTATGCAGATGTCATGGAACGGGCTCTTTATAATGGAACCATAAGCGGCATGCAGCTGGATGGCACAAAGTTTTTCTATATAAACCAGTTAGAGGCAAATCCCGAGATGTCGGCAGAGGTATATGGGGATGAGGAGTACACGCCTGAGAGGATCGGATGGTATGACTGTGCCTGCTGTCCGCCGAACCTGGCGCGTCTGATGACATCTCTCGGGACGTATGTATGGTCATCCGGTGAGGATACCATATATTCCCATCTATTTATTGGCGGGGAAGTATTTTTTGATATGGGGGGCGGAGTCAGGATCTTACTGGAGTCGCGCTATCCGTGGGAGGGCGGGGCTGTCTACACAGTAGATCCGGATGCCCCCGGAGCAGAATTCACCCTTGCAGTCCGCTATCCGGGATGGTGTTCCGGAATGAAGGTTTCAGTGAACGGGGAAGAGGTGCCGGATTCTGCCCTTGGAAAGGACGGTTACTGGAAGATTTCCCGCTGCTGGGAGTCAGGGGACCAGGTGGCCTGCCATATGGACATGCCGGTAAGAAGAGTGTATGCAAATCCCCTGGTACGTGCGGACGCCGGGTGTGTTGCTTTTATGAGAGGGCCGGTTGTCTATGCATTTGAGGGAATTGATAATGGGGAAGCTCTGCAGACATTCCGGATTCCGAGAGAAGGGGAAGCACAGATTCTCCCTTATGACCCGGAGCTTCTGGGAGGTATCGTGGCACTTAAGATTCCGGCATTACAGAAGGAGATACCAGAGTCTCTTTATCTGGGACAGCCGTGTCCGGAAAAACCGGTCACGCTTACAGCAATCCCATATTATGCATGGTCCAACAGAGGACTGACGCATATGAGGGTGTGGATGGAGGAAGCATAACGCTGATTCAGAAGGTGGAAGGAGAGTGAGAGCATGAAAAAATATATCGGGAAGCGCCTTGCCATTTCTCTGGTTACGCTGTTGATTGTAATATTTGTCTTATTCTTATTATTACAACTTATGCCCGGTTCGCCTTTTAATGATGAAAGGCTGTCACAGGAGCAGATTGCCGTGATGTCAGAAAAATACGGCCTTGACCAGCCGGTTACGGTACAGTTCTTCCGTTATGTGAAGAATCTGTGCAAGGGAGATTTTGGCGTATCCTACGTTATTTCCAAGGACACGTCTATCTCCGTGCTTCTTGAGAACCGGGTTCCCATCAGTTTCGGAATCGGCGGGGAGGCTGTGGCATTCGGGGCAGTGATCGGCCTGATTCTTGGAATACTGGCGGCGCTTAAGCATAACAGCTGGTGGGATACCTTATGTACATTTATCTCAGTCATTGGAGTCAGCCTGCCCTCCTATGTCTTTGCACTGGCGCTGGCATACTTTGTGGGATTTAAGGCACAGTGGCTGCCGCTTTTGTATGATGGAAAGCAGTTTTTCGCATCTTCCGTGATGCCCATGATTGCACTCTCCATGTTTACGGTAGCGACAGTGGCGAGATTTACCAGAACCTCTCTTCTGGAGGTGCTGGACAGTGAGTATATGCTGCTGGCAGAGAGCAAGGGAATTACCGGTCCCACACTTATGCTGCGGCATGCCATGAGAAATGCCCTGATTCCCATTGTTACAGTCCTTGCCCCTCTTGTTGTGGATCTGATGATCGGCTCACTGGTAATTGAGAAGATCTTTTCGATTCCAGGCATTGGGAGCCTGATGGTAACCGCCATTCAGTCCAATGATTATAATGTAACGATTACACTGGCATTTATCTACAGTGTCATGTATATTGCGCTGATGCTGATTGTTGACATTGTGTATGGAATTATTGACCCCAGGATCCGCCTGGCAGGAAAAACGGACTGAGAGGTGAGAGCATGAAGAAAAAGAAAGAACAGTCAGCAGGAAATGCAGCAAGAGTTCTGTCAGTGGAAGAATATTTAAGCCAGATTGATTTCAGAGAGGATGATTTTGAATTTCAGCATAAGGACGGATTTGAACATATAGATACGAACTTTGCTAGCCAGGGATACTGGAAGGAGGCGCTAGTGCGGTTCAGAAAGAGCAAGGGAGCCATGTTCAGCCTGATCTGCATCCTGCTTTTAACTCTGATGGCATTTGTCGGTCCCGGTATGAATGAATATACCTATGACCAGCAGATCACGGTAAACCAGAATATGGCGCCCAGGGTTCCGGGACTGGAAAAGCTTGGAATCCTGGACGGCTCGGAGACGATGCGCACCTCAACAGGAAGCAAAGAGATCAATTACTATGAGAGCAATCAGTTAGAGGATACCTGGTACTGGTTTGGCTCAGATTCCTTTGGAAGGGATCTGTGGACAAGAACATGGATGGGGACGCGGATCAGCCTTTATGTGGCGATCCTGGCAGTGATCATTGACCTTGCATTCGGGCTTACCTACGGCATGGTTTCCGGGTACTTCGGAGGCAGGACGGATATGGTTATGCAGAGAATCGTGGAAGTGCTAAACAGTATTCCTTATCTGGTTACAGTAACCCTTCTTCTGCTGGTGATGAAGCCGGGACTTCTGTCCATTACCTTTGCCCTTATGTTTTCCGGGTGGCTTGGGATGAGCCGGATTGCCAGGGCAGAGGTCTTAAAGCTTAAGGAGCAGGAATATGTTCTTGCCTCCCGTACGCTGGGTGCGAAGAGCCTCTGGATTATATTTAAGGAAATTCTGCCCAATATCTTTGGACCATTAATCACGCAGACCATGTTTTCCATCCCTCACGCGATATTTACAGAAGCGTTCCTGGCGTTTATCGGACTGGGAGTTCCGGAGCCTCTGGCGTCACTTGGATCACTGATTTCTAGCGGATACCAGAACTTTACCTCCCACCCGTACATGATCGTATTTCCGCTGCTTGTCATGGGACTTCTGATGCTCTGCTTTAACATGCTGGCAGACGGCCTGCGGGATGCCCTTGACCCGAAGATGAAGGATATGTAGGAGGAGATGGACATGAGAGAGAAAATATTGTCGATTCAGAACCTGAACATTTCGTTTGAGACAACGGCAGGCGTGGTGAATGCGGTCAGAGGCGTGAATCTCAGCGTATACCGCGGGGAGACCGTGGCACTTGTAGGGGAATCAGGATCCGGGAAGTCCGTTTCAGCCAAGGCAATTATGGGAATCCTTGCAAAGAACGGAACCATTGACAGCGGAGACATTACCCTGTCCTACTACAGGCAGGAGGAAAAGGTGACGAGGGATATCCTGTCTATGGATAAAAAGGAAATCCGCCGTCATGTAAATGGAAAAAGAATCGCCATGGTATTTCAGGATCCCATGACCTCATTAAATCCCCTGATTCCAGTCGGGAAGCAGGTCATGGAGGGAATGCTCTGGCATTATCATACACCGAAGGAAGAGGCTTATCAGAAGGCGCTGGATCTTCTGAAGCTGGTAGGAATTACAGATGCCGAAAAGCGTATGAAGAATTATCCCCACCAGCTTTCAGGGGGGATGCGCCAGAGGGTGGTGATCGCCATCGCGCTTTCCTGTGATCCGGATCTGCTGATCTGTGACGAGCCTACAACCGCGCTGGATGTAACGATCCAGTCTAAGATTCTGGAGCTGATCCAGGAGATTCAGAAGAGAAAGAAACTGTCCGTGATCTATATTACCCATGATCTGGGAGTAGTGGCAAAGGTGGCGGATTATGTCAATGTTATGTATGCCGGGAAGATCGTGGAGAGCGGCACGGTCAATGAGGTCTTCTATGAACCAAAGCATCCGTATACATGGGGACTGCTTTCTGCGATGCCGGATCTGGGGACAGAGGATGAGAGGCTTTATACTATTCCCGGAAGTCCGCCGAACCTGCTTCATAAGATCACTGGCGATGCCTTTGCCCCCAGGAACAAATATGCCCTTAAGATTGACAGCCGGGTAGAGCCGCCTATGTTCAGGGTATCGGATACCCATTATGCAGCCACATGGCTGCTTCATCCGAAAGCTCCGAAGGTGGAGCTTCCAGAGGAGCTTAAGGCCAGGATTGACCGAATGATGAAGGAGGGAGAGCATTATGACAAAACGGGAAAACAGTAAGACCGCCCCTCTCCTTGAGGTGAAAGGCTTAAAGCAGTATTTCCGGGTAAGCCGCAAGTTTACAGTAAAGGCAGTAGAAGATGTAAGCTTTTATATCAATCCGGGCGAGACCTACGGTCTGGTGGGAGAGTCCGGCTCAGGGAAGACCACCATCGGACGTTCGGTTATTCACCTGTATGAGCCTACTGCAGGGGAGATTCTTTTTGACGGAATGAATATTTCCGGCAGGCTTAAGGGTGAGACAGAGCGTAATCTCCGTGTCAATATGCAGATGATCTTTCAGGATCCCATGGCATGCCTGAATCCACGCAGAAAGGTCGGAGACATTATCGCCCAGGGACTGGATATCCATCACCGGTATCACTCTGCAAAGGAGCGGGAGGAGCTGGTGGCTGACATTCTTCATAAAGTAGGGCTTGCGCCGGAGCATGCAAACCGCTATCCACATCAGTTTTCCGGCGGACAGAGGCAGCGTGTGGGAATCGCCCGGGCCCTTATTATGAATCCAAAACTGATTATTGCAGATGAGTGTATCTCTGCCCTGGATATGTCCATCCAGGCACAGGTGGTGAATCTGATGAAGGATCTGCAGCAGGAGAATGGAATGGCATATCTGTTCATTGCCCATGACCTGTCAATGGTAAAATATATTTCTGACCGGATCGGAGTGCTGCACCTGGGGCATCTGCTGGAGACCGGGACAACGGACGAGATTTTTTCCCATCCGGTACACCCGTATACCAAGAGCCTGCTCTCGGCAATCCCCCATCCCAATCCCCTGGCGGAACGGAAGAGGAAGGCGCTTCAATACGATTACAAGACAAGCGGAATTGACTACGGCGAAGGAACGATGCACCAGGTAGAAGGGACGCACTATGTCCGTTGTACGGACCAGGAATATGATTCCTGGAAGTGATTTTAAATTGCTGACAGAAAGAGCGGCATTTAAAATAAAGCGGGGAGAGACGAAAGAATTTTCCCCGGAATTATTAAAAAAGGAGGAGATATTATGAAACTCAAAAACAAGTTACTGGCATGTCTGCTTGTATTAGCGATGTGTGTTGGTATGCTGGCAGGCTGCGGCGGTGGCGGCGGCGAAAAAAAAGAGGACACAGCAGGGAAGTCTGAGACGGAGAGTGGGAACCAGGAGGAATCCCAGCCGGCAGGAGATAAAGTGCTCCGCTATCAGGTAAGCACGATCGTGGATTCCATGGATCCGGCTCTTTCCAATGACTATACATCCTGCGGAGTATTATCCCAGTGTATGATGGGACTCTTCACAAAGGACGAAAACGGTGCGCCTGCGCCGGGAATGGCAGAGAGCGAGGAGAAGTCAGAGGATGGTCTGACCTTAACCTTCCATATCCGTGAAGACGCTGTATGGGCAAACGGAGATCCTGTGACAGCACATGATTTTGTATATGCATGGCGCAGAGTTGCGGATCCGAAGACAGCAAGTGATTATCAGTTCTTTATCCAGACAGCATGTATTGTAAATGCAGATGAAGTAGTAGCCGGAGAAAAGCCGGTAGAGGATCTGGGCGTAGAAGCAAAGGATGACAAGACGCTGGAAGTAAAATTAAGCTCTCCATGCTCCATCTTCGATTATCTGATGACATCTACCTGCTTCCTTCCCCTTTCACAGGATTTCGTGGAGGGATGCGGCGACAAATTTGCAACGTCGCCAGATACCATTCTCTGTAACGGGCCATTTAAGATTTCCGCTTATGAGCCGTCAACCATGACGATTGAGGAAGTGAAGAATGATAAATTCTTTGATGCTTCCAAGGTCAAGCTTGACGGGGTAGAATTCCAGGTAATTACAGACAGCCAGACAGCAGCCCTTTCTTTCGAAAACGGGGAGTTGGATATTGTTACCCTGAGCGGCAACCTGGTTGAGCAGTATGAGGATGACGAGCGATTCAGTACAAGGGGCGATGGATATAACTGGTATCTGTGCCCGAATATGGAGAAAGAGGGGCTTGACAATCTGAATATCCGTATGGCCCTTGCAAAGTCCTACGACAAAGAGGCTGTAACCACAAGGATTCTGAAAGATGGTTCCACACCGATGGATTACTTCGTACCAGTGGGCCTGGCGGCAAATACAAAGGGAACGGATTTCCGTGCAGATGCAGGAGATGCATATGACAGCTGGACCTATGATGTGGAGAAGGCGAAGGAGCTGTGGAAGACAGGCTTAAAGGAAGCTGGATTATCCTCCTTAGAGCTTACCCTGATGTGCGAGGACACAGATTCCGCACAGGCCGTTGCCCAGTTCCTGCAGAGCGAGTGGCAGACAAACCTTGAGGGTCTGAAGGTAGAACTCCAGGTACTGCCAAAGAAGGCACGTCTTGAGTATATGCAGAAGGGCGAATATGATGTAGGTCTTACCAGATGGGGACCAGACTATGCAGATCCCATGACAGACCTGGATATGTGGGTAACCGGAAGCTCTACCAACTATTCACGTTTCTCTGATAAGGAATATGACGAGACCATCAAGTCCGCGAAGGTGGGCGATCTGGCATTAGATCTGGATGCACGCTGGAGCGCGCTGATTGACTGTGAGAAGAAACTGGCTGACAACTGTGTTCTGTTCCCGATCTACAGCCAGTCTGTAGCAATGATGACGAATCCGCAGATCGTAGATGTACAGTATTATTCTGTAGGCATGCCGTATCTGTTCATCAATGCAGATAAGCAATAAAGACAAAGATTTTTGCCTGTACGGTCAGGGCGTCCCCTGGATGCTCCACTCCTGCGTCTGCTAACGCAACTGTATGGTTACTGGTCACAGAGTGAACAGTAACCAATGTACAGGCACAAATTTTTAATAAGGACAGAGTAGAATGCAGGGATGCATCTACTCTGTCCTTTGTCTTGGGATTCTTAAAACTCTTTCTTACCCATAGATTTCTTTGGGAAAACGAATCTTGCCGTCTTTTGGGGAGCGAAAACATTGTTACTGTTCACTCCGTTCACAGTAACATTCACAAATCCATTTAAAATTCGCTTCGCGAATGGGATTTGCTCACACCTGAATCATTTTCTTACGGACTTTGCAGTAAATGCAAAGTCCTGTGTGAATAGTAACAAAACATTTCGATATATCGAATACTTTGCGAATATTTCTGTTGAGATTTTGGTATAATTGATATAAAATGATAATAAATACTTCTTAGGGAGATGTGAAGGATGATTAAGCGGGAATTATATATGAGACGTATCCGTCCTTTTATCGCGAAAGATATCGTGAAGGTTTTGACAGGAATCAGAAGATGTGGGAAATCGGTCATGCTGGATTTGATTAAAGAAGAATTATTAGAGCAAGGCGTATCAAAATCAAGTATTTTGAGTATGAATTTCGAATCCAGAGCAGCAGAGTATGTAAAAGACGCAGACTCTTCATACCGGTTCATTAAGGAATTTGCAGGGAAATCAGAAGGAAAAGTATACTTATTGCTGGATGAGATTCAAGAACTTGAAGGATGGGAGACCATGATCAACTCCTGCATGATTGATTTTGATGTAGATATTTATATTACTGGTTCGAATGCGAAGATGCTGTCAGGAGAGCTTGCAACATATCTCGGGGGACGTTATGTAGAATTTAAGATTTATCCATTTTCATTCAAGGAGGCACTGGACTTGTTGAATGAGAATAGAGGATATACTCTGACAGAGGCATTTCAGATCTATCTGACAAGAGGCAGTATGCCGTTTTTATATCAATTCCAGATAGATGAACCCAGCGCCCGCCAGTATTTGGAGGATATCTATTCATCAATTATTCTGAAAGATATCGCGCAGAGGAACCATGTACGGGATATGGAACAGTTAAAGCGTATATTGTTATACTTTATTGCAAATGTAGGGAATCCCTTTTCGGCGTCCAGTGTCACAAAATATTTAAAAAGTGAGAAGAGAAATATTTCTACAGAGACGCTTTATAACTATATTGATTATTGTAAGACAGCATGTCTGCTTCATCTTGTTCCGCGGGAAGAGGTGATGGGAAAACAGCTTCTTAAGTTCCAGGAGAAAATCTATCTGGCTGATCATGGAATCCGGGAGGCAATTTATGGAAATAATCTGAGAGATATCAATCAGACTTTGGAAAATATTATATACATGGAGTTATTGCGCCGCGGTTATGAAGTAAGAATTGGAAAGGCGGGAGATCTGGAGGTTGATTTTGTCGCGCATAAAGGCGGAGAACGAATCTACGTACAGGTCAGCTATCTGCTTGCGGGCGAAGAGACAGTAGAACGTGTATTTGGTATATTAGAGCGGATACCGGATAATTATCCGAAATATGTTGTGACCATGGATGAAATCAGCAGAAGCAGAAACGGGATCAAGCATAAGAATGTTAAGGAATTTCTGCTGATGGAGAACTATGAGTAGCGATGCTGGCATGCAGCATAATTTTCAGTGAATTTCCAGAGGACGGTATTTTTATGTGTAAAGATATGAGTGAAAAGAAGAGAATTTTGATTGCAGATGATGAGCCGGGGATTATTCTCCTGTTAAAAGATTATTTTGAGATGCAGGATTACAGCGTTATTACAGCGGCGAATGGGATCGAGGCGCTTGAAAAGCTGTCCCAGGGTCCGGATCTGATTCTCCTGGATGTGAATATGCCTCTTCTTGACGGGTTTGAGGTATGTGAGAGGATCCGGGCACATGTGTCCTGCCCGATTCTATTTCTGACAGCGAAGATTGAGGAGGCAGACCGGATCAGAGGACTGATGTCAGGAGGAGATGATTATATTCTGAAACCCTTTAGCATTGATGAGCTGGGGGCCAGGGTAGAGGCGCATCTGAGGCGTGAGAGGCGGAAAAAGACAGAGGGCACGGTAAAGATTTTTGATCACCTGGCCATTCATTATGAGGAAAAATCAGTCTATTACGGAGAGCATTCCCTTTCGCTTACGAAGACAGAATTTGGAATTACAGAGATCTTATCCCTGAATCCCGGGCAGGTGTTCAGCAAAGACCAGTTATATGAGAGAGTCCGGGGTTTTGATGGAAGCGCAGACAGCAGTATTGTGATGGAGCATGTCCGGAGAATCCGGGGGAAGATCGGGAGATTTACGGATAAACCATATATAGAGACTGTGTGGGGAGTTGGTTACAGATGGATTGGCTAGAGGAAAAACTGGAAAAGCTGTTAGCATATATCCGCAATCTTTCGTTCCGCAAAGCGATGATTGCTTATATTCTTGTGCTTGCAGTGATTGTATGGGGATTATCCTGGTTCACAATGACACTCTGCAGCCAGCTGGAGCTAAAGCTTCTGACCGGAGAGAATTTCAGGAACAAGAAGAGTGAATTTTTTTACGAGAATGGGATTTTATGGAGATATGCATTTTCATTTCCGGGGAATACAGACAGTGTGGGCGTCGTTATTCTAGATTTTATCCGGACATGGTGTCCCTTCTTCTATGCATTTGCAGGCATGATTATTACCATTCTCATTTTTTATAAGAAACGGCTTCTCTGTCCTCTTAAGGTTCTTCAGGAGAGTGTGAAAAAGATACGGGAAAATGATCTTGACTTTCAGGTAACCTATGACAGCCGGGACGAGCTGGGGAGTCTCTGTGATTCCGTAGAGGACATGCGCCTGGAGCTGATTCGTGGAAAAGAAGAGATGTGGAGGCTCGTTGAGCGGCAGAAGGAGCTGAATGCCGCATTTGCCCATGATCTCCGTACGCCCCTTACTGTACTTAAGGGCTACACGGATTTTCTGGCAAGATATGTGCCGGAGGGAAGAGTGAGCCAGGAAAAGCTTACAGGCACACTTGCACTGATGGCAGAACATCTGGCACGGCTGGAGGAATACAGCCGTACTATGAAAGGAATCCGCAGCATCGAAGATGTTCCTTTTTCACCAGAAAAGATAAGCCTTAGTGGAATCAGAAGGAGAGTGGAAGAGGTGGTGTTTGCCCTCAACCAGGCAGAGGGAATAGAGATCATCTGCCAGAAGGGAGACGGAGAGGAATGCCCGGGGGACGGCATGCCCATAAGTGGAGAGAAGAAGCTTAAGGGGGATGACAGTGTGAAGCTTAAGGCGGACGACAGCTTGATTATGGAGGTTCTGGGGAATATGCTCTCTAATGCGATCCGCTATGCGAGGGGAAGGATAGAGGTTGCATCTGATTATAATAAACAAAGCGGAGAGTTTCTTCTGACAGTGCTGGATGACGGACCGGGATTTACGGAGGAGCAGCTTGAAAAGGCGCTGAAGCCATATTATAAGGAACCAGAAGCACCGGATGCAGACGAACACTTTGGGATCGGACTTCATATATGCAGAGAATTATGCAAAAAACATGGCGGAACCTTAAGTGTGGCAAATAGTATACAGGGAGGAGCAGCCGTGACGGCTTCATTTTTTGCAGGATAGAGAAGTCTGGCTGCGTTACGAAGGAACCGGTATTTAAATTTCGAAGTAGGAAGGGGGAAATATAAAGTGAGTTATGGAAGAAGCACATTTTTCGAAGAGATGCGGAAGAAGCGGAAAGTTATTTTTCTTGACATAGACGGAGTATTACAGCCATGCTCAAACCAATACCGCTTTGATCATGATATGTATCAGACGAGACAGGATATGGCCGAGAAATTTCAGGATGACCGGTATCTTGAACTGGACCGGTATGATGTAGCTGCTGTCTGCTACGACTGGGATGAAAAGGCGGTTGGCTGTCTGAAGGATTTGATTTTCCGCAGTAAAGCAGAGATTGTAATCAGTTCTGACTGGAAAAGAACGAAAGATATAGAGGATATGCGGCTGTTGTTTAAGATTCACAGGCTTGATGAATATATAACGGATATGACGCCTTTCGAACAGTTTTCATCAAAAGCGGATGACATCAGGGAATATCTGAAATCACATACAGATATTGGCTCTTATGTTATTATTGATGATCTGGATATGGAAAAGTATTTCCGTGGTCATACGGTATATACAGGGAGAAGAAGCCGGCTGGATAAGGAAGCGATGCTTAAGGCGGAGAGAATCCTGGAATTTGGACCATGGTGGGGTGAATTATACAGGTATAAAACAGAAGCTGGCGAACTGGATTTGCTTGAAGACCATTATAAAAAAGTGATTTTCCTTGACATAGACGGAGTTCTTAATGATGAGGGAGATGAGTGGAGGAAGGGAGTAGTCATTGATCCTGGTTTCGTCCGGAATCTGTTTCAGATTGTTGATAAGACGGGGGCTGAAATTATTCTCTCATCTTCCTGGCGTTATTCCTATGGCGCATATGCACAGAGAGGATTCCCAGGAGATCATAAGGACTTGGAAGATTTATTGCAAGCCTTTGACAAATATGGACTCAAAGTTCCAGGCATCACTCCTCTCCTGTTTAATGGGCCGGATGGGCGGCCATTCGAAATACGGTCATGGCTGTGTCACCGCCCGGAGGTAGAAAACTTTGTAATACTGGATGATGATACATTTTGGAACTGGCAGTGGCTGGAACCTCATTTTGTGTGCACAAGCAGGAAAAACGCAGATGGGAAGTATGAGAAAGGGCTGGATAGAAAATGCGTTTATGAGGCTATTCAGATTTTAAATGGAAAGAGAGGCGTTTGAATGATACCATTAAAAATAGAGACTTTGCTGGAGGGACGTGTCGTTGAACATGACCGTGTAGAGTATAAAACAGGCTGGAATCCAAATGATATTATTCATTCTATTTGTGCGTTTGCAAATGACTATGATAATACCAATGGCGGATATATCGTCATAGGGGTAAAAGAGAGCAATGGTATGCCGGTATTTCCGTTAGAAGGTGTTCCGAAGGAAAAGTTAGATTCCATACAGCAGGAAAT
>CANOKL010000033.1 GCA_947566645.1 uncultured Lachnospiraceae bacterium
ATGGCTAAGAAGTTGGAAATAGAAAAAATTGACAATGATAAAGCTTATGAACGACTTCTCAAACAAATATGCAGAATATGGCTTGGAACTACTTAAAAAACTGGCTGTTGATTTAACATTGCGGCTTGGCAAGGGTTATAGCAGACCGACATTATATAAAATGCGAAAGTTTTATCAGTGTTATCAAAAGGGGTTTGAGGAATGTGAGGAGCTTACATGGTCACATATTTGTGAGCTTATTTATATTGAGGATGATTTGGAACGAAGTTTTTACGCAAAACAATGCACAGTCGAGAGATGGAATGTGCGTACATTGAAGAGGCAAAAGAAGAGTGCATTGTTTCTTAGACTTGCCGTAAGTACGGATAAACAAGGAATACTAAAGCTTGCAGAAAGAGGAATTGAGATTCAGACGGCGGAAGATATAGTTAAGGACACATATACGTTAGAGTTTTTAAATCTTAGTGAGAAACTACATTATAATGAAAAGGATTTGGAAAACCGAATTCTGGAACATTTGCAGAGACAGATGAAAATGAAGAATGAGATTTGTCGATAATTTTTAATATAGTAAAAAGCGGAAAGCCTGTATTTACAAGCTTTCTGGATATTTGAAAATAAATGGAAAAAAGGTTTGTCGATAATTTTTAAGAGAAAGCGATGGCTATATAAATGAGTGTAGAGGCATATAATTTAGATTCACTTCGGAAGTTAGTGTGTAATCTCCAGGACGAAAACAGAAGATTAAAAAAGTTATAAATACTTTGACCGGCATTATTGATGTAGCTCCAGTTTAGAGCTTACACAGGATAAAACAGCAGAGAGGATTTGAACAGTATTTTTAAAAAATATGGTATTGCATAATATGGGAAAGGCTTATAGGTGGATATTGTTACATTACAGAATATTGTTCCCTTTCAGGTAAATGCAGGCATTAGCGCGAGAATGGGAAAGAGATTCTTAAATGTATTGGATTCCATGAGGACAATTTCGCTTAGGAAAGGAGATGGCATCGATGAAAAAATATTGCGAAGAATGTGGAAAGAATGTTGAAACAAAAGTAATTGCAAAAAAAGAGATTTACGATGTATGCGGAGAACCAGTCGAAGTCGATACACAAGTCGTAGTGTGCGTGGATTGCGGGGAAGAATTCTATTCTGAAGAATTAGATAATGCCACGTTAGTCCGGGCATATAATGAATACCGCAGAAGACACAAGCTTCTTCTGCCAGAGGAGATTAAGGAGATAAGAGAGCAGTACGGGCTTAGCCAGAGAAGTTTTGCCAAGTTATTGGGCTGGGGTGATAGGACAATCTGCAGATATGAGAATGGATCAATTCAGGATAAGGCACATAATAGTTTGTTGCTTTTTTTACGTAAGCCAGGGAATATGGGGAGATATCTGACAGAAAATGAAGTCACCCTTAATGAAAGACAGAAACGCAAGTATAACGGATGATTCGTAAAGAGAGGTAATGGCTATATGGCGATCATAACAGTAGAGGGGAAAAGAATTCCCTGCGGAGGGGGGACTCTTCTGCAGGGTCTCCTTGCCGCAGGAGTTTTTGTGGACAATCCGTGTAACGGGACAGGCATATGCGGGAAATGCAAAGTCCGCATTCTGGAGGGTATGTGTTCCCCTGTGTCAGAGACGGAACGGAAGCTTCTGGACAAAGAGGAGATAGAGAGCGGAGTCCGTCTGGCCTGCATGACAAAGGCTGAGGGGGATATTGAACTTGTGACGCTTCAGACAGAGCGCCAGGCAAAGGTGCTGACGAAAGGATATATTCCGGATTTCCAACGGGATGTCTATGATCATGGATATGGAATTGTGATTGATATCGGTACCACCACAGTGGTTACAGCATTGATTCGCATGTCGGACGGAAGGGAGCTTGCAGAGGCGTCGATGATCAATGCCCAGAAGCATTTTGGGCTGGATGTGCTGACCAGGATTACTTATGAATACGAGCATCCAGACAGCGGTATCCAGGAATTAAAAGAGGCGATTGTACATTCTGTGAATGATATGATACAGGAGGTATGCCGGAAGGCGGCAGTAAATCAGGAGGAGATTCTGGAGATCGACGTGGCGGCAAATTGTACCATGATGCATATGCTTCTTGGAGTGGATGCCAGATCCATCGGGCGGTCGCCCTATAAACCAGAGTTTCTGGAGGCACAGAGGCTCCTGGCCAAGGATGCGGGGATCAAAGCAGGAGAACATACGGTGCTGTACTGCCTTCCCCAGGTATCTGCCTATATCGGGGCGGATATTGTGGCTGGAGCCTATGTGTGTGGCCTGAAGAATGAGAGGGGGAATGTCCTGTTTATTGATATCGGAACCAATGGGGAGATTGTACTTGCCTGCGGTGGGAGGCTTCTGTGCTGCTCCTGCGCGGCGGGGCCGGCTCTTGAGGGTATGAATATCCGGTCTGGCATGCGTGCGGCGGACGGGGCGGCAGAGGATGTGAGGATTACGGAGCAGGGAGTGGAGCTGACGGTGATTGGCGGCGGAAGACCGGAAGGAATCTGCGGAAGTGGAATCCTGGCTGTGACAAAAGAGCTTCTTCGGACAGGAATTGTAAAAAAGACAGGAGCATTTATAAAAAAGGAAAAGCTTTCTGAAAACGATTACCGTTACCCTTTGATACGCATGAACGGTGCAAAACGGGAATTTATTCTGAATGAGGATCCGCTCCTTATTGTAACCCAGGGGGATATAAGGCAGGTGCAGCTTGCGAAGGGAGCCATCCTTTCCGGTTTTACGGCGCTTCTTTGGAAGGCCGGGATCAGGATGGAGGATCTGGATAAAGTGATGATCGCAGGACAGTTTGGCGCGCATCTTCCGGCTGATTCTCTTGTGGGAACTGGAATTCTCCCGGAAGGGGTGAAAGAGAAGCTTGTCTATGTGGGAAATTCCTCTAAAACAGGAGCATATATGGCGCTGATGTCCCGCGGGGCAAAACGGGAGATTGAAGAGCTTGCCTTAAGGATGGAATACATGGAGCTGGCGGAGACAGAGAATTACGAGCGGATATTTACGGAGAGCATGGTATTTCCGGAATTTTAAGGAGAAGGGAATGGAACAGTATTATAAAATCGTATTTGAGGCACTGGAAAAGAGCAGTGGAATTGAGAAGGCTGTCAGCGAGATATCGGCAGGTCTTCAGGTGCCTGTTGCCGTTCTGGATCCATATGGAAGACTGCTTGCAGATGCATACACATCATTTTTTCCGGTTTCTGATACAGATGGCGGACAGAAGGAAATTTTGTGGATTCATATGATAGAGGATTATTATACAAGGGTGTATGATAGAGAATGTGAAAGCAGCAGCGTATTTGAGGAATCTGAAGAAGGAATTACTGTACTGAATGCAGTTCTTTTTAAAGGAAGCCTGCAGGGATTTTGTATTACATTTCATTTCGGAAAGGAGACATGCCCCCTTAACCGTCTCATCTGCCGCGCACTTGCAGTGGGGTATGGGAGAAGAGACTTTGTCAGTAATCTAAAAGGCTTTGGATTGAAGCAGCTCATCAGCAGAGTGCTTCTGGGCAGAGGGAGAGAGCAGGAGAGGCTTCCGGAGATCGGAGAAGAGATTTATGAGGCCTGTGCACCGGGTCCTTTTATGATGGCTGTTATCGAACCAGATAAAAAGAGCGATCTGAATACCTGGAGGATATATCAGGAAATTTCCAGCCATTTTCCAGAGGTTTTATTCCACAGAGATGCAGGAGAGATTGCAGTACTGTTTGTCAGTGTTGATTCGGAGAAAAAAAGTAACAGCATTTTATCCTGCCTTGACTGTCTTCTGGAAAGGGAATCCGGCATCTGCGGAATCAGCGGCGTTTTTGACAGGAGGGATCAGACGGATGCCAGGAAGAAAATGCTGAAGCGGCTGATCCGGATTGGCAGACATATAGATCCGGAAAAGAAAATTTATACAGAGTATCAGTATTATATGGAACTTGTGTGTTCTTATGCGCAGGAGGAGATCGGCATATCAGGCTGTTTCGGCAGGGAGCTGGAGCGGTTAGAAAGAGAGGATAAGGAGAAGGGGACGGAATTTTATAATAGTCTGAAAGAATATCTTCTGATGGGGAATAATGTTAATCTGGCAGCGAAGAGGTTATTTATTCACCGAAATACTATGGTGTACCGTCTGGCAAAGATTCATGAGATTCTCAAACTTGACGTGAACGATCCCGAAGTTGCGAAACGCTTAATGATCAGCATGATACTCCGTGCATTGGAGCCTGTGTGTCTTTCTGAGCCGGAATGCACCAAAAGAGGACAAATAGATAGTCTTTTTCTATAAACTATGATAGAATGATGCCAGGATCAAAAGGTCCAGAATACCTTTTGGCATCAACATCATAGAATGTATCTATGATCAGAGTTGGAGAACATGTATGGAATTAATAAAAGAGCTGCCGGAAATATTTGAACAGTTTGAAGAACAGAAAAAACAGTCATTTTTAGAGGTGAAATATTATAAAGACAAGGGGATGCCAGTGATTGGGGCATACTGCTCCTATTTTCCAAGAGAGCTTGTAATGGCAGTTGGGGCGATTCCCATAGGGCTGTGTTCGTCTTCAAACGAGACAGTGCCGATTGGAGAGCAGACGCTTCCGAAAAATATCTGTCCGCTTATAAAATCCAGCTATGGATACGCAGTGTCAGATAAATGTCCTTTTTTTTATTTTTCAGATATTGTCGTGGGAGAGACTACCTGTGACGGAAAGAAGAAAATGTATGAGCTGATGTCGGATTTTAAAGAAATCTATGTGATGGAGCTTCCGAACCGTCAGTCAGAGTTTGGCCTTAAGCTCTGGAAGGATGAGATTTTGAGATTTAAAGAATATCTGGAGGATCACTTCCGGGTTGTGATTACAGATGATATGGTGCGGGAGGCAATTCATATCAGCAACGAAAACCGCAGAGCAGTCAAGGAGCTGTACGGGGTGATGAAGGCAGACCCCCCGCCAATGTCCGGGAAAGAGCTTTTTAAAATCCTCTATGGAAATAAGTATCAGCTGGATTTTTACAAGGTTCCCCGGATTCTTCGTGAAGTGAAGGAAAAAGTACTGGAGAATTATGAAAGAAACAGGGAGCATGCAAAAAAGCCCAGGATTCTCATTACAGGCTGTCCGATGGGAGGAGATTCTTCCAAGCTGATTGACATTATTGAAGCCAATGGAGGAGTTATTGTAGCCTTCGAGAACTGTACCGGAATGAAGGCTCAGGACAGGCTTGTGGATGAGGATGAGGAGGATGTGTACCAGGCGCTTGCCGAGCGTTATCTCGCAATCGGATGCGCGGTTATGACTCCTAATGATAACAGGATTGAGCTGCTTGGCCGTATTATTGATGAATTTAAGGTGGACGGCGTAATTGAGATGATTCTGCATGGGTGTCATTCGGACAGTATTGAGGCGGTCAGTGTGCACCGTTTTATAAAGGAAGAGAAGCATATTCCTTATATGGACGTGACAACAGATTTTTCTCAGGCGGATACAGCACAGCTGAATACCAGGGTTTCTGCTTTTTTGGAATTATTGTAAAAAATGCGGTCATATGACCGCATTTTTCTTATAGTACAGGAAATTATAGAAAATATAAATAAAAAATACAAAAAATAGAGAATATTTATGGCTAAAATGCACAATATACTCGTGAATTTTGTCTGGAATACCAATGAAGTGAGAAGGAGTATGTGATATGCTATTAGTCGGTCAGGAAAACTTGGACAAGGAATACCTTTGCTATTACACAAATTAAGAGAACGGAGCAAGAGAGATACTGTGGAATTATTGAAAACGGAAATGACGCCAAAAGAGCGTATAATGGCTTATATGCGCGGCGAGGAGGTTGACCGGATACCGACGTCTCTGAGCGCCAGTGAGACGGCGCCGCCATTATATGGAGTCCCGATCAGAGAGTATTACTTTTCAGCTGACAGGATGGTGCAGATTGAAACTGCGCTTGCAGATGATTTTCATGCTGATAATATGGGAATCGGACTGGGGCTCAGGACGGTAGCGGAAGCGCTGGGGGCAGAGCTTGTGTATCCAGAGAACAGTGTGTCCTATCTCGTAAAACCGGCCATTCACTCTTTTTCCGATATTAAGAATATGAATTTGATTAATATTGAGAAAGACGGGCGGTTTCCAGTGATCACAGAGGCATTTGAGCGGCTTTTGGAGAAATTCGGAAAAGAGAGGATTTTAGGAAGCGGGCTTGCAGGGCCTTTGACCACTGCATCAAGTCTGGCAGGAACAGAAAATTTCCTAAAAGCAACGGTTAAGAATAAAGAGGGAGTGCATCAGCTTCTGCAGTATAGTACGGACTGTATTGTAAACTGCTGCAGAGATCTGAATCAGAAGCTGGATATTAAATTCATGCTGTCCGAACCTGTGGCATCACGGAATCTGCTGAGCAGGAAACAGTTTCAGGAATTTTTTGTACCTTACTTAAGACAGGCTGTAAAAAGGATGAATGAGTTCCAGGGTACGACAGGCATCCATATCTGCGGAAATACAAAGGATCGCTGGAAAGAGGTGGCGGATTCAGGTGTCAGTAATTTCTGGATTGATAATTGCGAAAGTATGAAAGAATTGAAAACCGCTTTTGGAGACCGGCTCGCCATTAGCGGTAATCTTCCGCCGGTGGAGATACTTAAGTATGGCTCTGTGACTGAGATTGAACAAGGTGTACAAAAATGCATTGCGGACGGGGCAGACAATCCATGCGGATACACGCTATGCCCGGGATGCACGACTCCCGTAGGAACAACAAAAGAGAACCTGACTGCCTTCATGAATGCGGCAGCAGTATACGGGAGGCAGGCAAGAAAAGGATGTATGCCGAAAGGAATGGAAGGATATGGAGAAGTTGACCTGAAGAAATAATTGAAGTAGAGACACGCAGAGAGGAGAAGGAA
This sequence comes from uncultured Lachnospiraceae bacterium, assembly GCA_947566645.1. Lineage (GTDB taxonomy): Bacteria > Bacillota > Clostridia > Lachnospirales > Lachnospiraceae > CAPEBR01. The sequence continues at coordinate 6,945 of CANOKL010000033.1, forward strand.
AATGAAAGTAAAAAAGATTCTGTCAGTATTGCTGATGATTCTTATGACTGGTTCACTGGCGGCATGCGGCGCCAAAGGAGAGGAACAGAAAGAGGAGAAAAAAGCGGAGGCCGGCACAGAAAAAAAGACTATCTCATATGCAGAGCCGGGATGGATGTCCACATTATTTGTCAACCAGATTATGAAGGTGGTGCTGGAAGAGGGGTATGGCTATCCGACAGAGGCAGTTGAGGCAACGAATGTAGCTTTAGTTGAGGAGCTGTGCAATGACAAAATTGATATTCACACATATATCGCAGAGCTTTCGTTTGAGACATACGTGGAATTAAGGGACAGTGGAAAGCTTGTGGAATTAGGGGCAATCCATAATGATGGAATGCAGGGAGTTTACGTTCCCGCATACATGATTAACGGGGATGCAGACAGAGGAATTGACCCCATTACCCCGGATCTGAAGACGATTGATGATCTGGCAGAATATCCGGAGATCTTTAAGGATCCAGAGGATCCGTCCAAAGGAGTTTTCTATAATGCACCTGCAGATTATCTGGCGGCAAATGTACTGAACCATAAGCTGGAAACCTACGGGCTGACAAACTATTATAATATCTCAACGCCAGGCAGCCAGAGCGCAGAGGATGCAACACTTGAGGCGGCCTATAAGAAAGGGGAGCCATGGGTCGGGTATGGATTTGTGGTATCTTATATGTACAGCCAGTTTGATCTGATCAAGCTGGAGGACAGATGTGAATATGACCCGGAGCTTTATAATGAAGAGAATGGATATGCATGTGATTTTGTTCTGGATTCATATAAAATATGCAGCTCTGTATCATTTAAGGATAAAGCGCCGGAAGTGGCGGAATTTTTGTCAAAATTCCAGCTGTCAGGCCCGATTATCGCTGATGGCATAGGCTACATGACAAATAATGATGACCCTGAAGGGGATGATGCAGCTATTGACTGGCTTAAGAATAATAAAGATACCTGGAGTAAATGGGTGCCAGAGGAGAACGCTGCGAATATTCAGGCTTTCTTAGACGGAAAATAAAAATTGTTATTCCGAAGATGTGGGGACATTGCACGGGTGGATGTTAAAGGAGAGACAAAATCAGGATGGAGCAGTTTAATAATATTTTTGAGTATCTTCCGCCGCTGAACCTGGCAGAGTATGTGGAAGAGGCACTGGATTATGTTGTTCTGCACGGGGAAGGAGTTATCTCCGCTGTCAGAGGGTTTACATTATTTTTTATCTCTAATCTGGAGGGCTTTCTGTCGTGGCTTCCCTGGTGGGGATGGACAGGGGCAATTTTTCTGGCAGGCTGCAGGCTGCTGAACTGGAGGAAGGGAATCGTACTTTCAGCAATGATGTTCATCGTGGGGTGGCTTGGATACTGGGAAATGATGAATATTACCGCAGCCATAGTGCTGACCTCCATTTTCTTTTCTTTATTAATCGGGATTCCATTAGGAGTGTTGATTGGAAAACATGATCTGGCAGAAAAAATGATTCATCCAGTTCTGGATGCAATGCAGACCACGCCAAGCTTTGTATATTTACTTCCTGCAGTTATGCTGTTCGGCCTTGGTAAGGTTCCTGCAGTGCTGGCAACCACGATCTACGCCCTTCCGCCGGTTGTTCGTATGACGAATCTGGGGATTCGCAGTGTAAGCAAGGTAGAGATCATGGTGGCAGATGCGTTCGGATGTACGCCGTTCCAAAAATTGCTTAAGGTGCAGCTCCCTCATGCGATGACAATGGTGACTGCGGGAATTAACCAGACTACAATGATGGCTTTGGGAATGATTATTACTTCTGCTATGATCGGCGCCAAGGGGCTGGGGCTGGAGATTCTCAGCGCAATTGGAAGACTGGAAGTAGGCGTATGCGCAGAGGTTGGAATCTGTATTGTCTTTGTTGCGATTACTTTAGACAGGCTGACGCAGGGACTTGCAAATCTATTTGGCGGAGAATAATGGCATGGAGAAAAAAATAGAAGTAAAAAATCTGGTACTCATTTATGGAAAAGATATACCAGCGGCCCGGAAGATGCTGGATGACGGCTGTACCCAGGAGGAAATATTAAGGGAAACAAAGGCTGTGGCGGCTGTGCGGAATATAAGCTTTGATGTCCGGGAGCATGAGCTTATGGTTATTATGGGGCTTTCCGGCAGTGGAAAGTCCTCTTTGCTAAAGTGCCTGAATTGTTTAAATACGCCAACGTCTGGAGAGATTTTTGTCAATAAGGAAAATATACTGACTTATCATAAAAAGCAGCTGAGAGCATACAGGCAGAGGATAACTAGCATGGTGTTTCAGGAATTCGGGCTTCTGCCCAGACGGACAGTACTGGAAAATATTGAATTTGGCCTTGAGATCTGCAAAGCTGCCCGGAATGACAGACTCCAAAAGGCATTAGAGATGGTAAAATTAGTGGGGCTCGAAGGATGGGAGAACCGGAAGCCGAGAGAGCTGTCCGGAGGGATGCAGCAGAGAGTCGGGCTTGCCAGGGCGCTGGCAAATGATCCGGAGATTCTGCTGATGGATGAACCATTTAGTGCATTAGATCCGTTAACACGAAAACAGATGCAGCGCGAACTGCTGCGTCTGCAGGAGGTATTGAAAAAGACTATTATATTCATTACCCATGATATTGAAGAGGCATTCATGCTGGGAGACCGGATTGCTTTTATGAAAGAAGGGGAATTTCAGCAGACCGGGACACCCAGGGAGATTATAGAGAATCCGGCAACTCAGTATATCGCAGATTTTACAAGAGATATTAACCGGGGAAGAATTTATAAAGCAGGTGATATTGCAAAGCCTGCTGCAGACCGCCGCGACTTTGCATCTGCCGTGACTTTCGAAACTACGGTGGAAGATGTTATGAGCGTGCTGTCCGAATATCCATGCGCAGGCGTGACGGGACAGAATGGAGAACTGGTGGGATATATAGACAGAGAGAGCGCTATGAAGGTATTTAGCCGCTGACTCAGGTATGCTAATTGGTAGACTGGTTATTTAATGATATATTGTACGTATATGGAGCTGAAATGGAGATGCCATTTTGCCTGTGCAGTCTGGAAAGAAATCAGAGGAGAGCTGCACAGGCATTTTTATTTTTCTGCAATCTTGGAAAGCTATGAGCCAGCCTGCACAAATTTTCAGGCGATGTCTTTATCTGTGAAGAAGGCTTATACACGGGTGTTCTTTGATGTAAAGACGGACGCAGGCAGAGGCGGAAATACCAAATTGTATTTTAAACGTAGTTGTATATGTGATGTGAAAATGATAAAATATAAATATGGTGCGAGCTGTGAAATCAGCATAGCTGAGATTGGCAGAGTTGAAAGCAGAGTACCGAAGTATCTTGGAGAGACTTTTCAATTCATTTTTGCTGGAGATAGCGGTCTTTAGCGGATGAGATATAGGAAAGAGGTGGCGCGTAATGGGCGATATAATGGAATTTGGGAACAGAGATGAATTTAGAAAATGGCTCTATGATAACTGCCTTTCAAGTGCCGGCATTTGGGTTTTGTTTGGCAAGGCTGGCGGACCGAAAACAATCAAGGCGGGAGAAGCACTGGAAGAAGCGCTCTGCTTCGGATGGATTGACGGTCAGATGGAAAAGATTGACGACAAAACCTATAAAAAGTATTTTTCGATGCGCAGGGAGAAAAGCAAGTGGTCGGACAAAAACAAGAAATTAGCCAAAAGGCTTGAAGAGCAGGGGCGTATGACTGATTTTGGCAGAAAGAAAATAGAGGATGCCAAAAAGAACGGCCAATGGGATGCGGTAAATCCGCTGGCGGTTATTACGGAAGAGCAGATTGCGCGGCTTTCTGCGATATTGGAAAGCTATGAGCCAGCCTACACAAATTTTCAGGCGATGTCTTTATCTGTGAAGAAGACTTATACACGGGCGTTTTTTGACGCAAAGACGGATGCCGGACGGGAAAAGCGGATTGCGTGGATGGTGGATAGACTTAATAAAAATCTAAAACCTATGCAAGAATCCCGATGACGGTATCATCTATAAAGTTCTGCTGAATGACCTGCACATGTCCCGTTATGTAGATTGCGGAGTTATCAAGGCTGGAGATATAGTACAGATTTCCTATAATGGAGAAGTCAACGAAAACAATGATAATACCATTGAAGGTGCAATTTCAGCAGCAATAGCAACAATATCTGATGGAGATATTTCCACTCTTGAATAATAGAAGCTATAAATGGTTAGGGCAGGCAGGAGCAGCTAAAGCGGCCGCCAAGAAGGAAGGAGCGACATGGCATGTTGAGAATAGAGAAGCATACAGCAGATGAGATGACGCCGGCAGAAAGGCGGACAGCTATAAAAGAAGGGCGGGATGTGGACCGTGTTCCCTGTGTCCCTTTTATGGGAGAGTTTAAGTGCCGCCTGACGGGAATCAGCATATGGGATTTCTGGCATGTGCCGGAAAAGATGGCGGAGGCGGAGATCCTGGCATTTAACAGATACGGATATGACCGGATCGTTATTGGCCCGAATACCAGAGGGATCACAGAAGCGCTCGGAGGGTCATTCATTTATCCGGAAAACGGACTTCCCTACGCAGGCAGTCCGTTTCTGGAGAGTTATGAAAGGCTTCGTGAGATGGAGCCTGCAGAGGCGGGAAAGGATCCGAGAATCCGGGATTTCCTGCGTGCGGCGGAGCTCCTGATAAAAGAAGCGCAGGAGGTTGTTCCGGTGGAAATGAGCATCGGAGGCCCGTTTACCATTGCCTCTAATCTGAGAGGGACAGAGTGGCTGCTTCGTGACTGCCGGAGGTGTCCGGGGGAGATTCACAGGCTGATGCGCGTCATTACGGACACTCAGAAAAGCTGCATGGATGAGGCGGCGGGATATGGCATGGGGATCGCAATGGCGGATCCGGTTGCAAACCCTGCACTGATCGGTCCGAAGATGTATGAGACATTCGTTTATCCTTATACAAAGGAGCTGACAGATTATGCACTAGAAACAACCGGCCAGAAGGTATCGCTTCATATGTGCGGAAAGACATACAGCATCTGGAAGTACCTCTGCCAGTATGAGCTGAACGAGCTGAGCCTCGACAATATCGTTGACCTGGAGAGGGCAGTGGAGGAACTGGGAGAGTACATCCCCATTGCCGGTAATGTAGATCCAGTGGGAGTTGTTTTGAACGGAACAGAAGCAGAGGTTGAGGAAGCAGTTCATTTCTGCATCAGGACTGGAATCAAGGCAGGAAAGGGGTATGTTCTGGCAACAGGATGTGACGTTCCGGATACGACAGCCCCCGCACAGATTGACTGCTTTATGAATGCGGCAAGGAGCTTTAATTATAGAAATTATTAATAAATAACTTTACTTATTAATAATAACGATTTGTGAATCAATGGGGAGAATGATAAACTGTTCTTGTATCTACTAATACAAACGAGGAGGTTTATCATGAAAAGAAAATTTTTAAGCGTATTGTTAATGGCTGCTATGGCTGTGTCTCTGGTCACAGGCTGCGGCAATAATGGAGAGGAGAAGAAGGAAGACTCTGATTCTGGTTCCGGTTCTGGCGCAAAGACGTTAGAAGTGTGGGTGCCGCCGCTTGATGATGATACGGTAAATAACTGGGGCGGCCTGATGACTGACTGGGAGGAGGAAAACGGCTGCAAGGTGAATATTACAGTGGTTCCATGGGACAAGTATGAAGAGACTTATACAACAGCGTTAAATTCCGGAGAAGGACCGGATGTGGGCTATATGTATAATGAGATGTTCCCGACCTATATTGATGCAGGCGTGGTAGCTGACATGTCTGAATATATTACAGATGAGGACAGGAGTGAATATAAATATCTGGAGAACGGTTTTATGATGGATGGGCAGTACGGCTGGCCGCTGGTTACAGGTGTTCCTTTTGTGCTGTATTACAATGAGGAGATTCTGAAGGATCTGGGCGAGAAGGCACCGGAGACCTGGGAAGATTTTGAGCGCATCTGCAAAGCTGCTACAAAGGATACGGACGGAGACGGCGAGACTGACCAGTTTGGCTATGCGTGCGGCATGAGCACAAGCGATGTGGGAGCAATGCAGATTCTGAACGCATACTATTACAGTGCATTGTGGCAGAATGGCGGACAGATCTATGCAGATGATCTGAAAAGCGCTGCGTTTGCAGACGAGGCAGGAACAGAGGCTATGACATGGATTCTGAATATGAAAGAGTATATGAATCCAGACTTTATGTCTATGTCATGGTCAGATGCATTTGCAAATGTATTTGGAGCAGGAAAAGCTGCATTCGGCGTTTACAGATCTTCACAGACGGATGAAACAGTATTTGCCGAGGCCTATCCGGATGTAAAATGGGATTTTGTCACCTCCCTTAAAAATAAGGATTTCGGGACCTTCGGTGCAACAGACTGCCTGACCCTCATGTCTGCGGCAGAGGATAAAGAGCTTGCGATGGATTTCATCAAGCACGTAACAGGTGCGGAATTCATGGAGAAGTATCATGCAAAATGCCCGGGCGCTGCGCTTACAAACAGTGAGCCTTACGTGGGTGATGCGAAGATGGAGAAAATCTATACAGATGATCTTGGCAAATGGCACGGACTTCAGGTAGGCCCCTGCGGAGTTGATATCCTGACACAGCTCTCAGCGGATTTCCAGGGAATCATGACAGGAGAGCTCACAGTAGAAGAGGGACTTAAGGAAGCGGAGGATTATGCAAATAATCTTCTGGAGGAGTACTGGGCAGAAAAAGAATAATGATGGTTGCTATTCACGGATGCCCGCAGTTTCTGCGGGCATTTTGAGGATATAGGGAACTTCTGTACAACAGTGAAAGGACAATTATGGAAAATAAAAAAGGCGGTGCCGGTAAACTTGCGCCTTATTGCTATATCGCGCCGATTACACTGATACTGGTTACCTTTGTAATCGGCTCGGTGGCAGTGTCAGTCGCCCTTGGTTTTACAAAATATAATATTATGACGGAACCGGTATTCCGTGGAATGGATAATTATTCCAAACTTATGTCGGACAGTAAATTTGTAAAAGCACTGAAAAATACTCTTGAGCTTATGCTGCTGATTGTTCCGCTTCAGACGGTTCTCAGTATCATACTCTCTGTATTTCTCGTGGCTAACCGAAAGCGTTTTCTGGGAAAGCTTGCAAATAGTATGATATTTATTCCTGTGATCTGCTCGCCTGCAGTTGTAGGGGTAGTGTGGAGAGAATTGCTGAACGGGAAATTTCCGGTGATTGAGAAATTTTTCGGTATATTCGGGATTGAGCCGTCCATGCTTCTTGGAGATGCAAAGACAGCATTGATCACCGTTGGAATGGTAGCGGTCTGGAAATGGATGGGCTATTATGTGGTCATCTATTCCTCTGGTCTTCTGGGAATCTCCAATACTTATTATGAGGCTGCAAAGGTGGACGGAGCGGACAGAATCCGGTGTTTCTTTTCCGTCACCCTTCCGCTTCTGAAGCCCACCATTATCCTGGGTGTATTTCTGTCAGTGACAAATTCCCTGCAGTGCTTTGACCTGATCTTTAACCTGACAGGAGGGGGACCCAATAATGCCTCTACCACGTTGGTAGTCTATTCCTACTCGAAATGTTTCAGCGCAGGGGCAGCAGGGTATGCAATGGCCATATCCAATATATTATTTGTGGTGATTCTGGCAGTCGCCATGCTGCAGCGGAATATGATGCGAAGAGAAGCTTCGGAGATATAGGAGGGGGATATGGAACTGGTAAAAAAAGGATTTAAGAATGTGATCTCTGATCTTGTATTGATTGGAATTATTGTTGTGAGCATCTTTCCGTTTATCTATATGTTTTTAATGTCATTTAAATCAACGATTAATGCATATGATTTTGACTTTTCCCTGGAAAAACTGTCTCTTGGGCAGTATGAGAAGATTTTTCAGATGGAAAATTTTGAACGATATATCTTTAACAGTGTATTTGTGGCTGTTATGGGGGTAATCCTTACAGTAGCGGTATGTTCACTGGCAGGTTATGCATTTGCGAAGATGAATTTTAAGGGGAATGACAAGATCTTCCTGTTTCTTGTTATGACAATGGTTGTTCCTTCGGAGGTAATTGTGATTCCGCTTTTTCTGATTACAAAAGGGTTGGGGTGGCTGAATTCCTACCGGGCGCTGATTCTTCCTCTTCCCACAGCCTTCGGGGTATTCATCATGAGGCAGGCAATCCTGGACGTGCCGAAGGATCTGATGGATGCTGCCAGAATTGACGGCTGCGGTAATCTGAAGATTTTCTTTAAAGTAGTGCTGCCGCTTGTAAAGTCTTCCATACTGGCGCTTTCCATCTTTACCTTTGTGGGTGCATGGAATAACTTTTTATGGCCTCTGGTGGCCTGTACAAAGGCGGAGATGAAGACACTGCCCCTTGCGCTCAGTATGATGAAGACCCAGTTTAATACAGACGTGGGTCTTACAATGGCCTGCGCGGTGATCAATTTCCTTCCGCCTTTTATCTTCTATGTATTTATGCAGAGCAGGTTTAAAGAGGGAATGACGCTGAGCGGAGTGAAAGGATAAATGCTGTGAGGCTGCGATTCACGAGTCAGGAATGCGTAGGGTGCGCAGGGAGGAGATTATGTCAGAGATAAAGGATTTTAACTGTACGTACGATAATTCTGCAGGGATTCAAGCAGATGTGACGAAGGAACTGGGGCTTACATTTCCAGATGCATATCTGCATGGGGATACCATGGCGGTACTTTCGAAGGCGCTGCGGAGGCATGACGGCGCGGCGTTCTGTGAGCTGCCCTTTTGCCATACCGTGGAGGCAGAAGCCATGGGAGGGATCATTAACTATGGAAATGAAAAGGCTGGTCCAAGGGCAAAGGAATATATCTGTACATCCGTGGAGGAGCTTTTAGAGCTTCCGGAAATTGATTTTACCACGGGAAGAATCCAGGAGGTATTAAAGGCATGTGAGATCTTAAGGGGGCAGAACGAGCAGACTGTTCTCCAGGTGTCCGGCCCTTTTACCATACTGAATGTGCTCATTGATGCAAAACATGTGTTTAAGGCTATGAGAAAAAAGCCGGAACTTATGAAAGAAGTATTCTGGAAACTGGGAAAGGAAGTCCTGCGGTTTATGGAAGAAGCAAAGAAGAGGGGTGTGGGACTCTTAAGCTATGCGGATTCTCCGGGAGGGGTGAATATCCTGGGGCCTAAGATGGCAGAGCAGGTTGTGGAGGATTTCACGTATCCTTTCTTAAAGAAGGCAGAGTTGCTTGCAGATGGAGATACAATGGTTCTGCTGTGCCCCAAGACTGTATTTGCCCTCCTTGGGACAGAGAAGGCAGAGTTGCGGGATATAGAACTTCAGGAGCCATTGCCTTACGGGGAAGCCTGCATCAGGATGAAGGGCAGAGCAAAACTGGCAGGGCAGATGTGTATTAAGAATGTGGGCTATTGTCTGGAAAACAGAATTTTTAAAGAAGTAGTGCTTAGATAAAGGAGGGGACAGACAAGTATGAGTGTAAAGGAAGAGTTATTAAAGAGATTGTCTGACGGCGTTGTGGACATGGAGGAGGACGATGTGGCGGAGACTGCACAGGAATATCTGGACGCAGGATATCCCGCATTTGATGGAATTATGGAGGGGCTGGTAGACGGCATGAACCGGGCAGGCCAGCTCTATGAGGAAGAAGAATATTTTGTGACGGACTTGCTTCTCTGTTCAGATGCCATGTATGCTGGCCTTGACATATTAAGGCCGTGTCTTCCAGAAGAAGAGGGAGAGGCAAAGCACAAAGGCGTTATCGGTGTTGTGGAAGGGGACACGCATGATATCGGGAAGAATCTTGTGAAGATCATGCTGGAGACGGCAGGATTCGATATGATTGACCTGGGAAGAGACGTCCCCCTTAGAAAATTCGTAGATACCGCCAGGGAAGAAGGGGCAGAATTCATCTGCATGTCTACCCTTATGACAACAACCATGGGGGGAATGCAGGATGTCATCCGTATCCTTGAAGAGGAAGGAATGAGACAGCAGATGAAGGTTATGGTCGGAGGCGGGCCTGTTTCCCAGAAGTATGCGGATAAGATCGGGGCAGACGGCTATTCCCAGAATGCGGTGGAGGCTGTCAAGCTTGCTAAGAGATTATTAAATATTACTAATGACGGCTCAGGAAAGAACTATTGAATATTGCATAGGAGTATAAGATGTTGACACCAAAAGAACGATTAAAGAGAATCATGGAAGGAAAAGAGGCGGACAGGCCGGCATGCATCTGCCCTGGCGGTATGATGAATATGGTAACGGAGGAGCTGATGGAGGAGGTGAAGGTCTACCTGCCAGAAGCCCACACAGATGCAAGAAAGATGGCGGAGCTTGCAAAAGCAGTCTATGCAAAGGGATGTTTTGAGAATTACGGGGTTCCTTTCTGCATGACTGTGGAGGCAGAGGAGATGGGGGCCATAGTTGATATGGGCACCCGGATCTATGAACCGCATGTAGTAAAATACGTGATAAACTCTGTCAGTGAGTTTGAGAAGCTCTCGCCGGTAGATGTGAAAAAAGGGCGGGCGAAGGTTGTACTGGATGCCATTCGCATTTTGAAGAAGGAGACGGAGGATGTCCCGATTGTAGGCAATCTCACAGGGCCTGTCAGCACGGCCAGCTCGGTTATGGAGCCGGTTGTATTTTATAAGGAGCTGAGAAAGAAAAATAAAGAGGCCCATGCATATATGGAGTTTATTACGGATCAGCTGACTGCCTTCGGAAGGGCACAGATTGCAGCGGGGGCGGATGTGATTGCAATCTCCGACCCCAGCGGTACGGGAGAAATCTTAGGACCGAAATATTTTGAAGAGTTTGCCGTGACCTATATCAACCGATTGTTAGATTCACTTCAAAAGGAGAAGATGGGGACAATCGTGCACATCTGCGGACAGATGAGCCCGGTGTACCGGGAGGTGGACGGGCTTCACAGCAATGTCTTAAGCTTTGACTCCGTGGTGCCGATGAAGGAAGCAAGAGAGCACTTAAAATCCCGTGTGCTTATGGGGAATGTGAGCACATATGCGTTGGAATTCGCAGACCAGGAGAAAGTAAAGACGCTGACAAGGGGATGCGTGAAGAATGGGTCTGATATTATCTCTCCTGCCTGCGGACTGGGGATGAAATCCCCACTTGCGAATGTGCAGGCAATTCTTGCGTGTCTTAAGGAGGTATAGAAAGAATGCATGCAATTGTGAATGTGCTGAACAGGTTTGAATTTTCTTATGGAGTTAAACGATAACGGGAAATATTCTTCCAGTTTGGAGGAAAGCCCATTCGGCTAAGAAGCTCCATATGGTCAATATGAACAAGATTTTTTGAGGCATGGTCAATTAAAGTAGATATTTTTCTTTTGAAAACTCGAAAATCTTTTTTGGGAATCAGATAGCGAAAAGCAATTACAACGGCAAATAAATCATTTTTCCCATATTGATATTGAATTCCGTTCATCGGTATTGATAACTTTTTATGTAATGGCAGATCAGAAATATTGTCTATTGTCCGGTAGGTAAATAAGCGCTCTCCATGAGCACATACGTTTCTAAACTTTGTTAGGACAGATAGGAACTGCTCCATTTGTCTCCTATTAATTGTACCAAAATTTCTGCATACCTTTGATTGTAAAGATTGCGGAAAGACTTTGTACATTTTTGACAGATTTCCAAAAGTTAGTACGTTAATTAACACCCACATTGGTATATTTCCGTAAGTAGTTCTATAATAATTAATATATTCATAATCCGTTGTTGATGTGGCTCTCCGTAAAGTTGCAATTAAACGATTAACTGTGTTCTGATTTCTGTGACTGTTATTATAATTATTAACATCTAGATAAGCAGATTGTGCCTCTCCATACTGCTCTGAAAAATAATAAGACATCAACGAACGGAGATGACGCTCTATCTGCAGCAGATATTTGAAAAATAGTTCCCGCAGCTCCTTGTCAAATTCATACAGGGAAACGATTTCTTCCAAGGAAGTCCCTTCTTTATATTTTTTGGTTAAGGGAATCCGGAACAAGTGCTTGTAACCGCCTATTAAAGGGAAGTATCCAATATGTTTCAAAACCTCTTCTGCATATTGCTTGTCTGAAATAACAAGTTTTTTTCCGTTCTGAAGCCATTCGACTTGTTCTAAAAATGTAGAAAATTTTTTTCGTGGTAGCATTCTTTTCTCCTTAAAAAAAGGGAGAGACCCGCAGGTTCTCCCCCGGTCACGGGCTTCGCAAGTTTCCGCAACACGATCACTGAGTTTAATATAGCAGAATTGACAGAAGAAGTCAATACACTAATTCAACTCATTATCAGTATATGAAATTACAATCAAAGCTATTCAATGAGATAATACACGCCGGAATACGCATTTAACGTAAGCGTTGCAGTCCCATTTTCCAAAGGGATCTTCTCCCCGGTATCATGTTTTTCCCCGGCGTAGAGATCCAAGTCGCTGTCAATCAGAAGCTTTAGCGTATGGGCGTTCTTTACTGTGAGCAGATAATCCTCCTGCACTTCATCAGAGAAATTAAAGACTGCCGCGATCCGCTCTGAACCGCAGGAGCGCTCGAATGCATAGATACAGCGCTCCTCCTGGTGGCAGTCAAGCCACTGAAAGCCGTCACTTACGTAATCCTGCCCATATAATGCCGGGTGGTTCAGATAGATCTGGTTTAAGTCTTTCATAAACCGGTGGAAGGCATCATGAAGGGGATATTTCAGAATCTCCCAGTCCTGTTCCCTTTTTTCATCCCATTCCCGCAATTGTCCCAGTTCATTCCCCATAAAATTAAGTTTTTTCCCGGGGTGGGCGTACATATACAGATAAAGCGCCCGGGCCTGGGGAAACTTGTCATCATATTCCCCGTACATTTTCTGCAGGATGGTTGCCTTCCCGTGTACTGTCTCATCGTGGGAGAAGGGCAGAAGGTAGGCATCATTATAGTAGTACATCATGGAGAAGGTCAGCTTATGGTAATCTCTGCTCCGGTATTCAGGGGCAGTGCGGAAATAGTCTAGTGTGTCGTTCATCCATCCCATGTCCCATTTATAATCAAATCCGAGTCCTCCTTCCTCTGGAGAGCGGGTAATGCCAGGATAGGAGGTGGAATCCTCTGCAAAGAGCATGGCGGAAGGGTGCATGGCCTTAAGCCCCCGGTTCATCTCACGGATGAAGGCAACCGCATTGTTATTGACCCCTCTCGCCGGGTCGCCCTGCCAGTAGATGATGCGGCTGATGGCATCCATGCGGATTCCGTCTGCGTGGTATTCGGTCAGCCAGTAATTTGCGGCAGACTGCAGGAAGCTTCTTACCTCTCCCCGGGAATGCATGAAGTTACAGCTGCCCCATTCGCTGACTCCCACATCGGAGTTTGGATATTCGAAAAGGGGTGTTCCGTCATAATCAGCAAGGGCATAGCCGTCCACGGCAAAGTGAACCGGGACGAAGTCCATCAGCACGCCGATTTCGTTCTGATGGCACAGATCTATGAAGTCCATCAGCCCTTGTGCAGTCCCGTAGCGGGCAGTGGGGCTGAAAAATCCGGTGTTCTGATACCCCCAGGATTCATCGCAGGGATGCTCGGACAGGGGCATAACTTCAATGTAGTTGTATCCGCATTTTTTCAGATAAGGAATGAGGATATCCGCAAGCTCTGTATAGGTGTACCAGTCATCGGCTTTTTCAGACGGCTTTCTGAAGGAGCCGAAGTGAAGCTCATAGATATTGAGCGGTTTTTCCTTGCAGTCTGTCCGCTGCTTCATCCATTTTTCATCATGGAAGGTATAGGATGACAGATTCCGGATGATGGATGCTGTATTAGGGCGCAGCTCCATCCCGAAGCCAAAGGGGTCGCAGTGGTCTGTGAAGGAGCCGTCCCTTTTGTAGATGCGGTACTTGTACATCTGGCCCGGCTTTGCGTTTTTTGCGTAGCATTCCCAGAAGTTCCCGTCATGGGTGCGGTTCATGGTCCATTCCTGCCAGTCTGAGAATTCGCCGATGAGGGAGATCCGCACTGCGGCGGGCGCAAAGGTGCGGAAGGTGACGCCCTCAGCCTCTATGTGAGCGCCCAAAAAGCGGTAGGCGTCGAATATTTTTCCAGTGTAGAATCCATAAAAATCCATCATAACATCCTCCTTTTCTAGATAAGAGATTATAGTTATACTCACGGCCGATGAAATCTGCCGTGAGTATCCTTAATTTGAATGTATTATATAGACTGGACGGTAAAATGTCTACCGACAATAAAGGAAGGGTGACGGATAAGCAACTTTTGGGAGAATATGTCGGGAAATTTGTATTACCATAGACGCAGGTGGAATTTATTTTTAATGATTTCTACCTGCACTTTTTTGTTATTATACGATAAAAAACAATAGAGATTTTTGATAGCATAGATCAATAAAAATCCAAAAAGTAAGAAAATGTATACATATTAAAATTGACAAAAAATGAATAAAACGTTATTCTTGTAATAAGAAATATATTGTTCAAAGGAGAAAAAATTGATTTTGAAAATATGAAGTATTTTTCCGGATACTATAAATAGTGGGTTGGTTATGAGAGGTCATTAATTGTTAGGAGAATACAATATGTTAAAAGAAATTTCGATAGAAATCATAAGAAAGTGTCCTAATAAATGTGTACATTGTTCGTCATTATCTTCAGAAGAGTGCAGAGAGATAATTCCTTTTGGGAAATTTAAAGAAGTTATAGATGGTGTAAAAGCATTAGGTCTAAAGACAATTTGCTTTTCAGGCGGAGAACCTTTTTTACATCCAGATATAGTTGAAATGATTGATTATGTATATAACAAAGGATTGAATTGCTATATTTATAGTAGTGGAATATGTCTGGATTATATGAAAAATAAGATCTCTATTCCAGAAAAAATATTAGATAATATATCAGGGAAAGTTACAAAAATTATATTCAATATCGAGGCGGCTGATGAATGTATATATGATGTTATAATGGGAACACAAAGTTGTTTTTGCCTTTTAGAACAGTCAATAAAAAAAGCACTAAGCAGAAAGATAGTAGTAGAAGGGCATTTTGTACCAATGAAGCTTAATAAGAATCAGATTGAGCCTGTAGTGGATTTTTGTGAGAGATTAGGTGTATCTAAAGTTAGTTTTTTGCGCCTGGTTATGCATGGAAGAGCATTAAATAATAAAGAGCGCTTGCTGCTATCAGAAGAAGAATTAAAAGATGTAGAAGAACAACTGGTAAAATTATATAAGAGTAAATCTTCATATATCAGGATAGGTGTCCCGTTATTGGGAGAGACAAAGGAAGCCCATTGTGAAGCAGCCAATGGGAAATTAAATATAAGATATGATGGTAATGTTTATCCGTGTGAGGTATTTAAAAATCATAGGGCGGAAATATTGGATGATACTAAACCAGAAAATATTTTTAGAAAAAAAATAGAAAAAATATATGAGGATTCCAAGTACTTACAAAAAGTGAGATTTTTAGTTGCACAATTTTCATGTGGAGACTGCTGTGAGAATTGTATTGGTCAGTATTATATGAATCAAAAAAACAAGGGGGAGTAAAATGGCTAACAGGGATTTGCAGTTAATTGAATCTGTAAAAGAATACATAAAGGAAAGAGTACCAGAGTTTTTGAAAGAAGTTGATATTCCGAAAGAAAGAAAAGTACCTCATCCATTAGATAACGTGATTGTTGAAAGATTAAATGTTTTTGAGATTCGTGAAGAAGACGATGATTACAGGATATTTTATTATGTAAATGAAATAAAAGAAATCTGGAAACTGATAATTGAAAAATCAATAAAATGTCTTCGTTTTTTTGATGGAAGGGAACCATTTCTCGAAAATAAATCGAAAAATCCAATTGCATATGGAGTTAATGAATTAAGCGATTATTTTGAAAAGTATACACAGTTTGAAACCATGTTATATGGAGGGGGAAAGTATTACCGGGATCATGTGGTGCATGTATTCAGAGTATGGTTGTTAGGACTGGAATGCCTTTTAGATAATGAAGGAGAATACTTAAAACGTATAAATATACAGGAAGGAATATCAGTAAATAGTCTTGAAAAAATAAGTATTTGGTCAATGATAGCACTTACGCATGATCTGGGGTATCCGTTAGAAAAATCGCAGGGAATTATAGAAAAAACAAAAGATATGATGAAATCATTTATCTCAAATCCGATGGTATCCATGGATTTGTCATTTGATGGGATTCAAAATAATATGAATGATTTTGTTGTGCGATTTATAAGTTCAAAAATGCATGAGGTGGATAACAGGTGTCCGAAGGAAGAAATAATAAGTAAAAAAGAAAAACCATTTGTTGCACGCCTGCAACCAAAATACTATTTCAAATTTCAAAAATCATTAGAGGGTTACAATCATGGGATTTTAAGTGCAATAATAATTTATAAATTGTTAATATATTTTTTGGAGTCAGATTTTAATATAAATGAAGATTATAAATTTGATGCGGAAGAGGCAAGACAATTTTATATTAGAAGAGAAATACTCAGGGCAGTTGCTGCCCATACTTGCCATGATGTTTACCATCTGGATATGTTGAATTTTGGCTTTTTACTTATAATGGCTGATGATGCACAAGAATGGGGAAGAAAAAGATTATCAGAACTGTATGTCAAACAAAGTTCAAATTATAAATTTGACAGCATAACTCCATCATTTGATGACAAAAAAAGTACATATAAAAGTTTGTATGGCGAAAAAGAAATTAGTATACATAAATTTACTGCAAAGGAACAATTTACATTTCCGAAAGGTGAGTCAGAAAATTTAAAGGGGATTTTGTCTAGTCTCATGAAGCAGAGTAACGGGTATCAAGAGATATTTAGAGACGGACAAGATACAGCAAAACGCAATTTTATTTTTGAAAAAAATTGCGATGTTATATACGAAGAAAGTAAAGTTGTAAAATTTAATGTACGTTTTGTGATTTCTAATGAAGAGAAACCTGCTTTTGAAGTAACGATATCCTCAGTAAATAAGAAGGCTGTAAATGAAATGTATGGTGCAGACTTTCTGAAAGGAATTTATAAAGGGTATAAAGTAAATCGAATAGATCAGAATGATAATGAGGCAAAGTATGAGATTACGATCGAAGAAGAATGAGTATCGCTTAAAAGCCCAGACGCCTCATGCAATTATAGAATATAGCTGTGAAGAATGTCTTATTCAAACGGAATGTTTAGTCGAGTTTATGGATAAATTATATTTCGATAAGCTTTGTAAAGAAGGGTGTCCGAATTATGGAAATAAATGGTCCTGCCCTCCATACGCACCCGATTATATAAAGTTTGTAAAGGAATACGAGTTTATTGATGTTTTTATGCTTTATATAGAATTGAAACAGTTTGATTATATAAGACAAGATTATTTGAAAGTGAAAGCAGCTAATTCTATTTTGAAAAGCAGAATAGATAAAGCCTTAAGAAATTCTATGGATGAAAACGAATTTTATATTTCAACAGGTAGCTGCCGGCTGTGTAAAAGCTGTAAGAAAAAGTTTGGAAAACCTTGTGCTTATCCCAACCATCGGACATACAGTTTTGAAGCGTTGGGTATTAATGTTTCATTATTAGCTATGGAACTTTTTCAAAGAGAATTATTGTGGTATAAGGCAAAGAATTTACCCGAATATACTTCAGTAGTGGCTGGATTGCTAACAAATAATGGAATAGTAAATACAAAGGTAAGTGACCAATTATTAAAGCTTAAGTAAAGGGGGATAAAGTTTATTCCCCTTTATACTTGTACAAAAAGCACCAGTTGTTTTTATAAATCTGCACCTAAAAGGAGAGTTGTATGATGGACCTTCGTACGTTAAAAACAGAGCGTGCAATTAAAAATGCGTTCACACTGCTCCGCTCTAAAAAGGAACTGGAAAAGATAACAGTCAAGGAGCTGTGCGAGGAGGCATGTATTAATAAATCTACGTTTTATGCACATTACCGGGATATTTATGACCTGTCAGATGTGCTGTGCGAGGAGGTTGTGGCGCAGGTTGCAAAAGGCGTCATGCACCCGGAGTATTTTGAAGAGAATCCGGCGGAGTTTACGAGAGAGCTTTTTTATGCGTTTTTCGCCCAGAATTCCCTGATTACCATATTATTTTCAGGAAAGCAGAGAAATCATCTGGCGGACCGGATTGAGAAGAGCATAAAAGAACTGATTTTTGAAAAATATCCGGAATACAGGAATGATATGACAAAAAATATTATTCTCTCTTACTGTATTCAGGGCGGATACCACGCATATGTGGGAAATCCGCAATGTGATGTGAATTTACTTATTGATATAATCGGAACATTAAGCAGAAGTATTAAAGAAGCAGGGATTATTACTGGCTAACTGTTCGCTCCGTGGCCAGTAACGCTATGGGTTACTATCCACAGGTCAGGAATGCGTGTCAGTATCACATTACGTAAGAAAGTGATACAGGCATGAAAGTTAGAAAATGGTTGACAGAACGAATGTTCGCATATATAATAGAAATATACAGAACGAATGTTTGTATCTATTGCATTATTCAGATGCAGACTTTGGTATATGAGGTGTATAAGATGAATATGCGGATTCAGGAATCGATGTCAATGTATGAAAAACTGAATATACTGACAGATGCCGCAAAGTATGACGTTGCCTGTACCTCCAGCGGAACAGCCAGGAAGGGAGACGGGACAGGCATGGGAAACTGTGAGCGCTCGGGAATCTGCCACAGTTTTTCGGCAGATGGAAGGTGTATTTCCCTGCTTAAGATTTTGTTTACGAATGAGTGTATCTATGACTGTAAATATTGTATTAACAGGAGAAGTAACGATGTGGTACGGACTTCCTTTACGCCGGACGAGATCTGTGCGCTTACCATGGAGTTTTACCGGAGGAATTACATTGAGGGCTTATTTCTAAGCTCAGGCATTCTGAAAAGTCCGGACTATACCATGGAGCTGATCTATGCAGCACTTTATAAGCTTCGCACAGAATGCAGATTTCAGGGGTATATTCATGTGAAGGCGATTCCAGGAGCAGACCAGGAACTGGTGCGAAGGACAGGTTTTCTGGCAGACAGAATGAGCGTGAATCTGGAACTGCCTACTGCCGAAGGCTTAAAGCTTCTGGCGCCCAACAAGACGAGAAAGAATATCCTGACCCCCATGCGTCTTGTGCAGAACCGGATGGCGGAGAATAAGCAGGAGCTTGCTCTTTACCGCAATGCGCCCAGATTCGTGCCGGCGGGACAGAGTACCCAGATGATTATCGGGGCCACGCCGGAGACAGACTATCAGATTATCCAGGTGGCGGAATCCCTGTATCAGAAGTTTGAACTTAAGAGGGTATTTTATTCTGCATTTGTCCATGTGAATGAGGATAAGGCTCTTCCGGCGAGGACGGATGAGGGACCGCCGCTTTTAAGGGAGCACAGGCTCTATCAGGCGGACTGGCTTCTCAGATATTATCATTTTCAGGCATCGGAGCTGTTATCCGAAGAGAATCCGAACTTTAACGTTGTATTCGATCCGAAGTGCAACTGGGCGCTGAAGAATCTGGGACAGTTCCCGGTAGAGATTAACCGGGCGGATTACAAGATGCTTCTTCGCGTACCGGGACTGGGATATAAGTCAGCGGTGCGGATCGTGAAGGCAAGGAGGCTTGGGGTACTGGACTTTCCGGATCTGAAGAAGATGGGAGTTGTGCTTAAGAGAGCGATGTATTTTATTACCTGCAGCGGGAAGATGCTGTATCCGACCAGACTGGAGGAGGATTATATTACCAGGAACCTTTTGGACGCAGGAGAGCGTCTTCCGGAAGAGGTGAGGAATATGGGATACCGGCAGCTTTCACTTTTTGATGATGTTAGATTCACAGAAGACGGCCTCTCTTTGCAAGCCAGGGCAGGAGGTGCAGTGTGAAGAAAATCTATCTATGCAGTGATACCATTACAGGCCTTTTTTCTGCAATCTATGATGCCTGGGAGGCTGGCAGGAGGGAAGAAGAATGCGGAATTGCATTCAGGGAATCAGTGGAGCAGGAGCTATTCTGTGAGTATTATGAGACACAGGAGACAGAAAAAAAGGCTCAGGCAGTAGAAAACATGATCAAGAGGCATCTGGGACGCCGTGTATACTGGGACATCTATCATGCGGCTCTGTCCGGCGACAGAAGGAAAGGGGATGCGATTCTTGGCACCATGCTCGCGGCGAGAAAGATTCCGGACAGTACGAGGATTATGGAGCATCTCAGTCATCCCCAGGTGGAAAAGGTGTTTGAGTTAAGCCGGAACGTAGGAGGCGAGGCTCACAGCTATAAGGGGTTTTTAAGGTTTAAGGAGCTGGAGAACGGGGTGCTGTATTCCGAGATTACCCCGAAAAACCAGGTGCTTACCTGTCTCGCCCCTCATTTTGCTGACCGGCTGCCTCTGGAGAACTGGATGATTTATGACAAGACCCACCGGATGTTCGTGGTTCATGAGGCTGGTAAGAAGTGGGTTTTAATATGGGATGAAGGGATTGACAGGTCGTTTGCATCCAGGGAGTCAGAACAAGAGCTTCTGTATGCCAGACTGTGGAAAAGCTTTTGCAGGACAATAGCGATTGAATCAAGAACGAATCCTAAGTGCCAGCTTAGTCATCTGCCGCTCAGGTACAGAGGGGATATGCTTGAACATATGTAATGATTCATCGTTACTGTTCACACAGGACTTTGCATTTACTGCAAAGTCCGTAAGAAAATGATTCAGGTGTGAGCAAATCCCATTCGCGAAGCGAATTTTAATGGATTTGCGAATGTTACTGTGAACGGAGTGAACAGTAACGATTCAGCAGGCCTGCTCATTTACTGCGCTGACCGTAAGAAAAGGATTCAGGCAGGCTAAAAGGGAAGAAAGGATGTAACTGTTAAGGTTTTGTACAGTTATAAAAGGATATGATAGAGATGGAACAGCCTGTAGTCCGGATTTCTGTGCGCAGCTTAGTAGAATTTGTCCTGCGTTCGGGAGATATTGACAATCGAATAGCGGCAGCAGATAAGGATGCGATGCAGCTTGGCAGCAAGATTCACCGGAAGATCCAGCGCAGGATGGGGGCGGATTACCGTGCGGAGGTTCCTCTGCGTTATGAGATTGTCTGCCAGGAATGCCGGATGCTTCTTGAAGGACGCGCAGACGGGATTATTGAGACGGAGAAGGGCGTGATCATTGACGAGATTAAGGGGGTTTTTAAAGAGCTTAAGTATCTGGAAGAGCCGGCAGAGGTCCATCTGGCACAGGCCAGGTGTTATGCATATATTTATGCATCACAAAATGGACTTTCTGAAATCGGGGTTCAGATGACCTACTGCAATATGGAGACAGAGGAGATCAGGCGCTTCCAGAGTGCATATTCTTTTGAGGAGCTGAAAAGCTGGTTTGAGGAGCTTGTGGGAAAATATGAGAAGTGGGCGAGATATCAGGTTCAGTGGAGGGAAAAACGGAATGCTTCGATTAAAGGAGTGGAATTCCCCTTTTCATACAGGGAAGGGCAGAAGGAACTGGTGGTTGGCGTGTACCGGACGATTTTGCGAAAGAAGAAGCTTTTTATCCAGGCACCCACAGGAGTGGGTAAGACAATTGCAACGCTGTTTCCGGCAGTAAAGGCAGTGGGGGAAGGGCATGGGGAGAAGATTTTTTATCTGACAGCAAAGACCATTACCCGCACGGTTGCGTGGCAGGCATTCGACCAGTTAAGGGAGCAGGCGCTCCGCATGAAGGTGATTGTGCTTACGGCGAAGGAGAAGATCTGTTTTTGTGAAGAGACGAACTGTAATCCGGATTACTGTCCCTATGCAAAGGGCCATTATGACCGGGTGAATGACGCGGTGTATGAGCTCCTTGTATCCTCGGATGAGATGAGCCGGGAGCTTTTAGAGGATCAGGCAAGGAAGAGGCAGGTCTGCCCCCATGAGATGAGTCTGGATGTGTCAACGTGGGTGGATGCTGTTATCTGCGATTATAATTATGTCTTTGATCCCAATGCACATCTGCGGAGATTTTTTGGTGAGGGAGTGAAAGGAGAGTACCTGTTTCTTATTGATGAGGCACATAATCTGGTGGAACGCGGACGCGAGATGTACAGTGCCCAGATCTATAAGGAGGATGTCCTGAAGATAAAACGACTTGTTAAGACTGAGGATGCAGGACTATGTAAGGAACTGGAGGATTTAAACCGAAGCCTCCTGCTTATGAAGCGGGAGTGTGACGGGTACAGGGTCCTGGACAGTGCTTCCCATATTTACCTGAAATGTCTGAGGCTTATGGCAGAGCTGGAGCGTTTCCTGGAGGAGTGCAGAGAGGAAGTGCTTCGAAAGGAGGTTCTGGAATTTTATTTTCAGATCCGTATGTTTGTGGGGATTCATGAATGTGTGGATGAGAATTATGTGATCTATTCGGAGCTTGAGGAGAAAGGACATTTTAAACTCCGCCTGTTCTGCGTGAATCCGGCGGTGAATCTTAAGAAATTTCTGGATAAGGGGAACAGTACTGTCTTTTTTTCTGCTACCCTGCTTCCGATTCACTATTATAAGAAGCTGTTAAGTACAGGAACAGAGGATTACGCGGTTTATGCAGAATCCCCTTTTGATGTAAAGAACAGGCTGCTCCTTATTGGATGTGATGTCAGCACAAAGTATACGAGACGGGGAGAAGAGATGTATCAGAGGTATGCAAAGTACCTTCTGGAGACTGCATATGCGAAAACTGGGAATTATATTGCGTTTTTTCCGTCCTACCGTTTTATGGAGGCTGTGTATGATGCATTTATCCTGCGCCTTTCCTGGGAGAGAGGGCAAAGAGGGGATCTGGATTATGTGATGCAGTCACAGTATATGTCTGAGGAGGCCAGGGAGATCTTTCTGGAGAACTTTGAAGAAGAGCGGAAGGTAAGCCTGGTGGGATTCTGTGTGATGGGAGGTATCTTTTCGGAGGGCATTGACCTTACGGGTGACCAGCTGATCGGGGCTATGATTGTGGGGACAGGGCTCCCCCAGGTGTGCAGGGAGAGGGAGCTTTTGAAGGATTATTTTGACAGGAGGGGATTAAAGGGGTTTGATTATGCATATCTCTATCCGGGGATGAATAAGGTGCTCCAGTCTGCGGGGCGCGTGATACGGACAGCAGGGGACAGGGGGGTAGTGCTGTTGCTGGACGAGAGGTTCCGGGACAAGAGATGCCGTGATATCTTTCCAAGAGAATGGGAGAATCCCCTGCTGTGCCGCGCAGAGACAGCAGGGGAGAAGATGCGTGAATTCTGGTCTGTGTGCGGGAAGGATCCAGAATCAGCAGACGGACAGGGGTAAGCTCTGCTAGTCAAGATTGATCTTTTTTTTCATCATGTAGTACGTAAGAAGATAAAGTACCAGAATCGTTGCCACAGAGAGCCATTCGGTCAGAACCAGGCTGTATTTCACATGCATTGCAGGGTTGAAGGTGGCAGGAGTGAAAAACATATTCAGCCCGCCGGTTAATGCCAGTGCAATAAATGACAGAATAGAAAATGCTGTATTTATCACGAAGAACAGGGCAATCGCGCCGATGATCCGGTGTCCGAAAAGTACCTGCCCGACTGCAACAGAGGCATAGATAGTCAGGACAGTTGTGGCTACACCTGTAATACAGAACAGGATGTAGAAGCAGACTGCCGCCGCAGGGGAAGGCAGGCCGGAATCTGACATCAGGAGAAGTTCTTTCCAGGCCTGCAGGAGTTCGCGGCCGACTGTTTCTCTTACATAAGGTGTTGCAAAAGCAAGATAAACGGAAAAGAAACACAGGAACATATCCAGGGTTCCCCAGAGAGTACCGGAAATCGTTCTGGATAACAGGTGCTGTCCGGGTGTGACCGGGAGAGTCAGAGTCAGGTAGCCTTCTCCTGAGAAAAGGTTTTTGTAAAAGCGCACTGCAATCAGAAGCTCCGTTGAAAAGAGTACCAGTACTACTGCCAGTGAAAATAAGACAACCAGCAGGCCCACGGCCATCGCGGTATAGGGGTCTGAAAAGTCAGAGTCTTCATGAAACAGGCGGCCGCTTATAAAGATACGTATACAAAGGGCAGCCAGGAGAAGAAACGCGTGCACGAAAATCAAGATGGGATTTAGTGCCTTTAAGTCATATTTGATTAATTTTCTTAACATTTGAATACCTCCCTGAACATCATGTCCACTGATTTCTTTTTTTCCATACGGATTTCATCTACGGATGAGTTAAGAACAAGCCTGCCTGTACGCATAAATAGTA
This sequence comes from uncultured Lachnospiraceae bacterium, assembly GCA_947566645.1. Taxonomy (GTDB): domain Bacteria; phylum Bacillota; class Clostridia; order Lachnospirales; family Lachnospiraceae; genus CAPEBR01. The sequence goes on from CANOKL010000033.1 coordinate 31,278, forward strand.
CGCGGTCAAGGATGTTTTCAATATCCTGGATCAGATGGGTGGACAGAAGAATGGTTGCATTTTCATTATAATTCGTAAGAATGGTCTGAAGGATATAGTCTCTTGCAGCAGGATCTACACCGCCTATGGGTTCGTCTAAAACATAGAGATCTGCATCCCGGCTCATTACGAGAATGAGCTGTACCTTTTCCGTTGTTCCCTTGGACAGGGTCTTTAGCCGGGAGTGTTCATCAATCTGGAGATCATCCAGCATCTGTCCGGCTCTCTGACGATTGAAATTGTCATAAAAATCTCCATAATAGCTGACCATGTCTTTTACACGCATAGAAGGATTCAGACAGTTCCTCTCCGGGAGATAGGAGATACACCTTTTGGTCTCCACGCCGGGCTGCTTTCCGTCTATCAGAACGGTTCCGGATGTAGGTACAAGAAGGTCGTTGATCAGCTTAATCAAGGTGGTCTTGCCGCTTCCGTTTGGTCCCAGCAGCCCCACGATCTGGCCGCGTTCCAGGGTGAGATTCAGATGGTCCAGGGCATTGGCGGCGCTGGTGCGGCTGTAACGCTTGGTAAGCCCTCTGCATTCTAAGATTGGATTCATATTATGGTTCCTCCTTTGCAAGCTCCTGAATTAAGGAAAGAATTTCCTCATGTTCAAAGCCAAGTTGTTTCATCTTGCCGAAAAACTGTCTGATATGAGTAACGGCAAGTTCATGTTTTAGCTGGTTCAGCATGGTCTCATCCTCCGTAATGTAGCGTCCGCTTGTGCGCTGTGAATATACAAGGCCGCTCCTCTCAAGTTCAGAGAGGGCTTTTTGCATAGTGTTTGGGTTAACGGCTGCGTCCAGGGCAAGCTCCCGGACAGAGGGCAGCTTTTTGCCGGGTTCATATTTCCCTGAGACAATATCCTGCCGGATCTGTTCCATCAGCTGTAAATAGATTGGGCGGTCGTTTTGTAATTCCCATGGCATAGAAGCACTTCCTTTCTGTTAAGGTATACTCATGGCTGATACAATCTGCCTGATCAGGTAACTATTCAGCAGACCTGTTACTGCTCTGACTGTAAGAAAGCGATTGGATTGGCTGAGTAATTATCTTTTTGATGCATGATTGTATTAGTTAAGTAATACAATAATACAGAACTGGGATTTTGTCAATAGAAAATGAAAAAATCAGATAAAAAAGCTATCTTTAACTGGAAAAACCTGTTTTTTGGGCTTTGCAACCAGAAGTTTACATGAATTTCTTTAAAAGCAACAGAAAATGGCTGGATTTTACATGCTGTTTTGTGTAGGATAGTAACTGTTCAGACAGACTGCGCAGCAAGGAAATCTGAAAGGAAGGAGATAAGAGATATGAGCTTATTTGGAGATAATTTACAGTTTTACAGGAAGCGGGGAGAGATGACACAGGAGCAGCTGGCCGAGAAGCTGGAGGTGTCCAGGCAGACGGTATCAAAGTGGGAGGCAGGGGTATCCTATGCGGAGATGGAGAAGCTGCTTCAGCTCTGTGATCTGTTTTCCTGTGATATGGATACTTTACTGAGAAAGGATGCCAGTCTTATAGCGGTTGAGGATAACCAGGGACACAGGGAACATATGAGAAATTTCAGAAGAGGGATTACGGCAGGAGTGGTGGCTCTTGTATCATCCTGCGCGGTCTACGAGCTTCTTGACGGATTCCGTGTGAATGCGGCGATTACCGAAAGCCTGTTCTGGGTGGTGATTGTAATCGGGATTCTCATTCTGATCACACAAGGGATGCAGGATGATCTCTATAAGAAAAAGCATCCGGTGATTCAGGACTTCTATTCCGATGAGGAGAAGGAGCTTTTTGAGAGGACATTTCCCATGCGGATTACAACTGCAGTCGGTCTGATTCTGGTGGGCATGTTTCTGTTTGGGATGAATGGGGAACGTCTTCCGCTCTGGGGAAGGATGACAGAGGACTTTTATTACGGTCTGTTTTTAGTCTGTGTTGCGGCAGCAGTTGGGATTTTTGTGTACAGCGGTATGAAAAAAGATGAGTACGATGTGGAAAAGTATAATAAAAGTAATGCGCCTGATCCTGAAAGTGTGAAGAAAAATAACAGAATTTCTGTCTGGTGCGGATGTATTATGATTGTGGCCACGATCGTATACCTTGTGATGGGCCTGGTGTTTCTCATGTGGGATATCTGCTGGATTGCCTTCGTGATAGGAGGAATGCTGTGCGGGATCGCGACACTTATCCTGAAGCAGGAAAAATAAAACGGGGAAGCCGGCGCCCTGTTCTTTGCAGCAGTTTTTCACTTCCAGACCATGCACTGCAAGTATGATAGTGTAACAGTTCAGATATCCTGTCACATGATAGTTACTGTGCATGGTCTGGATGAAAATAACTAGTACAGCATTGCGTAATTAACAGTGAATTCTGAACTCGCTGTACTAGACTTTCTATTCGTTCTCGTCTATAATTTTTTGCTGTACTTCCGGGTCGAAGTGGTCGTCTCTCAGCATTTCTATTTCATGTCTGTAGGGGGCATAGGAGGCCTTCTCCTTTGTGGGGGACGGCACATAAGGGGTCTCCAGGATCTTCGGAACCTCCAGGAAGTCTGGGTGGTGGACGATATAGGAGAGTGCATCGAAGCCGATCTCGCCGAAGCCTAAGTTGGCATGGCGGTCCTTTTTTGCGCCGCATGCATTTTTGCTGTCATTTATGTGGAAGACCGCGATCTGATCCTTTCCGAGGATCTTGTCAAACTGTTCTATGACGCCGTCAAAGTCATGGACAATATCATACCCGCTGTCGTGAGTATGGCATGTGTCAAAGCAGACGCGAAGCTTGTCATTATGGATAACGCCGTCATAGATGCGTGCCAGCTCTTCGAAGGAACGGCCGATCTCTGAGCCTTTTCCGGCCATGGTCTCCAGTGCGATGTGAAGATTCATATCCCTGGTCATAACTTCATTCAGTCCCATGATGATCTGCCGGATTCCGGCATCGGCGCCGGCGCCTACATGGGCTCCCGGGTGCAGAATCAGTGTATGGCTTTTACAGGCTTCCGTTCTTTTTATTTCCAGTGTGAGAAAATCCACCGCCAGTTTAAAGGTTTCTGGTTTTACAGTATTCCCCAGATTAATAATATAGGGTGCATGCACAACAATATCATCAATTCCGTTTTCCTGCATGTATTCCCATGCGGAATCAATCTTTAATGCACTGATGTCCTTTCGCCTTGTATTCTGGGGTGCTCCGGTGTAGAACATAAAGGTATTGGCTCCATAGGAATGTGCCTCCTTTGCAGAGCCAAGCAGCATGTCCTTCCCGCTCATACCCACATGAGAACCTATTTTAAGCATACGCACACCTCTCTTTTTCAGACAGCTTTAAATTTACTTTTCGGCTGCTTGCATACAGGGCAGATATAGGAGTCAGGGAGTTCCTCGAAGGGAACAGATCCTTCATATACATAGCCGCAGATGCCGCATACCCATTTTTTCCCTGAAGAAGAAGTAGCACTGTCCTCCTCCGGAAGATAGGTGGGAGCATTTTTCGGGCTCTTTCCTTTGACTACATTGTGGTAGTAGGCATATGTCATGGGGGCGGTTTCAGAAAGCACGTCCCCTTCCGTCATCTCTCCTAAAAAGATCGTGTGGGTGGATGTCTCAAGCTTCCCTGTAACCTTGCATACGATATATCCGCAGGAATCATCAGGGACGGCGATTCCGTCAATCACATGGTGCTTCACATCGGAAAACTTGTCGGTATCTTTCCCGGAATGGAAGCCAAAGGTTCCAATCAGACCGGGGTCAGAAGCCTCGGAGAGGATGGATACGGCAAATTTTCCACATTTTTCGATACAGGAATTGGTGTAGTTGTCGTGGTTAATGCTTACCGCGATGGATGCGGGGGATGAAGTAATCTGCATGGCGCTGTTGGCGATGCAGCCGGTATGCCTTTCCCCGTCCAGGGTAGAGATAACATAGACACCATAGGATAAGCTGCGTAATACTTTTTTGTTCATAAAGACCTCCTTGTCATTTTCAATACTTGTAAGATGCATGTCATGCTTTTTCATGCTGGCATGAAACGCATGACCCTTTGACGCTTGTATCATCATATGATAATAGTAACAATTACTAATATATTACCATGTAATACTTCTATATGCAAGAGAAAAGGTGTTACTGGTAGTTGTCATTGCTTGTAAAAAAAGGCGTTGTGTGGTATGCTACAGTTACGATTTTGGGATTATACAAGGGAACAATGGGGGTGGTATGTGTGGGACGGACCTTTAATGTCAGCGCGGCATGCAGGCGCAGTCAGCATTATATGGTGGATATATCGGGGAGGCTGAGGCAGATCCGGGCGATGGTAGAGCGTGGAGAGTATTTTACGATTAACCGTGCAAGACAGTATGGGAAGACAACCACATTGCGGGAACTTGGAGAGCTCCTCAGGGAGGACTATGTTGTGGTGAGCCTGGATTTTCAGCTGTTTGGAAATGCCAAGTTTAAAAATGAAAATATTTTTGCCCTGTCATTCGGGAGATCCTTTTTACGGGAATTAAAAATGAACCGGCCGGAGTTTAAAAGTGAATGCAGGGAACTGGCTCTGGAAACTGATGTACGGCAGGGAAGAGAAGGATTTGAACTTCAGGAATTATTTGAAGATCTGAGTGACCTGTGTGGGGAGTTAAAGAGAGAGGCAGTACTGATTATTGACGAAGTGGACAGTGCAGCGGATAATCAGGTGTTCCTGGACTTTCTTGCACAGCTGAGAGGTTACTATATACAGAGAGAGGAGAAACCGACATTTCGCTCGGTCATTCTTGCAGGTGTATATGATATAAAAAATGTGAAAAGAAAGTTTACGCCGGAGAGTGAACACAAAGTAAACAGCCCGTGGAATATTGCAGCAGACTTCCTTGTTGATATGAGTTTTTCAGTCAGGGATATAGAGGGGATGCTGAAAGAATATGAATCAGACCATGGTACAGGAATGGAGGTAAGCACAATAGCCGTCCTGATTTACGATTATACGGCAGGATATCCATATCTGGTCTCGCGGATCTGTAAGCTGAATGATGAAAGGATCAAAGAAGGAGCCTGGGAGAAGGCAGGAATACTGGAAGCAGTCAGTATTATGATATCGGAAAATAATGCATTGTTCGATTCACTGATAGAAAAGCTGGATGTATTTCCAATGCTTAGGGAAGTTCTGTATTTATTGCTGTTTCAGGGAAAGGAACTTCCTTTTAATCCGGATGAAGAGGCAATTAATATTGCGAGAATGTTTGGATTTATTAAGGTGAGAAATCATCAGGTTGTGGTAGCGAACAGGATATTTGAAACACGGATTTATAATTATTTTCTTTCAATGCCAAAGATGCAGAGTAACAGGATCTATACAACGGCTTTACAGAATAAGAATCAATTTGTTCAGAACGGAGAGCTTAATATGCGGCTCATACTTGAGAAATTTGTGGTTCATTTTGATGAATTATATGGGGATCAGGAACAGAGATTTTATGAGGAAGACGGAAGAAGGTATTTTCTCTTGTATCTTCGCCCGATTATCAATGGGGAAGGAAATTATTATATTGAATCCCGTACCCGGAATATGGAGCGGACAGATATAATTGTGGATTATCATGGAAAGCAATACGTAATTGAGATGAAGATCTGGCGTGGCAGCACATATCATGCAAGAGGAGAGGAGCAGCTGGCAGAATATCTGGATTATTACCGTTTGAAAGAGGGATATATGCTTAGTTTTAACTTTAATAAGAAAAAAGAAGCCGGCGTGAAGGAAATCAGACTGGGAGAGAAACTCCTGATAGAAGCAGTGGTATAATTGAAATATTTAATATATTGGAAAGGATGAAAAAAATGAAAAAAATAGTTGATTTACTTGCAGAGGAGCTTGCAGAAGCTTTTGAGGGTGCCGGGTATGACCGGAGCCTGGCGCGTGTTACACTGTCGAACCGGCCGGATCTGTGTGAATACCAGTGCAATGGGGCCATGGCAGGAGCAAAGGCATATAAGAAGGCTCCGGTGATGATTGCAAATGATGTGGCGGCAAGGCTTAAGGACAGTGTATATATGGAAGATGTCCAGGTGGTGAATCCGGGATTTATTAATATCAGGCTGCGTCCGGAAAAGCTGGCTTCCTATCTGGATGAGATGAAGCAGGACGGGGAGCTTGGAGTTGAGAAAACGAAAACCCCCCAGATGATCATGGTGGATTATGGCGGCCCCAATGTGGCAAAGCCCCTCCACGTAGGGCATCTGCGCTCTGCCATTATAGGGGAGAGCGTGAAGAGAATTGCAAGAAAGATGGGACATAAGGTATTAGGAGACATCCATCTTGGCGACTGGGGTTATCAGATGGGGCTTATTATCACGGAATTAAAGGAGCGTAAACCAGAGCTTCCATATTTTGACGAAGCCTTTGAAGGAGAATACCCGCAGGAGGCTCCCTTTACCATCGGGGAACTGGAGGAGATCTATCCGGCGGCAAGCGCCCGGGCGAAAGAGGATGAGGTATACCGGGAGGCGGCTCTTAACGCCACGTATCTCCTGCAGAATGGGCATAAAGGATATATGGCAGTATGGCGGCATATTATGAATGTGTCTGTGGCTGACCTTAAGAAGAACTACCGGAATCTGAATGTGGAATTTGACCTGTGGAAGGGAGAGGCGGATGCGCAGGAACTGATCCCTGATATGATTGAACGTCTGAAAAAGGAAGGATATGCACATGTCGATGAAGGGGCTCTGGTGATTGATGTGCAAAAGGAGAGCGACACAAAGGAGATCCCGCCCTGCATGATTCAGAAATCAGACGGAGCGTCCCTGTATGGCACCACAGATCTCGCAACGCTGATCCAGAGGGTGCGGGACTATCAGCCGGACAGGATTGTCTATGTGGTGGACAAGCGCCAGGAGCTTCATTTTGTCCAGGTGTTCCGTGCGGCGAAGAAGACCGGGATTGTCCCGGAGGAGACAACCCTTCAGTTCCTGGGCTTCGGCACCATGAACGGCAAAGACGGCAAGCCCTTTAAGACGAGAGAAGGCGGGGTGATGCGCCTGGAGAACCTGATCGGTGAGATTGAGGATGAGATGTATCAGAAGATTACGGATAACCGGACCGTGGAGGCAGACGAAGCGCGCAGTACTGCTAAGATTGTAGGACTTTCTGCCATCAAGTACGGAGATCTCTCCAACCAGGCATCCAAGGATTATGTCTTTGACGTGGACCGGTTTACATCCTTTGAAGGGAATACGGGTCCCTATATCCTGTATACCATCGTCAGGATCAAGTCCATCCTGAATAAATATACGGCAGAGGGGGCATCCCTTTCAGGACTTACGGTAAATGGAGCAGCAGGGGAGAGTGAAAAGGCTCTTATGCTGGAGGCTGTGAAGTATAACGAGGTGATGGAGACAGCGTATGAGGAGCTTGCACCTCACAAGATCTGCGCTTATATCTATGACCTTGCAAATTCATTTAACCGGTTCTACCATGAGACGAAGATTCTGACAGAGGAAAATGAGGAGACGAAGAAGGGATATCTGGCACTTCTGGTTCTTACGAAGGAGATTCTGGAGTCCTGTATTGATGTGCTTGGCTTTGAAGCGCCGGAAAGGATGTAGGCCATGACGGAAAAATTATACTATGAAGACAGCCATATGAAGGAATTTGACGCTGTTGTGTTATCCTGCCAGCAGGCGGAAGAAGGATACCGGGTAGTGCTGGACAGGACTGCCTTTTTCCCGGAGGGAGGCGGACAGTATGCGGATACCGGTATGCTGGGGGACGCTCATGTAAGTGATGTGCAGGAAAAGGGGGATGTCATTTATCATATGACAGACCGGCCCTTTGCCGAAGGAGAGACGGTGCACGGCAGGATTGACTGGGACAGACGGTTCGAAAGCATGCAGCAGCACACCGGGGAGCATATTATCTCCGGGCTTGTGCATGCACAGTTTGGGTATAATAATGTGGGATTTCACCTGGGCGCGGATTACTGTACCATGGATTTTGACGGCCCGATTACAAAGGAAGCTTTGAAGGACATCGAGCTTGCGGCGAACGGGATTGTCTACCGCAACCTGGATGTGGAGATTCTCTACCCCTCAAAGGAAGAGCTTAAGGATATGGAATACCGGAGCAAGATTGAGATTGAGGGGCAGGTCCGTATTGTCAATATTCCGGGCGTGGATACCTGCGCCTGCTGCGCCCCTCATGTGAAAATGACCGGGGAGATCGGGAATATTAAGCTTGTGAACATGATGAATTATAAAGGCGGCGAGAGAATCTATATGCTGTGCGGCTACCGGGCTCTTGCAGATCACCGGGAGAAGGAGGAGAACGCCAAAGCCATCTCTTCCCTGCTATGTGTGAAGGAAGGGGAGATCGCGGAGGCAGCAGAGCATCTGAAAGCAGAGCAGTTATCCCTGAAGGGGAAGATTGCGGAGCTTGGAGGGAAGCTTCTGGCTTACCGGGCACAGGAGACGGACGTGTCAGGACAGGTGACGGCAGTCTTTGACAGCGGGCTCTCGGGCAATGAGCCAAGAGAGCTTATGAATCTGCTCCTTAAGCGTGGGGCGCATATGTGCGCGGTATTTGCCGGGACGGACGAAGGGGGATACCGGTATGTGATCGGAAGCCATGACGAGGATGTGCGTCCCTTATGTAAGAAACTGAATGAGGGATTCGGAGGCAGAGGCGGCGGAAAGCCTGAGATGGTGCAGGGTTCCCTTAAGGGGAGTGAAGAAGAAATTCGGAGGCTGTTATATGCGTAGAACGTTTAATACAAACGGATATTGTGACCCCGGGCTGCATTATATGGTGGATCTGTCAAGCCGCCTGGAAGAAATCAAATCAATGGTAGATGCCAGAAAATACTTTACAATCAACAGAGCCAGGCAGTATGGAAAAACAACCATACTGACTGCGCTTTCCGATTTTTTGAAAAAAGACTATGAGGTGTATAGCATTGATTTTCAGACGCTTAGCCATGCTGATTTTGAATCTGAGCGAAGCTTTGCCGCTGCTTTTTCCGAACGGATACTGGAATGTGCAGAGCAGATTCCAGAAGAGGAAGAATTTCAGCTAAAACAATATGCATCGGGCACGGCGGCGAGGGTGACGCTTTCTACCCTTTTCAGGTCACTTTCCGGGCTGTGCGAGAAGTCGGAAAAACGGATTGTTTTACTTATTGACGAAGTAGACACTGCGACAAATAACCAGGTGTTTATTGATTTTCTTGCCCAACTCCGTGCTTATTATTTAAAGAAAAACAGAACTGCTGCTTTTCAGTCTGTTATTCTGGCAGGAGTTTATGATGTGCGGAATATTAAGAGAAAGCTTCGTCCGGAAGAGGAACATAAAGTAAACAGTCCGTGGAATATTGCCGCTGATTTTCTTGTGGACATGAGCTTTTCAGCAGAAGAGATCAGGCAGATGCTCTGTGGGTATGAAGTGGATTACAATACGGGAATGGATGTTGGAAAGATGTCAGGATTTTTATATGATTATACGTCCGGATACCCGTATCTGGTTTCACGGCTCTGTATGATTATGGATGAAAGAATACCGGGCATCCCGGATTTTCCGGACCGTTCCAGTGCATGGACGAAGGAAGGACTTCTGACAGCGGTCAGGATGCTTTTGGAGGAGAATAACCCATTGTTTGAATCATTGATTGATAAACTGAATGTTTTCCCTGAACTGAAGCAGGTGATTATGAGGCTTCTGTTCCAGGGACAGAGTATTGCATATAATGCGGATGACAGTTCCGTTCACAATGCGAGGATGTTTGGGTTTGTCAAGGTGGAAAATTCATCAGTTTTTATTGCAAACAGGATTTTTGAGACGCGGCTGTACAATAAATTTCTGCTGGACTTTAAAGAGCAAAACAGCGAAATTTATCTGGAAGGAACACGGCAGAAAAACCAGTTTGTGATTGGAGGACATCTGAATGTAAGGTTAATACTTGAGAAATTCGTAGAGACCTTTGACTTTTTATATGGGGAACAGAACCAGACATTTTTAGAGGACGAGGGGAGAAAGTATTTTATGTTGTTCCTGCGCCCTATTATCAATGGAACAGGCAATTGTTATGTAGAAGCGCAGACAAGAAATCGTGAGCGGATGGATCTGGTTATTGACTACTACGGAGAGCAAAGCATCATTGAGCTCAAAATCTGGCACGGGAATGCCTATAAGGAACGAGGCGAAAAGCAGCTATCGGATTATCTTGATTATTTTCATCTGAAAAAAGGATATATGTTAAGCTTTAATTTTAATAAAAAGAAAGAAATCGGTGTAAAGGAGATTGTACTTGGAGACAGGCTTCTGATTGAGGCGGTGGTATGACGATCATATAGAGAAGATTGGAGAAACTATGACAAAATTAAAGACAATATTGGCAGTACTTGCTATGTTTTTTATGATTATTGCAGCTCTGCTCACCAGCTTTCAGATTGCAATCTATGGGGATCCCCAGTATGGCTTTTATGAATCCCTGTATGAGAAATACCATGTGACAGAGGATCTTCATATGGAGCTTTCTGATGTCATGGAGGTGACGGATTACATGATGGCATACCTGATCGGGGAGGAGGACGAACTGTCCATTGTGACAGATGTGGACGGAAGAGAACAGGATTTCTTCAATGAGCAGGACCGGCTTCATATGGCAGACGTGAAAAATCTTTTTTTGGGCGGGCTTAAGGTGCGGACGGTACTTCTGATCCTGGCAGCGTTGATTGTCATCGTGCTTGCAGTGTGGAAGGCGGAGGTAAGGGAGCTTCTTACAAGGGCATATTCCTGGGCGCTGGGTGTGTTTGCCGCGGCGATTGTATTCCTTGGAATTGGATTTGCCATTGACTTCACGGCGTGCTTCCGGGTTTTCCATGAGATCTTTTTTACAAATGACCTGTGGATGTTCGATCCGGCAGAGGATTATATGATCCGCATGCTGCCGGAGGGCTTTTTCTCGGATATGGTGATCCGGATCGGGCTGATCTTCCTGGGATTTCTTCTGGGAATCTGGATTCTTCTGAGAGTCTGGAGGATGCTTGCGGAGCGGGTTAAGAAGGAAAAGCGGTTCTAAATGAAGTGAACAGGTAACTACTCAGCAGGTCTGTGCAGGGTCTGCCCCAGCGAAGCGAGGGTATTTACTGCACAGACCGTAAGAAAGTGATTCAGGAGTGCAAAAATCCCATTGCCGAAGGCAATTTCAAATGGATTTTTGCATGTAACTGTGAAGGTACTGAGCAGTTACGTGAACAGTACGTTTATTTATGGCGGAGATTGTGTTACAATAGGTTTATGCAGTTATCAATTGCGACTGTCGGAGTTGCTGTAGATTTATAGATTCTTTTATGGAGGAAAGCAAATGAGTAATGTGAGACGAGTGTATGTAGAGAAAAAAGAAGGATTCGGAGTACAGGCCAAGGATCTGAAGCAGGAGATTGGCAGTTATCTCGGTATCCGGGATGTGAAGAATGTCCGCGTGCTGATCCGGTATGATGTGGAGAATATCTCGGATGCGACTTTTGAGAAGGCGTGTAACGGCGTATTCTCGGAGCCGCCTGTAGACATGCTGTATCACGAGGAGTTCCCGGTGACTGAAAACAGCAGAATCTTTTCTGTGGAATTTCTTCCGGGACAGTTCGACCAGCGTGCAGATTCTGCGGTTCAGTGTGTGCAGTTTATTAAGGAAGATGAAAAGCCGGTGATCCGGACAGCTACTACCTATGTGATCGAAGGGGAAGAGCGCCCCATACCGGACGAAGAGTTTGAAGCAGTAAAGGCACACTGTATTAACCCGGTGGATTCCAGGGAAACCGGTATGGAGAAGCCGGAGACTCTGGTAGAACAATATCCGGAGCCGGAGGATGTTGTGATATTTGAAGGTTTTCAGGACATGGAAGAAGAGAGCTTAAAGGAGCTCTATGATTCCCTGGGCCTTGCCATGACCTTTAAGGATTTCCTTCATATTCAGAATTATTTCAAATCAGAAGAGAAGAGGGATCCGTCCATGACGGAGATCCGTGTGCTGGATACCTACTGGTCTGACCATTGCCGTCACACCACATTTTCTACAGAGCTTACGGATGTAACCTTTGGCGAGGGAGACTACCGGGTTCCGATTGAGGAAACCTACAGGCAGTACCTTGCGGATCACAGCGAGATTTTTAAAGGCAGGGAGGACAAGTTCGTCTGCCTGATGGATCTGGCGCTTATGGCCATGAGAAAGCTTAAGAAGGAAGGAAAGCTTGCGGACCAGGAGGAGTCGGACGAGATCAATGCCTGCAGCATCGTAGTGCCGGTAACCGTGGACGGTGTGGAAGAGGAGTGGCTTGTGAACTTTAAGAATGAGACACATAACCACCCCACAGAGATTGAGCCTTTCGGTGGCGCGGCTACCTGTCTGGGGGGTGCCATCCGCGACCCGCTGTCCGGGCGTACTTATGTGTATCAGGCCATGCGTGTAACCGGCGCAGCGGATCCTACAGTGCCGGTAAATGATACTATGAAGGGAAAACTTCCCCAGAAGAAGCTTGTGCGTGAGGCAGCTCATGGCTACAGCTCTTACGGAAACCAGATCGGCCTTGCCACCGGAACAGTGAAGGAAATCTATCACCCCAATTATGTGGCAAAGCGTATGGAGATCGGAGCAGTATTGGGCGCTGCGCCCAGGCGCGCAGTTATCCGGGAGACATCAGACCCGGGAGATATCATTATTCTTCTCGGCGGACGGACCGGACGTGACGGCTGCGGTGGGGCGACAGGATCCTCCAAGGTGCATACAGAGGAATCCACCCGGACCTGCGGCGCAGAGGTGCAGAAGGGAAACCCGCCTACAGAGCGTAAGATTCAGCGTCTGTTCCGGAGAGAAGAGGTTAGTAAGCTGATTAAGAAATGTAATGACTTTGGAGCAGGCGGCGTATCCGTTGCCATCGGAGAACTGGCGGACGGCCTTAAGGTGGATCTGGATAAGGTGCCGAAGAAATATGCGGGCCTTGACGGAACCGAGATTGCCATCTCCGAATCCCAGGAGCGTATGGCAGTTGTGGTGGATCCGAAAGACGTAGAGGAATTCATGGGATATGCCAGTGAGGAGAACCTGGAGGCCACAGAGGTTGCGGTTGTGACAGAGGAGCCAAGACTTGTCCTTTCCTGGAGAGGAAAAGAGATTGTGAATCTTTCCCGTGCATTTCTGGATACCAACGGCGCACACCAGGAGACAATGGTTGCAGTGGATATTCCAGACAGAAAGGATACCGTACTAAGAAGAGCCGAGGAAGGAGATGTCAGGGAAAAATGGCTTGCCCTCCTGAAAGACCTGAACGTTTGCTCCCAGAAAGGGCTTGTGGAGATGTTCGATGGCTCCATCGGTGCGGCTTCGGTATTCATGCCTCACGGAGGGAAATATCAGATGACAGAGACCCAGGCCATGGTGGCGAAGCTTCCGGTTCTTACAGGAGACTGCGATACCGTAACCATGATGAGCTATGGCTTTGACCCGTACCTTTCTACCTGGAGCCCGTACCACGGGGCAATTTACGCCGTGACAGAGTCTGTGGCCAAGATTGTGGCAGCAGGCGGGGATTACAGGAAGATCCGCTTTACCTTCCAGGAGTATTTCAGGCGTATGACAGAGGATCCCCACAGATGGAGCCAGCCTTTTGCGGCGCTTCTCGGAGCTTATAACGCGCAGCTTGGATTTGGCCTTCCTTCTATTGGCGGAAAGGACAGTATGTCAGGAACCTTTGAGGATATTGACGTGCCGCCGACCCTGGTATCCTTTGCAGTGGATGTGGCAGCAGAAAAGGATATCATTACACCAGAGCTTAAGAAGGCAGGAAATAAGCTGGTGTGGCTGCGTATTGAGACAGATGAGTACGACGTTCCGGTATATGAAAGGGTTATGGAGCAGTACGGAAAATTCACTGAGGATATCAGAAGCGGCAGGATTATCTCTGCCTATGCCCTTGACCGGCACGGTGTGATCGCGGCAGTCAGCAAGATGGCATTTGGAAATAAGATGGGAGTGAAGCTGGAGCACAATCTGGATCCAAGGGATCTCTTCGCGCCTGCTTTCGGCGACATCATCGCCGAGGTTCCGGACGGAAAGGTCGGAGAACTTGCCATTACCTATACGGTAATCGGTGAAGTGACTGCGGAGGGAAGATTCTCTTATGGGAATACAGAGATCTCCCTCTCAGAGGCAGAAGAAGCATGGACCGGAACACTGGAGAAGGTATTTGCGACAAATTCCGGTGCAAAGGGACAGGAGCAGAAGATCGAAACAGGACTTTATGATACAAAGGATGTCCATATCTGTACCCATAAGATCGGGCAGCCTACGGTATTTATCCCGGTATTCCCAGGGACAAACTGTGAATATGACAGCGCGAAGGCATTTGAGAGAGCGGGGGCAAAGACCATTGTAAAGGTCTTCCGGAATATGAGCGCTTCGGATATTATTGATTCAGTAAATGTATTTGACAGGGCAATTTCCGAATCCCAGATTATCATGTTTCCGGGCGGGTTCAGCGCCGGTGACGAGCCTGACGGCTCTGCCAAGTTCTTTGCCACGGCCTTCCAGAATGCGAAGATGAAGGAAGCTGTGGAGAAGCTTCTGGGCGAGCGGGACGGACTGGTTCTTGGAGTCTGCAACGGATTCCAGACACTGGTGAAGCTGGGACTGGTTCCAAACGGTGCGGTCACCGGACAGACGGCGGATTCACCTACACTGACCTATAACACTATCGGAAGACATATCTCCAAGATGGTCTATACCAAGGTGGTAACCAATAAGTCGCCATGGCTTGCAGGTACACAGCTTGGAGGGGTCTATACCAATCCGGCTTCTCATGGAGAAGGGCGCTTCGTGGCAAATGAGGAGTGGATTAAGAAACTCTTCGAGAACGGTCAGGTGGCAACACAGTACTGTGATCCGGAGGGCAATGTGACCATGAACGAAGAGTGGAATGTGAATGGATCCTACTGTGCGATTGAGGGAATCACCAGCCCGGACGGACGGGTGCTTGGGAAGATGGCACACTCCGAGAGAAGGGCAAGGTCTGTGGCTGTGAACATTTATGGGGAGCAGGATATGAAGATCTTTGAATCCGGGGTGGCTTACTTTAAATAAAGAAATTGAATTCTGCCCTATGTGCCACAAATTATACTCATGGCCGATGAAATCTGCCGTGAGTATAATTACGTAATGCTATACTAGCTCTTACAGCAGTTATGAATATGACAGGACAGAGAACGACTGGATTGCAGAGCAGGAGATGGGGAAGAGGAACTATAGTTCATGAAATCAGTGCTTTGCGTGTATAGACGAAAAATATAGTTGACATCCTTCTGGATTAATGAGAAAATCTAAA
>CANOKL010000034.1 GCA_947566645.1 uncultured Lachnospiraceae bacterium
AAAATCGTCAAAGCCTGTAAAATCAATAAATTTAGGCTTGACAGAATAGGAAGGACTATGCTATGAAAAATGTTTGTTTTGTGTCAAATGATTTGCTCTAAAAAACGTCTAGATTTCCTTTTTCATATAGAAAACTCCCCTGCTTTTAGTAAAGCAGATATGCACACTATAGTAATGTAATCTTTTGTGATCTCCTGACGATCAGTGCTTTGATGAAGTCTTGGATGGATGTAGAACGTCTATATTTCTATGCTCTGACTTTTTCTTTTCGTTCATAACGGAAAAAAAGGAAACCTTCTCCCAGATTTAGTATTATAATGTCAATTTAAAATATCATTTTGATAATGCAATATTCATTTGATAACAATATTATTCTTAATAAAAAGGATTATAATATGATTGCAGATAAAATTAAATCACTACGCATGGCAAACAACATTACACAATCAAAGTTGGCAAAACGTTTGGGAATTACGCGAAGCAGTGTAAATGCTTGGGAAATGGGAATCTCTATCCCATCTACTATGTATGTAGTAGAACTAGCGCGGCTATTCGGTGTGTCAACAGATTATCTTTTAGAAGTACACCACGAAGCCGTTTTGGATGTGTCAGGATTGGATGATGAAGCGGTAAGAATCTTGAACGAAACAGTACAGTATATGAGAGGAAAACACAGATAAATGTCCAAATTAATATAGGCAAAATTATTCTTCCCATATCAACGAAACAGTATGAATTCTTTGGCAAAGCCAGGAAGACTACCCATGACAGAGGTGGTGAGCAGAGTACAAAAATAGACATCTCCGTTGTATAATGAATATAGGTCTAGTAAAACCATATCAAATACAACGGAGGTGTCCAATAAACGAAAAACTCTACTTCATATTCCCCGGAAATCTAGGAATTCCATCGAATCCGGCTTTAAGGTCTTCATCTGTCGGAATATAGTCTGTCATCTCACCGTTATGGAATTTTTCATATGCGACCATGTCAAAATATCCTGTACCGGTCAGGCCAAATACAATTGTCTTCCCCTCTCCAGTCTCTTTGCATTTCTCTGCCTCGTCAATTGCCACCTTGATCGCATGGCTGCTTTCTGGTGCTGGAAGGATTCCTTCTACTCTCGCGAATTTTTCGGCTGCCTCGAATACAGCTGTCTGCTCCACTGATCTTGCCTCCATGTATCCGTCTGCATAGAGTTGGGACAGAATGGAGCTCATGCCATGATATCTCAGTCCTCCGGCATGATTTGCGGAAGGAATAAAACCGCTTCCTAATGTATACATCTTCGCTAACGGACATACCATACCCGTATCACAGAAGTCATATGCATAGACACCTCTTGTCATACTGGGGCAGGATGCCGGTTCCACGGCAATAAAGTGATAATCCTTTTCACCCCGTAGCTTTTCTCCCATAAATGGAGAGATCAGCCCGCCAAGATTTGATCCGCCTCCTGCACATCCGATGATAATATCCGGAGTAATCCCATATTTATCCAACGCAGTCTTTGTCTCCATACCAATAATTGACTGGTGCAGTAATACCTGATTCAGGACACTTCCAAGGACATAGCGGTATCCTTCACTTCCCACGGCAACTTCAACTGCCTCGGAGATGGCACACCCAAGGCTTCCGGTTGTACCTGGATGCTCTGCAAGAATCTTTCTCCCGACCTCGGTCTCTGAGGATGGGGACGGTGTTACACTCGCACCGTAGGTACGCATTACTTCACGGCGGAAGGGCTTCTGTTCATAAGAACATTTTACCATAAATACCTTGCAGTCCAGATCCAGATAAGAGCATGCCATAGATAATGCGGTTCCCCACTGTCCTGCCCCGGTCTCTGTTGTAACCCCTTTCAGACCCTGCTTCTTTGCGTAATACGCCTGCGCAATTGCTGAATTCAGCTTATGGCTTCCACTGGTATTATTTCCTTCAAATTTATAGTAGATCTTTGCAGGTGTCTGAAGTTTCTCCTCCAGGCAGTATGCACGTACCAACGGCGCCGGACGATACATTTTATAGAAATCAATGATTTCCTGCGGAATGTCAATATACCGGTTTTCGTTATCAAGCTCCTGCTGTACAAGTTCTTCACAGAACACACCGGACAACTCCTCTGCAGTCATCGGTTTCAAGGTACCCGGGTTCAGAAGAGGCGCCGGTTTGTTCTTCATATCAGCACGTACATTGTACCATTGCCTTGGCATCTCGCTTTCCTCCAGGTAGATTTTGTAAGGGATTTTCTGTTCACTCATTCTTTTTGTTCTCCTTTCTATAATGGGATAAGTGTAAGGCTCCCTATATCATAAAATATCATAAAAAATACCCTTATCCCATACAATAAACGATTGCTGGGACAAGAGTAATCATCATCAACTCCTGCGGTGCCACCCGGCTTGGTATGCTATATCTACCCACTCATGCGTACCATCATACGCGTACTTTGTTAACGGAGTACCCTCTCCGGCTTACCTACTCATCCTGTTCTTACAGAATCTTTCAGATTGCCCTCGGAAGTCCATTCCTGATAGCTCTGAATGCTGCATTCCCACCATCCGCAACTCTCTGTAAAGCAGATTTCTAACAGTACTCACTCTTCCTCAACGGTTTAATAAAACTTTATCACGTCATCATACTTGGTGTCAAGCACTTTTTTGTAAAAAATGTTTTTCATTTTTTCGCAAAGTTCACCTTTCTCTGAATTATCACATCAACATTGACCCGTGAATGGTAATCCCGGTACCTCCAATACCCGTACATGATGCCAATTGTTCCTGCAAGAAAGGCAATTGCAAAATGGGCGGCAAGCTGCTTCCCTGAAAATGCGAAGCCCGGGCTCATGGGAAGATATACCGGCATGGATGTCATAAAATGAGTGATAACCCTGGTTATAGACGGACCCAGACTTCCCATAAACAAGGGCACCATCACCTTCACCCAGAGCACCGGGATGAAAAATGCCGAAACAGACAACACCAGTGCAAGGAATGAATTTCTGCATGCGGAGGAAAAACCAAATGTAATTCCGGTCAGGAGTAATGTACCGCAAAGACCAAGAGCCGCCATAAAAATCAGAAATCCTTTTACACTCTCCGGGCAATACCCGTAAAAGGAGGCGAAGTTCAAAAGAACTGCCGAGGAATTAAGTCCCTGTGTCCCGTATACTGACAGATAAATGACAAAGACATAGATACTGGCCAGGGCTGTAAAAAGGAGTGCAAATACACATGCAGCGGATATTTTCATCCAGATTCCACTGCCCCTCCCTCTCTTCGTTGTGCGGAGAATGTCCGCAGTCTTTAGCGTATATTCCTCCGCAAAAACCGGAGATAATCCAACGAGCAGAATCACATATAATGAGATCAGAACCATCATATAGATCTCCGTAAAATCATCCCACCCGGAAATATAGCCAAAGCTGACCCGGTTCTCTAAATACGGCTTCACATTATGTTCCCAGTCATCTCCTTCCAGGAAATGAATTTCATCCAGGCTGGTTCCTGATGTCTGCATAAAATTTGTAAACGCCTTTGTAATATACTGGTATTCATGGCAATGGTAAGCAGATACCCTTTCAGATTCCGGTACTGATATTTTTCTACATACCGGATAAACCGCAGAAATGTCTCCTGCGCCAGATCAAAGGCGTCTTCCCTGCTTCCACACTGATAACAGCAGAAATAATAGATATCATCATAATATTTTTCAGCGATCACATTCAGATATTCCTTTTGTCCATTCTGTATCCGGCGGATGAGCTCTTTATCCTCCAAAGCCAGTTCCTCTCTTTCTTGCTGCGTATCTAATTAATATAACCTCTTTCACATTCAAAAGGAGTTATATTTATAGAAAAAAATGAAATTATCTGCTACAATATAACAGTAACAGAAATAAAATACCGGGAAAGGATAGATTATGACCTTACAAAAACTTTTAAGCTATACGAGAAAAGCGGTTGACGAGTACTCTCTGATCAGCGAAGGCGACCGCATTGCAGTGGGCATTTCCGGCGGCAAGGACAGCCTTACTCTGCTATACGCCCTTCACGGCCTGAAAAGATTTTATCCCCGTCATTTTGAACTGGGGGCAGTGACCGTTGACCTGGGCTATTCCGAATGCGATTTTACCCCCGTGGCTGAGCTTGCAGAGAAGCTGGGGGTTCCATACAGAATCATAAAGACAGATATTGCACGAATCCTGTTTGAAGAACGTAAGGAAAGCAATCCGTGTTCCCTGTGTGCAAAGATGAGAAAGGGGGCCCTGAACCAGGCGGTAAAAGATATGGGCTATAATAAGGTTGCCTATGCCCATCACAAGGATGATATCATAGAAACCATGCTGCTCTCTCTTCTGTTTGAGGGGCGGTTTTATTCTTTTTCACCGAAAACATACCTGGATCGCATGGATTTAACAGTCATACGTCCCATGATGTTTACAGAGGAAGCAGAGGTCATTGGATTTCAGAACAAGTACAGCCTGCCTGTTGTCACAAGCAGATGTCCCATTGACGGATATACGAAAAGACAGTATGCCAAGGAACTGGTAAGAAGCCTGAATAAAGAGCATCCCGGTGCAAAGCAGCGGATGTTTACCGCGATTTTGAACGGAAAAATAGAGGGATGGCCTGAGCGCATCCCCCATATAAGATAACTTGTCTGCGGCAGTCTACAGCCTTCTGCTTTTCGTCTGTTCCTTCAGGTCAATCAGATGCTTGATTGCCTCCGCTGTCCCGTTAATGCCGAGAAGTGAACTGTCCAGACATATATGGTAGCTCTCGGCAGCACCCCACTTTTTATTGCTGTAATAATTATAATAGCTGGCACGCTTTTTATCGGTCTTAATGATCAAATCCTTCGCCTTTGCATCCGTTAAATCATATATCCGGGCAATCCTTCGTACTCTTGCATCCAGATCTGCATGAATGAACAGACTCAGCAGATTATCATATTCCTCTAACGCATAATCCGCACAGCGTCCAACGAGGATGCACGGCCCTTCATCCGCAATCTTCTTAATTGCATCAAATTGTGCCAGAAATACTTTATGATTAATCGGCATATCTGTATAACTTCCTGAGGTGTATCCGAGAGAATAGGTGTCCATTACCAAAGAATATAAAAAGCTGTTTGTTGGTTTTTCATCGTGTGTCTCAAAAAGCTCCTGGCAGAGTCCGCTCTCTTTTGCCGCTCTGTCCAGCATCTCTTTATCATACAGTTTGATTCCCAGATCCTTTGCCACCTTGTATCCAATCTCCCGTCCGGCACTTCCGTACTGTCTTCCTATTGTTATAATTGTGTTTGTCTTTGCCATATTAATCACGCTCCTTTATAAATCTGTGCAGCTGCCTCGTTACTCATTCACATGGCTGGATGCCGGAAACTACCACTTTATCGGCTTGGATGCCGTATAGCGGGGTGTACGGCCCCGTGAACAGTAACCTTTAAATATACATATATTATATAACAAATTTAGGGAAATGTATATAATTTTTGCATTTCTCAGCCATTTTTCAGCTCACTTCTTAGTTACTGTTTACAGGCACGCCTGCCACTTCACTTACGAAGTCTGGCAAGCAGGCATGAAAAATACGCGGGAAGCGGTGCATGGATTTCCAGATACTCTCCTGTCCCCGGATGGATAATGCCGAGTGTTTCCGCATGAAGTGTCTGCCCGGTCAGCTGCGGGAACGGGCATTTCTCCGGGCCATATACCCGGTCTCCTACAATCGGATGCCCGATACTTGCCATATGGACGCGGATCTGATGAGTTCTTCCGGTCTCTAACCGGCACCGGATGTGGGTATAATCTCCAAACCGCTCCATTACCTCATAATGTGTAATGGCCGGTCTGCCGTTCTTTGCATGTGTGCTCATTTTTTTCCGGTCCACGGGGTGCCGTCCGATCGGCGCATTTACGCTTCCTGCATCCTCTTTTATATTACCATGTACAACTGCCTCGTAAAGACGGCGGATAGAGTGCTCCTTCAATTGCTCTGAAAGGCTCTGGTGAGCCATATCGTTTTTACAGACCACAAGGGAACCGGTAGTATCCATATCAATGCGGTGGACAATACCCGGGCGCCTGTCTCCGTTAATCCCGGACAAAGCATCCCCGCAGTGATACATCAGTGCATTCACAAGCGTACCGGAATAATGCCCCGGGGCAGGGTGCACAACCATGTGCTTTGGCTTATTTACGATAATCAGATCATCATCCTCATACAGTATATCAAGCGGAATATCTTCTGGAAGAATGTCCGGCTCTCTGATATCAGGAAACACCGCCGCTACACAGTCACCAGAAATAAGCCTGTAATTCGGTTTCACAGGCTGGCCGTTCACTGTTATATTTCCCTCTTTGATCAGCTTCTGGAGATACGAACGGGAGCGGTCCGGCATCGCCTCCGCAAGATAACGGTCAATCCGTTCTCCCTCTTCATTTTCCACCGTGAAGTATCCGTTCAAGCTCATCCTCCTTATAGTAAAAACAGATTAACAGGAATAACAGGATTGTTGTAACTGTCACATAGATATCCGCCACATTAAAAATGGGGAAATCAATCAATTTAAAATACAGAAAATCTACCACATAATTCAGTCTCACACGGTCGATAAAATTGCCCAGCGCCCCTGATGCAATAAAGACCGCGCAAATCCGCAGCGGCATATAGCGCCGCTCCATGGGAACTTTTATATAAAACCAGATTACAACCACCAGGATGGCAGCTACGCTCAGATAAAAAAAGAACCGCTGGTTCTGAAATAATCCAAATGCCGCTCCCCGGTTTTCCAGGTATTCCAGCTGGAAAACTCCCTTAATGATTACATAAGGATCCTGATCCTTTAATCTTGTAAGTGCATAATATTTTGTCACCTGGTCAAGCGCCACTCCGGAAAGTATTCCGGCTATGGCAATGATATAATGCATCACACGCCTGGACTCCTTCTCCATAATCCTCCTTACTGCCGCCAGAAAAAGCATAATTGTCCAGATCCTCTGCCATGTCTCTGAACTGTCAGCAAAAGCGGCCGCTAAATATATTTTCTGACAGAGACCATATACCGGCCCTTTTTCGTACCGGATAGTACGCCGTCATATACAATCCTTCCGGTCCCTCTGACAGATATAATATCCCCCTCTTTCAGATGATATCCATTGCTTGTAACCAGTCTGCCATTTACAAATACTTTGCCGCCTTCGATCAGAGGAACCAGCCGGCTCCTGGAAAGCGGATATGCTACTGCAAGCACCGTGTCCAGCCGTACAGAAGGAACCGTTCCCTTCAATGTCTCATATCTGGGAGTATAATGAATCTCCGTCATGTCCTGTACAGACGCCGCAACCTGTGTATGCCGGATGCGGAGAAGATTCTCTGAAATATAATCTGCAATCTCCTCTTTTACGAATACAGCAGCAGTCTCCCCGTCCGTAAGAATGTCCCCGAATTTGCACCGTTCGATTCCAAGATTCATAAGTGAGCCAAGGTAATCCCTGTGTGTAAGCTCCTCGGAAAAGCGTCTGTTCACGGGTGTCACTCTCACAGCCTTAATAGGATATGCAAAACAAAGAGCATCAGGTAGAAATGCAGCCATCTGACGCTCTGACAGATCATATCCTCCCCAGGTTTCATACCTGGCCGGAAGCATATTCTTTGGTATTGTATGAAGTATATTTAACTCGTTCAGATTCAGAAAATCTGAAAACACGGCAATGCCCCGGTGATATGCCATATTTGACAGCTCAACGAGACGTTTTTTCAACATGGTTTCTTCTTTATTTATCATCTCTGCCACCTAGAATCTGGAACGCATAGATGACGCATCGAACGATGTATTGAGCAGATCCTGGAGATCTCCGGATATATCCACATTCGTCGGTGTAACAAGGAATATGTAATTGGAAATCTTCTGCAGATTACCGCTGATTGCATAGGTCGCACCTGAAGTAAAGTCAATAATACGCTGTGCAATCTCAAGGTCAAGCCCCTCCAGATTCAGAATTACTGTCCTTCCATCCAGAAGTGTCTCTGTAATCTCTCTCGCATCCTCCACAGAGGTCGGCTTAATTACACAGACCTCCATACTTACACTTGCTCTTCTCGCAGGCTGACGCATTGGCGTCACCTTGCTGTTATTTGAACGGGAATTCCGTGAAGTCTTGGCCGGAGGATTATATCCGTCATCATAATCTTCATCATCATTATAGACCGGCGTCTCTTTACGGAACAGGCTCCTCTTTGGTTTTTCTTCATAGCCATAGTCATCATATTCATCATCAAAGAAGTCATCATCATAATCTTCATCATCATTTAACTTCATGATGTCCATAAACCTGTCTAATAAACCCATTATTAATTTCTCCTATCTTGCATTTGTTTGAGCATAACTGCGCTCCCCAAATATACCTGTCCCCACTCGTACCATAGTTGCTCCCTCTTCGACAGCTACCTGGTAGTCGTTAGTCATACCCATCGACAGCACACTCATATTAGTATTATGTGCGTTTTTCTTTGCAATGTCAACAGATAATTTTTTTAAATAGGCGAAAATTGGTCTGTTCTCTTCCGGATCCGATACAAAAGGAGCAATTGTCATGAGCCCTTCTACCCTTAAATGGGCAAATTCCGAAACCTTGTCTACAAATTCCGAAACCTCCTCCGGCATCAGTCCGAATTTGCTTTCCTCTCTGGCAACATTGACCTCAATCAGGATTCTTGCAACCGTATTTTGCTTTGCAGCCTCTTTATCAATTGCTTCGGCAAGGCGCAGGGAATCCACGGAATGAATCAGCGCTGCCTTCCCGATGATATATTTTATCTTATTTCTCTGGAGATGCCCGATCAGATGCCACTCAATATCTTCTGGAAGTGCATCATATTTTTCTACAAGCTCCTGAACCTTATTTTCCCCAAACACACGCACACCCAGGCCGTAGGCTTCTTCCAGCATGCTTACCGGTTTGGTTTTGCTGACTGCAATCAGGGTTACCTCCTCTCTGGAACGTCCGCTCCGCTCACAGGCCTTTCTAATCTCTTCTTCCACATGATCAAGATTTTCTTTTAACATCTTTCTTTCACTCCTTTTCTCAAAACAGTAACTGCGAAGGTACTGGGCAGTTTACCTAAAACACAACATCATTTTCCCGGACATCGTTTCCAACCAGCGCAATATGGTCATAATTTGCAAGCCCGTAATTACTTCCGGCTTCCACGATATAGTACTCGTCACTTTCACACAAAATGCTGACTTCCCGGAACATGGCATAGCCTTTATTGATATTATATACTCCCTTCAGGGATTTCTTTTCCCGGAGTCTTAAGGTTTCATCTGAATCTGTCTTCTTAAGCAGGGCATTCTCCGGGAATACGTCTGGGTCCAGGTAAACCTGGCCTGTTTCATTATCCCGGTAATAGATGTCTGTCTTTTGAAAATGGGCATCTCCACTGTCTTTTGCAACCAGAACGCCCGTTTCCTTGCTGTCCCCGCCCTGGGTCAGGTAAGCATCCGGAACAACATAAAAGTCCTTCTTTACAACAGAGGACTTGGGTATCTTCAGTCCTGATTCGTCCTCCAGGATGAGCTCTATATCCAAAAAACGGTCCTCTGCATATCTGACCATGGAGGAAGTAAATGTGAGGAATCCAAGATTCCCATCCTCTGTATTATAGACGGCAAAGTCTGCAGTTCCTGTTTCATGATCCTTTAAGAACTGTACCCGTATCTGTTCTGTGCCGGTCAGCTGCTGTGCTGTCTCATCATCCAGCTCAATTGCCAGAGACCATGTATCGTCTGTAATCACCTTGTAGACAGGATCACCTGGCTTTACCATAGAATTATTTTCTGCATCAGACGGTTCATATTTCCGGTTGGAGATCATCTCGCAGGTCACATCGCCTGCAGTGATGTTCTCATACCCATCTGTAGAATAGATGACAACCCCGGGCTCCCCGGCCCGATATCCCGTTACATCCTTCTGATCTGAGGACAGCAGCTCTTTCAGCCTTGTCTGCCGGCTCTGGTTCGACCGGTTCTCCAGTATAAAGCCCAGATTGTCCTTTAAGGTATACACATCGGAAAAACGTCCCTCCTGGAAGTTCTCTACAAAATCCTGCGTTCTGATAAGAAGTGCTTCCTCTTCCTCAGGGGAAAGCTCTGCGGATTCTTTTCCCCCGTCTGATGAAAAATCAAGCTTTTGCGAAGAAAGAGAATAGACATACGTCTTTGCGCCCACCTTGCTTCCCTCGGGCGCAAAATAATTCACATACCCTTCTGCCTCTGCCGGAATAACTGTTTCACTGCGTATAATCAGACCTGTATAGGCATTATCCTTTAAAATACTTCCTTCCCGGACCTCATATGCCGTGACATGGGATCCGGTCAGATACAGAAGAACTGTAATCACAAGATAAATAAATACAACACCGAAGATTACAACACCAATATTAAGATTCCATTTTTTTCTTCGAAATGCGGTTACATTCGTCGTTTTTTTCTTAGCCAACCTGCTTCTCCTTCTTCTGTCAGTGAGATGCTATGCCGTGTTCCTTTTTAGGAACACGGGCTGTATCCTCAAAAATTAAAAATTTTTTAATGTATAATCTGCCTTCCTTAGGAAAATACTAGCACTAAAGGAGGGATGTACATGAAATGGTTCGATAACACTGCCCTGACCATTGTAATTATCGGCGCACTCAACTGGCTGCTGGTCGGAATATTCCGTTTTGACCTTGTTGCTTTTCTGCTTGGTAATCTGTCATGGGTCTCACGTATTATATATACACTTGTCGGATTATGCGGTCTGTATCTCATCAGCCTGTACGGCAGAATTGATAACGTACCAGGTACTCAGTAAATAACAGGGGGTATCTCCATTTGGAGATACCCTCGCTTCGCAGGGGCAGATCTGCTGAGTAGTTACATGGAATCAATCATTGCGGTCATCTCCTGATATAACAGCTCCTTTGTATCCGCCCCCATCACAATCGATATATAAGGATTTTCTGCTTTATCCTGGTCAAGAAGAATCAGACAGTTTCCCGCCTCGCTGGTTGTTCCTGTCTTTCCCCCGATTACTGTTCCTCCCGTTGGAAGAGGTGCTTCACCGCTGGCATAATAATTCGTGGGCGCCAGCTCCATTTCACTCATATTCCCATCTGCCTCTGTAATATGTGCAGTATAGGAACCGGCACTGATCATGTCCATAAACTCCTGATGTTTAATGCATTCGTTAAAAATCAGATATAAATCATAAGCCGTGGTATAATGCTCTTCATTGTGCAGACCATTGGAATTTACAAAATGGCTGTTTGTTGCCATGAGCGCAGCTGCCTGTTCATTCATCATATCTGCAAAGGCTTCCATATTTCCGGCAATATGCTCTGCAATGGCAACCGCATTGTCATTGCCGGAATAAAGTATCAGACCATAGAGTAAATCCCTGAGTGTAAGCTGATCCCCCGTTTTCAGCCCACAGGTCTGTTCATCTGCTGCAAAGCTTGATGCAGATGCATTCTCCGAAACCGTAACCATGTCATCAAGATTTCCCTGGTTAATCGCGACCAGGGCTGTCAGAATCTTTGTAGTACTTGCCGGGTAGAGACGGTCATGGATATTGTAGGAAAAGTCCACTTCTTTGTTATTCATATCAAACAATGCAGCAGCATGAATTCCGGATATCCGTTCGATCTGGTCTGAGGAAATATCTTCCGTAGCAACGCACAGCTCCTCTGCATAAAGGTTCTCTTCTCTGTAAATTCCCCTGTTATATTCTGCTGCTTCGAATTCTTCTGCCAGATACTCAGGCTTCGCGGATGACTGTTTGAAAAAGTATATTCCTGCGGATGCCAGACACAGTATGACCAGAACACATGCCAGACAGCCTGCCTGCCTCTTTTTCCGCCTTTTCTTCCTTTTTACTAATCTCTGATTCTGGTATCTTGTATTGCTGCCCCTGTTTTTATATGCGGTACTGTTCTTTTTTCTTGGTCTGCCTCTGTCAGTTCCTGGTTGTTTACCGGTACATTTCACGCCAATCAAGATCTCCTCTGTCAATTGCTAAAATAACTAATTCTGCTGTGGCAAGGTTCGTTGCCATCGGGATGTTATATGTATCGCACAGGCGTATAACATCATTTACTTCTGGTTCATGAGGCTTGGGATCCATTGGTTCGCGAAGGAAGATAAGTGCATCAATATCATTCTGTGCAATCTGTGCCCCAAGCTGCTGCTTTCCCCCAAGCGGCCCCGCCAGATATTTGTGAATGCTCAGGTTCGTCACCTCTTCGATGAGACGCCCTGTCGTTCCGGTTGCGTACAATTCATGCTTGCTTAAAATCCCACGGTACGCAATACAAAAATTCTGCATCAATGTCTTCTTCGAGTCATGCGCAATCAGACCTATGTTCATTTTTTTCACTCCTTATTGATATTTTTTCGGCTGCAGCCCTATATTTAATACAAATCCTATACCGATATAAAGACTCACGAGGGATGTAAGGCCATAACTTACAAATGGTAACGGAACACCTGTATTCGGGATCATATTTGTAGCAACTGCAATATTAATAAAGCTTTGGAAGCCAATGAGTCCTCCAATTCCGCAGCAGATAATCCTTCCGGATATATCCTGCGCCCGGACTCCTATCAATATACATTGTATCACAATCAGTAATAATAAAGCAATAACTATACAGCTTCCGATAAAGCCTAATTCTTCCCCGATAATCGCAAAGATGAAATCTGTCTGGGGCTCCAGTATAAAATTACCGTTCTTAACCGATGTTGTCGTATTATTGTCAAGTCCCTTTCCCATAAGCTGTCCGGAACCGATCGCCATCTCCGAATTGTTCTGCTGGTATGCAGCATCGCTCATATGCTCCTCCGGGTTCAGAAATGCCAGTATACGCTCCTGCTGGTAGTCCTGAAGAAATGGCTGGTTCGGCTGTACTGCAATCACAAGAAAGATCAGCACCGACGGAATCAGTACCAGTATTACGGTCACAATAAAACGATAGCTTAATCCTCCCACATAAATCAGAAGACAGATCACAAGCGCCGTCAGAATTGTCGTGGAGAGGTTTGGCTCCGCCAGAATCAGGCTGAGCGGTATGCCCGCAAATATGGCATACTTTATAAGTGTCACAGGCTGATTTATAGTATCCTTGTGTTCCAGAATAAACCTGGAAAAAAACAGGATCAGAAGAATCTTGGCAAGCTCGGAGGGCTGAAAGGTTGTGATGCCCAGATTAATCCACCTGGTTGCACCATTCACCTCCTGCCCGATTACAAGCACAAGCCCCAGGCTTCCTACTGCTGCAATATACACCAGCCAGTACATGTCAAGAACCCACACATAATCAATCAGTGATACGACCAGCATAATCAGAATGCCGGCGACAACGCCAAATGTCTGCTTGTTCTGCAGGCTTTCCTTGGCGCTTCCCACCACAAGAATCCCAATGAATGAAAGCACTGTCACCAGTATGACAAGGCTGAATCTGTAATCTCTTAATCTGTATGGTTTTGCTATAAATTTCGGTAATCTCACGTTTCATCTCCTGCAAATGTAATAAGTATATGGGTCCTGCATATCTCCACCCTGAAATTCTCTTCTGTAATCTCCATATATTTTGACAGGGAGGAAAATAGTTCTCTGCATATATTATCATAGTCACACGGTGCACAGCAGACCCGGTCTGACGTTACCAGTGTTTTCAGACGGCTCTTTGCAACCGCGACCGAAGACGTTTTCAACATGGCGCGCCTCCTAATTTTTGCGGAAAGCATCGGTTAATCTTGCAAAGAAACCTCTGCCGGCATTCAGATCTGCAAAGGGAACCTCAGCCCCCATAATCCTTCTGCAGACATTCAGGTAAATCTTTCCGGCACTGGAATCAAGCCCGATCACAGGCTCTCCCTGGTTTGTTCCGATTACTACCTGCTCATCATCCGGAATGGCGCCGATCAGCGGAATGGACAGGATTTCCGTCACATCATCCACTGTCATCATATCTCCTTTGCGCACCATATCCATACGGATCCGGTTGATAATCAGAGCCATGTCTCTGATATGGTTGCTCTCCAGAAGTCCGATGATCCGGTCCGCATCGCGGATCGCAGATACTTCCGGAGTCGTTACGATAATTGCACGGTCAGCGCCTGCGATGGCGTTCTGAAAACCCTGTTCGATGCCTGCCGGGCAGTCCAGAAGTATGTAATCAAATTCTTCCTTAAGCTCCGAGGTAAGCTTCTTCATCTGCCCCGGAGAGATTGCCGTCTTGTCTCTTGTCTGGGCTGACGGCAGAAGATACAGATTCTCATAACGCTTGTCCCTTATAAGAGCCTGTTTAAGGCGGCATGTCCCTTCTACTACATCAACCAGATTATATACAATCTGGTTTTCCAGTCCCATGACTACATCCAGGTTTCTAAGCCCCAGATCCGTATCAATTACAATTACCTTTTTTTCGAGCTGCGATAGTCCTGCTCCAATATTTGCTGTTGTTGTCGTCTTTCCGACTCCGCCTTTTCCTGATGTAATTACAATAACCTCGCCCATGAATAACTTCCTCCTATAACTGGTTTTAACCTGATATCTCCGATTCGAAGTTGTTTCGGGCTCATGTAATGAGCCGCGATGACTGCCTCGTAATGTCCTCCTGCGCCTGCAATAACTGTACCGTAAACAGTTCCTGTTACAACCACATTCCCTTTGGAAACAACCATTGCACCTTCCTCAATATCTCCGACAATTACGATACTTGTCTCAGATTCAAGAATCTGTCTTCCTCTCAGTGTACCTCTATAGAACATACCGTCTTTTGCATGGTGCGCTTCTTTGCTTTCTTCCAGCACTCTTTTCTGTATCTTTTCTGCGGAATCGCTTTTATCTATAATACATAGTATGTGTACCCCCGCCGCCTCTTCAATCGTGTCAACAACCTGAAGCTCCTCTTCTTCCGTAAAAGTCCGGCCGCAAAATTCAACCGTCATATCCGCATCTGCAAAAAAGTGTGCAGATGCCTCAAATTTTTCCTTTACTGCAAGAAGCAGTTCCTGGTACGGCAGATCTGCATCAAGATAAATCGTAATGCCGTACCGGCTGCTCTTCATTCGAACAGGGTCCCTCACATAGCCTCTTCCTTTCTTAATCTCCGTGGGTCGCACTTGTACTGATCTTTGCTGCTTTTCCGGTAACAACCTCCTTTTCTGATGCCAGTTTATAATAATATTTCATTACATCCCTTGTAATCTCACAGGTATATACAGAGCTGTACCCATTTGCAATACGGGTAGCAAATGCAATCTCCGGATTGTCACTGGGCGCGTAGCCTACAAAAAGCGCATGATCCGAATGTGTCTTACTCTGCTGTGCAGTACCGGTCTTTCCAGACAGGGTAACCTCAGTGGAATTAATGTCAGAAAAGGTTGCCGCATTTGCAACAGTAACAACATTTCTCATTCCATTATGGATTGCCGTCCACACGGAAGAACTGACTGCATCAATCGTATTCTTTACCTTTGGCTTAAATTCTTCCAGGGTTTTCCCGTCCACATCTGTCGTTTTGTCAAGGAGAGACAGGTCATAGACCGTACCCTTATTAGCGACTGCAGTAACATACCTTGCCAGCTGACTGATTGTATAGTTGTTGGTTCCCTGACCGATTGCCGACGGAACGGATGCCTCATCCGAAATCTGTGGTTCTGCCTCAGGTACCTCAATGCCGGAGGTTGAGTCAAACCCGAACATCTTCGCGTATTTTCCAATCGCGTCTGTTCCTTTTTTACTGTCATAATATGCAGCCGTGGTCTTCCCCTCCGGATTATCCTCTGAGATCTTTGATATTCCCTTTTCTTCCAGACTTAACCGGTATCCTACTTCATAGAAGAAATTGTTACAGGAGTTTTCAATTGCTCCCTCCACATTCAGGCTTCCGTGGGCATTGGGATAAATCCAGCATTTTGGATTTGGTTCCACCTTTTCATAAATTCCATGACAGGGGAGATATTCATCAAGCGTAATAATTCCCTCTGTCAGTGCGGCTGCCGCCACCAGAGGCTTATAAGTGGAACCCGGAGCCGTCTTCTCCTGGGTTGCGCTGTTATAGAACGGGCGTGCCCCGTCATTGACAAGACGGTTGTAATAAGCAGAATCCATTGTGTTGGCAAGCCTGTTGTTGTCATATCCAGGGTAAGATACGCAGGCAAGAACCTGTCCGCTCTTCGTATCCGTTACAACCATAGAGCCGGTACATGGCTCAAGTGCAAGCTGTCCAGGTGTGATTTCCAGTTTCCTTATCTTCTCCCGGAGGAAGTCATATGCCCCCATCCTTCCGGACATCAGTGCCTCGTACTGGTCGTTGTCCTTCGGAAGGACCTTCTGTTCATACAGCATGAGACAGATCTGTCTTCCAGTCAGGCTGCCGCTGCGGATCATATAACGGTACAAGAGCTTATCAAAAGCATTATCCTCATTCATACAGTCTGTAATAAATGCAGACAGTCCCTCATATAATTCTTCAGAATCCGTATATTTTTCTCCTTCAGACACATGATTCTGAAGCTTTGATGTATCAATCCAGTTTTGAGAAATCGCATAATTCAGATACTGATAAATATTAATCGATTCCTTCTTTGTCCATGCCTGATAAGTCTTGTCACCTGTATCAATGGCATCTGACAGAAGAACCCCCTCCCTGACAAGCAGCTCGTCTACAATGTACAGCATATAGGCCTGCATCTCTTTGGACTGTTCTTTATAGACAGCCGCTTTTGGATTATTCAGCACCTTCGCAATGGTTTTCTGCTTCTTTTTCTTGTAGGAAGCAAACGCCTGGGCAACTTCTTTTTCTGTTGCCTTTGCCGTATCCTCAGTGAAATGGTTCATATCCAGAATCTCATTGGAGATAAACGAATTGTACACATCCCCAATGGGTATAATTGCATCATTTCCATCTTCCATGTTCGTGCGGTCAAAGTCAAGGGTATTTTGTATCTTGGCA
This sequence comes from uncultured Lachnospiraceae bacterium, assembly GCA_947566645.1. Classification (GTDB taxonomy): domain Bacteria; phylum Bacillota; class Clostridia; order Lachnospirales; family Lachnospiraceae; genus CAPEBR01. The sequence goes on from CANOKL010000034.1 coordinate 17,006, forward strand.
AGAAGAATCCCCGCAAGCTCCTGTTCGATCACATGGTAGATGACCTTCTGGAGCCCGGCATCTATGGACAGATAAACATCTCCTCCTGCTACTGGATCCGACTGCGGCACTGTCTCAATAATTTTCCCTACACTATTCACATAGAGCTTTACCCTTCCCTTTTTTCCTTTCAGGGTGGAATCCATCACCTGCTCGATTCCCGACTTGCCAATAGTATCGGTCTTCTCGTACTTTTTTTTGTCCTCCTTACTAAGCTTGTTATACTCTTCCAGTGAAATCTGTCCGGTATAACCTATAATATTCGCAAAGCATTCGCTGTCATTATAGCGGCGGAGAGATTCCTCTTCAATGCTCACGCCCTGGAGAGAATCCATATTTTCCATAATATCAGCCACTGTCTCATCGCTTACATCCTCAGCAATGGTTGTGGAGATATATTTCTGATAGCTGTTAAGAGACATTGCGTAACGGACATTGACAAGCTTCAGAATCTCCTCTTTACTAAGCTTTTCCTGGTCCAGCCCGTAGCCGTATAACTCATCTGTACACAGATAATGGATAATCTGTGCTGCGGACTGGCTCTTCTGTTCCTTTGTCAGGTCATCGGTGTAGCTCTCGCCGAATACATCTGCAACAAAGCGGAGCCTCTGCACATCATTTTCCGCGACAAACATATAATGATCGTTATTATCAAGTATAATGCCAAAGTCACTGATCACCGTATCCCCGTTTGATTCCACCATCTCAATCACCGTAGAAACCACTTCGTTCAGCACCTGGTTTTTTTCTTCCGTACTGTCATACTCGCCGTTGTCTTCAATTGTAACGGAATATGCAAGCTCATTATAGGCAAGGAGCCTGCCGCTGCGGTCAAAAATATTTCCCCGGGTGCCTTCTACCTCTTTCGTTTTCTGAATCTGAATCTCATATCTGTCGGCATAATCCTGCCCTTTTACGATCTGCAGATAAAAAACCCGCTGGATCAGTACTGCTGATAACAGACAGAATACAACTGCTGTAATAAAAGCTCTTGAACCTATAATTTCCTTGATGCCTGTCTTAAGGCGTTCTAACAAATCAAACAAACTTACTTGCACTCCTTTGTTCTTCTGCTTCTAACTTCTTGTTAATGTACAGGATAATCTGATATAAAACCAGAGTCGCCAGTATCGTATAGACAAGCTCCGGCAAAATAATATGAAAAAGATGATTGTAAATCTCAAAATCTCCTCTCAGGACATAGATACAGAAGCATGTAACCAGTCCGTACACCAATTCGCTGATTCCGATCAGCACAAGCGGAAGCTTGATATCCTCATCAAAAAACAGCCGGTGAAAATATCCGTTTATATAGCCGATCACGGCAAACAGCATCATATTAAACCCCAGAGAGGTTCCCCAGAAAACATCTACAAAGATTCCGGCCGCAAATCCCACAAACATCCCTTCCTTCTTCCCCCGCATAAAGCCAAAGGAAGATGTGACGACTGTCATAAGGTTGGGCACTACCAGAACAGGAAAAATCCTTGGAAATACCGTGCTCTGGAGCAGGAAGGTAATAAGCAGGATAAAAAATATAGTGATCTTCCTTTTCATTCCTTCTCACTGCCTCCTGTCATGTCTGCCTTTGTGGTGGTAATGACCAGAACCTCCTGCAGCTTGCTGAAGTCAACAGCCGGTGTAATATAACCGGACCGGGTCAGATTATTGGAATCCACCTCAATCTCGCTGATATAACCAATAAAAATACCCTGTACAAAGCGGTCGCTTACATGAGAGGTTACAATCTGTTCCCCGACTTCAATCACATTGTCATTATTCTTCATCTTTTCAAAACGGATTCTTCCATCCGGTATGAGCTTCAGATCCCCCCTCACCATGCAGGTGTCTGAGGTGGATAAAACCATGCCGCTGACATTACTTGCATCATCAATAATCGACCGTACCCGGGAATAATCCGGCGCCACCTCTGTTACAATTCCAACCAGGCCGCTTCCTGCCAGCACGTTACAGTTTACCTTGATTCCGTCATTGCTGCCCTTGTCAATGGTAAAATCGCTGAACCAGTTGCTGCCATTGTTGGCAATTACATGTGCGCCGATCTTTTCATAATCCGAATAATTTTCGTCCAGCTTATAGAGCTCTCTTAAGCGGTCCAGCTCATACTGCTCCTGCCGGAGCCTTGTATTTTCAATGGTAAGCTCGTCCACCTTGGTCTGCAGTGCATCCTTTTCGTTTCTTACATCCTCTAGTGTATCAAAATTGTCGGAAATATCACTCAGATACCTTCCCACATAACTGATCCCCTTCTGCATGGGGACAACCGTATAGTTTCCAATCAGGCGGAATACGCCGCCCCCGTCAGTAAATCTCTCAATTCCCAGAAGCAGTACACACACTGCTACCAGAACCATAAGCCAGTATTTACTTGAAAGTGAAGATTGGTTTTTAATTTTCATATTAACTCATCCACCTATATCTGTCGTCCAGCATGGAAAATGCCAGCTGTCGTAATTCTTTTGACATGATAATCTTTTTCAGTCCGTTTACGGAGCAGAACTCCGGGTTAACCGCCGTCCTGGTTGTTATGCCCACATTCTTTTCAATGTAGGCATCCAGTCCGTTTGTATTTGCAACGCCGCCTGTAAGAAATATGCCGTTCTTATGAATTGCCGCGCGTACTTCAGGCGGCGTCCTGTCAAGGAGCGACTGGATGGACTGGATACATTCCATCAGCGGATCCCTCACGGCTGCACGCACCAGGTTAATTGATATGGCCTTCTGCATGGGAACACCGGTAATTAGATCACGTCCCGCAACCATAAACGCAGCCTCAGAATCAGCTTTAAAAATATCAAATCTGCGCCGCAGCGCCTCTGCGGTGTGTCTTCCGATCAGGAAATCATGACTGTTGCGGATTATGGTGATGATTGCGTCATCATAGTTCCTTCCCCCAATCGGGAGCAGACGGTTGAGAACCATCCCTCCTCCTGCAAGGACAGAAAGCTCGGTTGTCTCTCCGCCGAAATTTGCAATAAAAGTTCCCCTCGTATTCCGGGCGTCAATATTCATGCCGATGGCATCTGCGATGGAGCGTTCTACAATATTTACCTCCTTCGCTTTTGCAGTAGAATGAATAACCAGATCAAAGAAGGCCTTTTTCTGAACCTTCGTCACATCTGTGGGAACCGCGACAACATACTCTGCCCCATGGGCAAACTGCCGCTCCCCCTTAATCAGGTTCTGCAGGAGAAACTGCATGTTCGTAAACCCGGTGATCATACCTGCCTTCATGGGAAATAATACCTCAATGGATTCAGGTGTTTTTTCATACATAGAATATGCATCATCCCCCACCGCATAGATGTCTCTTTTATTCTTTACTGCAATGACACATTTTTCATTCCAGATTGTGTCGCGCTTTTTATCATAAACCTTAATGTCATAAGAGCCAAGATCCAGCCCGTATGTGTTCTTTGCCATATGGATCTTCCTTTCTACAAAAGCCCTTCCTTGCGAAAGCTGATAAAACAATTATTGCCAATAATAATATGATCTAACAGATCTATCCCAATTAAAGCTCCTGCTTCTTTAATCCGTCTTGTGGTCAGCTGATCCTCCCGGCTCGGGGTCGGGTCGCCGCTCGGGTGGTTATGCATAATGATAATGGATACAGCGTTCTTTTGCAATGCTTCTATAAAAAGCTCTCTTGGCGTGATCAGGGAAGCATTCACAGTTCCTTTGGAGATCTCGGTCTCGCCGATTAATTTCGATTTGGTATTCAGCATCAGAAGCTTCATGTGCTCCTGCTTTTCATGACGGAGGTCTTCCATATAATATTTTGCAATGGTATCCGGATTCTGAAAGCTTAGAAGATCCTGTGCGCTTGTCCTGGCAAGCCGCTTGGCAAGCTCTGATATACAGGAGATCTGAATTGCCTTCACCCTGCCGACACCCTTAATCTGCATCAGGCGCTCCCTGCTGAACTGATGGATGCTTAAGATACCGTGATCACCGGTATGATACAGAATCCGTTTGGAAAGCTCCAGTGCGTTTTCTCCCCGTGTACCTGTACGAAGAAGAACTGCAAGAAGCTCTGCGTCACTGAGGCTTTCTGCGCCGCGGCTCTCACATTTCTCATAAGGCCGCTCCATGTCGGGGATCTCTTTCATGGTATTTTTCTGATTCATATGTTCCTTTAGATTCAACGATGCTCTTTTGTAGAATGAGAGTAGCAAAGACAGCCTGGCTGAATATTTACGGGCTATAAGAAGCGGTAAATGATAATAGCAATAATAATTCCTATAATACTGGCAATTGTAATCTTAATCGTAAGCCCGAAGGTAATAACCAGCAGTCCCAGATTCAGTACAATCGGTTCGTGCAGCCCAAACATCTGCCCATAGCTTAACCACTTAAGGGCAGGTACGCCTTCAGACAGCATTCCGATAAAGCCGCCAAGAACAATTCCTGCCAGAATCAGCAGAAAAAGTGCCCAGGCATTCTTGCTTCCTGTTCCCTTCATTATGTACTCCTCCTCATACTTCTCTAAAAAACTCAATATATTCTATCATATTTTCCAAAAACTGTATAGACTTATCCTATTAAAAATTTCTTAATCCCTTTTAAGATTTGTCGAAAGACAGACAGATTCTGCGGAAATACCTCCTCAGAAAGCCTTTTCAAATGGCCTGTAAATACGGCTGACAGCTTCTGCCACCTTAAGTCCGTCTGCAGCCGCTGATGTAATACCTCCTGCATATCCGGCGCCTTCCCCGCACGGATAGAGTCCGCTGACACTGCTTTCCAATGTCTCACATCTTACAATCCTGACCGGAGAGGAGGTTCTGCTCTCCACCCCGGAAAGTACTGCATCAGAAGCTGCAAATCCGGAAAGCTTCTGGTCAAATGCCCTGATCCCCTCCTCCAGGGCGGCAGAAAGAAATTCCGGAAAAATCCCCCGGACATCTCCCCATGTATATCCGCCCTTTATATGAGGACTGACCGTTCCCGGCCCTGCAGACGGCCTGTTTTTACAAAAATCTCCGAAGAGCTGTACCGGCACCTTTCCCTGTCCGGCTGAAAATGCCCGTTCTTCCAGATATCTCTGGAAATGCATGCCAGCCAGAACGTCGTCAGGCGTTTCCCCATACCTGAAAAAATCGTCAGGATGAACGGTTACGATTACCGCACTATTTGCATTCTCCCCATTCCTCCCGCTGTAGCTCATGCCATTTACTGCAAGATGTCCTGCCTCTGAGGAAGCGTTCACCACATATCCTCCCGGGCACATACAGAAGGTATAGACTCCTCTCCCGCTTCCGGTCTGGGCCGTAAGCTTGTAGGCAGCGGCCGGAAGCCTGCTGCTATGCTCTCTTCCATATTGCGCATCATTGACCTGCGCCTGGGGATGTTCCACCCGGACCCCTGCCGCAAAGGCTTTGGGCTCCATGTGGATGTTTCTCTCACGAAGCATGGAAAAGGTATCCCGTGCGCTGTGGCCGATCGCAAGCACGGCAAGAGAGGTATTTAAAAATGACTCTCCCCCGGTTTTTGTATCACACACCGTAAGACCAGACAGACAGCCGGATTCTTCCGATATATGAATATCCGTAACCTTTGCGTGAAACCGCACATCTCCGCCCATGCGTGTAATCGCATTCCGGATATTTTTTACAACACCCGCCAGAATATCTGTTCCGATATGCGGTCTGCTCTCATATAAGATCTCTTCCGGCGCTCCGTGCAGGGCAAACAGACGGAGTACCTCCCGGTTACGGCCGCACGTGTCATGAGTAAGGGTATTCAGTTTACCATCCGAAAAGGTGCCTGCACCCCCTTCCCCGAACTGTACATTGGACTCTGGAAGGAGTTCGCCTCCTTCCCAGAAATCCTGCACATTCTTTACACGGGTATCCACATCTGCTCCCCTCTCTAGCAGGACGGGACAGTATCCCATCCTCGCAAGCTCATAGCCGCAGAAAAGTCCGGAAGGCCCTGTTCCGATAATGACTGGCCGTTCGTTCAGCGGGATTGTTCCGGAAGGCTCTATTCTATATACTGGTTCTTTTTCCCGGACAGTAATGTTTTTATTTCTTAATCTTTTATAGATCTGCGGCTCACGCTTCACCTGGACATCTATGGTGTAAACATCATAGATCAGCGGTTTTTTCCTTGCATCCAGTGAGTGCCGTCTGATCTTATAGGACATAAGCTCCGTTTCTTTTATAAGGAGCTCCTTTACGATTCTTTTTCTCAGCGCCTCCGGGCTGTGCCCGGCAGGAAGCTTTAGCTGTTGAATTCTAAGCATATTTACCTTCCTTTACAAGCGGGGGAATGCACGCATCCTGCCGTACGAAACGGCAGTTCCATCTGCCTCCGGTATCATTTTGCTGCCGCATTTCCGGCCAGCCAGCCGGTTGCCCATGCCCACTGCAGATTGTATCCGCCGCACATACCGTCCACATCCAGCAGTTCTCCGGTCAGATAAAGTCCCTCCACATAACGGGATTCCATCGTGCGGCAGCAAGCCTCCTGAAGGCGCACTCCTCCTGCACAGACCTGTGCATTGTCAAACCCATTGGTATCTTGTATCAGGAGCGCCGTATGTCTGCACTGTCTGACAAACCGCCGGATTTCATCCTCTGACAGCTCCTTCGCCTGTTTTTTCGGAGAAATTCCCGAAAGTGAAAGAAGACATAAGGTAAGCTTTTCATGAAAAATACCGGTCAGATATTCGGAGACATTCCTTCCCCCTTTTATACTTCGTTTCTGCAGATATTCTGTCAGCTCTGTTTCACTCATTGCAGGAAGAAAGTCAATGACTGCCTCTGCCCTTCGCTTCTGGTACAGCGCTTTCGCAAGATAACGGCTGATCTGAAAAACCGGAATACCCGAAATGCCATAATTCGTAATCTGCAGCTCTCCTGTGTCCGCAGATACTTCTGTCCCGTCCACAAGAGCAGACACCGATGCCTCTGTACGTACTCCTGCGGCATTTTTTAATGGATGAGCTTTTACCTTAAGCTGCACCAGGGCCGGAACAACCGGCACAAGGGAATGTCCAAGTGACTTTGCCAGTGTATACCCGCTTCCATCTGAGCCGAGCACACCCGCCGCACGCCCGCCGCAGGCCAGAATAACTTTATGGGCATAGTATCGTTCCTTTCTGCGGGCAGTTTTGTCCGAGTTCTCTCCCTGGATCTGAAATCCCTTTTTCCCCGGAATGATCTCTGTTACATGTACACCCGTATGGATTCTGACCCCGGCTTCCTCTGCCTCTCTGACAAGAAGCCCGCGAACCACAGAAGCCTGTTCACACCTTGGATAAATGTACCCGTTTCTGGAGCGCACCATAAGTCCAAGTTCTTCAAAAAAAGTAATTGCTTCCTGAGATCCGAACTGCTTCAGAACTTCTTCTACATATCTCATTTCCTCACTCCGAAAAAAGGAGCTGTCCATCTTCTCATTCGTAAGATTACATCTCCCATTTCCTGTAGAAAGAAGCTTCTTTCCCGCCTGCTCCTTATGCTCCAGTATAAAAACCTCTGTATTCTGCCGCCTGGCTGCCGTAATCGCAGCCATCAGTCCCGATGCTCCGCCGCCGATTACTCCGATTCTGTTCATTCTGTATCTCCTATTTCGTGATCTGTAATCAGACCGTCCCGCATCATGTATTCCAGTGACATGAGGATTCCAAGCTTTGCGTGATGCCATGTAAGCCCTCCCTGGAAATATACTGCATAGGGCGGCCTGACCGGTCCGTCTGCACTTAGTTCAATGGAGGAGCCCTGTACAAACGCCCCCGCTGCCATGATCACATCACTGTCATAGCCCGGCATTGCCCATGGCTCTGGTATGACATAGGAATCTACCGGAGCCGCAGCCTGGATTCCCCTGCAGAAGGCAATCACTCCTTCTGGCGTACCTAGTTCTACTGCCTGGATAATATCATGCCGGCTCTCTCTGCTGTCCGGAACCACCTTAAACCCAAGCCTCTCATATATATTTGCGGCAAAGACAGCGCCCTTAAGGGCTCCGGCTGCTACCCCGGGAGCCAGAAACAGTCCCTGGTAGAAAGACTGCATCACACCGAGAGACGCGCCTACTTCTCTCCCGAGCCCCGGCGAGGTTAGACGGTATCCGCACAGGTCAATCAGTTCTTTTTTGCCTGCAATATATCCACCGATAGGGGCGAGTCCGCCTCCTGGATTTTTAATAAGAGATCCAACTACCAGATCTGCACCCACATCACTGGGTTCTAGTGTCTCAACAAATTCTCCGTAGCAGTTATCCACCATACAGATTACATCTGGTTTTTTACTTTTTACAAACGCAATCAGTTCCCCGATCTGCCTGACAGAAAAGGTTGGTCTTGTAAGATACCCTTTGGACCGCTGGATTGTGACCAGCTTCGTATTTGGGCGGACCGCCTTTTCAATGGCATTATAATCAAAGGTTCCGTCAGGAAGGAGTTCCACCTGGGAATAGGTAATTCCATACTCTGCAAGAGAGCCCTTTGACGGACGGATGCCGATTACCTCCTCAAGTGTATCATATGGTTTTCCCACCGGAGACAGAAGCTCATCCCCGGGTCTTAAAACTGCGCCAAGAGTAAGCGCGAGCGCGTGGGTGCCGCAGGTAATCTGCGGTCTTACCAGTGCACTCTCTGTATGAAAGACAGATGCATAGACCTCTTCAAGTGTGTCTCTTCCCGGGTCATTGTAACCATATCCGCTGGCATAATAATGAAGGCAGTTCTCATTGACCTGGCTCTTCTGCATAGCCTGAATCACCTTTAGCTGATTGTATTCTGCAGTCTGTTCAATCTCCTCAAACCGCTCCCTCAGGCTGTCAAGAATTCTGTCCCCAAAACGAGAAACCTCATCCCGGATTCCCAGATCTTTATAAAGTTCCGTAAGCTTAGTTTTCTTCATTACATTGCCTCCATAACCTTTGTCTTCATCTGTGCACATTTTGCATCAAATTCCGGATTAAATAAAGGAATTTCAAGCAGAATATCTGCTGCCTCACGGTAACGCTTCATATCATAGAGAAGTGCTGCCCGGTTCAGCTCATAAAAATAATACTCTCCTTCCTTTTTAATCAAAGGCTCCAGCTTCTCTAATTCCCTGTATGTCATCTCTGCATTCTGACTGGTGGAATAGACCTCCATCAGTGTATTCATCTTCTTTAGAAACTTTGATCTTCCAAAAAATCTCCTTCGTAACATAATACTCCCTCCAAACGCAGCTGTTCCGTACAATCATTTTCTTACGAAGACCTGCTGAATAGTTGCCAGCATTGTACTTAACAGCCTCTTCTCATCATAATCACAGTCCCGCCAGTCAATCCAGACAACGTCCTTCTCCCTCCTGAACCATGTAAGCTGTCTTTTGGCAAAATGCCTGGTATCCCGTTTGATTCTGTACACAGCCTCATCAAGGCTCATCTGCCCGTCAAGATATGCAAGTATCTCCTTATACCCCAGTCCCTGCATGGAGACATTCTCAGATGTATACCCCTTATTTTTCAGCGCCAGGACCTCCTCTACAAGTCCCTGCTCTATCATCTGATCTACTCTCAGGTTAATTCTGTCATAGAGTCGTTCCCGCTCATCCGTTAATACAAAATATACAAACCGGTACGGCGGGCTCTTTTGTTTCTCCTTTTCATTATGCTCGGAAATCCTCTGGCCGGTCTGGCCATAATATTCAAGCGCCCGGATGACCCTTTTCACATTATTTGCATGAATCTGTCCGGCAGATACAGGATCCACTGCCCGGAGCCTTTCATGCAGTGCCTCTGCTCCCATCCGGTCTGCATATGCCGAAAGTTCTCTCCTAAGCTTCGTGTCCCCGTCATTGTCCGTAAAATCAATGTCATAGAGCAGCGCCTGTATATAGAAGCCTGTGCCGCCCACAACAATGGGGATGTGGCCGTTTGCATAGATCCGGTCCATCGCTTTTTTGGCCATCTGCTGGAAGCGTACCACATGAAATTCCTCAGAAGGCTCCAGTTCATCAATCAGATAGTGGGGAATGCCCTCCATCTCCTCCGGACGAATCTTGGCCGAACCAATGTCCATATGCTTATAGATCTGCATGGAATCTGCAGATATAATCTCGCCTCCTACAGCCTTCGCAAGCCTGATCGAGGCTTTTGTCTTTCCTGCAGCCGTAGGTCCGGTCAGAATAATCAGCGGTTTTTTCATAATTATACAATCCTTTTAAACTTCTTTTCAAGCTCTTTTTTCGACATAGCAATAATGGTAGGTCTTCCATGTGGACAGTGGTAGGGATTGTCCAGAGTCAGAAGCTCTCCAATCAGCGTATCCACTTCTGCTGCCGAGAGCCTCATATTTCCCTTTACAGCCGCCTTGCAGGACATGGAAGCAATCCTTTCATCAATCAGGTCCGCAGAAATATTCCGGCTGACGTCCACAGACAGCTGATCCAGCATTTCCAGCAGAAGCTCCTTTTTTGCAATACTGAACAAATTATCCGGCACAGCACGTACCGCATAGGAATCCTGTCCAAATTCCTCGAATTCAAAGCCAATACCAGTAAAGCGTTCCATGTAGGTATCAAGAAGCTCTCTTTCCTGCATGGTAAGCTCCAGCACAATGGGAGGACTGATCATCTGAGAGGTAAACTCTCTTGTCTTCATCCCTTTCAGTGTTTTTTCATAAAGTATACGTTCATGTGCCGCATGCTGATCAATGATGTACAGACTATCATGATACTCCACAAGCCAGTAAGTGTCAAATATTTGTCCGATGATTTTATGTTCTGGCACTGCTGCGGGTTCTAGCAGCTTATTCTCAAAAAGATTAAGCTGCTCTGGCTCCTTTACAGAATCCTCCCCTTCCCTGGACTTTTCTGTATGACTGGCTGAATAAACAGCGGCCTCCCGAATCCGGTCTGCCTGTATCCCGGGGCGGTATAGTTCTGATCTTCCTCTCACTTCCGCCGACGAGTTCTGTTCATGATAAGACCGGACCCGCTTCTTCATCTTATCCATGAAGTAATCCAGGTCATGCTCCGCAGACTGCTCTGGTTCCGGCGTGTGAAGTCCTTCTTCTGCCTTTTTCTGCAATATCTTCTGCTTCCGGGAATCCTGCTCCGGTCTTTCATCCTTTCCTGGTCTTCCCCCTTTTTCCGAAGTCTCTCCCTTTGCTTTTTTTTCTGCCTGGATCCCGCCTGAAACAGGATCCAGCGTAATATGCGGTATCAGTTCCTCTGCGTGAAGCCCTGTACTGACAGCTTCATACAGTACATTATAAACCTCCTGCTGGTTATGAAAGCGTACCTCCATCTTTGACGGATGGACATTTACATCCACATGCTCCCCGTCAAGCCCGATATGCAGCACCACAAAAGGATATTTATGCTGCATGGAAAAGTCCTTATAGGCATCCTCGACCGCCCTGGAGATTATATTGCTCTTAATATATCTTCCGCTGACAAAATAATTCTCAAAATTCCGGTTTCCCCTGGAGATTACAGGTTTTCCCAGAAACCCCGTAACATGGATTCCGTTCTTTTCAAAATCAAGTTCCAGAAGGTTTGCTGCCGCCTCCCGTCCATACACATGGTAGATCACATCCCTGATGCTTCCGTTTCCGGATGTATGAAGCTTTGGCTGCCCATTATTAATAAAACGGAAGGATATTTCCGGATGGGACAGGGCAATCCGGGTCATCAGATCCCCTACATGACTGGCTTCTGTCATGGCTGTCTTTAAAAACTTTTTCCGCGCCGGTATATTATAAAAAAGCTGCCGGATCAGAAATGTAGTCCCCTCTGGCGCGCCCGTCTCCTCAATATCCTCTTCCTTTCCGCCTGCAATGCGGTATCTTGTACCGAATTCTTCTTCCCGTGTCTTCGTGATCAGCTCCACCTGTGACACGGCCGCAATACTCGAAAGGGCCTCTCCCCTGAAGCCCAGGGAAGCAATATGAAACAGATCCTCCGCTGAACGGATCTTGCTGGTCGAATGTCTTAAGAATGCTGCCCTTACATCCTCCCCTGCAATCCCGCAGCCATTATCAGCGATTCGCATCAGGGAGATTCCGCCTTCCTTAATCTCCACAGTCACAGCCGTAGCACCTGCGTCAATTGCGTTCTCTGTCAGCTCCTTGATAACGGATGCCGGACGTTCAATCACCTCTCCCGCAGCGATCTTATCAATCGTTACCTGATCCAGTACTTGTATTTTTCCCATCTCTACCACCTGTTTTTCAGCTTGTTCTGAAGCTGGTACAATGTATTCAATGCATCAATCGGCGTCAGGTTGCTGACATCCAGGCTCTTAATCTCCTCCAGTACATCATCATCCTTCACTGTATCAAACAACGTCATCTGCGCCAGGTCTACCTCATCATATTTTTTCGCCTTAGTCTTCGGGGCATGCCCCTGTACCGCGATGTCTTTAATCCGTCCTGTAATATCAGTCTGGACCAGCTCCTCCACGATCTCCTTTGCCCGGCTGATTACCGTATCCGGGACACCGGCAAGCCTCGCCACCTGAATTCCGTAGCTTTTATCTGCACCGCCTTTGACGATTTTTCTGAGGAAAATAATATCATCCCCCTTCTCCTTCACGGCGATGCAATAGTTATTTACATTATCAATCTTTCCTTCCAGCTCTGTCAGCTCATGATAGTGGGTGGCAAATAGAGTCTTTGCCCCCAGAAGCCTGCTGTCGCTGATATGCTCAATTACTGCCCAGGCAATACTGAGACCGTCAAAGGTACTGGTACCCCGGCCGATCTCGTCAAGAATCAGAAGACTTTTATTCGTTGCATTCCGCAGAATATTGGCAACCTCCGTCATCTCTACCATAAAGGTACTCTGACCGCTTGCCAGGTCATCTGACGCGCCTACTCTTGTAAAAATCCGGTCTACCAGTCCGATATCCGCTTTTCCTGCAGGAACAAAGGAACCGGTCTGCGCCATCAGGACAATCAGTGCTGTCTGTCTCATATAAGTGGATTTTCCCGCCATATTGGGACCTGTAATAATTGAGATCCGGTTTTTCCTGTCATTCAGATAGGTGTCATTCGAAATAAACATATCATTTGGAATCATCCGTTCCACAACCGGATGACGTCCGTCCCGGATATCAATGACTCCCTTCTCATTCAGCTTCGGACGGACATAGTTATTCTGCTCAGCCACCAGGGCAAGGGAGGCAAACGTGTCAATCTGTGCCACGGCCTTCGCTGTCTTCTGTATCCGCACAACATCCCTGGCAATACGGCTTCTGATGTCACAGTACAGCTCATATTCCAGGGAGTACAGCTTATCCTCAGCGCCAAGAATCGTATCCTCTAATTCCTTCAGCTCCGGAATAATATAACGCTCTGCGTTAGCCAGCGTCTGCTTTCTTGTATAATAATCCGGCACCATATTTTTGAAAGAATTAGTAACCTCCAGATAGTAACCGAATACCTTGTTATATTTAATCCGGAGATTCTTGATCCCGGTTTTTTCCCGCTCCTCCTCCTCCAGCCTGGCAATCCAGTCTTTTCCGTTGGACTTGGCCATCCGGAGCTTATCGACCTCTTCATTATAGCCGTCTCTGATGATGCCGCCGTCCCTCATGGCAATAGGAGGCTCCTCCTTAATAGAGGTCTGTACCAGGCGGCAGAGATCATCCAGCGTGTCCAGTTCTTCATATATTTCCTTTAAAAGAGGGCTTTTCATCTCGCTTAATATGTACTTGATGTGGGGCAGCATGGAGAGTGAGCTCTGAAAGGCGATCAGATCTCTCGGGTTTGCTGTCTGATATGTGATCCTGCTGACCAGACGCTCCAGATCATAGACAGGCGACAGATATTCCCGGATCTCCTCCCTTGATATGGCATTCTGCAGAAGCTCCTCAACCGCATCCAGTCTTCGCTCAATCTCTGGCTTATGAATCAGAGGCTGTTCAATATTTTTCCTGAGATTCCTTGCCCCCATGGCTGTCTTTGTCTTATCCAGCACCCACAGAAGCGAACCTCTCTTCTGCTTCTCCCGAAGCGTCTCACAAAGCTCCAGATTCCGCCTTGTAGAACTGTCAAGCAGCATATACTTTCCTGTTGCATAGGGTGTAAGTCTTGACATATGGGAAAGAGAGGTCTTCTGTGTCTCCTTCAGGTAGATCAGAAGCGCCCCTGATGCAATCACTCCGCAGTCATAATCCGAAATTCCGAGCCCTTCCATGGAACTTACCTGAAAATGCTCTTTTAGTGTCTGTGTGCAGATGGCATCATCAAAATACCATGCATCCAGCGAGTAAATCGTAACTCCCAGCCTGTCCTTTAAATCATCAATGTCCATGCCGCTCATATAGAATGCTTCGTTACAGATCAGCTCTGACGGCATAAATTTATAAATCTCATCAAAGAGCTTCCCGGCATTTTCAATCTCCGTTACAAAGTAATCCCCTGTCGTGACATCCGCAACTGACATTCCGAAGCGGTCTGCAATATATGCCACACACATAATATAATTATTCCGTGATTCATCCAGGGCCTGCATATCAAGATTCGTCCCAGGTGTAGCCACACGGACTACCTCACGCCTTACAATCCCTCTTGCATTAGATGGCTCCTCCATCTGCTCACAGATTGCCACCTTGTATCCTTTGGAAACCAGCCGGTTCAGATATCCGTCCACAGAATGAAAAGGCACGCCGCACATGGGCGCCCTTTCCTCTAATCCACAATTTTTTCCGGTTAAAGTAATATCAAGCTCCTTTGATGCCGTAATCGCATCATCAAAGAACATCTCATAAAAATCACCCAGCCTGTAAAATAAAATGCAGTCCTTATATTCCTCTTTGGTCTTCATGTACTGCTGCATCATTGGTGTTAACTCAGCCACAGTTTTTTCTCCTCTTTTCTAATAACGTCAGCCCGTCAGACTGATTCCATTATACCCATTCTTTTTCCAGATGACAATACCCTTATTTTATCAGCTTTCTGTGTACAGACTGGTACTTACTTTTTTTCATCTCCTTCTGGAGCTTCTTATAATCTTTCGTGTACCGTCCGATTCCCTGTCCGTTCCTGCCGCGGTACAGCCATACATAATCACTCTTAATCTCCAGTGAGTATCCCTTTTTTGCAGACAGGACACCTTTCAGTTTTTTCAGGTTCCTCTCATAATCCCGGATCAGCTTCGCATAGCTGCTCTCAAGTTTCCGGTAGGCTTCACGGAATTTTTTATTATTCATGATTCCTCTGTACACATCCGGATAATGGGCCTTTGCATAGTACAGGTAGTGCAGAATGTAATATTTGAATTCTGCATAGGCAAGCTTCCCGTTCTCACACTCATTAATATAAATCTTCCACTCATCCCAGTCCGCCTTCTGCCTGACCAGATACGGGTACAGGGAAACATCCGTATTCATCCCTGCCCTGTAAGCCATAAATTCATTTAACAGGCCATATGCTCCTTCTACATTCGAAGAGAGATTCGCAACCGGCTTACCAATATAGGTATTAAAACGGAAAGTCCTGTATTTTCCTGGAACAGACTTTGCCATCTCTTTCGTGTTATATACCTTTGTATGCGGCACATACACGGTTTTCTTCTTTCCCACAAAATAGGCCCGTCCCCTTGTGTTCATATAAGAATAAAGGTAACCATGGGTTTCTTCGTGAACAGCTGTACCCAGTCCGTCAAGAATCCGTCCCTGGTTAAACCAGGTAAGGACATTATCTCCCTTTGCAATCTGCTTTTTTAAGATATAGGCGCCGTCCCTGTCATACTGGTTCAGAACCTTTAATACATTGTTCTTTGTAACCCGGGCATTCAGTCCCGGTGTCCTGGATGCTGCCTGTACCCGGGATGCCTCCATGGGAGTCCCTGCAAAGATATGAAACAGCATAACAAAAATCAATAATCCTGCGATAACCTTATTCTTCTTCAGCCTCTTCAACATCATATACCACTCCTCTTTTCATGAAAACCAGTCCTCACCTGCTTGTTCCTATGTATTCTTCTGATAACGTTTTGGCAGCTCCTTATTCCTGTGTATACGATTGACAACGTTCCGGCAGACCTGCACAGACATCAGAAATCACGTATCCTGGCTGCAAGGCTAAACGGAATAATCCCTCCCTGCACAGTCTCTTTATAAGCCCTCTCTTCATGCATATACTCCACAATCTCGGAAGCCCTGGCACTTCTGAACCGGGCAGTCACGGCATCCAGTACCTCCTTCTCACTGCTGTCCAGTATAGAATAATCTGCATGAGGATCCGGATATACATGAAGCATCAGATCATAATTCAGACTTACCTCCTCACGTATATTCAGTTTTTCGAGATTCATAAGGCTGTAATGTCCCACCGGAAGCGCCCCCATGGCTTCATGCCTGTACACAAGTCCTGTCATCGCCTTCCCCGTCCGCTTATAGGACAGAGCATCTGCATACCAGAGCATCTTCATAAGCTTAACCTTAAAGAGATTCGAAACCTGCGTGGCAAAATACGAGATCACAGTCTCCAGCTTATCAATGTCCAGCAATGTATATCCGTTAGAATCCGACGGCTCGTCAAACAGAACATATTCGCCCTCAAATGTCTGTCTTGTAAGAAATTCCTTTCCATAAGAATCCAGCTTTTCCACAATCCGCTCTCTGATATCCCGTCTCTTATGTACCGTAAACTTATCCCCGTTTTTTTTCAGAAATTCCAGCGCCTTCAGCGGGTTATCCTTAATCAGCCGGAGCATGGTATCATAGGCCTCGTCCTGGATGGCCTTACTCTCATAACGGGAAATCGTAGCCTCCCCCCATCCTAACAGCCTGGACAAATCAACCTGGGACAACCCATAGCTTTCCCTGATCCCGATAATCTCGTCTGATGTAAGAAGACCATGCCTGATCCGGTATGCATTCCGTGCATTCAGCTGGTTCTCACTTGCCGCTTCTCCGGTTTCAAATTCATCCGTATCCCCTTTTGCATCCGGACACCGGAAAAACCTCTGTTCACAGATTACCTCTTCCCCTTTTACCCTGGCAGCTGCTGTACGTCTTCTCTCTTCAACCTCATGAAGCCTGTTGCATAAAGGGCAGTCCATATGGATTTTCCTGACTAATTCCATCACTTCAGTCTCCTCTCCTTATGTATTAGAAATCCCGTAACGGTTCAGTCCCTTTACTTTTTATCCAACACATCCTATCAATTGATAGTATACCAATCAATTGATAGGATGTCAAGACGAATCATAAAAAATGGTAATGCGGCTTTTCCTCACCGTAAATCCAGTAAAGCAGATATCCGCCCAGCAGTATCCCCACTGCACACAGCCCTGAAAAGATCACAGCAAACTGAAGGCTGATCTGCCCAAAAATCTGAAAAGGCAGGCCGCTGTAATCCCATACTCCCAGCTGCAGCCACTTATTCACGATAATCCCGGTGATAAACTCCATGCTTGTCACGAAGATACTGCACCGCAGAATCTGCCTCCACAGAGGATCCTCCCAGCGGACCATCCTTCCCTGTACAGTAAAGAATACCAGACAGAGACCTCCCAGTAAAAACATTGTCCAGTGTGAAAATCCCCGGAATATAATTTCAAATCCATAATACAAAGCTCCCCCCAGAGTCCCCAGAAATAAATATTCACTTAATTTTTTCATCAAAAAATGTCCTCACCCGTGTTTTATACAGATAAGCCCATGCTGTAACCGTTCCTGGTCTCTTCACAGCGGTTTCTTATCCCACATCATAGTTTGGACATTTTTTCATATTTTGATACAAGCGTCCCAGGGTCATGTTTTTTTCATGACTGACACTACTCACTTTTTTTCCCGATATAATAAAATCCCTTACATTCTTCCAGCAGTACTTTTACATAAGAACCTATAAGCTTAGCTTCTCCCGGAAAATGCACCAGCAGATTATTACTGAGTCTTCCGGTAACCATCGTCTTGTCATGCCCACTGAGTTCCTCCACCAGAACCTCCTGGACCGTCCCCTCATGCACAGAGCATGCATGCGCGGCAATCTCCTGTACCTCCTTAAGGAGACGGTCAAAGCGGTTCCGGATCACACTCTCCGGCACCTGGTTCTCCATTACAGCCGCCGGGGTTCCCGTCCTTTTCGAATAGATAAAAGTAAAGGCACTGTCATACCTTACCTTCCTCACAACATCCAGTGTCTCCTGAAAATCCTCCTCAGTCTCCCCTGGGAATCCGACAATAATATCTGTTGTAAGAGAAATATCCGGCACTGCCTCCCGAATCCTCCTGACCAGTGCAAGATACTGCTCCTTTGTATACCGGCGGTTCATCTTCTCAAGAATCTTTGTGCTTCCTGACTGCACCGGAAGATGCAGATGCCTGCAGATCTTATCAGACTCTGCCATCACCTGAATCAGCTCATCTGACAGATCCTTTGGATGAGAAGTCATAAACCGGATCCTCCGGATTCCCCTGATCTTCTCAATCTCCCTAAGAAGCTGTGCAAATGTCACCGGGACATCCAGCGTCTTCCCATAGGAGTTCACATTCTGCCCAAGCAGCATCACCTCACTTACACCATCCGCCGCAAGCCTTTCAATCTCCCGTATAATCGCATCCGGTTCCCGGCTTCTCTCCCGTCCCCTTACATAAGGCACAATACAATAACTGCAGAAGTTATTGCATCCAAACATAATATTAACACCTGATTTAAACGGATATTTTCTCTTATTCGGAAGATCCTCCACAATCTGGTCCGTATCCTTCCAGATATCAATCACCTGCCGCCCGGAGTCCATCCTGGCCGCAACAAGCTCCGCAAATTTGTATATATTATGTGTCCCAAAGATCAGATCCACAAACCGGTAGCTCTTCTTAAGCTTCTCCACCACCTCCGGCTCCTGCATCATACACCCGCAGAGCGCAATCATCATCCCGGGATTCTTCTTTTTACGCGGCTTCAGCTGTCCAAGCCTGCCATACACCCTTGTATTGGCATTCTCCCTCACTGTACACGTATTATAGATCACAAAATCCGCAGTCTCCTCACTGCCCTCATCATATCCAATCTCACGTAGCACCCCCCGCAGCTTCTCAGAATCCCTCGCATTCATCTGACAGCCAAACGTCGTAACACACGCAGTCGGACGCCTCCCACTTTCCTTCACAAACACCTGAACCCATTCCCGGCACTTCATCATAAAATAATACTGCCTGGCAGGTTCCTCTATCGGCGGCTCAACACTTATATCTATTTTATCCCAATCAATCTCACGATACATTTCCCTTGACTTTTTCCCTTTCTATCATATAATGAAAACAAGAAATGAGTTTTTAACCGTACAGCCTATAGCTCAGGCAGGGTACTCGTTTCTTTTTTATATTCCTCACGCATCTTATATCTTTTCAGAATCAGGTTTACCCACACGTCCGGACAGTCCATATTGGCCGCGCAGGCGTTGGGCAGGCGGCCGCTCTCAGACAAACTGATGCAGGGATTCATCATATTCATAGTCAATCTCCTTCAGAAGCATAACAATCGTCTCCCGGTCCGCCTGCATATCTTCGCACAATGCATCAAGAGTATGATACTCATCCCGGATTTTCGTATTCACTACACTCAGCAGCATTACCGGATCCTTTGGCAAATAATCCATCATCAATACATTCCTTTCTCTGTTACGGGCAGATTCACCCACAGCTTCAAAACCCTGCGCCTAATGTCCTCTTTTCTTTCCAAACTTCTCACCCAGATCCGTAATACTCCCATCAGCCTCCACAATCGAAATATTATCAAGCTGACTCCTCAGATTCTGCCGGAACGAATCAATATACTCCCTCCGCAGAATCTGCTGCTCCTTCAGTTCCTCCTCACTCAGGCCTTCCTTTTTCGACTTATGATACAACTCATTAATCCGGGCAATTTTCTTCTCATCCATATCCATAAACCTCCAAACTCACAGTAACACCATCTTACACCATCTCCACACAGAAGTCAAAGTATAGTTATTATTCACGGACTGACTGTCCGCTCATAGTAACGCTCATAGGTTACTGTTCACACAGTAATGAATAAAAAACAGAAAAAACGCTGATACTATAATCAAAAAAGGAGTTGTCCTTATGCAGAAAAACAAATATGCTATCTACTTCGCCGTTCTTTCCGTCAGCGCAGTTCTCATAATCACCTGTGCCTACCAGCTCAGCTACTACCGCGCAAAAGAACGCGCCCAGGAGGCCCGCCTGAAAAAAGAGACTGAAATCACCATAGAAACCGAACAAGAGCCCGCCCAGGAACCCGAGCAAACCGTTCCCACTGAAGGCGAAGCCCTAAAAGAGGACTGCTACTATCTCATGGAAGTAAACGGATACATCGTCGTCTACCAGAGCGACAAAAAGACGCCCTACGAATACACCGACATCCTCTACGACGAACTCCCCGAAAAAATCCGAAGCGAAATCCGAAACGGCAAATACATCCAGAACATCCAGGAACTCTACAGCTTCCTCGAAAACTACTCCAGCTAACACACCATCCCAGGCAAATCCCCCTATTCCCTGCGCAGACACCAATCCTCTCCCACAGCCCTACTCCCCTCCTCCCCACACAGCCCTCCTGCGAAAGCCAAGGTGAGGGAACCGGGCGGGCGGCGGTGCACGGGCATGCTTTCTCCGGCCTGCGTTTGGAGGGCGTGTTACAATCCGTTCATGAAAATAGGCGGTTATCCGGGATCGCATCCTGTACTTCAAGTACAGGATGCGAGGACAGCTGAGACGAGAATTCATCAAGAATTCTTGTCGAATCTGTCCGGTATCCCGGATAACCGCCTATTTGAATGTTACGGATTGTTCACGCCCGGAAAGCAGAGCGGAGAAAGCATGCCCGTGCACCGCCGCCCGCCCGGTTCCCTCACCAACACCCCTTTCGCACACACATCACCTGAAGAGCCCCGCCTTCCTGCACACTCTTACCAGCAAGGCTCCTTTCGGCATCTCATACATCTCCTGCTCGCTCACCCCGCCAAGCATGACAAGCGCCATTGCATACACAACGACAGCCACTGGAAGCGCCACCAGTGTAGCCACCTGTGTACTGCTAAACAGTTCAAACAACAGATGGATTCCCAGTGCAATCACCCCCATGATGACTGAGGCAACTGCCGGAATAATAAACGTCTTCTGCTGCTCCTGCACATAACCGATCTGCATTCTAAGGGAATGGGCATTGAGAATACTTGTAGACCCGGAAAATACAATCCTGCTTAACACAACTGCATAGATCCCCCAACGGAACACAACCAGCATTGCAAACAGGGAAATCGTGTACAGTACAAGAGAGATTGCTGCATTCTTCACCGGAGCCATCATATTATCAAGTCCCTGAAGCACTGCATTGGTAACCGTGGACAGACAATAAAATACAACCGACAAAGCCCCTAACTGCAGCATCAGACCTCCCACCTTATTATCCTGGGTAAAAAACAAGAGATCAAGGATGGGTTCCGCCAGCACAATAAACCCTGCAGCACAGGGAATGGCAATCATCATATTAAACTTTGTTACTAACTGGATCTTATTATGTACCTGTTTTCTGCTCCCGGTCTGGGCAGCAGTTACAATTGCCGGGATCAGGGAAGCACCCAGGGAATACGCGATGGAGATCGGAACATTAATCAGGGTATCGTACTTCCCATTCAGAATGCCGATCAGGGAGGTATATTCTGTCGCCTTATGCCCCTGCACAGACATAATCTTTGCAAACATGGCATTGTCAATCACTCCGCACAGATTATATACTGTAGAGCTTAAGATTACCGGTGCAATGGTAATAAACAGAATCTTGTAGATTTTCCTGAAACTTTCCCTCCTGTGTCCCCGGTCTCTGCGCATCTTCCGTTTTAGAATCCTCTTATATACCGCATAGACAAACAGCAGGAACAGCAGTGCAGACAACGCCCCTATGACCGTTCCGAGGGTACCGCCCGCCGCTGAATAGGCTGCGCCATAGGAATCATTTCCCCGTATCTTTGCCACATCCATACCCACCTGGAACAGCATATATGCCCCGGCGATGCTGACGCCTGCATTCACAATCTGCTCCAGCACCTGGGAAAATGCTGTCGGAATCATGGAACCATTTCCCTGGAAAAAACCGCGCATGACTCCCAGGATTGCTACAACCAGAATACAGGGAGCCAGCACCCTGAGCGCATAAGCGCTGAACTTTACCGACATGATCTGCTCCGCTATAAAACCTGCGCCAAAAAAAATAACGGCGCCAACAAGACCGCTGACTATAATGGCAAATGTCATCGCTCCGCGGAAGACTCTGTGTGAATTTTTATACTCTCCTCTTGCTACTCTTGCGGACACAAGCTTTGATACAGCCAGGGGGAGGCTGTAGGATGTAAGGGTCAGTGCAATCGAATAAATCTGGAATGCAATACCATAATACCCCATTCCTTCATCTCCGATGATATTTACAAGCGGAACCCGGTAGACTGCCCCGATCAGCTTCGTGATCACACCGGCTATTGCAAGAATAGAACCCTGTAAAAGAAAACCTTTATCTTTATTATTTCTGTTACCAGCCATACGTTATTTACTCCATCTCAAAAACAACCGCCTCCTCAGGCACTGTCGTCTTTTATCGTAATATATTCAGCTTTTCTAAGATCTGTCTCTGAAGCGCCTCCATGACAGATCTCTCATCTTCCTCCATATGATCATACCCTGATAAGTGTAACATAGAATGTGCAATTAAGAAAGCAAATTCTCTCCTGGGTGTATGTCCGAACTCCTCAGCCTGGGAAAGCACCTTCTCCTTGGAAATAACAATATCACCGAGAATCAGCTCTCCCGTCTCCGGATGAAAGCAGTCATCCTGCTCTTCCAGGTGAGAAAAATCTCCCGGTGTCTCATATTCAGTCATCGGAAAGGACAGTACGTCTGTAGCCCGGTCTATCTGCCGGAACTCCCGGTTCATCTCCCGGATCTGCACGTCCTCAGTAAGAAGCAGGTTCACCTCCGCCTCATAGGGACACCCGAGTTCATCCAGCACTGCCTCCGCAACCTCTTCTGCCAGTTCCTGGCATGCAAATGGAAGTCTGATACTCCCTTCCTCCTCATAGTAAAGCGTCATGACCTTCTGCTCCTTTTATTCCTGCCGCCTTTTTCCTTCCCACGGCTCTTTGACTTTGTTTCATATTCCTCATATGCCTTTACAATCTTCTGTACAAGCGGATGCCGGACCACATCCCTGCTTGTCAGACTGCAGATGGCAATGTCCTCAATATTTTTCACCGCATTAACTGCCACGTCCAGACCGGACGTCTGCCCCAGGGCAAGATCCTTCTGTGTGGCGTCCCCGGTAATCACAACCTTTGAGCCAAAACCGATCCTGGTAAGGAACATCTTCATCTGCGCAGGCGTTGTATTCTGCGCCTCATCCAGAATGATAAATGCATGATCCAGCGTGCGCCCCCGCATATAAGCAAGAGGAGCCACCTCAATCAGCCCCTTTTCCGAGTTCTTCAAAAAGCTCTCCGCCCCCATAATCTGGTACAGGGCATCATAAAGCGGCCGCAGATAAGGATCAATCTTGCTCTGCAGGTCTCCTGGAAGAAAGCCAAGCTTCTCCCCTGCCTCGATGGCAGGCCTTGTAAGAATGATCCTCCCCACCTCATTATTTTTAAAGGCCGTAATCGCCATAGCCATGGCAAGATAGGTCTTTCCTGTTCCGGCAGGGCCAAGACCGAACACAATCATCTGCTGCCTGATCGCATCCACATACTTTTTCTGTCCGAAGGTCTTAGGCTTAATTGGCTTTCCCTGAAGCGTATGGCAGATAATATCCCGGTCAATCTCAAGCACATCCTCGCTGCTGTCCTCCATCACAAGAGAAAGGATATAGTCCACATTCTGCTCCTGTATCGTATTTCCACGCACCGAAAGCTCCAAAAGCTTTACGAGAACAGTGCGTGCCCGCTCTGTCCTTACAGGATCCCCCACGATCTTTACACTCTCTCCCCTTGCAATCAGAGAGACCTTAAGGGTCCTTTCAATCTTCTTCGCATATACGTCAAATTGTCCGAAAATATTCGCCTCATGTTCGGCCGGTATCTCAATCACTGTCTCCGCTATTCCCATTCAACTATTCTCCTGACTGTTCATTTTCCTCCTCCGGCGCTTTCACCTCCGCCGGCTTTGACGGCTTCCTGGTTCCCACCGGCATAATTACAGTTAGAGTCCCTTTTGCCGTGGCTTCTTTGGACCCTGTGTATATTTTAACATTATTCCCAATAATTTCTACCCCTTTTTCACTTAAATCTTCACAATATCGTGAAAATCTTTCTGTCAGAATCGTCTGGAGCTCCTTTTTCTTATATTTTTTCTCATCCAGGGTATAGGGGACCACCCTTTTCTCCCCGAAAAAGACAGGCAGGTAGAAATTATCAAAAAGCTTTACCTGCTTTTCCGATGAATAATGTTCACAATGCTCATAATCATTCTTAAGCCAGCCAAGGCTTAGCCTGAACTCCCCAAGCCTCAGGAAATATTCCCGCCTCTCCACATATTCCGGCACTTTCAGCTTGTTTGCAATTCTTTTTTTCTTATCATAAGTAAGGCTCTGCTTATCTTCATAGGTGATCTTTGTCTTGCCCAGAATATCCGCATCAGATTCCTGGTACTGATAAGAGACGGTCTCACCGGCATCATTGTTCACGGGAATCTGCCCTGATACAAGGATATCTCCTTTTTTTATCTTCTCGCCTTCCCTGATCTTTGGAACTCCCCGCCTTGTAATAATGCTTGTTACCGTGCAATTCCGGTCAGCCACAATATCTGTAGGCTGAACCTTCCTGCCGCTTTCTGTTTCCGCTTTTTTTTCTTCACGCTGGTTCCCGGACTTTTCATCCGCTGGTATCACATCCTGATTTTCCTTTACCTGGATAATCAGCTTCGTCCCCTCAATGGATGCGGACACCCAGATAATATCGTCATATTCCCTGCGGATATCTTTTACAATCCTTCCGCAATTCACATCTGAAAGCAGCATTCCGTTTTTCACAGCCTTTGTTCCCAGGAATTCCAGAAGTGTCTCGTCTGTTCTTGTCAGATTCCCGCGGATGTCAATACTCCAGACAAACTTTGACAGTGTATAGATCAAGAGAAAGAAAAGAACCGCTCCTGCAAAAAAAAGCTTTCGCCTGCGGTATCTATATAAGAAAAAGGGGAACCCCTCCCGGCGTATGATCACAACCTTTGCCCCTGTCTTGCGTACAATGGGCTTGATCTGCCGGAATCCCCTGATACTGATATTCATCTCGTATGCATTGGCCGCCGGGCTCATGTTCCACAGACGGATGCCTCTGTGCCGGCATGCATTGAGAAAGCGTTCCGCCGAATAACCGACAACACGTATACGCAGATACCCCCGGATATACTGAAGAATCTTAAATATCACTTGTGCCGCCTCCTCTACTGCTGATATTCTATGGCTTCAATCCGTCCGGTAAGCTTCATATCGTCATTCGTATAGTAATCCACACTCAGATTCTTTCCTGTGATACGGATCTGTCCGGCCTTTGTCTGAACACGGATCAGTGCATCCGTATATTCGATAATTCCGCGGTAATTCTCAATATTAAGCTCCATCCGCCCAAGAACAGTCACAACAGGCTGCCCCATAACAACATCCTTCGGAAGTCCGGATGCCTCTGCTATTTTATTTTTCAGGGAATGTTCCTGAACTCTATTTTTCATAACAGCGCCATTCATAAGGTTTATAGTAATCTATGAATGGCGGACACAGAATATGACTTTCAATTATCACTTAAAGCCGCGGCAATGATTTCTTCCGGGAATCCCATTGCACCAAGGAGGCGTATGGCATTTCTCGTATCGCTGATCCCGGGATACAGCTTATAATCAAACAGGACATCTCCCTCCTCCACAGACTCAGAGAAATGATAATTCTCACAGGACTCTTTCATTGTTTCCGCAAGTTCCAGGTCATGAGTAGCCACCATTAAAATACAGTTTCGCTGATTCAGATATCTCAGAACTGCCGCAGATGCCGCAATCCGTTCTTTCGTATTCGTACCGCGCAGGATCTCATCAATTCCGAAAAATGCCAGTCTGTCCTTTCCGCTCCTGTCAATCATCCGTTTCAGGTAACGGATTTCCCTTATATAATAGCTTTCCCCGGACAACACATCGTCCCTGACAGCCATGGACGTAAGTACAGATACCTTTGGCATGGACATGGTCTCTGCCGTACAGGTATGGATGCTCTGTCCCAGAATCAGATTGACCGCAACTGCCTTAATGAACGTGGATTTTCCTGATGCGTTCGATCCGGTTATGATCATGTTTTTTTCCATAAAGACATCATTCGCCACTGCATGCTCAATGAGAGGATGGCAGATTCCTGTCCCGCAAAGTATTCTGCCCTGGCGGAATTCAGGAATACAATATCCTGTAGTTCCAGACAGGCTTTTTCTGAACGAGGCAACGGCAATGCTCATATCCACCTCACCCACAAAACGGTAGACTTCCCCAAAGCTCTCCTTTTTTTCACATAAAAGCCGCACCGCCCTGTCATAAAGGAGAAAATCCAGCATAAATGCACCCAGGAGATACTCTGATGCCATTGCAACCGCATCTCCCGAAAGCCGCGCCTGCTTCCTCTGATCAAGAACAAGGATGATGCGGGAAAGATTCTTTAAGTCTTTTGTCCTTTCACCTTCCCTGGATATTTCCTCTGGACAGAGCTTCTGCACAGCCTCCCCAATCTTCACCGTACGGACAATTCCATAAAAGGTTTCTATCTCTACCTCATACTTTGCTTTTGCAATGGCATACACGGCAATATTTATCAGGAAATGAATCCCGGCTATGGATGCAATCACAGGATTCGCTGTCAGCAGAGCCGCTACAGTAAAGACTAGCAGGGAAGCAAGCAGCATTCTGCAAAGCAGGGCGAAGGGCATCTTCTGAAATTCCAGCTGTTCTATATATTCCGGAATATAATAGTTAACGGACTCCTTTTTCAGTCCCCATAACAAAACCTGCGTTTCCACGCGCTCATCTGGATGGCTGTCAAAATAACAGGCCTTACGTTCCAGTCTGTCAAGAATCCTTTGATCCCCCGAAAGACGGTGCAGCCACGCAAAAAGAAGCTGCTCCCCTGCACAGGATACGGTGGTGTTCAGACGCCGGAACACAGGATCCATCTCCAGGTCTGCCCACGTAATCTCATCCACGCGCTCATCTTCTGGAATATTATCCCTGATCAGATTATAATAGATCGCTGTCTCCTTATAATCTGGAAGTTCCATGCCCATGTCCGGCTTCTGTCCATATTCTGTCCGCAGCTTCATCCGCAGCTTCTTTTTAAAATTCTTCTTTTCAAGGGAATAAGTAACAAGGACTGCCAGAATAACCAAAACTACAGCTGTCATACCGAATTCCATACTCTCACCCGATAAGCCCTTTCATTTCCTCAAAACTTCCTCGAAATACAGCTCCCGCTATCCCGGCTTTTTTTGCTCCCTCCACATTTGCCTCCATATCATCTATAAAAAAACATTCCTCCGGGTTCAGCCCGCAGGTCTTAAGCAGATGCTCATATATCCGGATATCCGGCTTGACTACATGGACATCGCAGGACACCACAACCCCGTCAAAATAATCCAATGGAGCGAAGCCTGGAAAATAATCATAAAAGGAAGTACTTGCATTTGACAGTACATAAATCCGGTATCCGGCTTCCTTCACATACTCTGTAAATTCCTTTGCCCCTGGAACCGGCTTCATACACATCATCCACTCCAGGGTACAACTTCTAAGCGCCCCATGGAGACGCGGCGGGACCCGCCTGCTCACTCCGTCAAAACGCTCTGCATCTGTAATCAGTCCCAGATCGCCTTCTACCCACTCAGGTCCTTCAAAAAGCTCTTTTCTTATAATTGCCCTGTCCTCCTCGTCCTGGACAAATCTGTTCAGACAAACATCCGGATTATAGCTGAGAAGTACATTTCCCATGTCAAATATTATATTTTTAATCATAGCCGTATTCTCATCCTTCCTTACGGGCTGCAGTTATTTGTCCGGCTCCGTTATAAACCTTTCCTCGATCTTACTCTGCCACCATACAGTACCGCCTACGCCAATGATACAGGATATTGCAAAGAAAAAGACAGAGAATGCCGGGTTCCACGCGATTAGAATCCCACCGGCGAATAATACACCGGAAAAGGTGCACCACATCTTTCCTACTTCCTTATTATAAGCAGGTATATCTGAGACCATGTCCTCCGTAAGCCTGGAAACGAAAGAAAGCCGCATCGGTTCTTTTTTATTCATTGCATAGATCCCGACAACCAGATATACAATTGCTGCACCCCACATAATCACCAGGTATTTCATATAATCCCTTCTTTCTTGTATTCCATGATGCCAGGAATTGCTCCGCATTTCATCCATGACCTTTTGACCCTGGCACCACTTCCGTTCTTTTACTCAGTATACACTTTCTTACATCAGAATTCAAGCCGGGAAGCAAACATGATTGTGTCAAGTGTTAGTTGGCACTTTTTCTATTTTTCCTTCTGATGCTATTA